>JANQNY010000040.1 GCA_028279345.1 Geminicoccaceae bacterium
GGTCGCGGTCGCGGAGACCGTCTCGAGCGAGCCGCTGCACTACGTCCGCAACGTCTTCAAGTACCAGGTGACCTACCAGCGGCTGCTCGCGGACGCGGGATAGGATCGTGTTCGCTCTCGCTCCGCCGTTGCCGCCCGAGATTGCCCTCGGTTCAGCGATGGGCGGTATGCGGAGTTGGAGACCGAGGCGAGCCGGCGGCTGGTGTTGCCGGGGTATTCTCCGGGCAACCGCTGAGAGGCTTTCAAAGTCGAGCACCACGCGTTGTACGACGCGCTTGACGATTTCGGGCCTAAGCCAGGGATCGGGCTTCAAGGCAATCCTGGAGCGATTGAACGCATTCTCGCTTTCGGCGCGCACATGTACTCATCCGCCTTCCGGCCATCTCGTGGTTCTTGGGTACGAGCTCTTGCAAAAACAATCTGGTGAGATCCCCCGACCGACCTGTGCGCCCCCTCACCGACGACGCGGAACCTGTCGGCGGCATTGCGCTGCCAGACGGAAAGGCCACTGAGCGCATGCAGCGGATCCACGTTGCGTGCTCGCTTCTGCGGCTCGGATCTCTCAGCGTTGCGCCTTCTGGCATCCCACTCCGGCGGGTTGAGCTTGTCGCGCCGACGCCGCTCTAACCCGCGTTGGAAATGGGGCGTCATCGAGGCGTCTGACCGGAGCCGAACAGCCGCACGACGTTGCGGTTCCACTTCGCGCCGATGTAGGTCTGGATCAGCACGTCGCCTTCTTGCGAACGCCAGGTGCTGATGACCTCACGCGAGAACACCCACGTGCCGGTGATGGGGCAGCGCCTAAGCTCAGCATGCTGGGTGTATGTCCAGGCGCGCAGGGCCGCCGAGCACTTCCGGATAAGCCCGCGCCGAGCATGTCGCGGGACCTCGAGACCTTCCGCCTGCAACGCGTCGAGGAGTTCCAACACAGTCAGGTAGCCTGGGTAGCAGGTCTCGCGACCATCGGTGTCGACAAAGACGGGGACATCGCCCGCGCGCGACCGGATGACGTAGGAAAGCCTGGGCCCAGTCCTTTCCAGATCGTCGGCTGCGTTCGAGTAGCTCATGATGGTTGGCCTCTCGTGATTTCGGTAAAGGTCAGGCCCGCCCGTTGGCGTCGAGGTCGCCGGGCGTTGGATGCTGGCGGAGTTCGGCTTCAATCTGGGCCGCGCCATCGCTGCCGGGGGCGAAGCGCCAGAGGCAGTAGACGCCACCGAGCCTTGGGATGCGTGTTCAACGCTCCCCCGTTTATCGCCAGCGCCGGCAAGGGTGTCACCATCATGGTGATACCTTTCGCGCAAGGCACTCAACGCCGTCAAAAAGATGGCACCTCCGTGATGGAGGTGCCTTGGAATGAATACCGTCGCTGATCGCGACGGAAAAAGGGGTGGTCGTCATGATCATCCCTTCTCGGAAAACCTCACGATTCGTCAGGTTACTCCGCTCAGGTCCCTCAACGCCGCCAGGCAGGCTACCCTCAGAAGAACTGAGCCATGTCCATCACAGACATACCTGCCGCCGGAGGCCTCCAACGCCGGCCGAAGGCATCTTCGTCATGAAGACACCTACGAACGAATACCGTCGCCAATCGTCACGGTATTCCGGCGACCGCCGGCGACGTCTATGTTCAACATCGACCTTTCCAAGCGAATGACCGTAGCGAATCGTGACGGTCAAAGGGGTGGTCGTGATGACCACCCCTTCTCGGATAACCTCACGATTCGTTAGGTTACTCCGCTCTGGTCTGTGCCTCGTTCGGTCCCCTCACCGCATAGAAAGAGCCCCGCGCGTCGGTGACGGCACGGGGCGGGTAGGTCAGGACTGAGTCGCGGCAGTGGCTACGTGGCCCGCTTCTCGGCTTCACCGCGCCGCAGATAAGTAATCACGTTGCGGATCGCCGTCACGTCATAGTCCTGCGATGACAAGAGCGACCCTTGCGCCCAAATCAGGATCGCCTCTAGCTGGGCTGCGGCCTCCAGGTCTGTCGTTGGTCGCGCTTCACACAGGGCCTGGAAGAGAACGCCGTCCGTCTCGCTCCACAGCGCGTTCGCGTCCTCGTCGTCGTCGTCGCTGATGAAGGCGTCGATGTTCCGCCGCCAAGCGGCAACGCGAAGTGCGACCTCTCCGCGGCCCTGTGGGTTCGCGATCGCGGCGTTCGTGCTCATGACGCCACCTCACTGAGACAGGCCACGACCCTGTGCAGGGCGGCGATTTCGGCCCGGTCATTTCTGGGATTCTGCCCGTCGCACGTTCCGAGCAGCACGAAGCGCAGCAGATCGCGCGCCTCGCCGATCGAGCGCGGCTCCATCGCCAGAATCTCGACACAAAGCTCGTCGCAGGCGTCTTGCGCTTCGACCACAGCCGGCATCTGCCAATCAGGGTCGTACACCCCTTGGCGACTGGCCTCGGCGCTCAGCGCGTTGACTTGCGCATTCTGCCGGCACCACGCCTCGACCATCGGTCCAATGCGGTTTTCCGGCGCCGCCGCAAGTGCCGTGCTGCTGGCACCGGCAACGGCCAGCGCGGCGGCGCCATGCTGCAGCAGCTCGCGGCGCCGGGTCGTCGTCTGTGTTAGGCTGTGCATAGCCATCTCGATGGTCCCTTCATCGTTGGTGGTTAGGCCCGGGGCTGGTGTTGCTGCACCGCCTCGGGCTGCTCTGTGTTGTATTGGATTTCGCCCAAGCCGGCAATCTCCTGGGCGGGCGCAGGAAGGGTGTCGGAAGTTCCGACACCCTTCTCATGACGGCGAGGGCCGGCGTTTAGCTCCGACCCTGCACGCGTTGAGCGCCACCAAGGGCGCCCGGGGCGTAGATTGAAGCTACATCCCGAGAAGGCAGCGTCACGCTTCGGCGAAGAAGTCCCGCCGCAGCTCGAGCCGGATGCCGGTCGCATCGATGTCGGCGATCGTCAGGTGCCCGCCGAAGCCGATCCGGCGCTGATCGTCCGTCAGCTTCTCATATTGAAGCGCGGCGATGGCGGTGACGCTATCGATCGACGGCTCCGAATGGGCGAGCCTGGTCACCAGAACCGTCTCTGCGTCGCTCAGTTGGTCTGAGGAGCCGAGCAGCGGTCCTCGTTGGAACCGCTGGCCCCAGATCTTCGCGCCGTGCTCGCCGCTAGCGAACAACCAGGCGCCACAGACCTCGAGCTTCGGATCGTAGCCGACGAGCAGCACGTTCCAGCCCGCCAAGGCCTCGGCGCCCTCTGGATCGATCGCCAGATCCTCGGGCGACGGCTTCATGTCGCGGTAGGGCTCGAGAAAGATGCCTAGCCCGGTTGCCACCAACTCGAGGTCGTCACTGCCGATGTTCAAGAGCGCACTCTGCACGACCCGCGCCATCTCAACGGCTCCCCGGCAGACCACCACGGCATGGAGATGCGGCACTGTCACCAGCTTCGAGACGTGTCGACCGTCAACACACAACCGGCCGGTCTCGTCAGGCTCGCTGGCTTGCGTGTCGGCGCCGATCACGACGCGCTCTGGCGCCAGGAAGCCGCAGAACAGTGTCATCGGTCGAGTTCCACCGCGAAGAAGCCGCCCGTCGCGCCGATGCCGCTGCCGACGAGGGCGCTGAGGGGCCCGCGCCGGATGCCGATCTCGAACCCCCTGAACGCGAAGGTGACGGCAAGGACAGCCCGCGAGATTTCCTCGAGCCGCTGCAGCAGCGCATCGGCGTTCTGTGTGGCAAAGGCCATCGCCGCGCCGACAACCTCCCCGAGATTCCGGCTGGCTGCAGCAAGGTCGCGGGCCGTGCCCTCAGCATCGTTGAGCGTGTCGTTCCAGCCCTCGGCGACGCCCACGTTGAACGCGGTGCTGGCACTCCGCTGGATCAGCTGGAGCTCGTCGCTCGCCTTCGCCGCCGCCCGGACCATGTCGTTCGCCATGATCTGCGACAGCTCGCGCGCGGTGCGCTCCCAGTCCTCAAGGCCCTCACGGCCCAGGCGCATGACGTTGACGAACGCAGCGCCCTCGCTGTCGAACGCCTTGAACGCAAGCCGGAGCTGCTCCTGCCCGCTGCCGGCGTTCTTGATCACCTCGGCATAGTCGCGGAGCACATCGAGGATCGGCCGGGTGCCGCCCTCGGCGTCGACCACCGCGACCTTGTACTGCTTCAGCGTCTCGTTCAGCTCGCCGGTATCGTTGACCGCCTCGCCGACGCGCCTGGTGAACCGCTGCAGCGCCACCTCGGCTTGCTGGGGCGCCAGGTCGGCGAACTGCGCCGCGGCCGTCTGGAAGATCTGCAGTTCCTCGGCCGAGACGCCGATCTTGTCGGCCGCCGTCTGGATGTCGTCGGCGAACGCCAGCGCACCGCGGCCGGCCTGTGTCAGACGCCCGACGGCGAACGTCGTGCCGACGGCGGCGATCGAGGCGGTTAGGACTTGCGCGGCCCGCCCGGTGCGCTGAAAGCCCCGCTCGATGCGCACCAGCTGCTGGTTGATCGTCCGCGTCGACGTCTCGACAGTGCGATCGGCCCGGCGGAGCTCGCGGCGTAGCGCTTCCGTCGTCGCGTCGATGCGGACGAGGAGGTCGGTGGCGGTCGCGGTGGTCATGCCCGGTCGCCAGGAAGCCCGCCGATCATGCCTGTGAACTTGCCTCCCGGTGGCTTGTTGGGGTCGAGGCGCAGGCGCGAGCGAGCGACCGGACTGAGACCGAACTCGGCCGCAAGACGAACGACGTCGCGGGCGGCGGCTGCACTGATGGCCACGAGCGGGTGCGGTTTGATCGCCCCGGTGCCCGCCTTGGTGAGTAGACCGCCTTGGTGCGGCGACTGCTCAGCGGCAGCCTTGATCAGGAGTTCAGCGCGTCGCCAACGGCCAAAGGCGGCGCAGTAGACCGCCAGCGCGGCGCGGTCGAGGCTCGAGAGCACACCTGCCGCCTTTAGGAGGGGGACTATGTAATCCCATTCTGCCCGAGCCAGGTCGTCGAGCTCGACGGGTGGCTCCGGCTCGATCCCGTCGGCCGCCGACTGCTTCGGCAACCGCCGCTTCCCTGGATTTCCATCGATCACCTTGAGCTCTGTCGGCTTCGGCCTGCGTCCGCGCATGGCTCGAACTCCCTTGTCAGCCAGAAAAAACAGGGTCGAATTTCGCGGCGACGCGCGCGACACTTCGGGGACGGTCTAGGAACGCGAGGTTCGTGAAGTTCTGGACCGCCCCTCCCCCCAATGGTCAGCTGGGTGGGTTCAGCACCGGCCACGAACGAGGTAGCAACAGGCTCGCAGAGATCTGCCGCGCGTCTGCGGTCAGCATGCTTCCGGCCAACGGCGCCGGCTGGACGCCTGGCGAGTTCCTCGACGAGGAAAGCAACGCGTTGAACGGCGCTCAACTTCGCGCGCCCGAGGCCGCACGTTCGATCAAGCCTGTGAGCATCGAGGGGTTCCGCGCTCAGCTTGAGATGGCGTCGCTCGAAGGGCGCTACTGGACGCCGCAGGACGGGAGGAGCGGCGCGCGGGGCGAATGACCGTAGCGAATCGCGACGGTCAAAGAGCTGGGGGCCGCCCGCCAAGGGTCTGCGTTGAACACACCCCCTTGCGGCGCTGCGCTGCTTCGCGAGGCGAATCCCGCGGGCGGTTGGGCTACCGGATCCCGCGGCGTCCATGGCCAAGCACCTTCCGTCACGCATAGCCGGCCTCCGCCAGCTGCCGGTCGCTCGGGATTGGACCGCGCGGTCGCTCCTCTTCGTCGAGCTGGCGCAGCAGGACGATTTCGGCCTTGGTGAACCACTGCTCGAGATAGCGGGGGTTCGCCTTGACGATCGGGCTGTCCCGCATGACGACCCAGCGGATGCGGAGCTCGTCGCCACGTGCGATCGGCTCAGGGGCCGGATCGGACTGCGGGTCCTCGTGCTGCTCCTCAGGGTCGTTCCAGCGCTCGCCTCTGAGCCAGCGCGCCGGGTTGGGCGCGTAGCGCGGACGCTCGGCGCAGCGCGCGTTCGCATGCCGCCAGGCTGCCAAAAGCTCCGCCTTGGGGATCTTCCGTAGCGCCGTGCTGTAGGCCTTGCGCGCCCGCTGCTCGTCGACCTTGCGCAACGCCATCGGCCAGAACTCGTCCTCGAACGAATCACCAAGCGCCGCAGGCCCCTCCCGCGCGCGGCTAGGCGCGCGTGGGTCGTTCTCTAGGTCGTTATTGGGTAGTTTGCCTGACGCAGGAGTCAGGGGTGGGGTGACGTGTGTGTCAGGGGTCCCCGACGGCTCTGTCATCCCGACGGCAGCGTCACCCCTGACGCCACTGTCACCCCCGACGCCAGCGTCACCCCCGGACGGGACCTCCGGCGCCAGAAGCCGATACCGGGTGGGGCGGCCGGGGCAGCGCTCGCATCGAAGAAGGCCCGCGGCCTCGATCTCGGCGATCGCCCTGGATACAGACCGCTCCGTCAGGTCTGACCGCGAAGCAATCGTGCGAATACTTGGATAGGCAAGGTTATCGTGGCCAGCGCAGTCGAGCAGCACCATAAAGACCGCCGGGGCCGCCGCCTTTCCTTTGAGCAATTTTGGCGCGGCCTTCAGCGCGGCGTACCGCGGCGGTAGCTCAACCACGTCCCCGCGCCAGGCTGTCGAGGAACTCCTTGAGCCAGGTGCCGCGTATTCGACGCGACGATCCAACGTGCACGCTCCGTAGATGCGGCAGACCGCGACGTTTCTCCTCTTCCTCATGAAAGGCCATGTAGGCGCGCGAGCGGCTTAGGCCGGCGCGCTCGGCGACGTCGACGACACTGTAGAAGCGGTCAGGATCGAGCGGTGCATACGGATCCTGAAGCCGCCGGCCCTCCCCTGGCTTCGTCGATCTCTCGGACGCACAGTCGGTGGTGGTTGGCATGGTTGGACGCCCCTGTGATTGAGCGTCTAACCACGTACCTGCGCGTGCCTGCGCTGTAATGCCGGGAGTTTTCAGATTTTCCGGCGCTGGCGTGCTATCGCTCGCTAGGGCAGCGGCGGCTCCTTCCATTGGTTCCGCGCGTGTTCGAAAAGCTCCCGACAGACCGTCTTCGCTACACCGAATCGCCGACCGACTTGCTCGAACAAATCATCACTTAGTGGGGCGCTCTTCTTATCTTTCTCGCGCATCCCAGTAATTTCAGAATATATTTGAAACGCGAGACGAAATTCTTTTTCCATTCTTGAGCGGTGCCTCCCTTTGGGTATCTTGCGACCAAACACGTCATCCCAGGAGCTGACGCGGTAGTGAGCCACCTCTCGCCAGGCATGAACGAACGGCGTCCGGGCCCACTCTGGGAACCGCAGGCCGTGATGAGCGACGTGCTTCGCCACATCAATCAGTGCACCGCGATCACCACGTTCGTACTTTTCTTTAAGGTCCTGAATATCTCGTAGTGCAGACCATTGGTGGATTGGGCTGTATGGGCCGGGATCTTGGCCCAAGACGGCCGTTTGAAAGTAGTTGGCCTCGATCGCCTCCGCTAAAGACGAGTTCTCGTCGATTTCGCCCAACGCTGGCTGCGCGAACCGCCGACGACGCGCCTGCACCCGAATCCGTCGACGCCTTCGTTTCACCTTTGCTAGATCGGTTTGGCGCGCGCACGCAGCGTCCCCGCGCGTTCCCGGGCCGTCAGGCTGTGAGTTCCGGCGGGTCGGGTCCTGCTGCGCCAGCCCTTGCGGCGACATCGGCTTCCCCCGCGGTAGCTCGTTCATGGGGCTACCCTCGCTCGCAGCGGCGTCACCTTCGGTGCTCGCCCGGCCGCCAGCGCCTCGACGTGCTCACCCCACCGGGCCATGGCGTCGCGCTTTTCGACTGCGTAGCTGGCGCGGTTGTAGATGCCGGCGACGCCCGCCCTGTGCCCGCTGACGTGGTTGACCACGGCTTCAACGACATGCGGAAGCACGCCGAGCTCGACCATGCCGGTCACGACCGTTCGCCGGAGGTCATGCACGCGCCAACGCTTCACGGCGTCGCCCAGCTGTTCATCGAGCCGGGCCTTGCAGATACTCCAAGCCTGGAACCCGCCGCGGCCGGTGCCGAACACATGCTCGCGGCCGGCAAGCCGCCGCTGCTCGCAGACCCGGAGGACGGCGAGCGCCTGATCTGAGAGCGGCACCTCGTGCCAGCGCTTGTTCTTGGTGCGCGTCGCAGGCAGCACGCACATCGCCTCCTCGAGGCGCAGCTCATCCCAACGCAGGCCGCCGATTTCCTCGCGGCGCTGGCCCGTCAGGATCAGCAACCGCAAGATGACCCCGTACTCGGTTGCCGGGTCCGCAGCGCGCCACACGTTCGCGAGCTCAGCGTCGGGGAGCACGCGGTCACGGCCTCCGCTCTGCGACGCTTTCGGCAGCCGGCTTGCCGGGTTCACCTCGAGGATCCCCGAAGCGATGGACCAGTTGAACATGCCGGACAGGTGCACGCCTGCCAGGTCGGCCGCGCGGGCGCCGCTGCTAGACGCCAACCGCTGCACCAGCTCGGCGACGTCGCGTCGAGTCAAAGCGGCAGCGTCGAGGCCGTGGAAGGGGGCCGCGAGGCTCAGAAGGGAATGGCGCACGCCGTCATAGGATCGTGGCCTGAGCCGCCTCCGAGCGTCACGCTCGAGGTAAAGCTCGGCGAGCGCTCGGAAGCTCTGATCGGGCTGCCTGTTCGCCGCCTTCTTCTTCGCCTCGATCTCGGCGCGCGGATCGTCGCCGAGGCGCGCTTTCGCCTTCAGGTCGCCGGCCGATGATCGCGCCTTCTTGGCTGGTATAGTCCGCACGTCGCCGAGCGTGACGAAGCGCTGGCCTGAACCGACCCGCAGCCGGACGATCCACGATCGCCGGCCGCTCGCCAGCACCCGGATGCCGAGGCCGGCTTCAAGATCATCCCAGTGGGTGCATTCGCGCTTGCCGTCCTCTGGCCCCGGCAGGCTCTTAGCGAGGCGATCGTCGAGCGTGGCCATGACCGAACTCCGTGCTCGTGCACGCGCGTGTGAGCGATATGTGAGCGACGCGCGTGCACGTCCGTGCACGAAAGTAAGAGGGCCATCAAGCTTTTCTGGCAACCCGTGGACGCTTGTGGACACCCGTGTGAGCGATGCCGCAGATTGTGGCTCTGGAGGCCGGGGGTTCAAGTCCCCTCGCTCGCCCCAATTCCGCTAACGAGTTAGCTCCCGCTGAGCGCGTTTCTGTTCCCCGAGGACTCGGCCGGGGAAGGCAGGGGGAACAGATGTTGCCAGTTGGGTCCGTTGCGCACTGTTCAGAGAACCGACTCTGGCCTCTTAGGTGCTCGCCGACCGAGCGTGGTTCGCGCTGCGATGGGCGTTCCAGTCGCAGCGTTGCCTCAGAAGCCCCAGCGACCCTCGAACCCAGAAGAAGACCGCGGACCTAAAGAGGGGCCCGTAGACAGGCCAGGGCCTTCGCGACCAGGTCCACCTCCAAAGCCGCCAAAGTGACGGCCGCCGTCGCGGCTAGTGCAATGAATGGCGGCACCGCAGCAATCCAGAGAGCGACCTTGAGCCACACAATTCGGCGCTGATTGTTAAGCCGGTTCGTCGCGCATACGTCTTCAAGTTTCACGACAGCGTCGCCGAGAAGCTGACGCTCAGTCCGTTTTTCCGAAGCCAGCGCGTCGAACCATGTGTGTGGCCATGCGCCTGCAGCTCGGGACCGTCGCGGCAGCAACGCTAAGGCCGCAAGGAAAGCGCTTGCGAACCAGCCAAGGATCATGCCCGCTAGAACCCACAGCGCACTCCCAAGCGGCGGTGCTTCGGGATCTCGTAGGGCGAGCGTAACGAACAGGAGGCTGGCAGCCGCCGTGGTCAGAGCCGCGAGTGCGCCTGCCCGCTGATCGATCGAGTTGGCTGTGTCGCGTTGCTCGGAGACTATCAGCTCACCTTGACGCTGGATCTCACGTATGAAATCAGGGCTAACCGAGTTCCAGTCGACACTCGCAGTCTTTCGGGCACTGGGCATCTCCTTAGCCGCCACCTGAACTTCCCGGCACTCTCTCACGCGGCAATGCCGAGCTTCGATCGAGCGTGGTCGCCAGACCAGTTGCATGTCTGCGTGTTGCGCGGGGGCGGTCGCGAGGGTTGCATTCCCGCTGACGTGCTGGGCGAGGAAGATCTCAAGGGCCTGGCTCGCTGGTCGCGTTCTAGGGCGGCGCCGTCGGCCAGATGCATGCTAGATGGGGTCGCGTAGGGGGTCGCGGATCACATCACGCCGGCGGGTGTCAGATCCTCTTCACGAGGGAGAGCGTGATGCGCCGCAGTCAGGGAGGAACGCTATGAAGCTATCTCTACCGAACCGCCGCCAGTTCCTGACGACGTCCACGTTGGGCGTCACTGCTGCCGCGGCGCTGCCGCTCGGCGCAGTCGCGCCTTTCGAGTCCGCTCTCGCGGCCGCTCCCATCGCAACCGATCAGGCGCCATACTTCTACCGCTTCATGCACGGCGAGGCGCAAGTGACTATGGTGTCAGACGGGCCGTTGCCGCTCGGCAGCCCCGCCGGAAACTTCCTCGGAGCTGAAGAAACCGAAATCAACACGATACTACACGACAACTTCTTGCCTAATGACAATGTAGTTCTGGAGCAGAACTCACCAATCGTCAATATCAATGGGCGATTGGTTCTGTTCGACACAGGAATGGGCGCCATTCAAATGTTCGGCGAAAAGACTGGACGCCTTCTTAGAAGTATGGCTGAAGCCAGTATAGCGCCGGAAGCTATTGACGCCGTAGTCTGCACTCATGGACACATCGACCATATTGGTGGCATCGTCGCCGAGAACGGCCCGATTTTCCCCAACGCCCAAGTGTTTATCAGCGAAGCCGACTTCGATTATTGGACTGACGAAGCGAAGCTGAGCGGTCAGCTAGGCCCGTTCGTCAAGGCCGCGCGCGATAACCTGATGCCGGTGCGCGATCGCATCCTTTTTGTACGTGACGAAGAGGAGATACTGCCGGGTATCACGGCGATGGCTGCTCCAGGCCACACGGTCGGCCACACCATCTTCGTGATCGAGTCTGATGGCGATTCGCTGTGCTTCATCGGCGATCTGACGCATCATCAAGTGCTGCTCGTGGAGCGTCCGAGGCTGGAGTTCGCCTATGACACTGATCCCAAGCAGTCTGCCGAGACGCGCGTGCGACTTCTGGACATGCTGGCCGCCAACCGCATTCCGGTGATTGCCTACCACTTCCCGTGGCCGGGCGTGGGGCACTTCGCCAAGGCGGGTGATGGCTTCCGCTATCTGCCCACGCCCATGGAACTGGGCTGAGGGGAAGCCGCTGGCCGGGCGCTAACCTAGAGCGTCTGCTCTTGTAGGTGGCACGACTAGGCCGAAGGCAGCCGACGAACTCACCCGCAAGCGGCACGACGCGCGAAAGCAACCGCCCCCGCGCGTCGGTGACGGCACGGGGCGGGTAGGTCGATCGTCGTTGGAGGCGAAGGCCCTTTACGTTGCCGGCGCCTCAGCCTCCCGGCTCATCTGAGGTTGCCGTAGCCGAGCTTCGTCTAGCTCATTCCCGGCATGCTTCAGCTTGGCCCGCATGGCGAGCGCAAGCGCGGACGCTCCACCGAGCCGCTCGACGAACATGTCGGTCGGCGGCTCGCTGAGGTTCAGGTCCATGGACATGTTGTCGAGCTGAGCGGCCAACGCCGTGAATGCCGTACGCGCCTCCAGCAGCAGCATCGCCTGCTCTTCGGCCACGCGTTCCGCGGTCATTGCGCCGTCTGTGCGCTCATTGGGTGGCCTCCGTGTCGGCGCCAGCCGGGTCTTCGGTGGTCGCTTCCTCCGCCGGCGCCAGCTTGGCCCCTAGGACATCGAGCGCGTAGCACAGCACGGTGTCGACGTGCTCGGCGTCGTAGTCCTGACCGCCACGCGATGCCGCGACCAACAGCTCGATCTGCGTGCGCAGCTCTTCGGTGTTGCAGGGCACGGTCTCGACCGCCCACCTGACGTGCTCGGCCTGCCGTTCAGCGATGGCGGTGCTCCTCTCATCCGAGCTGGCGGGCAGCAGGTCGGCCTGGTTCCGCCACTCGCGCAACGCCCAGGAAATGCGGTTCCCTCCCGGCTCGCGTGCTCTTTCCCATAGAGCATTGGTGTGACCACGAGGCGCCAGCGCACCGATCCGGCCGTGGATGAGAAGGTCGCGCATGTCCCCGAGAAGCAGCCAGCCGGCGGGTATGCCGCGGTTCAACGAGAAATCAATGAGCTCTTCATCCGTGTAGTAGAACTTTCGGTCGCCCATCTTGAGCAGGCGCTCGACCTCATCCTGATTGATGGGGTCGGGAAAGTAGCCGGTGGGCTCGCTGAACACCTCGCCAACCAAGGCGAGCCGCTGGCGAAACTCATTGGCCCGGCGCATGCGCTTGAACCGCTCCACCGCCGCCGGCGGCTGGTAGTGGGCGGGTGCGCGGCGGGTAGGTTCGGTCTGTGTTAGGGAAGGCGTAGCCATCGCGATCTCCCA
Source organism: Geminicoccaceae bacterium (assembly GCA_028279345.1). Taxonomy (GTDB): domain Bacteria; phylum Pseudomonadota; class Alphaproteobacteria; order Geminicoccales; family Geminicoccaceae; genus JAAAPF01. The sequence continues at coordinate 12,389 of JANQNY010000040.1, forward strand.
TGGATCGTTGGTGGTTAGGCCCGGAGTTGGTGCGCCAACACCGCTCCGGGTCGCGCATATGCGCACCACATATGCGCAGATGTCAACCGCATGGTTCACATATGCGTTGCGAGCAGGTACGGTGTTCCTATGAGCAGGAGCGGCAAGAACCTGAACCCGCGTATCATCACAGAGATGGCGCCAGAGCTGATCGAGCGTATCGATGAATGGCGGTACGAGAACCGCGTTCCCTCGCGCTCAGAGGCCATCCGCCGCCTGATCGAGGCGGGCTTGCAAGCGACCAAGCCAAAGCAGCGGAAATGATGGCAGGCCAGCGATGTGCGGTCGCTATCTCCACTACGCCCCTGTTGAGCTGCTGGAGCGGGCTTTCGCCCTCGACCTCGGTGGCCAGCGCCCGAACCTTAAACCGCGCTACAACATCGCGCCGACACCGTTCGCGCCAATCGTCTCCACTACAGACGGCAAGCGCTCGCTGAGCATGGCCCATTGGGGCTTGGTGCCGAGCTGGGCAAAGGACCGCTCCGGCGCCGCAAAGCTCATCAACGCTCGCGGTGAGACCGTCGCTTCCAAGCCTTCGTTCCGCAGCGCGTTCAAGGGCCGTCGCTGGCTTGTCCCGGTCAACGGCTTCTACGAGTGGACAGGTCCGAAGGGGAACCGACAGCCGTACGTGCTAGAGCCAACCAAGGGCGACCTCATGGCGTTCGGCGTGCTCTACGAGCGAAAGCGCGAGGATGACGGCTCGACGCTCGTGAGCTTCACCATCGTGACCACGGCCGCCAACGACGACGTGGAGGCGCTGCACAACCGCATGCCGCTCATCCTGGCGCCGGAGACGTGGCTAGAGGGGGCGCCGGACCCTGCTAAAGGGCTCATCGGCCAGCGCCCACTGGCACGCTCGCGGCGAGGCCGGTCGACCGCCGCGTCGGTGACGTGCGCAACGACGACCCGAGCCTGATCGAACCTGCGACGCTGTTGTAGGCTGCGACCTGAGCCAGCTCAGGCCGGCTCGCCCAGTCGGTTCCAGGCATCGAGGAGAGGTTGGGCCAGCTGGGCAACGTCCGGGTCCGCGAGATGCGATGCTATCTCGGGGTGGTCGGGTATCGTCGCTGAGTTGGTTGCGCGGCGCTTGATGAGCCAGGCGCCGTCGACCTTGGCTAGCTGGTCCTCGTAGAAGCCGGCGAAGATGGTGCGAAGGCCCTTCGGCGTCGCCGCGACGAGGACCGCGGAGGCTCGCCCGGTAGCCACCAAACCGTCCTCCGCGATGGTGTAGAGTGGCGAGGACGTGATGTGCCGCGTGCCGAGCTGGGCGTGGACATCGGCGTAGGCCTGTAGCTTGGCGCGGCCACGGAGCGCCAGGTCGCCCATGACGAACACGCCGTCCTCGCTGAAGCACGCCGCCCACGCCATCGAATCGTGTCCGTCGATGCTAAGCGTGTAGCGCGCCAACAACTCGTGAATCGCCACTGTCTCGATGGTCTTCTGGAGTTCGTTCATGGTGCGGGTCCTTGGGCGGAAGGCGGGCGGGATCTGGTGTCGGTCCGGCAGCGGCTCGTTGCGTCTCCTTAGCGAATGGCCTGCCGCGACCACGACACCTGGTGTAGCGCCAGTACTCTTGCACCTCGACGTCTGGCGTCAGCGGTTCGGCTCGTGTGTAGCAAGAGCAGTCTCGTTCCGCCGACAGCGTACTTGCAGGGGCGCGTGGCCGGTCGCACAGCCCTACGGAGCGCCATCCGACCGCCCACTCGTGCGCGCCTTCATTGGCGGCTTCTTGTCCAGCCGCCACCCGCACAGCCTGAGATGCCGGATCACGGCCTTCGCCGCGAGCCGCAGGTGCTCGATGTCTTTGTGATCAGGGATGCGCCGGAGCACCTTCCGCTGGCGCGACAGCGCGTAGGCAATGTCAAAGGCGAGGTCGTCGTCGCGCTGCTCGGACATGTGCGCGGGGGATGGCGTGATAAGAACGAAAATGGAGCAAGATCGTTGTCTGTGTTGAGGAAACGAAGGCTGGGCTGGCGGTCATGCCCAGCGTACTCCTTCGATGCCCCTGTGCGGCCTTAAAGGGAAGTCGGAGCGTTCAACGGTTAGGTCGTCAAGATGCAGACAGCAGACGTGCCCACCATCATCTGTTTCGTCTCAAACCCGCAGTTGCCCGACGTGTGATGCCGACACCGCGACTGCGGGAGCGAAAGAGCGCGAGTTCGGGTCGAGCTCGCCAGTCTCGCGCCTGTTCAGTGCGCCGGCGGAGTGGCGCAGCACGATTGCTTGTTCATACTTCATACAAAGGCAGAAGCTCGAGACGCGCGCGTTTCGCATCGATTGTCAGCACCACTCCGCGTTCGAGTTCCTCAGAGGCCGCAGTGAGAGCCGCGACGACAACGGCGGCGGACTTTTCCGGCGAGAGGTCGTCCGCACGCAGCTGAACCACGCTCGGCTCGGCGCCCCTCGTCACGGCGAGCGTCGCGCCGGAGTTGAGGTCGACAGTTGAGAACGACGAGATCGCCATTCCTCGCAAAGCTGATGATCTCGGCGTCCGGTGCGTCCAGGGGGCCGACGTCGGCCCAGTGCAGCGCCTCGAACCCGGCAGCCTCGAGCGCGCCAATCCATCGCGGCGACAGGTTCATGTCGATGAGCCGCTTCATGCGGTCGGCAGTGCGATCTCCCGCTCCTCCGCGCGCCGAGCGGCGTAGCGAGGTGCCTGAGCGATGTCCTCGCGCTCGAGGTACGGATCGTCCGCGAGGAGTTCCTCTACCGAGCGCCCGGCTCCAATCCGCCCGACGACCGTCCCCACGGTGACCCGGGTTCCACGGATGCTGGGCCGTCCGCCCATGGTCTCGGGCGCCTGCGTGACACGATCGAGCTGTTGCATCTTCGTTGTTCTCTGGCGCGGCGGCCCGGGTATCGTCCCGGCCGCCCTTAGGCACTCAGAGATCGACATGCTCGGCGATCGCGAGCGCGTCGCCCACTTCGACGCCGAGGTACCTCACCGTGCTCTCGATCTTCGTATGCCCGAGGAGGATCTGGACGGCTCGTAGGTTGCCAGTCTTGCGGTAGATCAGCGTCGCCTTGGTCCGCCGCAGCGCGTGCGTCCCGTAGGCCGTCGTCTCCAGCCCGACCTCGGCGCGATCCACCGGTGAACGAGCCGAGCATACTGGCGGGCCGTCAAATGCTCCGTCCGGTCCTTCCGGCTCGGGAACAGCCAGTCGCTGTCGTGTAGCCGGGCCTCTGCGATCCAAGCGGCGACGCTGTCCCGGCACTGGTCGGTCAGTTCGAACTGCTCCGGATGGCCCGTCTTCTTCTGGCGGACCATGGTGCGCGTCCGCAGCCGACCGCCCGTGCACACGTCGTCCACGCGCAGGCTCACGAGATCGCAGCCGCTCAGCTTGCTGTCGACGGCAAGGTTGAACATCGCCATGTCGCGGGCGGACCGCCGCTGCTGCAATCGGCTGCGGATGGCTCAGACCTCGCGCACCTTCAGCGGCGGCCTCTGGCCGATGAGCTTGCCCTTGTTCCACGGTATATGGACCGAGCGAGAGTTTGCATGCGTGATGGTGTCGGTGATTATCGTAGACATCGTCAGGCTCCTTTCAGTCGAGCCCGGCTCCTCTATACTCCATCGTCAAAGACTCGGCCGCTCCCGCCGATCGACTCGACTCCCTTCGGTCCAAGCTCGTCCATTCGAACCGAAGCCCACCGCCCGTGAGATCTCGTCAAACCTACACGTCAGCTTGACGCACGACAGACCCGCGCTCGCGATCGCCCTTCGTGGGCTTCTTGGCGGAAATGGGCATGCGAACGGCTACACCGCGCTGTAGCGCTCGTTCGAAGCGACCGTTGCCGTGACGTTGTGGGGTGGCTGGAGCGCATCTCAAGGGCGACGGATCAATCCAATCTTGAGTATTGTCGTGCCGAGTTCCGCGCAACAGCGAGCCTCGCCATCCCAACCATGTGCGCGGCCGAAGATAGCGCCTCCCCTGAGCAGCTTCGGAAAGGCAAACTCAGGGCAACGCGACCTTCGCCAAGCCCACCTTTCCGCGCCGCCCAAGACGCGAGGCGATCAACCGGAACCGGCGCATCGGATGCGAAGGCTCTACTCTAAGTCCACGCTGCTACGGACGGGGATTGGGGATAGGGTTCCAGGGATCACGCTGAGATGGGATGGGAGAGGGCTGTGTCGGCACCTTTTGTCCGCGGGTTTCAGCTGGATAGCAGCGCGATTGGGAATGTCGCGAAGAGCGTCAATCTCTATCGTGGCGACGTGAACCTGCCGCTGAAGCTGGTCGTTCTCGAAGGCCCACAAGGCCTCAACGCGCTGCTGACGGGCTATTATGGCAGCAATGTCGGTCAGCAGGTGACGACCAGGAACCTCGAGGCGCCGACCGGTGTGCTGGGCCTCGGTTGGTCGATGCCGTTCGACTCGATTGCGTTCTCCGGCGGTGGCACGGCGTCGTGGCTGGAGGGCACCTTCACCCTCAACACCGGCGGCAATGCGCATCCGCTCACCCTGGTCTCCTGGACCGGTACGGCGGGATCGGCGGACGAGACCCTGACCTTCGCCGATCCGCTCAACGCCTTGTGGTTGTTCAGCTTCACGCCCGCCACCGAGACCTGGACCGTGGTGCGCGACGACGGCATGACCCTGGTCTTCGGCGATGCCGCGTCCGGGCGGAGTACGGTGCAGTGGGGCGTGCGCTGGGGCAACTGGGCCGGCAACAGCTCCAGCACCGGCAATGCGCCGACCCGGTTCGGTCTGGTCTGGAACCTGTCGACCATGACCAATCCGTGGGGCAACCAGGTCGTCTACGCCTACACCGAAGACACCGGCACCGTGACCACGCTCGATAGCAAGGCGCTCACCTACACGCGCGCCAGCTATCTCAGCCAGATCACCGACGCCTACAACCGCAACGTCCGCCTGACCTACAACGACAAGGATTCGCTGGAGTACCAGGCACCGAACACCGTCAACGGCGAGGCGCCCTCGGCGGCCTACCAGGACCGCTATGAGACCCGCTACCTGGCGCAGATCGACATCTGCCCGCCGGGCAGCGACGGCTCGGTCGTCTACTACTCGCTGCTCTTCGGCTACGAAGTGAAGGACCTGGGCTCGACCGCCAGCGGCGCCACCGCCACCACCGATCGGTGCAAGCGCTATCTCACCCAGGTGGCGCAACAGCGCCACGGCGTGGACGTGCTGCCGCCGATGACGTTCGCCTACAACCTCGAGGAGGGCAGCACCGGCGCTGGTCGGCTGACCACCGTGACCTACCCTGCCGGCGGTCAAGTCACCTGGACCTATACCGACCTCGCGCTCGCCGATCCCACGCAGCCGCAGAACGTCTTCAATCTGACCTACGAGGCCGAGCGGCCGTCCAGCAGCAAGTACGATGGCGCCTTCGATGACGCGTACCCGAAGCTGTGGTTCGGCGCCGACTTCATCATCGTCGGCTGGTACGCCCAAGAGGCGCAGGAGCTGCTGCTGCGGGTCTACAGCTACGGTGGCCGCTGGTCGGATCCCTGGGAGACCGTCCTCGAGGGGGTGAACCCGGCGACGACGGCGAGCGATCCCACGGCGGGCGATCAGCTGGACGAAATCCTGGTGGCGCTCGGCTCCGACTTCTTCGCGCTGTACTTCCACAACATTGGGGCCGACGGCACCGACAACGTCTATCTCTTTCAAAAGGAAGACTACCGGTTCGGGCAGTGGTCGGCGCCGGCTGGCGCGCCCTACGCGCTCACCAGCATTCCAGCGAGCGTCACGCTCGACGAGACCGTGCTGGTCGCCGGACGCGATCTCGCGGCCATTCATGTGTCCGGCACCGCCTATCTGTTCCGCCTGGCCTACAACCGGGTCACCAAGACCTGGGCCAGCGACCAGTTCTTCAGCCAGGACACCAACACCACCAGGGCAGCGCTGGCCGCGCAGAACAACACCCTGGCGGTGGCCTTCTTCAACGGCGACACCGTCGTCAACTCCGAGCCCTATATCAGCTATCTCGACGGCTCGTATGCGTGGCAGACGAGCCCGTCGGGCACGTTTGAATCACTTGAGGCCATCCCTTGGAGCAGCCTCTACGCCTGGTCCTACTGGCAGATGGGCCAGGGCTTCGTCGCCGGAACGTCGCTCCAGGACAGCAACACCGCCCAACTCCACCTCATCTGGTGGGACCGCAACTTCACCGGCTGGCACGAAACGCTGCAGACCACCCAAGGGGCCTCCCCCGCGAGCGTGAGCCAGGTCGCCGGCAGTGTGGTTGCCAACGCCGGCAACGTCTGGCGCTTTGACGGGGCCAAGTGGCAAGCCGCCACGCCGTTCGACTGGGACGCGGCGACTGACAGCCTCGCCGCCACGGTCGACACCGTCGTCAAGGCCAGCTTGAGCGGGGGCGAGTACCAATCGCTCGAGGGCAGTGCCTTCAACCCGGTCGCGGGTCAGTGGGAGCCCTTCAGCCTGGATCAGACCCCGACTGCCTCCGACCAGTACCCGCGCGGGCCGGCGTTCGCCGGCGACTATCTCACCATCGGCAACGAGGTCTATGCCCGCGCCACCGAGATCACCGCTGCTTGGAAGCTGCCGGTTAGCAGCGCGCACAATCCGTTGCCGACGGGGGCCTGCGGCACCATTGCCAACGTCGGGCCCACCTTCATCGCCTTTCAAAACTACGACAACCGCGACGACAGCGAGAACGCTGATGCCTACAATGCGTATGTCGCCCTACTCAAGAACGGCAACATTCTCACGACACCGGCAGCCTACACCGAGCAGCGGGTGCAGGCGGGCGACACCTCGGCGGTGCTGTGCGGCGCCACGGCCTTCGCCACTTACTCCTCGCTCGCGCTGAGCTTCGGTGAGGTCGGATCGTTCACTCTGCACCGCATCCTTAACCACGCCCTGGCCGACCCAACCGACTGCGTGGTCTCGCAACTGACCATCAAGACGGGCGTTCAGGAACTCGCTACGACCTATGACTACGCCAAAGCCCAGGCCGTCTTCGATCCGTCCGGCACGGTGGCCCAATATCCCACCGCCACGGCCACCCGCATCTCTGCCGCCGACGGCAAGACCCAGCTCGGCAAGACCGTCTACGAGTATTACAACGGTCTTGCCGGCAGCAAGGCGCTTGCTTCCTGCTACAGTCTTGCCAATGGTTACATGCACACCGTCACCGAATACAATGCCGGCGGCGATGTCGTGGCCATCACCACCAACAGCTGGGCGCCGGTAACCTACACGACTGAAGCCGATGGCGGCTTCTGCCCGATTGACAACACCATCACGCTGCAGTCGGCGGCAGTAGCCCACCAACAGCCCGGCCTCCCCGTCATGCCGCTCGATGGGTCGAAGAGTAATGGCAAGACCGCGATCCTGGGCTACACTCAAACTTTCGACTACGATGCCAAGACCGCACAGCAACTCTCCAACAGCACTACGCAGTACAACTCGCGCGGTGTCAAAGATACCCGCACGGTCAGCTACATCTACGCCTGGACGAAATTCCCCGGCATGAAGTCGGCGCGGCGGCTGACCGCGGCGGCGCAGATGACGTTCGCCGACAGTAGCGGCACGGCGCAATCCTTCGCCTTCATCTATGGCAATGCGTGGGGAACGGCGCTCCCGGCGGTGTGGGACATCAGCACGGCGTACTTCTGGGGAGGCTCAGGCAGCGCCGAGTTCGACTTCGCCAAGCCGACGCAAAACCCCAGCTGGGTGCTGCAGTACACCTTCACGGGCCGCAACAGGAAGGGGCTGTTGAGCCAAGGCGTCGACCCCGCCGGTGTGGTTTCGACCAACCTGTTTGATGCAGACGACGCGTGGCCGGTGGCGAAGCTCGTCAACGCAAGAAACGCCGCCGTTGTCGGGTTTCAACCCTACGAAGACCTGGCGGCGTGGAGCTTCGCTGGAAACGGCGCCGGCGTTGAGGCCGGCGATGCGCACACCGGAGCGTATTGCGCGCATCTGCCGGAAGGAGGCTCGCTTACCAACACGGCCCTCGCCGCGGACGGCGGGATCTATGTTTTTTCCTGCTGGGTGAAGGGCGATACGGACGCTGCGTGGGCCTTGGAGACGCCGGCGGGCAAGACCACTATTCCTGTGCCGAAGGGCACTGCATGGCAGTATCTGTTCAAGCATCTAGACGTCGGCGGAAATGGTGGTGCAGTGACGGCCAAGCTCACGAACACGGGCAACGCCGAGCTGCTGGTCGACAACATCTGCTTCATTCCACTGGTCAGTCACTTTGCCGGCAAGGTTTACGACGACACCACCCGCTACGAGATCGCGCAGCTGGGACCGAATGGCGAAACTAGCCGCACGTTCTACGACAACCGGTTACGGACGATTGGCTCGACTGGTCCCGACGACAGCGTCACCAGTGTTCGCTCGCATCACTACACCGCAGCCGGGCTGTCGATGTTCGATGCGGCCGATCCTGACCCGAATTCAAAGCTCCGCATCCGTGCCCGGGACGGCGGACCGTGGGATGACTTCCGCGACGGCGATGGTTGGCAGAGCCGATGGTCCGGCAGCGCGTCTGCATGGCAGGTGGTCAACCAGGTGCTCACCCACCAGGGCACCAGCGACGACACGGTCAAGCTCAACGGCTCCGACGACGATGCGCGCTACGGCGTCAACGTCACCGTGGCGCAGCAGGATGGCAAAGCCATTGCCGGCGCCTTTGGCATCAAGATCGGCAGCGCGCTCACCGTCCGCTGGAACCCGTCGGCGACGCAATGGGAGCTGGCTGTACCAGGGAAAGTCGAGGACACGTTCAGCGGCACGGCCGAGGGCACGATGCACCTGTTGCTGGTCGCCGGTGCCCACGGCGTCGTCTTCTTCCTCAATGACCAGCAGATCCTGACGTACGCTGCCGCCAGCAGCGCCACCGCCATCCAAGGGCAGCTGGGCCTTTTCGCCAGCGACGACGGTTTGGGGTTCTCCCAGGTCCTGGTGTTCAAGGAGCCGGTGCTCAAGCTCACCTACCTGGACGGCACCAGGCGCGGGGTCCAAACGCAACGGCTCGCCGACAATCAGATCATTGCGCGTCAGACCGTCTTCGACGAGCTCGGACGCCCTAACATCAAGACGAAGCCGCTCATCTACGATCAATCGGTGCTGGGCTACCATGCCGACCTCGTGAAGTCGTTCGACTACACCACGGGCGTCCTGACCGGTGACGTCGCCGACTACTATGCCGGTCAGGACGGCCGCTCCGACGATGGCGGCTATCCGTACATCCGCAAACAGGTCGAGGACACGTCCCTGCAGCGCCTGCAGGCGTTGGGTCAGCCTGGCGCGGATTTTGCCATCGGCGCCAGCAACGGCCACACCACCAGCTATACCTACGGCGCGAACGGCCCAAGCGCTCTCTTCGGCGGCGATGCCGGTGCAGAGGAACAATACAATGTGCAGATGCGGACCGATCCCGATGGTCCAAACTCGGCGCGGGTCTTCGACGAACTCAAGACAACCGTGGGTCAGGTCGCCGGCGCGTCCGGCCTACCGGAAGGCTCCGTAGTCGCCGCCTTTCTGCAAGACGGCAAGGGCAATGTAGCGACCACGGAAACCCCCAACATGTTCGACCCGCCATCGACACTGGGAAGCGAACGCAGTGCCGACGCCGAACCGGCGGCATGGACGGAGACGAGCAGCTTCGACTACCGGAATGCACGCACAGCGATGGCATCGAGGGGCACAGGTGTCCGGCAGGTCATGCGAGACCAGAAGGGGCGCATTCGCTTCGATCTCATGGCGAACGGCGCTGCCGGCAGCGATGCCAGTCCCTGTGCCGAAAACGCCGCGACGCCGATAACGGTCATTTACAGCCTCTATGACAACCTGAATCGCGTGACCGAGACGGGCACAGTCTGCGTGGCGGCGTGGGACAGTCTAAGCCAACACGTCAACGATCAGACTTGGCCTGTAGATGCCACCAACTGGCGCCACCGAACGACCTACGACGGCGACGGTTCGCAACCCAACGCGATCGGGCGCGCAACCAGCTTCCAAACCAACAACGGCGGGAAAGTGGTCACGGAAACGTTTGGCTACGACCAACGCGGGAACACCATTGCCTACACCGTTGACGACAGCGTCAACACGCCGACGACCACGACCTACGCCTTCGATTATCTCGATCGTATCACCTCGGTCATCTACCCCAGCGTAGAAGGACTGGCGCCACTCACCGTCCTCTACGGGTACGATGCCCGCGGTGCGTTAGTCACCATCGGAACAGCCGACCAAGCAGACCTATATGCCAGCTACACGCACAATGCGGCTGATCGCTTGGAGACGGCGAAGCTTGGGAACGCTACTGCCAATCCGATCACTCGCACGTACACATACAATGCGCCGGGCTGGCTCAGGAGCATCAGCGATGACTTGAGCTCGGAGAGCCTCTACTATCAAGATAGCACAACGAATAAGAACAACAGCCCACGTTACAATGGGCAAGTCTCGGCAATCAATTACACGCGCGCCAGCGACAAGACAGACCTCACCTGGCTCTACGGCTACGATGTTCTCAATCGGATCAAGACAGTGAAGATGGGGGCCGCTGTCGACCGAACCTATGCCTATGATCACAACGGTAACTTGAGGTCTCTAGTCGACGGGCAAAACACGACGACGTACAACTATGATGGCACCAACTTCCTCCAGTCGACGACGGTCGGGGCCGGCGTAGCGGGAACGTCCACCGCGGGCCTGAGCGAGGCCCGGGGGGCAACAGCCTTTGTGGCGAAGCCAGCGACGACGTCGCACGCTGCCTCAACGGAGGCTAGCAACGGCGTTGTTTTTTCATCGATGCCATCGGGTGAGGTGAAATCGGCAGGTGATTTGAGCTTCGACTACGACTTCACTAGCCAGCTGACCGAAACGGCCACGCGTGCCAGCACCGGCGAGGTGCTGACGCTAAGCTTCTGCGGCAACGCTCAGCGGGTTGGGAAGGTGCTTGCCGACAAGGACGGCAACCCGCTGTCGTCGCGCCGCTACATTCCCGGCATTCGCCGGGGTTCGCGAATGCCGCTGGTCGAGCAGGTATGGTCGAAATCGACTGGGAAGACGCGCACCTACCGCTACATCTATGGACGGCGGGGCCTTCTTGCGGTGGAGATCGACAGCAAGCCCTACTTCGCGCTCCTCGACCACCAAAGGTCGAGCCGTATCATGGTGGCTGACGCGACATCGACGCCTGTCGCGACCTTCGACTACCTGCCGTTCGGTGCGCTCTATGGCTCGGCAGGCGGTAGCGATCCGGCAGCCCTCGTCTACCGATTTACTGGTCAGGAATGGGACGACGAGATCGCGCTATACAACTACCGCCAGCGGCTCTACGATCCTACTGTTGAGCGCTTCTATGCGCCCGATCCGAAACACCAGTTTTACAGCCCCTACATTTATGTCGGCAATGCGCCGATCCTCCACATCGATCCCACGGGCGAGTTCAGCTCGTGGACCGACGGCTGGCACGCGATAGAGCACTCCCGAGCTTTCGGCTATGTCGTCTCTGGCGTCGAAATTGTGGGCGGCATCGTCCTGGCCGGCGAAACAGGCGGGGCGAGTTTGTCCCTCACCGCGGCGGGCATCTACGGTATCGGCTACACAGCCAGCGCCAAGCACTTCAACGCGGCCCAGTTCTTTCAAGTCGATGCGGCCGCGTTCATAAGTGCTGGTGAAATCGCTGCTGGCGTCGCCCTCGAAGCTGCGAGCTTCGGCGGCAGCACGGCTCTGTCCGGAGCGTTAATCGGCGCAGGCTTTAGCGGCCTCGTTGATACCGGCATCCAAGAGTATCGCATGTCGAGGGACCCGAACGCGACGTTCAACTGGGAGGAGTTTGGGATTGCCCAAGGCATCGGTGCCGCGGGAGGGCTGCTGTTGGTGGGCGCAGGGTCAGCGCTAGGATGTTGTTTTGGGGGAGTCGCGGACGCGGATGTGGACGGCGCTGCAGACGGTTTCCTGTTTGCCGATGCGGACGACGAAGGCGCCGGTTTCTACGAGGATAGCCAAGGCAATTTGAGGTACGACGACGACTACCAACAGCAAAAGATTGACGAACGCGCGCTCGATAGACACGTCGAAGAATTCGAAGGACGTAACGGCGGCGGTGGCGACTACGAAGATAATGTTATGCAAGAATATCGGCAATATATTGCGGACAATTGGGAAAGAATGATGCAGAACGAAGAAGAGGACCGTCAGATAGACGCTATCGCTCAAGCTCTCGAAGCTAACGGGTTGCGTGGGTGACCTAAGAGCGTTGCGACACTTGAGCTGACTAGCTCACGGCGTAGGCACTAATCACGACGCGGCACGGAGGGGCATGGGGCATGGCATCAACTGTTCGAGTGGTCTATGGGAACATAGGATACGATCAGAATGCGGCGGGTAGTAGTAAAGCAGTTATACTGAGCGGCACTAAAGAGAATGACGCCTACGCTTTTGAAGTTACTCATCTCAACACAGGGCTTTGGTTGGTGCAATTTTACTATGCCTTCGATCAAACGCCAGCAGTCGTACTCACCCAAATCTATCACGATGCAACGGAGCTGACCGACACGCAGGATCCGCAGTGGAACAGCAACCCGCAATGGGGCAGTACCAAAGACAACGCCGTGTTGGTGGGAGTATCCACAAAGGAATTCAAGTTGATTACCGGTGGCGAGGGCAACAAGGCCAACCGCATGTTCGGGTTCATCGCCGCCGGCAAACCCGATCCGAGCGCCCAAGGGGGGTACGTGGACCCTTATTCGGCGGCGACCGGCCGCTAGCACGAAACCCGGCTACGTCTCAGGACGATGCGGTTCGCGCGCGATAGCGCGGCCGTGGAACCCTAAGGGGAGCGACACCATGCCTTTACTCAAAGACACGCAAATGGTCTGGGGGATTGTCGTCTTTGACGCGACCACCGGGGCGCCGATGGTCGCCGCAGGCAGCAGCGGCAACTTCAGCGTCGCCGCCGGGGGCACCGGCCTCTACGACGTCATCTTCGACGACACGGTCAACTTCGCCAAGACGCCAACCGTGGTCGTGACGCAGATCTACAATGGCTCCTCGCTCACCGACTTTGATCCGACGGACGACTTTGAAGGCGGTTCGCCCCTCGACAATGCCGTCGTCATCGCCGTCGATTCGGCCAAGTTCCGCCTGATGACGGGAGACGAGCACGGCAACAAGCAAAACCGCATGTTCAGCTTTGTCGCCGTCGGTCCGGGCACGCAGACCGTCGCATCGACTAACGACACGACCCAGGTCACCTACGGCAATGTCGTCTACGACAGCGACATCGGCACCGGCAATGAGATCGAGCGAGCCAGCGGTGAGGGCGGCGTTTCGCTCTATCAGTGGCAAGCCAGCAATGTCTGGGGCTTGGAATTCAGCTACGACAACGGCAGCGCCAACAGGCCCCCGCAATCGCCCTCGAACCTCGGCAGCCATCCCCCCTCTGGAATCTACGGTATCCAGCCACATTGGCAACTCGACGGCGTGACGTTCGTCGTACAGCAGATCTACGGCGGCCAAGTGCACACGAGCACGATCGACGATTTCGGGTATGACGGCGGCAGCACCCTCGACAATGCCGTGGCCGACTCCATCGGCACGAGCCACGAGACCATGAGCATCTTCACGGCCGGAGACGAGGGCGGCAACCGTTCGGCCCGCAACATCGGCTTCATTGCCATCGGCGACTAAGGGCGCAAACCGCTCCCGCCGCCCTGACCTGCCGAGCGGTTTGAGCCACGCCGGCTCCAGCCAGCGCAAGAGCATCTGCCGCGAACTGGAGACTTGGCGACGCAGCGGGGAGGCTGCGGCGAAGGGTTTGGGCGGGTCTTGGCAAGCTTCCGGAGTTCTCCGGCCTCGGCGACAGGAACTCGTCGCACGCGCAGGTCGGGCCACGAAGGCGTAGTCGGCCAAGCCAGAGAATACGTTAACGGTGCTCGGCGCCGTCTTGGCAGCCCAAGCGCTCCATGTCCGCTCCCCGTCCAAAGCGCCGATGCGCCGCGCGCTCAATGCGCCCGCCCCGCAGGCCTAGGCTCAAAACCCAATCAACGTATTGGTTGGGTTTTGGTGTCGTGGTTCAAGTTTTGAAACTTTGGAGCTTGAATGATGGCAGGTGCGTTCTGGTTCTCGGATCGGCAGTGGGCGGTGATCGAGCCGTTGTTGCCGCAGAACCGCCCGGGCGCGCGGCGGGTCGATGATCGTCGTGTCTTGAGCGGCATTGTCCACGTCTTGCGCTCGGGCTGCCGTTGGCAGGATTGTCCGGCGGTCTACGGGCCGCCGACGACGATCTACAACCGCTTCAATCGCTGGTCGCGACGCGGCGTCTGGCAGCAGTGCTGCAGGCGCTGGCCATCGCCGAGCCCGGCGACGTCCACCTCGTCGACAGCACCAGTGCGAAGGCCCATCGCTCGGCCAGCGGTCCAAAAGGGGGGCCCAGGCGCAGGCGATCGGCCGCTCACGTGGAGGCTCGACGACCAAGATCCATCTCGTCGTCGACAGCCAAGGCCGCCCGCTCGTCTTTGCCCTGAGCCCAGGCCACAGAGGCGACGTGCCAGCAGCACCAGCCTTGATCGAACGCTTGCCGCCGGCCCGGCTCTGCATCGCCGACGCCGCCTACGACAGCGACGCGTTCCGCGACCTCTTGCACCGTCGCGGCACCACGCCCGTGATCCCCAACCACCCAACGCGCAAGCGCCGACATCCTTTCGACCGCGTCGCCTATCGGCTCCGCGACCTCGTCGAGCGTGCCTTCTGCCGCCTCAAGGACTGGCGCCGCGTCGCTACACGCTACGACAAGCTCAAACAAAACTACCAAGCCGCCGTCGCCATCGCCGGCCTCGTCATCTGGTGGACGTGACATCAACGTGAACGAGTCTCAAGCCTAGTGCACCGACGCATTCATTTGATTCAGTCTGTCGAGGATCGCGGTCGGTTTGGCGGTCCAGGTGAAGGGCTTGGGGTCGGCGTTGTGGTCGTCGAGATAGCGGTTGATGGCGGCCTGCAGGTCGACCAGGGAGCGGAAGACGCCGCGGCGCAGCCGACGTCTGGTTAGCGCCGAGAAGAAGGTCTCGACGGCGTTGAGCCATGAACTGGAGGTGGGCGCGAAGTGGAAGGTCCAGCGGGGATGCCGGGCGAGCCAGGCGCGCACCTTCGGGTGCTTGTGGCTGGCGTAGTTGTCGAGGATGGCGTGGACGACCTTACCCGGCGGCACGGCGGCTTCGACAGCGTTGAGGAAGCGAATGAACTCCTGATGCCGGTGGCGCTGCATGCAGCGGCCGATGACGGTGCCGTCGAGCACGTTGAGCGCGGCGAACAAGGTGGTCGTGCCGCGGCGGACGTAGTCGTGGGTCATCGTCCCTACCTTGCCGGGCTTGAGCGGCAGACTGTGGATCGGCGCCGAAGAATGACCCCTTTCGGCTTCCAACAGGGACCCCGCCTCGCGGCTCTTTTTCATTGCTGTATCAAGAGGGTACGGTCGTCCAAGCGGGGCGATGTTTCAAAGCCGATCGGGGGCATCTCGGATGCCGATCCACATGCCAGGCTGCGGCAGGCGTTGGTCGATCTGGCCTTGGACGAGCAGATCCTCATCGAGGCGTGGCGACGCCACTACAACGAGGTTCGCCCGCACTCCGCCCTTGGCTATCGCCCGCCAGCCCCAGAGACCGAGCTCGCGCCAGCCTCGGTTCCGCTACGCTCCACCCCGGCTCGCGCCGATGCACCCGCCGTGCTTCACCAACTCCGCGCCTGGACCGACTACTGGGGGCGGGTCAATCCGACCAGCGCCGGCGGGCACGCTCGGCACTCGGGCCGTGGATCGCCGGGTTGCCGGTGTACGCAACGATCACGCCAGCCTCATCGAGCCTGCGACGCTGCTATGGGAGGTGCGCCTCGGGCATCGCGACGAGACCGGACCAGCGGTGGACAGCATGCCTCCGAAACACCAGAACGCGCCCAAGGCCTCGTAGCTACGCGCGGCGACCGGTGGCAAGATGGCCCAGGAGTGGCGCCGTGAGGAGCTGGTTCGCCCATCCGCGGGAGGAGAATTGAATGATGACGTTACGATTCAGTCGCGCCGCAGAAACAGTGGCTTTGATCATCACTGCCGCCGTCGTGAGCGCGCCCACTATGGCACAGTCCCCCGTACCAGATCTTCTCGGAACCTGGTCGGGCTCTGGTGCAGAAGGTGCTGTTTTTGGCCAGCTAGGACACCAAGGCGCCAGAGATGAGCCGGCTTTCGACGACGGAACGATTACCTGGACGCTAACGATCGATAGACAGGATGGGCGCGGCCTTATTGGCTCCTGGTCGTCGGCGGCCTTTGGCGAACCGCTGGCGGGCGTGCTGCGCAACGACAACGAGAGCGTCCATTTCGCCGATCACGATACCATCTTCATCGGCACCATCCTGTCGCCGACATCGATGGAGCTGTGCCCCCTAGAGACGGGCGCTTCCACCGTCGCAACTTGCATGATCCTAGAAAAGCAGTGACGGTGGCGCGCGCGACGTAGAGGGCTAGGCGTCCGCAGGGCCATCCGGCCGCCCGCTCGGATGCGCCTTCATCGGCAGCTTCTTCTCCAGCCGCCAACCGCACAGCGTCAGATGCCGGCTCACCGCTCGGGCTGCTGCCTCAAAACCGGCGCGAGTACGGGCGGCGGTAGCTCGGCAAGCGGTAGCTCGGTCGCCAGGCGCGGTGATGGCGGTAGATGCCACTGCGGTAGAAGTCGTCGTAGTAGAACGGATCGTAGGTGCCGGCCCGAACGCCGACGCTGGTGGTGCTCGTGCCTGCACATCCCGCGAGCACCAGCACGGCGCCCAACAGAAGCGCTGGCAGGACAGCGCGCCGCGCCCACGCGGCCAGCACTAGCGACATGCAGAGTCCTCCACTCGGACGCTGTCGAGGCTCGCTTGCACGGCGGGGGCGTAAAGCTGCCAAGAGTCATCCTCACCGACGTACACACCCACACCGACGGCATCCGGCGCGTACTCGAACGCAACGATGCCGAAGGTCACGGGCTCGCCATCACTCACCGCCGTACCGAGAGTGCGGAACCCGGGGAACCCGGCGATCGTGACCTCGGTCTCCTCGGTCATCTCGGGCTTGTCGAACACGAAGCCTTGGAGGTCGTCGAATCGCTCCTTTGCCTCGTCGAGCGAACCGATCAGCCGTGCGTGCCACATGCCGAGCCAGACCTGCTGCTCAGGGTCCGGATATAGGGAGACGATCCGCGGCAGTTCCGGATCGTCCTCCGGCGTCGTTGGCGGTGGCGCCTCAACGAACCAGCCCGCCGGGACGGCGAGCGAAAAACACACGTC
The DNA here is from genome assembly GCA_028279345.1 of Geminicoccaceae bacterium. Taxonomy (GTDB): domain Bacteria; phylum Pseudomonadota; class Alphaproteobacteria; order Geminicoccales; family Geminicoccaceae; genus JAAAPF01. The sequence goes on from JANQNY010000040.1 coordinate 29,697, forward strand.
ACCGGGGGCATCCAAAACGAGCCGGGCCGCCGCCGCAGGGAAAGCCGCCAGTGCCGAGGTGGCGGCGATGACGCTGAACGCGAGGAATGACTTGTGGGGCAACGCGACCTCCAAAACCGTGACAGCCCGCATATCGTTCGGCCGCCATGCTGGCAAGCAACGCCTCATTTCAGGCGACCGTTATCCAGAGAAGCCGGCGGTTCGACTATTGGCTCGTGATCTCTTCGGTCTTCTCCATGGCGAGGTGCTGCCGAGCGGAGATTTGGCCTCGGCGCTGCACAGCGGCCCACGCTTCACCGGGATGTCCGAACTAAGTTCGCTCGGATCGGGCGCAGGATCGCGGCGCGATAGAGCCCTACACGGCCGCGCGCGGTCGGCTCAATGAGCGCGGCACAGCGGCGTCACGTTCCTCAGCTCCGCGAGCGCCCTCTCAACCCGCCGCAAGAACGGCTACGGCGCGAGCTGCATCGGCAAGCTCCGCGACGAACTCCCGTCGATCGCGAGCTCTTCTACACGCTCGCCGAGGCCGGGCACCTCATCAACGCATGGCGACGCCACCACAACCAGGTTCGCCCGCACTGCGCCCTTGGTCATCGCCCGCCAGCCCCAGAGACCAAGCTCGCGCCAGCCCCGCTCCGCTACGCTCCACCCCGGCTCGCGCCGATGCACCCGCCGTGCTTCACCAACTCCGCGCCGGGACCGACTGCTGGGGGCGGGTCACTATTGTGACACACACGCCCTTTTTCGAGTCCTCGCGCCAGGATTTCGGACCGTGGCTCGCGCTAGTCGATTGAAGGCCTCGTCGAGTTCTCGTCGCCTGGCTTCACCACCCCCGCGTGGTCCGCGACGCTAGGACTGCGCGACTAGCGTCCGCCCCCGGCAAGCACCTTCCCGGACGACGACCGGATCATGCAGGCGTTCCGCGATCGAGGTGACACGCTAGCGAACGAACGAAACTGTCATCCTCCATCGCTATAGCGCCCGCAGTTCAGACGCGGATGCCGTCACTATCGGTCGAGCAATTGGCGCCTGAACGAGGATTGGCACGCGCTGTCGTCAAGGAACGGCGCCTCGAGCGGGAGAACACGACAATGGCGACGACGAGCGCATCGACCCTGCAGTTGTTTCACGTGGCGGACCAAGAAGCGAACACCAATTCAGTAACGCTCGCGCCCAATTTCTCCTCCGTTCTGAATGCCTTGAAGGAGGAGGACATCGACGGCGACGGCGTGCCCGGCTTCGTGCACACCCTGACGCTCTCGTCGGGCGACGTGTGGATCCCCGGCCTCTTTTACGATGCCTCCGAAAGCATCTACGGGCGGGAAGGTGTTGCCGATATTCTGATCCAGAACGAACTCGGCGTTCAGGCGATCGCGTTCGGCAACCATGAGTTCGACAACGGTACCGCCATCATTGCCGATCTGTTGGCTGGCTTCCCGACGCCGGACGGGCTCGAGCCGTTCGCCGGCGCCAATTTCCCTTACCTATCTGCCAATCTGGACTTCAGCGGCGACGCCAATCTGCAGGACTTGATCGTCGTCGACGCCCAGGACGCGACCTCGATCCCTGGCGGCATCGCCAAATCCACGGTCGTCGAGACCGAAGGCGGGATGCGCGTCGGCGTCGTCGGTGCGACCACACCAACGATCGATGTCATCTCAAGCCCTGGCGACGACGTCGGTATCCGCCCCGTGGACTTCGACAGCGACGACCCTGCCGACATCGACGCGCTCGCCGAGGAGATCCAGACGGCGGTCGACGCGCTACTTGCGGCGAACCCCGACCTCGAGAAGGTGATCCTGCTGGCGCACATGCAGCAGATCGCGATCGAGCAGGCGCTGGCCGAGCGCCTGAGCGGCGTCGACGTCATCGTCGCCGGCGGCTCCAACACGCGGCTTTTCGACGAGAACGACGAGGGTTTCGGCGGCGAGGCGGGACAGGGCGTCTACCCGATTCTTGAGACGGGCGCCGACGGTAACCCCGTTCTCATCGTCAGCACGGACTTCCAGTACGAATACGTGGGTCGCCTCGTCATTGAGTTCGACGAGAACGGCGTCATCATTCCAGAGAGCTACGACCCTCTCGTCAGCGGCGCTTACGCGACCGACGAAGCGGGCGTCGCGCGTGTCGGCGCCGAAGGACTAGCCGATCCGGAGATCGTCGCCATCGTCGAGGCCGTGAACGCGGTCATCGTCGACGGTGAGAGCGAATTCTACGCGATCACCGAGGAGTTCCTGAATGGCGAGCGCCAAGGCGGCGGGCTCGACGGCGTTCGCACCCAGGAGACCAACCTCGGCAACCTCACCGCCGACGCGAACCTCTTCTACATGCGCGACGTCGACCCCGAGATCGTCGTCTCGATCAAGAACGGCGGCGGCATTCGGGCTAGCATCGGCCAGAAGTTCGTGCCCGGCGGTAGCGACGAGGAGGTCCGTTTGCCGCCCGAGGAAGTTCCGGCAGCGCGCCCGGAAGGCGGGATCAGCAAGAACGCCGTCGCCAACACGTTGGCGTTCAACAACGGTCTTACGCTGCTGAGCCTCACCACGGAGCAGCTCGCGGAAACGCTCGAGCACATTGTCGGCGAGTTCACCTCGCTCGAGGTCGACAGCGGCATGGGGCATGTCGGTGGCGTCAAGTTCAGCTTCGATCCGGATGCGCCGGTGGGCGACAGGATCGTCAACGCTGGTGTGTTCGACGTGGAGACCGACGAACTGATCGCCAAGATCGTCCAAGACGGCGAGGTCGTCGACAACGGTGATCAGACTTTTCGCACCGTCACCTTGAACTTCCTCGCCGACGGCGGCAGCGGCTATCCCTTTCCCGAGTTCGAGGGCACGAACCGCGTCGACCTCTACAAGGACGAGGACAGTAACGGGCGGATCGATGACGACGCCCCGACCTCGGGCGCGGTCGCGTTTGCCGACTTCGGCGAGCAGGACGCCCTCGCCGAGTATCTCTTGGCCAATTTCGGCACGGGCCCGGACGCCCTGCCCTTCAACGAGGCCGACACGCCGGCGGCGCTCGATAAGCGGATCCAGAACCTCAACGAGCGCAGCGATTCGGTCTTCGCCACGCCCGATTCCGACGTCCCCTTCGCCGATGATCGCCGCACCGTTGGGCCGCTCGATGCGGGCGAGGACTTTCGAGGGGTCGTCGAGCTCGCCAGCGGTACGACGTTTGAGGACACGATCGTGGGCGGGCTTTCCGGGATCGTCTACGACGCCGCAAACGACGTCTATCTCGCAGTGTCTGACGACCGCGGCGCCGATGAGGACGGCACACCACGCTTCTACACGCTCGGCATCGATCTCTCGGACGGCGCCCTCGATGAGGGCGCCGTCGTCATCGAGAACGTGACCGCGCTCACGTTGGCTGATGGCGTCACGACGCTCGATGCGATCAATCCCGACCCCGAGGGCATCGCGATCGGTCCGAATGGTGAGCTCTTCGTCTCGTCCGAGCGCGATGTCGACGGCAACCCTGCCATCTTCGTCTTCAACATGGATGGCGTTCTCCAGGGGACCTTGCCGGTCGACGCCAAGTTCCTCCCCGACGCTGAAGGCAGCCAGGGCGTTCGCAGCAATCTCGGCTTTGAGAGCCTGACGATCACTCCCGATGGGACCACGCTCTTTACCGCGACCGAGAGCGCGCTCGCCCAGGACGGCGAGCCTGCCTCGCTGGAGACGGGCTCGCCTGCGCGGATCGTCGAGTACGACCTCAACACCGGCGAGGCGGTGAGCGAGTTCATCTACGAGGTCGAGCCGATCGCCAATGCGCCGGTGCCGGCGGACGCATTCGCCGACAGCGGCCTCGTCGAGCTACTTGCGATCGACAATCAAGGCACGCTCCTGGCGCTCGAACGCTCCTTCTCGAGCGGTGCTCCGGACCGCGGCTTCACGATCCAGCTCTTCCTCGTCGAGACGCAGGCGGCGACGGACGTCATCGGCGAGAACGCGATCCCGGCCGCCATCGACGACGGCGAGCTCGAGATCAACGTCGATGAGGTCGCGCGCAAGGAACTGCTGCTCGATCTGGGCGAGCTCGGCATCCCGCTCGACAATCTCGAGGGCATGACGCTCGGCCCGGTGCTCGAGGACGGGCGCCAGTCGCTGGTCCTCGTCGCCGACGACAATTTCGGCGCTTTCGGGCCGCAAGCGAACCAGTTCATCACGCTCGCCTTGGACCTCGAAGACATCCCGACGATCGAGCCGGTGCTCGAAACGCCCGACGAGCTGCGCTACCCGGCGGTCGATCCCCTCGTCATCGCGCATCGCGGTGCATCGGCCGAACTCCCCGAGCACACCCTCGGCGCCTACGCGCGCGCCATCAACGACGGCGCCGACTTCATCGAGCCCGACCTCGTGATCACGTCGGACGGCGTGCTCATCGCCCGTCACGAACCCTTCTTGGCGACCGTCGAGACGGACGCCGACGGCAATGTGATCCGCGACGCAGACGGCAACGTGATCGTCGACTTCGCGACCACCGACGTCGCCGACAAGCCCGAGTTCGCCGACCGCCTGACGACCAAGCAGCTCAACCCGTTCACGACCGTAACCGGCTGGTTCGCCGAGGACTTCACACTCGAGGAGATCAAGACGCTCCGGGCGATCGAGGACCAGCCCGACCTGCGTCCGCAGTCGGCGCTCTTCGACGGCCTGTTCGAGGTCCCAACACTCGACGAGATCATCGACCTCGTGCAAGCCCACGAGGCGCGCACCGGCGAGCAGATCGGCATCTACCCCGAGACCAAGGACCCGACGTTTTTCGACTTGCAAGGTCTGAGCCTCGAAGAACGCCTCGTCGACACCCTGGTCGAGCAAGACTTCACCGACCCCGAGAGGGTCTTCATCCAGAGCTTCGAGATCGCCAACCTGCTCGACCTGCAAGAGAACATCCTGCCCGCGGCCGGGATCGACCTGCCGCTCGTGCAGCTCCTCTTCAACGCCCCGACCTTCCCCACGGTCGACCTCTTCTTCGCCCAGCAGTCGGGCGATCTGTCGGCCTATGCGAGTTTGCCGTTCATCGATGAGACGACGACGTCGGGCGATCTCGTGAGCCCCGAAAACCTGGAGACTCTGCAGGCCGCGTACGCCGAAGGCATCGGCCCCAGCTTCAGTCTCGTCATCAACGCCGACGGCAGCGAGACGAGCCTCGTCGAGGATGCCCAGAGCGCCGGCTTGCTGGTCCACGGCTACACGCATGCCGACGAGCGCAGCTTCATCGCTGCGGACGGCGCCACGATCAGCGGTACTGAGGCGTACACGCGTCTGCTCGAAACCGGCGTCGACGGCATCTTCACCGACAATCCGGCGACCGGGCGCGCGGCCACCGACGCGTTCATCCCCGAGGAGGGGCCCGACCCCGACGACCCGGCCATCTGGCTGCATCCCGAGGACGCCGAGGCGAGCGTCGTGATCACGGCGATGAAGAATGGCGGGCTGCGCGTGTACGATCTCCAGGGCCAGGAGCTGCAGCGGATCACGCCGGACGACATCCGCTACAAAAACGTCGATGTGCTTTACGGCGTGTCGCTGGGTGATGCGGTCGTAGACTTGGCGGTCGCCTCCGACCGCGCCAATGACAGCCTCGCGGTCTTCACGATCGATCCGAACACGGGCCTGCTCACCGACGTCACTTCGGCTGAGCTGCTCGATCCCGCCTTCTCGATCTTCGGCGTCGACGACGGCGAGGCGACGGCCTACGGGCTTGCCACCTACCGGTCGCGCGTGGACGGCACGACCTACGCCTTCACGACCCAGGCCGACGGCGCCGAGATCGCGCAGCTGGAACTTCGCGACGACGGCGCCGGCAACGTCACGGCCGAGGTGGTGCGCACGATCCCGCTGCCGGTCGCCCCTGGTGACGACCCCGAGGACTACCAGTCTGAAGGCATCACCGTCGATCGCGAGACCGGCATCGTCTACGTCACGGTCGAGGACGAGCTTGGTGTCGTCCGCTTCGGCGCGGAGCCGACCGACCCGGCCGAGCTCGACATCATCATCGAGATCGACGAGCCCTTCTTCACGCCGGACCTTGAAGGCATCAGCATTCTCTACGGCGAGGACGGCGCGGGTGCGCTCGTCGTCTCCTCCCAGGGCAACGGCACCTTCGCCGCCTTCGATCGCGTCACGTACGAGTATCTGGGCTCCTTTGCGATTGGTCCGAGTGGCGAGATCGACGGTGTCGAGGAGAGCGACGGTCTGGAGATCTTCGCAGGCGCGCTCGGCGGCGCCTTCCCGAACGGCCTCCTGGTGACGCAGGACGGCTCAAACGAGCCGCAGGTGGTCTTCGGCGACCCAGAGGACGGCGAGATTCAGAATTTCAATGTCAACTTCAAGCTCACGGACCTAGCGGAGGTCTTGCGGCGCCTCGACCTGCCCGCGCCCGACACACGATTCGATCCGCGGGCCCAGGTCGAGGCCGGGACCGACGGCGACGACGTCTTGGTAGCTGACGCGGACGAGCCGCAGATCCTTCTTGGCGGCGACGGCAGCGACCTGCTCGTCGGCGCCGACGGATTTGCGATCCTCCGCGGTGGTGACGGCCGCGACACGCTACTGGCGGGTGATGGTGGCGCCCGGCTGGTGGGTGGTGGCGGCCAGGACCTGCTGATCGGCGGCGCAGGCCCTGACAGTTTTGTGGTCGATGGTGACGGACCCGATATCTTCGCAGCCTTCGACGCCGAGAACGACGTCGTCGAACTCGCTGTCGCTGGGCTCATCGACTTCGAGTTCCGCGAGGTCGGCGGCAATCAGGTACTGGCCGTCGATACCGGCCTTGGCCTCGAGGACGTGGCAACAGTCCTCGGCGGCGGCGTCACCGAGGACGCCGTCGTTGATCCATTGATCGGGTGATCGGGATCGGATGCTGGAGCCCAGGACCTGGCTGCGTCCGGCTCAATGGGAATAGCCTGTTGGCTTCATCCCGCAACTCCGCGACAGCCGCCTCTGCCCCCGCCGGAACGCGACGCCCGCCAACCATCCCGTTGCGCTGGCAGTGTTCTAGCGACCACCTTGCCTTGGCTTCAGCGCCGTCGCCATCGTTCGTGATGAGCAGTTGAGCAACCCGCCACACATCGATCTCATCGGGCATCAAAGGTGATCTCGTCGAGGCCGGCATCATCAGTGATCCGATCACCTAGATTGTCGGAAAACGCATTAGCGGCGTCGTCAGCCAGATGCGGTGGTCCAGTGATCGCTCGCCCACTCCAGCGTCTTCTGCCACTCCGACGTTTTCAGGTACGCGTGCGTGAGATCTTCGAGTTCAGCAACGTTTTTCCAGTCGTCGAGCGGATACGGTTTCGCGAGCGGTACGTCGGCCCGACGAAAGGCGTCACCGAGAAGCTTCTGGGCCTCGGCGGTGACGCTTCCGGACGTGCAGGCGAAAATCAGGCTGATCAAAGGCATGGCTGGCGTATCGCCGGACTGCCAAGGCCACAGCCAGTAGGAAGCGCCCCATTTGAGTGGATCGCCGATGGTCGCTGGCGGAATGCCTTGCGGATTGTCCCCTGTGCCAAGCGAGAGCACGCGTAGGTCGCCAATTGCCAGGTCGGCCCCACTGCCGAGCACTTCGGCAATTGCGGTCATCGCCGGGTTGTTGGCGAAGACGCCGCCGTCTGCGAAGTAACCGAAGGGCTTGACCTCGTGTGCCGGGAAGTAGGTCGGCGCCGCCGCTGTGGCCAGCGCGGCGTCCACCATGGCGATGTCCCGAAAGCTGTTCGATTTGAGGTTGGACATGGTGGCGGCCTGCCACGACGTCCCGTCCCACAATCGGGCAGCGTTGACGACGACCGTCTTCTTGCAGTCGCTGAGCTGCCCGTCTCCCAAGAGCTCGGCAGCCACGCGCTGCAGTCCATCGCTCTTGTACTCACAGTCGACGACCCCCGGTCCGGTCATCAATTCTTCTGCAGACAAGGGGCCGAGCGTTCGCTGGCGCTCGATTTGTTCTAGAGTCCAACCATTCGGCGTAAAGATCTCGCTTCCCTTGGTCTTGTAGACAGCAATGATATCGTCAATGCTGACGCCCCGGGCGAGCCCGATGCTGATCAAGCCCCCCGTGGACGTGCCCGCGAACAGCTCGGCCCGATCGATGAAACCCGCCACGTTCCTATTCAGGTCCTGAATTAGAAGAGCCGTGATCAGGCCGCGGATTCCGCCGCCATCGCAGCACAAGATCCTATAGGTCATCGCTACCTCCTCGGGTTCGCCAAGGTCGCCCATCGTACGCCGCCCTTCGCGTTCGCCGGCCCGCTGGAAGAATGCGCTTCGGGCGCCGCGGCCGGATCAGTGCGGCGAAGGCGCCATGAATGAAATTGGCGATCACCGCACCACTTGCGGATGTCTACTGCAGAGCTTCCAGTTGAACCAGCGCCAAGCGTAGCGCAGCGGCGCTTCCCCCGCCTGTGCTAGCCGGGCGCGCGACCAAGGCGCCGCCAGAGCGCACCAAAGATGCGCCGGCGCAGGCGCCGGTAGGCCGGGACCTGGCCGATGATCGTCAAGACGATGACGGTGAGCAGGATGGCCGCGACCGGCCGCGTGACGAACGGCTCGAGGCTGCCGTTCGAGACCATCAGCGCGCGGCGCAGGTTCTCGTCGGCCATCGGCCCTAGGATGACGCCGATCACGAGGGGTGAGATCGGGTACTCCATCTGGCCGAGCACATAGGCGGCGAGGCCCACCAGCACCATCAGGTAGAGATTGAAGATGTTGAGGCCCAAGGAGTAGGAGCCCAGCGCGCAGAGCACGCCCACCACCGGCAGGAACAAGGGCGGTGGCACGCGCAGGATCTTCACGACTTGGCGCGCCAGCAGGATGCCGTTGACCCACATCGCGGCCGAGGCAAGGAACATGATCGCCACCACCGAGACGATGAAGCCGGGCCGCTCGAAGGTGATCATCGGCCCTGGATTGACCCCATGCAGCATCAGCGCGCCCAAGAGCATCGCCGCCGGCGGGCTGCCGGGAATGCCGAGGGTGAGAAGCGGTATCAAGGCGCCGCCGATGCACGCATTGTTCGCTGTCTCGCTCGAGACGATGCCGGCCGGCTCGCCCGTGCCGAAGGTCTCGGGGTGCTTAGAGGTGTTCTTGGCAGTGGCATAGGAGACCCAGCCGGCAATGTCCTCGCCGACGCCCGGCACCGAGCCGATGCCCACCCCGATGAAGGACGAGCGGACGATATGCTTGAGGTTCCTGACGACGGTCCCGACCTGCGGCAGGACGCGACCGACGGGGCCTGGACGACCGAGCCGCTCGCCGCTTGCGAGCACCCGCAGGATCTGCGGGATGCCGAACGCACCGATCAGCACTGGCACCACCTCGATGCCGCCGTCGAGCGCCGGGATGTCGAAGGTGTAGCGCGGGTAGAACTGCAGCCGATCGCGCCCGATACAGGCGAGCGCCAGCCCTAGAAGACCAGCGATCCAGCCCTTGTAGACCAGGTCCTTGCTGGTGAGCGTGCCGCTGATGACGATGCCGAAGACCGCCAGAAGGCAGAACTCGAACGAGGTGAACTGGAGCGCCAGCTCCGCGATCAGCGGGGCTACGGCAACCAGAAAGAGGACGCCGATGCAGGTGCCGATGAAGGACGCTGTCGTGGTGAGGCCGAGCGCCTTGCCGCCCTCGCCCCGTTGCGCGAGCGGATAGCCGTCCATGGCCGTCGCCGCGGCTGCCGCGGTGCCGGGAATGTTGATGAGAATCGCCGGGTAGGAGCCGCCGTAGATGGCGCCCACATACATGGCGAGGAGGGCCAGGAGCGCCGTCTCGACCGGCATGCCGTAGGTGAGCGTGGTCAGAAGCGCCACGCCGAGTGTCGCCGTCAGGCCCGGCAACGCGCCGAAGATGATGCCGAGAAAGCTGCTCCCGAGCAGGATCACCAGGTTCGCCGGCGAGCTGACGAGCTGGACCAAGGCCCCGAAGAAGACGGCGAAGTGGTGGCCAAGCTCCATGGCGCTTCAGCCCAGCGCGGCGCGGAGCGCGTAGCGCAGCGCATCCATGGCGTGGACCACGATGCCCTCACGCGGCAGCGGGACCAGAAGCGCGTACTTGAAGGCCGGCGCCAAAATCAGCGGCGCACCGAAGGCGGTCGCCAGCACGGTCACGAAACGGCGCCGATCGGCGACGAGCCGCAGGCCGACGGCGACGCACGCGAACAGCAGCGCCCCGATGACCAAGACGTCGGCCACAGCGGCACCGGTGCTCCTGGGTGCGGGCATCAGGCCGAGCGCGCCAGCGACGGCGATCGTCAGAGACACGGCCAGAAAGAGGCCGGTGGCGAGACGCACGGCCGCAAGGTCTTCGACGTAGAAGGCGGTGATGAACGCCAGAAGGAAAAAGACCGTGCCGACGACATAGTCGATCGAGGGGATCAGGCCGTAGACATAGCCGATCAGCAACAGCGCCATCAGCACCAGCTTCCGGCCGTGCGCGTCGATGCGCCAGGCGGGGTTGGCCAACCCGGCGAGCGCCGCGGCGGCCCCGCCGGTGCCGATGGCATTACCCAACAGGACGAGCGCCAAGGTAGCGAGCGCGCCGGCGACGATCAGCGGGAAGAGTGCCGGCGACACGTACCAGACGTTCTGCACGCCGCCGAAGCTGTCGGTGATCGGGAAGGTCGAGGCGCCCTTGAGCATCAAGCCGGCGAGCGCCAGCAGCGCGAGCGAGGTCCAGAAGTCTGCCCGACGGAGCTGGGCCACCTTCGTGTTATCCATCGGGGTCGCCTTGGTCTCGGGCGGCTAGTGAAGGGGCGGCGCGCGGCAGCAGGGAGTCCGCCGCGCGCCGCGAGCCAATGAGCGTGCTTAAGCGCCGCTCACGGCATCGGAATGCCCAGGCTTTCCGGGTCGACCTTGGCCGCGCCGAGTTCGTAAAGCGTCCAGGCGAAGAGGCTCTCGAGCTTGGCGAACTCGGCCTTGGCCGCGTCGCCCGTCTTGCCGGAGAGCTGGTAGTAGTTCTCGGTCGCCCAAGCCTGCACGGCGGGGCTGTCGATCGCATCCTCGAACGCCCGCGTCAGCTCGACCTTGACGTCGTCGGGCACCGTGTCGAGCACGGCCATGCCGATGGCCTGGCTGATGGGCAGGTGCTCGGCGAGGTCGGGATAGGCGGTGAAGGCCGACGGGATCACACCTACGCCGTCGAGCTCGAAGTCATCGGGCACGAGCATGCCGAGGGGACGCAAGCGGCCGCCCTTGAGAAGCTCCTGCTGCTCGGCGAGCGAGGTGACGACGACGCTGACCTCACCGGTCATGGCCGCGGTCTGCGCCGGCGCTGATCCGGGATAGGGGATGAAGTTGAACTCTGCCCCGGTGCCCTTCATGAGCGCCAGGAGGTTCAGGTGGTGGATTGAGCCGGCGCCGCCGGCGGACGCACGGATGCTGCCCGGATCGGCGGTCGCGGCAGCGATGAGCTCATCGAGGGTTTCGTAGGGCGCGTCGGCGCCGACGGAGATCAGGTCCGGCGAACCGCCGATAATGAACGGGTACCAGATGTCCATCTTCTGGTCCCAACCGCCCTGGACGGCAGCGGTGACGCAGCTCTCGCTGAGCCCCACCATGGTGTAACCGTCGGCTGGCTGATTGGCGACGAAGCTCATGCCAATCGAGCCCGCGACCCCGCCAGGCTTGTTGGTGACGTTGATCCGGACGGGTACGAACGCCTCCATCGCCGCGGAGACGATACGATTGGAGATGTCGGTACCGCCACCGGCGGACCAGACGACAACATTGGTGATGTCGCGCGTTGGATAGTCGTTCGCAGTCGCGGCACTGCTCAAGCTGAGCAGCACGGCCGCGCCGAGAATAGGCAAACGAGACATTCGGAACCTCCCCGAACGGATGTACCCGCCTGCTGCCCGTTCTGAGCCCGCCGTGCCACGGGGGCGCCGGGTTCGTCGCCGGCAGTCCAGGTTCGCCATAACGTATACATCAATGTATGAGTCGTCAACGTGGCGGCCGCTGCTACAAAGGGCGATGGGTGCAGTCGAGGGACGCTCATGGACGCCGACCACCAGCTTCGCGTTGCGATCCTCGCCGGCGACGGTATCGGGCCCGAGGTCATGGGTCCCTGCCTCGAGGTGCTGGACGCGGCCCTCGGCGGCGGTGCCGACGGGCTCGCCCTGACGTCTCACGAAGCCGGCGCCGGCTGCTATCGCCGCCACGGTGACGCGCTGCCCGCGGCCACCCTTGAGGCGGCACGCGTGGCCGATGCGATCCTGCTGGGTGCCATGGGTGATCCGCGCGTCCGCTACCCGGACGGGACCGAGATCGCCCCGCAGCTCGACCTCCGCGTCGAGCTCGGCCTCTACGCTGGCGTGCGGCCGGTGCGGGTCATCCCGGGCCTGCCGCCGGTCCTCGCGGCCACGGCCGCGCGCGCGCTCGACTTCGTCGTCATCCGGGAGAGCACCGAGGGCCTCTTCACGTCGCGCGGCCGGGGCACGGTCACTACCGACGAAGCACGCGAGCAGCTCGTCATCACCCGGCCCACGTCCGAGCGGCTGTTCGACTTCGCGTTACGGCTCGGCGAGCAGCGCCGCGCCCAGGGCTTTCAAGGCCGGGTGACCTGCGTCGACAAAGCCAACGTCTTTCGTGCCTTCGCCTTCTTCCGCCAGATCTTCGACGAGCGTGCGGCAGCGTATCCGCAGCTTAACGCCGACCACGCCTACGTCGACGCGGTAGCGCTCGACATGGTGCGACGGCCCTGGCGTTTCGACGTGCTGGTGACGGAGAACATGTTCGGCGACATCCTCTCCGATCTGGGCGCTGGCCTAATGGGCGGCATGGGCATGGCACCCAGCGCCGACATCGGCGATGATCATGCCGTGTTCCAGCCGTGCCACGGCTCCGCACCCGATATCGCCGGGTCCGGCAGGGCCAACCCGACCGCCATGTTCCTCTCGGCCGCGATGATGCTCGAGTGGCTCGCCGAACGGCACGGCCGGCCCCCGCTGGCGACCGCCGCCGGCCGGATCCGCGCGGCGGTCGATCGGACCTTCGCCGAGGCGAAGCTCCTCCCCGTCGAGCTGGGTGGTGACGCGGGCACCGCTGCCATCAGCACCGTCGTGCTCCACTTCATCGCGACCGACGGCGTCGCCCCCTGCTGATGGAACGCGCGCGCCCGAAGCTGCGTGTCGGAGTCCTCGGTGCCGGCTTCTTCGTGGGCTATCATCTTCGCGCCTGGCGGCGGCTCGACGAGATCGCGCTCGTAGGCCTGTGCAGCCGGACCTTCGCCAAGGCCGAGGCCGTCGCGCGTGCGCACGGCATCGAGCATGTCTTCAGCCATCCGGTCCCGTTCCTAGAGCGCCTCCGTCTCGACCTCGTCGACATCGTCACCCCACCCGAGACACACCGCGCTTTGATCGAGCTGGCAACGAAGCATGGCGTTGCGGCCATCTGCCAGAAGCCCTTCTGCCGGTCGCTCGACGAGGCGCGGGCCGCCACGGCGGTGGCCGAACGCGCCGGCACGACGCTCATCGTGCACGAGAACTTCCGCTTCCAGCCATGGCACGAGGAGATCAGGCGGCTGGTCAACGCAGGTGCCATCGGCGAGCCGTACCAGGCCACCTTCCGGCTGCGTCCGGGCGACGGCGCGGGCGCCGATGCCTATCTTGCGCGGCAGCCCTATTTTCGAGAGATGGAGCGGTTTCTCATTCGTGAGACCGGGGTGCATCTGATCGATACACTGCGTGCGTTGCTCGGCGAGGTTCGCGCAGTTCAAGCGCGGCTCAGGCGGCTCAACCCCGTCATTCGGGGCGAGGACGCCGGCGTCGTGCTGATGGAGTTCGAGGCTGGTGCGTGGGGCCTCCTCGACAGCAACCGGCTGGTTGATCACGCGACCGACGAGCCGCGCCGCACGCTCGGCGAACTTGTGGTCGAGGGGAGCGAGGCCACGTTGAGCCTGGATGGGACGGGGCGGATCAGCCGGCGACGTCGTGGTGAGCTGTGCGCGGAACCGCACATCTACCCCTGGGATGACCGCGAGTTCGGCGGCGATTGCGCGTACCGCCTGCAGAATGCAGCCGCGCGGCATCTCCTACACGGTGAGCCGATGCCGAACTTCGCACGCGCATTCCTTAGAAACCTGGAGGTGGAGGAGGCGATCTATCGCGCACACGCCGAAGGCCGTCGCATCGATCTCGGCGCGGGGGATGGCTGAGGTGAGCGCTGCCCGACCGGCGCCCGAGGCCCTGGGCTCGAAGGTCACGCAGACCGAACGCGCCTACCGGGCGCTCAAGCAGAAGATCCTCGACAACGAGTTGCCGGCCGGCACCCAGTTGCTGGAATCGGAGGTGGCAGAGCTGCTCGACATGAGCCGCACGCCGGTGCGCGAGGCGATGATCCGCGTGGCGAATGAAGGGCTTGTCGACGTCCGGCCCCGACACGGCATGCGGGTGGTGCCCATCTCCCCCGACGACATGCGCGAGATCTACGAGGTGCTCACCGCGCTGGAGGCCGAGGCGGCGTCGCTGCTGGCGCAGCGTGGCGGCGACGCGGCGGAGCTGGCGCGGCTCGACAATGCCGTCGCCGAGATGGAGGCCGCCCTCGCGGCGGGCGACCGCGAACGCTGGGCGGCGGCCGACGAGCGCTTCCACCTGACCCTCGTGGAGCTGACAGGCAACAGGCGCCTG
>JANQNY010000044.1 GCA_028279345.1 Geminicoccaceae bacterium
GCTGCTCGTCTTGGACCTGCTCCATCGCCGCGATCGCATCGCGCAGCTGCACCTTGGCGAAGGCGATCGGAGCGAACGGCTCACCGGATCGCGCCCACCATGCGCGGGCAAAGAAGTCGGTGGTAGTCAGGTCGGCGATGTCGTCGGCGTCCTCAACCTTGCTCATAGCGCCTGACCTCTCGGTCGTTGGCTCCTCGGAGCGAAATCAACCGCCTGGCGCCGGGACGCGGGGCATAGATCATGACATGGAGCCAGTCGCTGATGAAACCGAGGGCACTAATTCGGGTCTCGCCCCAGTCGCGCCCATGATCTTCGTCCTCGAGCGCCGTCTCCCAGCGGAACCTCTCCGCGTCGCGGAAGGAAACGCCGTGCTTGGCGAGGTTCGCCCTATCCTTCTGAGGGTCCCACTCGTCGCCCATCACCGGACCGATCTTAGGTTCTATGTCCAGCGACATCGCGCGCGCCTTACGAAGGCGAGCACGCCGAGCCCGATGGGTATCGGCAGCGCGCGGGCAGCCAAGAATTCGGCGACGGAGTGCACCGCGGCTGCCGCGCGCGAAGGTACGGCGATGCTGTCCGTAAGGGGATCCCCTTGCGGACGACGCCTCAGTTCTCATGCTCACGGCAGCGTGTAGGCGGTCTTCACCTGGGTGTAGAAGTCCGCCGCATAGCGCCCCTGCTCGCGCGATCCGTAGGAGGAACCCTTGCGACCGCCGAACGGGACGTGCGGATCGACACCTGCGGTGGGGAGGTTGACCATCACCATTCCCGCCTCGGCGTTGCGCTTGAAATGCGAGGCGTACTTCAGGCTGGTAGTACAGATCCCCGATGACAGTCCGAACGTCGTGTCGTTGGCAAGCTCCAGTGCCTCGTCATAGTCCTTTGCGCGGATGACCGTGGCGACAGGGCCGAAGATCTCTTCGCGGTTGATCCGCATGGTGTTGCTCGTCTCGGTGAACAGCGCCGGCTGCAGGTAGAACCCCGGCGTCTCGCGGTTCAGCCGCTCTCCTCCCCAGGCGAGTTTGGCGCCGTCCTGGTTACGTCCGACATCGAGGTAGGCAAGGTCGACGTCGAGTTGCTTCTGGTCGACGACCGGGCCGATGTGGGTGCCCTCCTTGCGCGCATCGTCCACCTGCAGGCTTCTGAGCTTCTCGATGGTGGCGGCGACGAAGCGGTCGTGGATGCCCTCGGTGACGATGAGACGCGAGGACGCCGTGCAGCGCTGCCCCGTGGAGAAGTACGCGCCGTTAATCGCGCAGTTCACCGCGGTGTCGAGGTCGGCGTCGTCGAGGACCACGAGCGGGTTCTTGCCACCCATCTCCAGCTGCACCTTGCGCATGTGCTGAGCGCACTTGGCAGCGATGTGCGTACCCGTCGCGACCGACCCGGTGAACGAGATCGCGGCGACATCCGAGCTGTCGAGGATCGCCTCGCCCACCACGGCGCCGCGCCCCATCACAAGGTTGAGCACGCCCTCCGGCAGCCCGGCGCGGTGGAGCACGTCGACGATCACCCATGCGCAGCCAGGCACGAGCTCCGCCGGTTTGAAGACGATGGTGTCACCGTAGCAGAGCGCCGGAGCGATCTTCCACGCGGGGATCGCCATTGGAAAGTTCCAGGGCGTGATGATCCCGACGACGCCCATGGGCTCGCGGGTGATCTCGATGGACACGCCGGGACGGATGGAGGGTACGAGCTCGCCGGCAAGCCGCAACGCTTCGCCCGCGAAGAAGTCGAAGATCTGGGCCGCGCGCGCGGTCTCGGCAATGCCCTCGGCCAGCGTCTTGCCTTCCTCGCGCGCCAGCAGGTCGCCCAGTTCGGCCCTACGACTCATGATCTCGCTAGCAGCCGCCTGCAGGACATCATGGCGCTGCTGCGGCGTTGATCGCGCCCAGCCGGGGGAAGCCGCCTTGGCGGCCGTGATCGCCTGGCCGGTCTGAGCGGCATCGGCTTGCGCGTACCGCCCGACGACGTCCTCTGTATTCGACGGATTGATGTTTTCTAGAAGCTCCAGCCCGGCGACCCACTCACCGCCGATAAGGTTCCGATGTATTTCCATGCGATGATCTCCGATTCGACGTTTGGGTGCCGGTCGATCCGCGGTCATCGAGGGCCGTTGCCGCCGCGGTGAAGCCACCGCCCCCGATCATGTTGGCTCCGGGGCCTTTGCCGAGCGCATGAGCACCACGACAAAGACGACGGTCAGCAGCAGGAACGCGAGACTGTCGGGGCTCGTCAGGAAAATCGTCGGCTCGCCGTGTGAAAGGCTGAGCGAGCGGCGCAGATACTCCTCGAGCCCCGGTCCGAGGATGAAGCCCAACAGCAGCGTCACGGTCGGATAGCCCGCAAGACGCAGCACGTAGGCGACGACTCCGAAGACGAGCGCCAGTGCCATTTGGAAGGCCGAGAAGGTGGCTACGAACGCGCCCACCAGCGCTACGACGGCGATCGCGGTGTAGAGCGGCGGCTTGGCGATGGAGACGATGCGGATGAAGAGCGGCCCGAACAGGAAGAGGGCGAGAGGAATGAGGACGAGTGCGCTGAAGAAGAGCGCCGCGATCATCGGTCCGATGAGTTCGGTCTGGTTGGTGAGTAGCTGCGGCCCGGGCTGAAGACCATTGATGACGAGAACGCCGAGAACGACGGCCGTTGTGGGATCGCCTGGAATGCCGAACATCAGCATCGGCACGAAGGCACCGCCGCACATGGCGTTGTTGGCGCACTCGGCGGCTGCGATCCCCTCGCGGCTGCCTCTGCCGAAGTCCTTCCGCCGCCGCGAGCGCCGCATTGCCTCCGCGTAGGAGACGAACGCGGCCATCGATCCGCCCGCGCCCGGAAGGACGCCGACGCCATAGCCGATGAGCGCGCTCTTGAGATACGTGAACGGGCCGATGGCGCGTATCTCGTGCCATCGCGGCAGAAAGGCACGCCGCCGCAGCGAGCGCGCCGCCTCCTCGACGTCGAGCCGTCCCGCCCGCTGCGCGCCGGCCTGCGCCTGGACCATGATCTCGCTGATCGCGAAGGTGCCGATGATGAGCGGCATCAAGTCGATTCCCTCGACCAGCGTTTCCGTGCCGAAAGTGAAGCGCGGCAGGGGCTGCATCACATCGACGCCGACGGTGGCGATCATCATGCCGAGCACCGCCATGGCCGCGGCCTTGGCGACATTGCCGCGCTGCGCCACCACGATGACGACGATGGCGAACAGGATGAGCGAGAACTTGCCCGGCGTCTTGATATGGAGGGCGAGCTCGGCCGTCAGCGGCATGAAGACGAGGAGAAGGATCGCGCCGATGGCGCCGCCGATCATCGAGGCGAGCGCAGCGTGGCCCAGCGCGCTCGCGCCCTCGCCGCGCGCCATGAGGCAGTGGCCTTCGATGGCGGTCATGACCGAGGAGGGGGCGCCCGGGATGTTGACCGTCGTTGCCGTGATGGAACCGGCGTACATCCCCGACATGAAGATCGAGGCGCACATGACGAGCGCCGAGGTCGCGTCGAGGCTGTAGGTGAAAGGGAGGAGCAGCGCGATGGCGAGCACCGCCGTCAGCCCCGGCACCGCGCCGAAAAAGGTGCCGATCAGGAAGCCGAGCACCATGAAGCCGAGCACCGAGGGCGCGAAGAGGGCCGACGCGCCGGACAGAACCTCACCGAGATAGGTCATGCCTCACCACCGGACGCCAGGATGCCGTCGAGGAACGGTGTCGGCGGCAGGCGGACGTCGAAGACGAAGCCGAAAAGGACGTAGACGGCGAGCGTGATGGCGACGGCCTGTACGAGCGCTTTGCCAAGGCCAAGGGCACTGCGCGAGAACGTGAGGAGGAGCCCCATCGAGAGCGCGAACGTCGACAACGGGAAGCCGATGCGCGGGAAGAGCGCCACGTAGAGGGCCGCGATGAGGAGGACGAGGCCGACCACCCTTAGGTCGCCGGGCGCGATGGGCTCCAGCGCCTCGTTCCGGCCGCGCCATTCGCCCACCAGCACGAAGCCGAGGCAGACGACGAGCGCGGCGACGAGCACCTTGGGGAAGTCGGCCGGGCCGACGGGTCCGGTGTCGTAGAGAACGCGAATGTCGCCCGCCTCGCGCAGGTAGAACACCGCGAAGACGAGAAGCGCGGCCGGTACCAGAAGGCGGAAGGCGCGCGTCACACGAACCGGCCCGGGCGAGGTCGGCCGCGACAAGCGCCGCGGCCAAAGCGAATCACTTGTTCCGCTCGATCTCGTCCATCACCTCGAAGAGCTCGGCCTGCGTAGCTTCCATCCAGACGCGCGCCTCCTCGCCGGCGAGCCAGCTCGGCGTCACGCCAACGTCCGCGACCCAGGTCTGGAACTCGTCGCTGTCGTAGGCTTGTTGGTAGGCCTCGATGAGCGCCTGGCGGGCCTCGTACGGCGTTCCCGACGGGACCGCCAGCAGGATGAAGCTGCCCACCTGCAGATCCACCCCTTCCTCAGCGGTCGTTGGAACGTCGCTGTAGGTGGGGTTGCGGCTTTGGGAGAACTCCACGACGCCCTTGGCGTCGCCCGCCTGGATGAGCGGTGCGAAATCGCCGAGGCTAGTGACGACCACGTCGACCTCACCGGACAAAAGCGCCTCCTTTTGCGGCGCCGCCCCGCCGGGGTAGGCGATCAGGTCGAAGTCGGCGCCGGCCATCTCCTCGAGCTGCAGCATCGCAAGATGGGTTCGCGAGCCGATGTTCTGGATGCCCACGCGCACCCCGCCGGGGTTGGCCTTGGCAGCCTCCAGGAGAGCGTCGAACGTCTGATAGGGCGCATCCTTCGAGACCATGATGGCGTCGGGCTCGCTGGTGATGCGCGCCACCGGGTCGAGCTTGTCGAGCGAGTAGCTGGCGAGCAGCCCCTGGCGCGGTACCGTGACCACGCTGTCATAGGTGAGCGCGCCCATTGTGTGGCCGTCCGGTTCGGCGTTCATCACCTCCATGATGCCGGTGGCGCTGGCACCGCCCTCGACGTTCTCCACGTACATGGTCCCGCCTAGCGCCCCCTCGGCGAGCGTGGTGATCTTACGCACGATGCCGTCGGTGCCGCCGCCGGCGCCCCAGGGCACCACGACACGCACGTCCTTTTGCGGGAACTCTTCAGCGAGCGCTGGTGGCGCAGCAAACAGCGCCACGGCCGAGAGCGCGGCAAGGCAAGGTAGTTTCTTCATCGTTACCTCCTCTGTTGGCCGGATTGAAGCCGGCGTTCTTGCGGACCGGTTGGGCCGGTGCCGCGAAGGGTCAAGCCCGCGTGCGTGGCGAGACGGCGCGCGGGTCGATCTTCAGGTCGAGGATCGCCGGCGCACGGGCGGCCCGGGCGCGGGCGAAGGCAGCCGGGAAGTCCTCGTCCCGCTCCACCGTCTCACCGAAGGCGCCGTAGGCGCGGGCCCAGGCGGCGAAGTCCGGGTTCCTCATCGCCGTGCCCGAAGGGCGGCCGGGATAGTGGCGCTCCTGGTGCATCAGGATCGTGCCATACCGGCCGTTGTTGGCGATGAGGACGATGACCTTTGCGCCTGCCTCGCACGCCGTGCCGAACTCCTGGCACGTCATCTGGAAGCAGCCGTCGCCGGCGAGACAGACCACCTCGCGCTCCGGCGCATCCAGCTTGGCCGCCACCGCGGCCGGCAACCCGTAGCCCATGGAGCCCGACGTGGGCGCGAGCTGCGTGCGATAACGCTTGTAGCGGTAGTAGCGGTGGAGCCAGGCCGAGTAATTGCCCGCACCGTTCGTGAGGATCGCATCGTCCGGCAGAGCCTCGTTGAGATGCGCGATGACTAGCTCCATGCGCAGCGCGCCGGGGGTCGGCTGCGGCTCCCGCCAGGCGTCGTAGTCCGCCCGCGCGTCCGCGCGCCACGCCGACCATCGCGGTGCTTGCTCGGGCCCGCGCGCGGCAAGCGCCGCGGTGGTGTGCGCGGGCGAGGCGGCCACCGCGAGCATGGGGCGGTAGACGCGGCCGAACTCGGACGGGTCGAGATGGACGTGGACGAGGCGCTGCGACGGCTCCGGGACGGACAGCAGCGTGTAGCCGCTGGTGGTCATTTCGCCGAGCCTTGGGCCGAGTGCCAGCAGCACGTCGGCGCTTTTCACCCGCTCGGCGAGCGCCGGGTTGATGCCGATCCCCACGTCGCCCACGTAGTGAGGCGAACGATTGTCGAGGTAGTCTTGGCAGCGGAAGGACGCGCCGACGGGGAGGTCCCACGCCGCGGCGAACCGCTCTAGCGCGTCGGATGCCTCCGCCGACCATGCGCCGCCGCCGACGATGACGAACGGCCGCTTGGCCCCCGACAACTCGGCAAGGATTGCCCCCACGGCGTCGGCGGATGGGCCGTTGTGGACCGGGGTTGCGGCTGCTGCAGGACGTGCATCGCAAGCGGCCGACAGCATGTCTTCGGGAAGGGCGAGCACCACGGGCCCCGGCCGTCCCGACGCCGCGACATGGAAGGCTTGGCTCACATATTCGGGGATTCGCTCGGTGAGGTCGATCTCGGCCACCCACTTGGCCAGCGGGCCGTACATGGCGCGATAGTCCACCTCCTGAAACGCCTCGCGGTCGCGCTGATCCCGCGCTACTTGGCCGACGAAGAGCACCATCGGCGTCGAATCCTGGAAGGCGATATGAACGCCTGCCGAGGCGTTGGTGGCGCCGGGACCACGGGTGACGAAAGCGACGCCGGGGCTGCCGGTGAGCTTTCCATGGGCCTCCGCCATCATCGCGGCGGCGCCTTCCTGGCGGCAGACCACGAGCTCGATGACGCTGTCATGAAAACCGTCGAGGGCAGCGAGAAAGCTCTCGCCGGGGATCGCGAAGGCGCGGGTGACGCCCTGCGCGGCGAGGCAGTCCAGCAGAACCTTGCCGCCGTGGTACGGCGCCTCGTGCGCTGCGGTGGGCATTGCCACGCTAGACATCGGCAATGTCCGCCCGGTCGGCGAGGCGCTTGGCCGCGCGCTCGAAGTGGGTTCGCGTGGCGGCGCGTGCGCGCTCGACGTCGCGGGCCCGTAGCGCTGCGTAGACGGCCTCGTGTTCAGCCAGAACCCTCGCGCCCCATTCGGACGCCATGGCGTTCTTGACCGCGACGGAGCGCAGATTCTCGTCCACCTGCCGCTCGATCATGGCGATGAACTCCACGTAGTAGTCGTTGCCTGACGCTTCGGTGATGGCGCGGTAGAAGGCGGCCTCGGCGTCGAGACGGCGCTCGGCCGCCGAGGTACCCGCGGCGATGGCAGCTTCCATCTGTGCAAGGCACTCGCCGACGCGCTTGAGGGCCGAGCGCGTGTGCGCCGTGGCAGCGAGCGCGGAGGCGTCGGCCTGAACGCCGGTGCGAAGCTGGAGAAGCTGAACGAGCTGCTGGCGCTTTTCGAAGCAGGCCGGACTGATGCGAAAGGCGGACCGGTTGCCTACCTCGCTGACGAAGGCGCCGACGCCGCGCTTCGCCTGGATCACCCCGTCATACTTCAAGAGCGAAACTGCCTCGCGCACGACGGTCCGCGCGACGCCGAACTGCGCCGAGAGCGACTGCTCCGTCGGCAGGCGGTCGCCGGGCTTGAGCTGGCCCGTGTCGATGGCCTCGGAGATCGAGCGGGCGATCTCGTCGGGCAGCCGCCGCGGCCGGTCGATCCGCTCGAATAGGCCGGTCATGAACCACTCCTTGCAAGCATCGCCGGGAGCGCCCTCGGCCACCGACGAACACGTCCATAACAGAAAGCGCGGCGCCCTCAGCAACAAGCACATCAGAATTCCAGTTGTCAGACAACCATATTTATGATCGTCTGTCGACCATGCCGGCGCGAGATCGGCTGTCGGTCGGGAGGATGGTCCAATGGACAAGCCGCGCATCGCGTTCGTCGGCCTCGGCGGGATGGGACGCGGCCTCGTCAAGAACATGATCGCGAACGGCCTCAGCGTGACGGCCTATGATGTGCGCCAGGACGCCGTCGCCGAGGCGTTGCGGCGCGGCGCGCTCGCAGGAAAGGCGCCGGCCGAGATGGCCGCCGAGGCGGACGTCTTTGTCGTCTGCGTCACCACCGCAGAGGCCGTACGGGAGATCGCCTTCGGCGGCGTTCTCGATGCACTTCCGAAGAACGCCGTCTTCCTCGACCACACCACCGTCTCTCCCTCCCACGTGGACCAGATGCGCCAGGAATGCGCCGATCGGGGCCTGCGCTACGCCGAGGCGCCGATGACACGCACGCCCGCCCACGCCGAGCGCGGCGAGGTGAACGTTCTCTACGGCGGGGATGCCGATCTTCTGGAAGAGCTGCGGCCGATCTTCGAGACCTACGCCGAGAACATCTTCCACGTCGGCCCGGCGGGTCACGCGATCCGGCTCAAGCTCATCCACAACTACATCGCCTTCGCCAATGTCGCGTCGTGGTGTGAGGGCTTCGCGCTCGCCGCCCGCGAAGGCCTCGACATGACGAAGGTCATCGGGATCATCTCCGCCGCCGGCGGCAAGTCCGGCATGATGGACCTCTACGGCGAGCTCACCCTCGAGCGCGATTTCACGCCGCACATGTCGCTGGCGAACGCTCAAAAAGACGTCCGCTACTACGCGGAATGGCTCACCGAGGCTGGCCTGCCCGGGTTCATGGCGGGCGCCGTCCATCAAACCTACGCCCTCGCCGCCATCATGGGGCACGCGGAGGAAGGCTGCACGGCCGTCATCAAGGCCTACGAGGAGCTGACGGGCGTCGAGGCACGCCTGCCTGAGGCGTCGAACGAACAAGGAAACCGGAGGTAACGATGCTGAAATCACTCGCCGCGGCTTCGGCCGCCATCCTGATGGCGTCGCCTGCGCTCGCCGCGGATGTCACGTTGCGCCTTGCCCACTTCGCGGCAGAGACCCATCCGGGTCATATTGCGGCCCAACAATTCGCCGAGCGCGTGGCCGAACGCACCGACGGCGCCGTCGAGATCGAGCTCTATCCCGCCAACGAGCTGGGCTCGCCGCCCGAGCAGTTGGAGCAGACCCTGCTCGGCGCCATCGACATGAACCTTCCCACCCACGGCGGCCTCGACAAGTACGAGAAGGCCTTCGGCACCGTCATGACCCCCTTCGCCTTCCGCGACTATGCCCACGCCCATGAGGTGCTCGACGGCCCCTTCACCGAATGGGTCACGCCCAAGCTCGAGGACCAGGGCCTCGTCATGCTGTCCCACTGGGAGTACGGGTTCCGCAACATCACGAACGCCGAGCGGCCGATCGAGAAGCCGGAAGACGTGGCCGGACTGAAGCTCCGCACGCCGCCAGAGGTGCAGATCGTCGCCGCCGTCGAGGGGCTTGGCGCGTCGGCGACGCAGATCGCCTTCCCGGAGCTGCCCAACGCGCTCAACCAGGGCGTCGTTGACGGCCAGGAGAACCCCATCGGTGTCATCTACCACTTCAAGCTGGACGACTTCCAAGACCACCTGGCGCTCACCCGGCACGTCTACAACGCCATGATCCACGTGGTGAACAAGGACTCCTGGGATCGACTGACGTCTGAGCAGCAGGAAATCGTTCGCGAGGAGAGCGCCGCGGCGGGCGAGCTGATGCGCGAGCTTGTGGTCCAGCAGGAAGAGGACGAACTCGCCGAGCTCGAGGCGCGCGGCATGTCGGTGACGCGCCCCGAGCTGGCGCCGTTCCGCGAGACCGTGGCGGCGTCCGAGGCGATGGACCGCGTCGCCGACTACACGGGGCACGAAAACATGGAGCAGTTCCAGTCGATGCTTGGCAGCGGCTCCTGATGAGCTCCGGGCGGGCGGAGCGCCCGCCATCGCCGAGCGCAACGCGATGATCGCCTTCTTGATCCTGCTAGCCTTGGTCGGGCTTATCGCCATCGGTGTGCCGGTGGCGGTGGCGCTGGGCCTGACCGCAGCGGGCTTCTACGTGGTGTCGGGAGACTGGCACATCCTGTCGATGCTGCCGCAGCGAATGTACTCGGCGACCACGGCGTTCACCCTGCTCGCCATCCCGTTCTTCATACTCGCCGGCAACCTCATGAATACCGGTGGCATCACCAACCGGATTTTTCGCTTCGCCAACGCCTGCGTCGGCCACATTCGCGGCGGGCTCGGCCAGGTGAACGTCGTGGCGAGCCTCATCTTCTCGGGCATGTCCGGTGCGGCCGTAGCGGACGCCGCTGGTCTCGGCCAGGTGGAGCTGAAGGCCATGGCCGACCGCGGCTATGATCCCGAATTCTCCGCTGCCATCACCGCAGCCTCTTCCACCATCGGGCCCGTGTTTCCGCCCTCCATTCCCTTCGTGCTCTACTCCTCGATCACCGGCGTCTCGGTCGCAAAGCTCTTCCTTGCGGGCGTCGTCCCAGGACTTTTGATGGCGTTCGCCCTGATGGCCGCGGTCTGGTTCGTCTCTTCGCGCGCCAAGATGCCACGCGAGGACCGCGCGCCGCTCGGCGAGCTCCTGCGCAGCTTCCTCGATTCAGCCCTGTCTTTGCTCACGCCCATCATCATCATCGGCGGCATCTTCTCGGGTCTCTTCACGCCGACCGAGGCCGGGGTCGCGGCCTGCGCCTATGCGCTCGTCCTGTCGATGCTCGTCTATCGCGAGTTGAAGCTCGGCGACCTGCCCCGCATCCTTTGGGAAACACTTCTCCACACCATCCGCGTCATGTTCGTCATCGCTGCGGCAGGCTTCTTCGGCTGGCTGCTCGTTCACCAGCGGGTGCCGAACGCCCTCATCGAAGGGCTCTTGGGCCTCACTGCGAGCCCGCCTGTGGTGCTGGCCATCATCGTCGCGATCCTGCTCGTGCTCGGCATGTTCCTGGAGGGGATCGCCGTCATCGTGCTCACGGTGCCGCTCTTCCTGCCCGTGATCCTCGAAGTGGGGGTCGACCCGGTCCAGTTCGGCGTCATCATGATCATGTGCTCCATGGTCGGTCTGCTCACGCCGCCGGTTGGCATGGTCCTCTTCGCCATCTCCAGCGTCAGCGGCCTGCCGGTCGGCCGCGTGTCGCGTGCCCTGGCGCCCTACCTCGTCGGGCTGATGGCGGTGGTGGTGATCGTCACCTATTGGCCGGCGGTGTCGACCGCGCTCCCCACTTGGGTCATGGGTCCGTGAAGGCACTCCTCGCCCTTGATCGTTTCGTCGGCGTCGTGCTGCGCGCCGTCCCGATAGCCTGCTTGGCGGCTCTTTTCGCGATCCTCTTTGGCAACGTCGTCTCGCGATACTTCCAGATCTGGTCCATCGCCTGGTTCGACGAGATCGTGGAGGCACTCTTCGCGGTCATGGTGTTCGTGGGCGCAGCAGCGCTGTGGCGCGAGCATGAGCATTTTCGCGTCGACTGGCTCGAGACCGCGCTCGCCCTGAAGCCGCGCCGTGCGCTCCAGGTGCTGACGACGCTTCTCAGTCTCGCCTTTCTCGTGCTGATGGCGTGGAAGGGCTACGACCTCGCGACACGCAGCCGAGCCGTCACGCCGATCCTGAGCGTGCCGACAGCATACATCTACGCCACGATCCCGATCGCGGCGTCGATCATGGCGCTCTACAGCCTTCGCGACTTGATCGTGGCGTTGCGCGGCCTTGCGAACCCTGTCCCCGACTGAGAGAGAAGCGATGCTCTTCGACCACCGCACCTACACCTGCCGCGCCGGCACCATCAAGCGCCACCTCGCGCTCTACGAGGAGCACGGCTTCGCGGTACAGTCGAAGCACCTCGGCGCACCGCTGCTCTACGCCTCGACCGAGACGGGCGACGTCAATTCCTACGTGCACGTATGGGCTTACACGAACGCCGCCGATCGCGAGCAGAAGCGCGCCGCCCTCGCGGCCGATCCGGCATGGGCGGTGTATCTCGAGATGAGCCGAGAGGCGGGCTATCTGCTGCGCCAGGAGAACAAGCTTCTCACGCCTGTGTCGTTCGTAGCGCATCGAACTCCGTAGCAACGCCGAACAGTGCTTGGCACGTCCCGAAGTCGCGCACCTGACAGCGAAGCCCGAGCCCGGGACTGAAAGTGGTAACGGGCCGCCCGAGGAATCGTGGCAACACGCAGCGCAGCGAACGCTACTGGGCCTCGCCTTGCCGGTCAGTCCGACTAGTTCGCGGATACGTCGACTTTGCCTGTGGGTTGGTCCGCCTCCTGATAGGGGTCACGTGGGAGTTCCTACAGGATTTCATGCTAAGGGCCGTGTAGCTGAGCATCGGTGATGGCGCCGAGCTCGCGTTAGACAGTGGACCGTCTATCGGACGCACGAACCTGAGCGCAGCGCTTTAGGAGAACGCTTAGACGGAGCGTCTCACGAGACTTGCACGACGTAATGCGTGGTGAAGGTGCCCTTATCGTACAGCAACGCTATGGGAAACGTCCTCATCGGCTATGCAAGCTGCTCGACCGAGCGCCAGGATCTCGCCGCGCAGCGCGCCGCGCTGGTCGAGCTCGGGGTCGCGCCCGACCGCATCTACACGGACCATGGGCTGACCGGCCGGACCCGCGCTCGGCCGGGGCTCGATCAGGCGCTCGCTGCGGTTCGGGAAGGCGACACGCTCGTGGTCACGAAGCTCGA
>JANQNY010000046.1 GCA_028279345.1 Geminicoccaceae bacterium
CGTCGTCGTCGCGCTCCTCATAGACGAGGCCGGTGGCCGGCCGAAACGCGTCGAGCCCATCGGGGTCAGCCTCGACCATGAGAACATCGCCCGCACGGAGCTGCAGATAGCGCAAGGGCCCACGCCGGCGCTTGCCGTCGCGCGCGACGCCGACGACCGCAACATCCGCCTCCTCCGCTGCCTCGAACAGCACCTCGGTCCGCTCGCCGTCGTGCTGCCAGTCCTCCGGCACGAGCAGTTCGGCGATGTAGGCACCCATTTCCTGGAGGCGCGCCGCCGGGTCGGTCTCCGTCCGGGCTTTGGGAATGAGCCGCCAGCCAACCAGCGCCACGAAGACGAGCCCGACCAAGGCGCACACGGCGCCGACGGGCGCGAAGTCGAACATCGCGAAGGGCGCGCCCAGCCGCTCCTCGCGAATGGACGCGATGATGATGTTGGGTGGCGTGCCGATGAGCGTGACGAGACCGCCGAGAATCGTGGCGAAGGCCAGGGGCATCAGTGTCACGCCGGCGCTGCGCCCGGCGCGCTTGGCCGTCTCCATGTCCACCGGCATCAACAGGGCAAGCGCTGCAACATTGTTCATGAAGGCGGAAAGCACCGCGCCGACGCTGCCCATGACCGCGACGTGCTGCGGCACCGGGCGGTCGGCATCGAGCAGGCGGCGGGCAACGAGGGCCACGACACCCGCATTCGACAGGCCGGCGGAGATCACGAGCACGAGCGCCACGATGACGGTCGCTGGGTGGCCGAAGCCGGCGAACGCGGCCTCGGCCGGCACCAGACCAAGGACGACGGCGGTGAGCAGACCCGCGAACGCCACCACATCGTAGCGAAAGCGGCCCCATAGCAGGAAGCCGAGGATCAGACCGAGAAGGCCGAACAGCAGTCCTTGCTCAGTCGTCACACGCCGTCGTCGCCGGGCAGCAGCAGGCCGGCGTTGCGCGCGTAGATTTTGGCGACAGCGGCGTCGTCCTCACCGCCCAGGCCCGCGCCGCTAGCCGCCAGGAACTGCTGCCAGGCAATGGCTGCGAGCGGGGCCGAGAACCGTGCCTCGCGCGCCATGTCGCAGACGATGCCGAGGTCCTTGACGAAGATATCGACCGCCGAGCGCGGGGTGTAGTCGCCGTCGCGGATGTGCGGGCCGCGGTTCTCGAACATCCAAGAGGTCCCGGCGCACTGGCTGATCACCTCGATCGTGGTCGCGGCATCAACGCCATGCTTGAGCCCGAAGGTGATGGCTTCGGCCGCCGCCGCGATGTGCACACCGGCAAGAAGCTGGTTCACCATCTTCATCGCCGAGGCGGGACCGGCCGCGTCACCGAGCCGGAAGACGCTCGTGGCCATGGCGTCGAGCGCCGGCTCCGCGGCCACGAAGGCGGCAGGCGTGCCCGACGCCATGATCGCAAGCGTTCCCTCAGCGGCCCGCACCGAGCCGCCCGAGATCGGCGCATCCAGATAGAGCACGCCGCGCTCGGCAAGCCGCGCCTCGAAGGCACGCGCCACATCCGGCGCTACCGTCGCGCAAGCGACCACCACGGCACCTGGCTCGAGCCGGTCGGCGAACCCGTCGGCACCAAACAGCGCCGCTTCGGTCTGCACGGCGTTCACGACGACCACGACCAGTACGTCGAGCGCCGCGTCACCCTGCCGACCGCCGCAGCCAACCAACGCGTCCACGCGCGCCGGCTCGACGTCGAAGCCGTAGGTTACGAGCCCGGCCCGAAGCAAGGAGCGCGCCATGCCGGAGCCCATCGACCCTAGCCCGACCACGCCGCAAACGGGAGCCGGTGGCGTCATCTCAGGGCAGCGGGATGTCGTTGACAAAGCTCGGCACGTGGTAGCCCTTCTGCACCGCCGGTCGAGCGGCCACGTCCGCATACCAGCGCTTGACGTTCGGGTAGTCGCCCAAGTCGATGCGCTGCCACTCGAAGCGCGAGATCCAGGGCCAAGTCGCGATATCGGCGACCGAATAGTCGCCGGCGAGGTAGGGCCGATCGGCGAGGCGCCTCTCCATGACGCCATAGAGCCGCGCCGCCTCCTTGAGGAACCGCTCCTCGGCGTAGGGCGCCTTGCCCTCGTTGAACCGGACGAAGTGGTGGACCTGGCCGAGGAAGGGTCCGGCACCGCCCATCTGCCACATCAGCCACTCGATGGCCGTGTAGCGCGCCTGCCCTTCCTTGGGCAGGAACCGGCCGGTCTTCTCGGCGAGGTAGAGGAGGATCGCACCCGATTCCATGAGCTGGATCCCGGCCTCATGATCGACGATCGCCGGTATCTTGTTGTTGGGCGCGATTTCCAGGAACGCCGGCGCGAACTGCTCGTCCTCGCCGATGTTGATCGGCTTAACCGTGTAGGGCAGCCCCAGCTCTTCGAGCATGATGGAAACCTTGCGGCCGTTGGGCGTTCCCCAAGTGTAGAGGTCGATCATGGTGTCCCCCTGCTGATCCGAGCGCGTTCTACACGAGGGCGCCACCCTTGACAGCGCACATGCGCTCCGGGAAATGTGTTGCATCGCAGCAATGCATCCCCAACAGGAGTAGTGGCCTTGGCCATCGAGCGGATCGGCGTCATCGGCGCCGGCACCATGGGTACCGGTATCGCCATCGCGAGCGCGGCCCACGGGATCAACGTCAAGCTGCTCGACGCGTCCAGCGATGCTATCGGGCGTGCGAAGCAGACCGCCGACACGTTCTACGGTCGTGCCGCCGAGAAGGGGCGCATGAGCGCCGACGACGCCGCCGCGGCATCAGCCCGCATCACGGGCGCGGCAGCAATGGCCGATCTCGGCGACAGCGAACTCGTGATCGAGGCCGTGTTCGAGGACTTCGACCTCAAGGCCAAGGTGTTTGGCGACCTAGCGCCGGTAGTGGACGCGAGCTGCCTCGTCGCCACCAACACGAGCTGCCTCAAGGTCAGCGACCTTCAGGCGCAGATGCCCGCACCAGAGCGCTTCTTGGGCCTCCACTACTTCAGCCCGGCGCAGATCAACCCGATCGTCGAGGTGGTGAAGGGCGATGGCACGAGCGACGCGGCGTTCGCCGCAGCGATGGCCTTCTGCCAGGCGACCGGGAAGGACCCGCTTCCCTGTCGGGATCAGTACGGCTTCGCCATCAACCGCTTCTTCTGCCCCTACACCAACGAAGCGGCGCGCGCCCTGGACGACGGCCTGGGCACGCCCGCGGAGATCGACGCCGTGGCCAAGGAGGCAATCGGCGCCGCTGCGGGCCCGTTCTTCGTCATGAACATCATCAAGCCCCGCATCAACCTGCACGCCATCCGCAACCTCGCACCGCTGGGCCCGTTCTACGCGCCGGCGGCGTCGATGGAGCGGACCGGCGATGCCGACGCGAACTGGGAGATCGGTGAGGCTGGCGAGATCCCCGCGGAGCGCGCCCAAGCAATCGCGAACCGCTTGCGCGCCGGTTGCTTTCTGCCGACGCTGCAGGAACTCGACGAAGGCGTTGCCGAACCCCAGGTGATCGACCATGGCGCGCGCGAAGCTCTGAAGCTCGCGCGCCCGCCATGCGCATCGATGGACTCGCTTGGCAAGGACAAGGTCGCCGCCATCATCGCCCCTGCGCTGGAGACCTATGGTGTGGCCGTTCCCAAGGCGCTCGATCGTGTCGGTCATCTGCTGGGGTGAGATTTGACGGCGGGGGCCCGCATTGGCGGCCTCTTCGTCTATCCCGTCAAAGGCGGCGCCGCGGTGCCGCTCGCCGAGGCGAAGGTGACGCGGCGCGGCCTCGCGCATGATCGGCGTTGGGCGGTGGCGACCACGAGCGGCCGCGTCCTCACGCAGCGTGAGGTGCCCCAGCTCGCGCGCATCCGCTGCTGGCTGAACGGCGACGATGCCCTCGGGATGATGGTCCAAGGTGAGCGGTTCGCCATGCCGACACCCGGCACCGGCTTTCCTGAGGTGGTCCGCGTGTGGGGCGATGATGTCGTCGCCGAAGCCTATGGCGGCGCGCTCGACAACGCCCTCACCGACCTAGCTGGCCGGCCGGTGCGGCTCGTCCATTTCCCCGAGACGTCGCATCGATCGTGCGATCCGGCGGTGACGGCCGACGCAGAGACCGGTTTCGCCGATGGTTTTCCGATCCTCGTCACCAACGAGGCGACGCTCGTCTGGCTCGACGAGCGTCTCTTGGAGGTCGGTGGCCTGCCCGTGCCGATGAGCCGCTTCCGCCCCAACATCGTGCTGGAAGGCGCACCACCCAACGCGGAGGACGAGCATCTCCGGATTACCGCGGGTGATCTGACGCTGGAGCTGGTGAAGCCCTGCGAGCGGTGCGTGGTGACCACCATCGATCAGGCCACGGGAACGCCCGACGGCGACCAGCCGCTCGCCACCCTGCGTCGGCTGCGGCGTCATCCGATGCTGCGGACTCCAGTCTTCGGCCAGAACGCCGTGCCCCGCCTGCCCACCGATGAGACGCGCATGCTCAAGGTCGGCGACGCCGTCCGGCTCGAAGGGCCCGCAGCGATCTGAGGAGCACGGCCGACAGCAAAACGGCCGCAACGTGGCGGCCGTGGACAAGCGCTGAGCG
The DNA here is from genome assembly GCA_028279345.1 of Geminicoccaceae bacterium. Taxonomy (GTDB): domain Bacteria; phylum Pseudomonadota; class Alphaproteobacteria; order Geminicoccales; family Geminicoccaceae; genus JAAAPF01. The sequence goes on from JANQNY010000046.1 coordinate 4,548, forward strand.
ATGCTGCTCGGCTCAGGCCGCGAGCTTCTTCATCTCGTCGAGATTGGTCATCATGCAGGTGTTGACGACGTTGAGAGCGTCAGTCTGCGCCTTTGCGACGATGTCCAAGAGCTCGCGGGTGTCAGCGACCGCTTGCGCGTAGCTCTGCTTGATCAACTCGACCGAGGTGCCGAGGTCGGTGAACTTCGGCCCCGCAAGCGCGGCCTCGGTCCGCTTCGCCAAGGCATCCATGCGCGCCTGCATGATCGCCGTCTGGCGCTCGCCGAAAGCGCGCGCACCGTCGACGAGGATGTTGGACGCGCTGCCCATGGCGTCGATGTTGCGCTGTTGTGCCGCCACTATGGCGTCGGCGTCGATGCCCTTGAGCGATGGCATCTCGAAGGCAGGAAACGGAAACGTCGTGCGAGTCATCAAGGACCCTCCTCTGGTATTGCTGCACTGCAGCATTCGCGCGATATGGTGCGCGTCCGAGGGCTCCGCAAGTGCTTTTTGCTGCATTGCACAAAAGTCGCAGACGGGATCAAGCAGCCTGAGGCATCCTGCGCGGTAGGACCACCAGACCTGCCAGTACGAGAACCAGCGGCGCGATGACGAGCAGGTTCATCGAGGTCCACCCCGCAACCCCGAGCACAGCACCGCTGAAGGACGAGGCGAGGACCACGGTGGTGAACAGAATGGTCTCGTTGACGCCTTCGACCCGCGAACGTTCCGCCGGCGCATAGGTGCTCGTGAGCAGCGTCGTCCCGCCGATGTACATGAAGTTCCAACCGACCCCGAGCAGGACCAGACCGAGCCAGAAGTTCGTGAACGCGAGCCCTTGGCTGTTCACGGCGATGGCGGCGAGGATCAGCAGCACGCCGGCGCCGATGACCCGCTCGACACCGAGGCGAGCGATTAGTGTGCCCGTCACGAAGCTCGGCGCGAACATCCCCACGACGTGCCACTGCACGACGGTGGTCGCGTCCGAGAAACTGTGGCCACAGCCGAGCATGGCAAGCGGCGTCGACACCATCAAGAAAGCCATCGAGCTCTGCCCAATCGCAGCGCTCGCGATCGCCAGGACGAAGCGCGGCTGGCGGACAATGGCACCGAGCGGTCGACCGCCGGCCCGCTCATGCGCCGTTGCCGGCGGCATGAAGCGCGTCAACTGCACGACGCCGAGCATCAACATCGCCACGGTGCTGATCGCGAGATAGCAACCGGCATAGAGGTGTCGCGGCAGCAGCTCGGCCGAGGCATCGGCGATCGGTGGGCCAACGAACGCGGCGACCACCCCGCCGAGCAGCACCCAGGCGATGGCGCGCGGCTTGAGCATCGGGGTTACCGCTTCAGCAGCGGCGAAGCGAAAGAAGCCGCTGGTGCCCGCGTAGGTGCTGTAGAGGAAGGTCGCGAGGCAGAAGAGCGCGAAGCTGTCGATGACGATCGCGGCGGCGCCGATGAGCCCGGCCGTCATGCCCAGACCGGCACCGAGCGAGAAGCCCCAACGGCGGCCGAGCCGGCCCATCAGCAGCGACATCGGTAGCGACGCTGTCACCATGCCCAAGAACTGGAGGCCCATCGGCAGCGTCACCACCAGCACGTGCGGCGCCAGCGAGGCGCCGACCAGCGCCGTCGTCGAGATGACGATCGTGTTCCCGGCAAAGAGCAGCGCCTGACACAGCGCCAGCGGCAACACGGTCTTCTGGAAGGGCATCCGCATTGCGCTCAGCGCAAAGGAAAAAGCGGTATCACGGGAACCTCTAGACTTTGTCGGACAGCGATCCCGCGTTCGGGTATGCTTCGGCAATCGGCGCGGAGACGTCGAGCTGAGGGAGGGATCTCATGGCTACTTGGCAACCTGACCCGTCGTTCTACCCGTCACCGAGGATGGCGGCCAAGGCGCCAGTCGAAGCCTTGGCGTACGTAGCCGCCTTCGACCCCGATCGCCAGCAGCCCGATTGCATAGCGGTCGTGGACGTCGACCCGGGCTCGCCAGACTACAGCGAAATCGTGGGCCAGTTGGACATGCCCAATACCGGCGACGAGCTGCACCATTTCGGCTGGAACGCATGCTCTTCGTGCCTCTGCCCCAACGCTCCGCACCCGCACGTCGAGCGCCGGTACCTCGTGGTGCCGGGTCTACGCTCGTCGCGCTTGCACATCGTCGACACCCGGCCCGACCCGCGCCAGCCGGAGCTGGTCCGAGTGATCGAGCCGCACGAGGTGATGGAACGAGCAGGCTATTCGCGCCTGCACACGGTCCATTGCGGGCCCGATGGGATCTACGTCAATGCGCTCGGCAACGCAGACGGCGGCACGCCAGGCGGCATCTTCCTCTTGGACCACGAGAGCTTCGATGTGCTCGGGCGCTGGGAGATGGACCGCGGGCCGCAGGAACTCGCCTACGACTTCTGGTGGCATCTCGGCCACGACACGATGATCACCAGCGAGTGGGGCACACCTGAGACCTTCGAGAACGGGCTCGTGCCCGAGGTGCTGCTCGGCAGCCGCTACGGGCGGCGCCTGCATTTCTGGGACCTCCACAGGCGCAAGCATCAGCAGACCATCGATCTGGGCGCCGAGCACCAGCTGGTGTTCGAGCTGCGACCGGCGCACGACCCCACCAGCGCTTACGGCTTCGTGGGCTGCGTCATCAGCCTGAAGGATCTCTCGGCTTCGATCTGGACCTGGTACCGCGACGGCGGCCAGTGGGCCGTAAGGAAGGTCATCGAGATCCCAGCGGAGCCCGCCGACCCAGAGCTGTTGCCACCGATACTGAAGGGCTTTGGTGCGGTGCCGCCGCTGGTCACGGACATCGATCTGTCGATGGACGACCGGTTTCTGTACGTGTCCTGCTGGGGCACGGGCGACATGCGGCAGTACGATGTGTCGGACCCTATGGACCCGAAGCTCACGGGCACGGTGCGTGTCGGCGGCATCGTCTCACGCGCGACACATCCCAGGGCAGCCAACGGAGCCCTCAATGGCGGCCCGCAGATGGTGGAGATCAGCCGCGACGGCAAACGCGTCTACTTCACCAACTCGCTCTACGGCGCCATCGACCCGCAATTCTACCCTGACGGCATCGACGGCTGGATGGTGAAGCTCAACGCCGAGGACAACGGCGGCATCTCGTTCGACGGAGACTTCTTTGTCGACTGGCCGAAGAGCCATCGCCCGCACCAAATCCGGTTGGAGGGCGGCGACTGCTCGTCGGACTCCTACTGCTACCCCTGAGCGCCGATGCCTGAGCTGGCGCCGTGGTTGGCGCTTGCCGGTCTGGGCGCCTTCCACGGCGTCAATCCAGCGATGGGTTGGCTCTTCGCGGCAGCTTTGGGGCTCCACCGGCGCAGCGGTGCCGCCGTCTGGCAATCGCTCGTTCCCATCGCCGCCGGGCACGCGCTGTCTGTGGCGCTCGTGGTCGGTCTCGTGCTCGCCCTCGGCGCCGTCGTCGAGCAACGCTCGCTCGAGATCGCCGCTGGCCTTTTGCTCATCGGCTGGGCCGCCTATCACGCCGTCTACGGACACCGTCATCGCGTGCGAATCGGCTTTACCGCGGGCATGGCGGGGCTCGGCATCTGGTCGTTCCTGATGGCGACGGCCCACGGCGCGGGGTTGATGTTGATCCCCGTCGTGCTCCCCTTGTGCCTCGCGGCCACGCCAGCCCGCGAACTCACCGCGGCCGGCTCGCTGCCGATCTCGCTCGCCGCTCTCGGCGTCCATACCGCGGCCATGCTGTCGGTCATCGCCGTCGTCGCCTTCGCCGTGTACCAGTGGTTCGGTGTCGGCTTCCTGCGCCGCGGCTGGATCAATGTCGATCTGATCTGGATCGGTACGCTGGCGGTGACGGGTGGCGTGCTACTTGCTTGACCCGAGCCAGCCATCTGACCTATCACCCGCGCCTTGAAATTGGGTGCTTTCGAGCGCGGCATTTTGGGGCCGGCCGTGGCATCAATCGGTGCGAAGGGGATCGTCATGGCGCGTCGGTGCGTGCTTACCGGCAAGGGCGTACTCGTCGGCAACAACGTCAGTCACGCCAACAACAAGACCAAGCGGCGCTATCTGCCCAACCTGCAGAGCCGGCGCCTGTTCAGCGAGGGGTTGGGCGAGACTGTGCGCCTCAAGATCGCGCTCAACACGCTGAGGACCATCGACAAACAGGGTGGGCTCGACGGCTTTCTCATGTCGAGCAAGGAGCGTGATCTGCCGGCCGACCTCCGCCGCATGAAGAAGCGATTGGAAGAGCGGCAGGCCGAGGCCGCTCCGGCAGGCAGCTGATCCGCGCGCCTTCGCCGTCGGACACCAGCGACCGGACAACTTGGCTCGCCGCATTCGGCGCCATGGTGGTCGTCGTCACGGCCTCCAACGTTCTAGTCCAGTACCCGATCAACGACTGGCTCACCTGGGGCGCGTTGACCTACCCGGCGGCGTTCCTCGTGACCGACCTGACGAACCAGCGGCTCGGTCCCACGGCGGCGCGTCGCGTCGCCTATGCCGGCTTCGCCGTCGCCGTGGCGCTTTCGGTCGTGTTGGCCACACCCCGGATTGCCGTGGCTTCCGGCACAGCCTTCCTCACGGCACAGCTGCTCGACGTCACCCTGTTCGATCGGCTGCGGCGGCGGCCCTGGTGGCAGGCGCCCCTCGCCTCCTCGGGCCTCGCCTCGGTCTGGGACACGGCCATCTTCTTCAGCCTCGCCTTCGCCGGAACGGGGCTACCGTGGCCCACCTGGGCGCTCGGTGACCTAGCCGCCAAGTTCGCCATGGCCATTGCCCTCCTCTTGCCCTTCCGCTGGCTCATGGCGCAACGCGTCGCACCCGCCTGAGGCCCCGCCCGGCAAACGGTAGTGCAAGAGAACGGTTCGCTGCAGCGGCGACTGGTTGTCGTCGCTGATGAGGAGGAACTCCAAGTCATCGTCGCGGACCTGGACGGCCAATCCCTCGAGATTGTCGATTCCATGGCTCACATCGAAGCGGGCAATCTCAACCGGCTGCAGAACGTCCTGCTCGAGGGCGGCCAGATCGAGACAGGCAACCCGCGCCTGCCAGCCGCCGAGCAAGCTCAACCGGCGTTCGACGATGAACAGGCGATCACCGTACCGGTCGGCGCCCGTCGGCGCGTAGCCTTCGGCAGCGATGTAGGTCAGGCGACGACCTTCGCGCGTGTACGCAGCGTAGCCCAACTCGCCGAGGCTCTCCGCGATCGCAAGCCACGCGCCGTCCGGCAGGTCGGTGATCGCCTCGAAGCCTCGATTGCCGCTGAAGCCCAGATCGTCCCAGGTCATGTAGCTGGCGACACGTTCAGGCTCGAGCGTCGAACCCTCGAAGCGAATGACGTAGGGTGGCTCCTCGACGCTCACGAGCAGGTTGCCCTCGCTCACGGCAAGCCCCTCGAAGTCCTGGCTCCATCCGCTAGGCAAAGGCAGATCGATCTCGCGCCAGCCGGCAACCCCGGTGATGCCGCGACCCTCGCCGCGCACGAGGATCGCCTGAAAGAGCCGCCCACGGTCGCTCGCGAACAGAAGCCGGTCATCGCCCAAGGTCAGCACGGAGGACAACCCGCCGATCCCCTGGCCACCGACGATCTCGAGTGCCGCTGCGCCGAGCAACGAGCCACTGGCCGGTGGCACCGCCAGCCGGTTGACGCTGACGTCGACATCGAGAGCGTCCGCGGCGCGCGCGCCCGCACCGGCACCAGAGAGGGCGAGGAGCAGAGCGACAAGCAGGCTGGACGTGCGCATGGCCACGCCTTAGCCTTCCTCGGATAGGTGGGCAAGCGACCGCACCACCCGCTCTCTTTCGGCGCTCCATGGAGCTTTCGCTAGACCCCCAATCGATAATGACGCTGCTCGCAGCCACGCTTCTCGCCATATGGCAGGCTGCAGCCTACGCGGCCGTGGCGAGTGCGGTCGGCAGCTTTACGCGGGCTTCGAGCACGTTCACGATCGTGGCGCTGCTTCTCCTCCTCGGGCTGAGCGCGCCCGCAAGCGCACTGCCCCTGCCGGACGCCCTCTCTACACATGTGCTGCCGGCCACGGCGATCGCGCTTGCTGCGGGTATCGCGATCGCCCTCATGGCCCTGCTCCGTCCGCGTTGGCGGCTCGCCATCCTCGAGCCCTCGGTGTCGCGGGAGCAGCGCTGCGCGACGCCGTGGATCGGCGCCGGGCTCTTGGCCTTCGCCATCACTTCGATGGCGATTGCTGCGGCGCTCCGAGGCGCGCTCGAGTTTGCCCCCGCCGCGTGGTCGCCCGTCATCTGCGCGCTGGCACTGCCGCCCGGCGCCGCCATAGGCTGTGCCGCCGCCGCAGGAGGCGTCGAGCTGCTGGTGCAGGTGACGACGGCTCCGCTGCCTGCGACGATGGCAGGGCTCGTCGTCGCCGCGGCACTCGCCGGCCTCTTGTCCAGATGGCGGGACGGATACGCGTGAGGGCCGGCTACGACGCGGCGCTCTGGCTCGTGACCGCAGCCCTGGTCGCGGCCGCCATCCTCTTCGCCGTGCAGAGCTTCGATGCAACGTCTCGAGATGGCGCGTACTTGGTGATCGCCAGCGGCGCGCTTGCCGCCGCCAGCGCGTTCTTCGCCAACGGGCTCACCGGCCGGCCGATCCTTGCCCTATCAGTGCCGATGCTTGCAGGCTGGTGGGCGGCGACCTCGGTTGCCTACAGCCTCGACGCGGCCTTGGGCCTCGCTGCGCTGAGCGGGCTCATCGCCGGCGCCCTGATTGGCGCCGTCGCAACCACGCCAGCACGCCGCACGGCCGCGATCACCCTGGCGCTGGCGGTGCTTGCAGACCTCACCTCTGATGCCGTCGGCTTTGCTTTCGACCATACACTCGGCGCACCGACGATCGACAGCGGTGCGTGGATAGCCCTGCTGGCGCTTGCGGCGATCGGATTAGGCTGGCGTGCGGAGGGGAGCCTCGCCGCCGGTCTGTTGGCGCCACGCCCCCACGGCGGCGCGGCGGCGCTAGGCATCGGACAGCGGCGCCTTCTGGCACTGAGCGGGGCCATCGGCGGGACCGCCGGCGGCATCGCAGGGGCGCTTCTGGCGATCTCTGCCAGTGGCCCGCCAGACGTGGTCACCGGGCTGGTGCTGGCCGCCGCAGCGCTCGCGGCCGGTGGCACGATGGCTGGCACCCTGGCGCTGGTGACCGCGCTCTGGGTGCTGCCGCAACTGGCGCTTCGCGCGACGCCGACGGCGATCGATCTCCAACTCTGGCTGGCCGGGGGCGTGGCGATCGTCGTGCTGGTGCTCGGTCTAGCGGCCAGCCTGCCACGGCGCGAGCATGGCTGAGCCTGTGCTGCGCGCTGAATCGCTGGACGTCCGCGCGGGCACTGCCACCGACCTCGCGTCGGTTTCCTTTTCGGTCGAGCCGGTGGGCCTGACCGCGCTGATTGGCCCCGATGCCTGGGACAAGGACACACTGGTCGCCGTGCTGCAGGGACGTCGGCGACCGGCTCGGGGCACGCTCAGGCTTGCTGGTCGGCCGATCACCGGCATGACGCCGGACGCACGGGTGCGTCAGGGCCTTGCCTGGACCACCCGGCCGCTCCTCCGCTTCGCCACCACGACGCTGATCGACGCGTTGGCCCTGGCGATCCATGCGCTGCGCACGCCTTCGCCGCTGGACTTTTGGCGCCTGCGCCCCTCGCGGCCGAGCACCTATGCCGCCTTGGCGTTGCTCGACCGTGTGGGCCTCGCCGACTGTGCAGACGCGGCACCCGACAGCCTCAACGAAGCTAGGCGCGCCCGCTTGGACATCGCCCGCGCCCTGGCCGCGCGGCCGCGCCTGCTGATCGCCGACCGCATCACCGAAGACGTGTCACCGTCGGCCAGCCGCGAGCTGGCGAGCCTCCTCCATAGCCTCGCTCAAGCCGGACCCGCAGTGCTGTGGATCGAGGACGACGCCATGCTGGCGCTAGAGACGGCGGATCAGGTCGTGGTGCTGGTGGACGGCCGCGCGCTCGTGCCGAGCGCCGCCGGCAGGGAGGCGAGCGAGCAGGCGCTCGACGCGGCCTTTCTAGGGCGGAGCCGTTGAGCGCCGAGCGCTTCGCCGTACCGCCGCCCGGCCATTTGACCGCCGTGGTTCCTGCCGTCGGCGCCCAAGCTGCCGTCGACCTTGAACCAGTGCGCGCAGCGATCGCCCGAGGAGGCCGCCCCTTCGCCGTCGCTCAAGCCACTGCAGCCCCGACCGGCCAACTAGCGGCCGGGACGCGCCTGGCTGCCGTCCGGCCACTTCCTCGAGCGGCGAGCGGCGAGGCCTGGCTGCACCCTCTGCCGGAATTGCGCGGCCGGCTGGAGCGACCCTGGCAGGAACTCACCCACGCCGAACGCTACCTCGTCCAAATTGCGTGTGCCCGGTTGGAGGCGGTCGACCTGCTCGTCCTAGAGCTACCTTCGAGCCGCCTCGCCGGGCCACGGGTGCTGCGGTTGGTGGAGGATCTCGCCCGCGACGGCATGGGCATTCTCTGGCTCGAGCGGCGGCTCCGCCTGATCGCCAGCTTCGATATCGACGCTTGGCTGGCAGACGGCGACGTGGTCGAAGGCCCACTGCGGTCGTCTGAGCTGCTCCAGGATCGCCGGGCGTTGCGCCTGTGCTTCGGTGGCGGGCTCGACGATTCTGCAGCGCCGAGCACCGAGCCTCCTGAGCGCACACACGCTTGACGCGTGCACCACGCCGCCCCGCTTCACTGAAAGCTAGGTGTCTCGCGATGTGCTGTGGACATTTCGGGCAAGTATCGGCAGCGTGTCTAATTCGAAGGGTGGGGTTCTGACCATGACCGGGGTTGTCGGACGGTCCCGGACGTTCCGACGTCGAGCCCTGTTGCGAGCAACGACCACGCTCGGCGCAAGCGCGCCCTGGGCACTGCTCGCGACGGAAGTTCGCTCGGCAGGCGGCGGGCGTCGGGTACTGCACATCGATTCCTACCACGCGGGCAACGAGTGGAACGACCGCATCGCCGCGGCCGTGGTAGGCGTGCTCGAGGACGCGGGTGTTGAGGTGCGCGTCTTCCACATGGACACCAAGCGCCGGCCCGCCGAAGCCGAGAAGCAGGCCGCCGCCGCGCGCGCGATTGAGGCGATCGACGCGTTCGCCCCGGATGTCGTCACGATGAGCGACGACAATGCGGTGAAGTACGTGCTGATGCCGCATTTCCGCGACGCCGATCTGCCCTTCGTTTTCTGCGGCTTGAATTGGGACGCGTCGGCGTACGGATTACCCTACAGCAACGCCACGGGCATGGTCGAGGTGGCGCCCATCCCGCAGCTGGTGGCACTGCTTCGCCCGCATGCCCGCGGTGCGCGGCTGGGTTACCTGGCCGAAGACACGCCGACCAAACACAAGGAGAAGGCTTACCACGAAAAGCTCTTCGGGCTCGCCTACGAGCGCGCCTACTTCGTGGACGACTTCACCGCTTGGGAGGAGGCTTTCGCCCGCGCGCAACAGGAGGTCGACATGCTGCTCCTCCTCGGGGTCGGCGCCCTCACGGACTGGGACCACGAGGCGGCCAAGGCGCTTGCCGAGAGCACGACCGCGATTCCGACCGGGACCGACTTCGCCTGGCTGATGCCCTATGCGATGCTCGGCATCGGCAAACTCCCTGAAGAGCAGGGGCGCTGGGCAGCCCAGGCAACGCTGAGAATCCTCGACGGCGTGTCGCCCGCCAGCATCCCGGTGACCCACAACATCGAGGGAGAACTCCTGTTCAATCCACGGATCGCGCAGCGCCTGCAGATCTCCGAGGTGCCCGCGCTCGCTCGGGTCGTGGAGTGAGTGCCGGGCACCGTGCCGACCACCACATCGCCTGACGCCCTGGCCACTGAGCCGCGCACCTCGCTCGCCCGGCGCACGCTCCTTCGTGCCGCCATCCGTATTGCCTGCGTGGTGCTCGTCGCGAGCCTCATCGGCTATCTCCACGTCCGAGAGGGCATGGAGACGCAATCCCTCGACAACCTACAACGGTACGTCGAAGAGCGGCGCGCGCGCGAAAGTCAGGTGCTCGATGCGGCGGAGGCCAGCCTCGGGAGCCTCGATGCGGCCTTCCAGAACGCGCGACGTCAGCTGCCGGACGCCTCGGATCGGTTCGCCGAGCTGTTCGTCCTGCGACCGGACGAAACACGCCGGACTCCGCGAGCCCTGTTCGACCAAGCCGGGATCAGCGGGTTCGTCGGCAAGTATGCACGGTTGACGCCGGCCGAGCGCCGCACGCTCGTTGCCGCCGTCGACGTCCTCGACCGCCTGGGCCCGGCGCTGCGCGACCGCTTCCGCAATGCCTACCTGGTCACCGCCGACAATGCGGTCGTGATGTACTGGCCGGGCGAGCCTTGGGCGCTCGACGGTGCCGACTGGGAGATCTTCGCGAAGCTCGCCTTGGCACCGCGCGGCCAGAACGGCGACGTGCTGGTGACCGGCGCACCTGAGGACGGCGCGCTGGTGCAAGGCCCGCAATGGTCGCCGCTCTATTTCGACTACGGCATCAACGAGTGGGTCGTGTCGGTGACGTTGCCGGTCAGCGTCGACGGGCAGGACAGCGCGGCGCTGGGCCATGACCTGCTGGTTCAAGATCTGATCGACCGCGTCGTCCGCAGCGACATCGACGGTGCCTACAACGTCCTCATCGACGGCGATGGCAACCTGATCGCGCATCCAGCCTATATGCCGGCGATCCAGGCGCACAGCGGCGCCATCGCGATCGACGAGACCCATGACGACCTGCTCGTCGAGCTGCGGCGCATCGCCGACACGGCTCGTGACAAGACCCGGGTGTTCGAGCTGGCGCGCCACGACGTGTTCGTCGCCTGCACGCGCCTCGCGGGCCCGGACTGGTATCTCATGACCGTGTTCCCAAAGGCGCTGATCGCGTCGCAGGCGAGCGAGGTCGCCTGGCTGATCATCGGTCTGGGCTTGGCCGCGCTCGCGGTCGAGCTTCTATTGCTGTTCAACGTCTTGCGCGGTGGGGTGGGCATCCCGTTGCGCGCACTCGCCGACGCTGCCGACCGCATTGGTCAGGACCCGAGCGCCCCGCTCGATGCGGTCGAAACGGACTTGCAGCGCCGCGATGAGCTAGGCCGTCTCGCTCGTGCATTCCATCGGATGGTGGAACAGCTACGCGCACGCCACGACGAGCTGAGCGGTCTCAACCAGGCGCTCGCCCACGAGCTGAACCAGCGCCAGGAGGCCGAGCGTGAGCTCGAACGGCACCGGGAGCTCAACGCCCTGCTGAACACGATCAACTATGGCGTGCTGTTCGTCGATCAGGATCTCAACTCACGCCTGGTGAACGCTGCCTACAAGCGCCTTTGGCACACCCCGCCCGGCTTCTTCGAGACCTCACGCACCCTGCGCGAGGATATGGAGGAAAGCCGGCGGCAAGGGCTCTATGCGGTCAGTGACGACGACTGGCCGAACTATCTGGAGCATCGGCTCAGCACGGTGCGCAACGGCGATGTCGGCCCCGAGGAGATCCACTTCAACGACGGTCGCACCCTCACCTATCAGTGCACGGCGCTGCCCGATGGTGGCCGCATGCTGACCTACTTCGACATCACCGAGATCAAGCGCACCGAGGCGACGCTGCGAGCGCATCTCGAGGGAATGGAAGCGTCGATGGATGGCATGGCGCTACTCGATAACAAGGGTCGCTACGTGTACGTCAACCAGGCGCACGCGGAGGTCTACGGCTTCCAACGCGACGCGATGATCGGGCAGTCCTGGCGCGAGCTCTACGACGAGGAGGCGTTACGCGACTTCGAGACCTCGATCATGCGGACGCTAGAAACAACCGGGCGTTGGCGCGGCGAGACGGTCGGGCGGCGGCGCAGCGGCCGGCGCTTTCCGCAAGAGCTGTCGCTCGCGGTGACCGAAACCGGCGGGCTCGTCTGCGTCGTAAGGGACATCACCGATCGTCGGAACCGCGAGCGTGCGCTCGCTCTGGCGGTGCGTCAGGCCGAGGAGTCCAATGCGGCGAAGTCGCGCTTCCTCGCCAGCATGAGCCACGAGCTGCGCACGCCGTTGAACGCGATCATCGGCTTCACCCGCATCGTCGCGCGGAAGACGGAGGGGCAGATCGATGCGCAGCAGCACGACAATCTTCTGAAGATCCAGAGCAGCGGCGAGCAGCTGTTGCGGCTGATCAACGATGTGCTCGACATCTCCAAGATCGAGGCGGGACGCACCGAGGTGATGAACGCGCCCTACGCCCCGGCCCTATTGGCTGTCGAATGCGCGCGGATCATCGAGCCGATGCTCGCGCCGGGGGTGCGCCTCGTGACCGAGACGGCCGGCGTCACCGAAGGGTGCATCGGCGACGCCGCGAAGGTCCGGCAGATCCTCACCAACCTCCTCAGCAACGCGGCGCGGCACACGATGTCAGGCATGATCCGCCTGATCGTAAGCATCGACGAGCAGGTTCTGCGGTTCGTGGTCGAGGACACCGGACGCGGCATCCCGGCCGACGCACTAGACCTGATCTTCGAGGAGTTCGGCCAGGCGCGAGGTGCGGACCCGGCGCCCCCGGGCGGCACCGGGCTGGGCTTGACCATCAGCCGCCGGCTCGCCCGTCTAATGGGCGGCGACATCTCCGTTGCGAGCACGCCCGGCGAGGGTTCCAGCTTCACCTTGGAGCTGCCGTGGCAACCGGTGCGCGATCAGGCCAACCGCCCCCTGAGGAAGGCTGAGCCCGTCCAGAACGCAGCCGGCGATGACTGAACCCGAGACCACATCGGGCCACACGCGGCCAAGAGTGCTGGTCGTCGAGGACGTGGACCTCAACCGGGAACTCCTCGAGCAGCTTCTCGAAGACACGTACGACGTGCGGAGTGCAGCGGACGGCGAGGCTGCACTCGCGGAGGCGCGCGCCTGGCGGCCGCATGTCGTGCTGCTCGATCTCTCGCTGCCGAAGCTCGACGGATGGGCGGTGGCGCGGTTGATCCGCAACGACAGGGAGCTCGCCAGCATGCGCGTTGTTGCGCTGACGGCCCATGCGATGTGCGGCGAGCGCGAGACGGCCCTTGCGGCCGGTTGCGATGCCTACCTGACCAAGCCAGTGGACGAGGCGACGCTGCTCGAGGTCGTTCGGCGCGCGGTCGAGGCGGCGAGGTGAGCTCGGGCGGGCGGATTCTCGTGGTCGACGACGAGGCGCTCAACCGCGATCTCTTTCAACAAGAGCTCGAGTGCCTCGGCCATCGCGCGCTCGTCGCGGAGGACGGCCGGGCGGCGCTGGCCGTGCTGGCCACGGAGCCGGTCGATCTCGTCCTTCTCGACATCATGATGCCGGGCCTCAGCGGGTTCGACGTGCTCGAGCAGCTGCGTGCCGATCCCGTACTGCGGGAGACGCCGGTGATCGTGGTCTCTGCGCTACACGACCTCGCCCATACGGCGCGGGGTATCGAACTGGGTGCCGTTGACTACCTACCCAAGCCGTTCGAGCCCGCACTTTTGAAGGCGCGGATCGATGCGTGCCTCGAGCGCCACCGCTGGCGTGCGCAGGAGCGCGCCTATCTGGACGAGATCGAGCGAGAACGGGCGCGCGCCGATGCGCTGTTGGAGGCCCTGCTGCCGAAGGATGCCGTCGTCGAGTGGAAGGCGTCGGGGGCGGTGCAGCCGCGCGCCATCGATGCGGTCGCCGTCATGTTCGTCGACATCGTCGGCTTCAGCCGCACGGTTCTCGACCTCTCGCCCGCAGAGACCGTCGACCAACTGACGCGCTTCACGCTGGCGGCCGAGACTCTGGCCGCCGACGCCGGCCTAGAAAAGATCAAGCTCGTGGGCGACGCGATGATGATCTCGGGCAACCTCCTCGTCGCCCATCCGAAACCGGTGCCGGCCTGCCTGGCCGTCGCGCGGCAACTGGCGGCGACCGCACGCCGTATCGGCAGCGGCTGGTCGCTACGCGGCGGTCTGACTTTCGGTTCCGTCGTCGCCGGCGTGATCGGGCGGCATCGTTTCAGCTTCGACATCTGGGGGCCGACGGTGAACCTGGCCGCGCGCCTCGCAGCCCTGCCAGAACCGGGCGTCCTGCACCTTGACGACGCCGCCTATCGCCATCTCGGCCAAGACCTCGCGGCGGAGGCGCTTGGCGGGCTCGGCCTGCGCGGCGTCGGCACGACCCGGGTCTACCGATGTTCGCTCGACGGCGACACGAGGCGCGGCTGAGGTCCGAACCTCGCCGCGCTTTTGCCGACACGACAGCGGAACCAGAATGGTGACGGTTGCGCCTGGGCAAAGCCAAAGGGCTACGGGACGACCGCCGCGAGAGCCAAGCACCAGCCGTACGATCGGTGTGCCCGCCGCCGTTGAGCGGCTGGCGTGCGTCAGGGCGGCATCACACCGGGTAGCCGCACTCGCGAATGAGTCTCCAGATGTCGGCGTTCAGGTTAGCCAACTCCGCAAGCGCCTGCTGGATCGCCTCGACCGCGGTCTCGTCGATCGCCGAGACTTCCCCCACCTTGATGTTGTCCTTGCGATCGGCAATCCGCATCAGAATGGTTCGGGCGCTCCCGCTTTCGGCGTCGAACGAGTAGATGCAGTGGTTGTAGCGGTTGCGCAGCCCCGCAATCTTCAGGAGGCGACGGGTCAGGGTGAGTACGCGCTCACGTTCTTCAACAGGCGTGCGTTCCAGCTTCGCCAGCCGCTCGATAAGGTCGACGCGCGCACGAGTCGTGTTGAGGGTCAAGAAGACGATGACCGCCGTCTCCTTGTCGGTGCGACAGAGCCCTCCTATCAAATGAATGAGCAGACTCTCGGTATTGGTCCAAGTATAATTGAGTCGCCCAATCAACAATAGTACGGAGTCAAACGGAACGACGCCGGCTACAGCACTCATGACAGCAACTGAAGTGGCTCCGCCGCGGGCACGCCCTGCGAGATATACCAACGAGCAGCGCCGGTACGATTGTACACACCGAGCTTCGTGATGATGTTGTGCAGGTGCAGTTTGACCGTGTGTTCCGAGAGCTTGAGCTCCGCGGCGATAGCCTTGTTGGATTGGCCACGGGCCACCAACTCGACCACGTCGAGCTCGCGCTGCGTCAGAACGCCATCAGCGGGCGAAACCGGTTGCCGTGACGGAACGACGGCGGCCACGACCGCTGGCTCCGTGGCCGGCAGCAGCTCCGGCGGCACGTAGGTCTCACCGTGCAAGAGCAGACGCAGGACCGAAAGCCAAGTGTCCAGCTGCCGGTTCATCGGCAAGAGCTTGATCGTCCTGTAACATGGCCGATTCTGACCGGCGTCGAGCAGCTCTTGCGCTGCTTCAGGCCGACGATACGCAAAGACGAGGTCCGCCGAACCGGCCGCGTCGCGATAGGCCTGCCGCCGCGCCAGGAGATCGGCGCCAAGAGCCTCATCGAGAATCAGCAGACGCGCGGGCCGCCCCCCCGCGCTTGCTGTGCTCGCCATGGCATCGACACTGTCGAAGCGCCTAACGTCGAGGCCAGCAAACTCTTGCTCGACAACGCGCAAGATCCGCTTGGAAAAAGCGACGCACGTTCCTAGAAAAACGAGATCCATTAACCTCCTCCCGAGATAAGGATCGACAAGGCTCGCCACGTTTTTTTCTGTATTAACGACTACTTGAGCCAGTGCCGTGCCGAAAAACGAACGTCGGATCTCCTCAGGGTTGCGAACTCTTCTTAAACAAAAGCCAGTGGACAAAATACCAATTTACCCAAGAACCGCTTTTATCGCAACAAAACCCTAAATTACCTTTCTGTAAGACGATTTTTCACCTAATGATTGAGATGTTTGGCGTTCCTTGATCTAGAGAGTTACATCTTTTGTTAGCAGACTGCAACTCGGGAGACTATCGAGCCTGTGCATCATGTGATGCGTCTCGGTCGTATTCGGAGATGCATCGACCGCTGAACACCCTTCCAACGAATGCCCGATCAGCGCGGCATCAGCGTTCTGAGCTCCGCGTCGCGGGTGTTGGTCCGACGGCGACGGGGAGCTGACGAGGCGGCCGTGCAGCCGTCCGTCGCCCGACCTATTGGCGCGAACCGTCTCATCGGCCCCTGCTCGAACGATCTAGTCACCCTCGGTAGTGGCGCCGTTGCTGGCGTCGATGTCGGTGGGCGGCCCTCGATGGCTGAGACCGACGGATCTCAACCACCAGACGTGCGCAACGTCGCACCGACGATCGTCGTCGGTGTCGGGCGAAAGCCAAGCGATCGGCGCGCCTCGCCATCATCGTCGTGCACGTGCAGCGCCGCTTCCTAACGTCGCCGCAGCGCGGCACGCTCGGGATTCGTGCAGAGATTCTTTATGAACTTCACCGCTGCGTCCGGCGCCGGCAACGTCAGGCGTGTCGCGCGGTCCGCGAATACCAGCGCTGTAAGTGATTGAAATCACATGAGCAATTCGATCTAGCTCGGCTTTCCAGCTTTCCGCCATACGGCCCCTCATGAGACCCTTTCGTTACGGTCGACTGAACGCGATCGGCGGTCTGGCGGGTGGAGCAGAGGCTTACGCCCGGCAGGCATCGCCGACGCAGTCAGCCGATCCGCGGGCTGAGGGATCGACAGGGGAAGGCACAATCACACCAATCTCCGCCGACGCGGTGCGCGCCCAAGCGATCGTCGCGAAGGCCTGACCTCAGTTCGAGACTAACCAGCGGGCACGGACGCACATACCACTTTTGAGATGAATGGTGGTCTGCAGCGTGCCCTCCACCCGAGGATACGAGAATGTCAGAGCGACGCATCAACCAGACCACACCGATGGGTGATCCCAATGGCGGGACCCCGGACGACTATGTCCTGGATGGACACCACCCCAAGCATGACGGCGCCAAGGCGTGGGCCGACGCGGACGCCAAGTCCAAGAGCTACAACAAGAACAACAATAAAAATGACAACGAAAACGACAGCGATAACAAGAACGACAACGACAATCACAACAAAAACAATAACCACAATAACAACAAGAACCACGCCGACAACAAGGCAGACAACAAGGCGGAAAATAAGGCTAAGAACGACGCCGATAACGAGAGCAAGAATTACGCCGACAACCATGCCGAAAATTACGCGTACAACAAGGCGAACAACCACACCGACGTCGATACCGACGTGGACACCGACGTCGACGTGGACGTGGACCTAGCGCTCAACGGGCTCGAGCCGACGGACAACGATGTCGCCGACATCGACGTCTACAACGGCGCGAAGACGGGCGACATCCTGACGGCGAAGGGCGACATCAACTTCGGCAACGATGTCGGCAGCATTCTCAACGGTTCGCTCAACGGCGGCGGCAACAACACGGGCACTGCCAACCTCCAGTCGATCAACCTGAGCGACGACGACAAGCTCGACGGCGCCAAAGTCAGCAATGACGGCCACTTCATCCAGAAGGGCGACGCCAAGGGCGGCAAGGCCTATGCCGAGGAAGGCATTGATGCCGACTCGGACGGCGGCAACGGCAAGGGCTATGCCGATGCCGACGGCGGCGACGCCAAGGGCGGCAAGGCCTATGGCGGCGACGCGTACGCCGATGGTGGTGAGAGCGGTGACTCGTATAACAAGGCCAAATCCGGCGACGGCGGCGACAGCGGCGACGCGAAGTCGATCGGCGCGGGCTTGGGGCTCAGCAAAGGCGGTGAGGCCAAGAGCGACACGTACGGCGGCGATGGCGGCGACGCCGACAGCTACAACGAGAGCTGGAGCGACGCTGACGGCAAGAGCAAGACCTACGGCGATGCCTATGGTGGCGACGCGAAGGCCAAGAGCGACCCGGACAGCAAGGGCTACTCGGACGTAAAGCTCGACGCCGAGGGCGGCTATACGGGCGATGCGTACGCGGGTAGCAAGGCCGACGGCGACAGCAAGGCCTATAGCAAGAACTACTCGGACGGCGCCAACGGCGGCGATTCGTATGCCAAGGCCAAGGGTGAGACCGACAACGACTCCAAGAGCAAGGCCGACGGCTACGGCGGCGATGGCGGCTATGCCGACTCGGATGGCTACGGCACCGGCGGTGAAAGCAACGCCAAGGCGAAGGCCGAGTCCGACGATGCCGACGGTGGCGACGCCAAGGGCTACGCGGATGGCTACGGCAAGGGCAAATCCGAGGCCGAGACCGACAAGGCCATCGGCGGAGACGCCGACGCGTACAGCGACGACACCAAGGCCGAGAGCGAGGGTGAGTCCGAGGCCGAGTCTGGCTATGCCGAGGGCGGCCCGGCCAAGGCCAAGGGCTACGGCGACGCAGACTCCACCGCGACCGCCACAGGCGGCATTCCTGACGGTCCTGCCAAAGCGAAGTCGGGCTACGTCGACGACACCGGAAACGCTGACGCTGACGGTGGCAAAGCTACCAGTGGTTGGACGAAGTCGGGTGATGGCACCGGCGGTCCCGCCACGGCGACCGGCGGCATGCACAATGCGACCGGCGGCGACGGCACCAGCGGCCCAGCAACGGCTGGTAACGGCACCGGCACCGGTACCGGCACCAACACCAGCACCGGCGGCATGGGTGGCGAGAGCGACGCTGATGCCGACGCGAAGTCGGACGCCAGCGGCACCGGCAAGGCCGATGCAACCGGCGGCGACGGCGGCCAGAACAACTCGAAGGCCCACTCGCAGGCCGACGGTGACGGCACGGGCATGGCCGACAGCACCGGCGGCGACGGCGGTAAGGTCGACGGCTATTCGACCGCCAAGTCCGACGGCAGCGCGGACTCCCATGCGGACGCCTACAGTGGTGACGCCGATTCCGAGAACTCGGTGCACTCGACCGGCAATGGTGACACGTGGGGCAAGGCGGATGCCTACGGCGGCGACGCCAAGTCGGACGTCGACTCGCACTTCAAACTCGACTCGACGACCGACGGAATGGCCGAGGCGATTGCTGGCTACGGCGGCAACGCGCACTCGACCACCAGCGCCGACAGCATGGCGACTGGCGAAGGCACGTCGACCTCCACGAGTGGCGCCGGTGGCGATGGCGGTTACGTCGAAGCCATGGGCGGCACGACCGGCGACGCCAACGGCGGGCAAGCCAACGGCGGTGGGGCAACGGCCGAGGCGGCCATGGGCGGTGCCGGCGGCACGGCCACGGGCGGCGTCGGCGGCGATGGCCACACCGGCTACTGGGGCTCGAACAACGGTGACGACGGGTTCGTGACCGGTGAGTCGTTCGCCTCCGCCGCAGCTGCGGTCGAGACGACGGCCTTCAACCAGAACATCGTCCTCGGGGCGAATGTGCTGGGCAATCAGGTCGACATGACCGTCGTTGGTGGGTCGATGACCTCCACCGTGGTCGGCGACGACGACCTGAGCTGATCGACTGCCGAACAAGGGACCGGGGCCGCGGAGGCGGCCTCGGTTCGCTTCGGACGCAGCGTACAGGCCACGTATCGTGATGCTTGGTATTGTTGAACCTTTGGGGTGGCATTGAACATGGCACTAGACGCCGCCACCGAGACCATTGCCCACTTCGCCGGGCTCTTCGAAGTCGCCGTTGAGGCGCCTCGCCTCCAGATCAAGTTCGATGCCTTCGAGATGGAGCGCGCGTCGTCCGAGCTGGCACCCCTGGAACCGGGCCCGCCCATCGCGCTCAACGCCCCCTACGAGTTCGCGACCTATAAGGGATCGGTGAGCTACGAGCCCGATCGCGTCACCATCGACGAGACGTTCGAGTGGGCGGCCGAGCCCCTACCCCAATCCATCACCCCGCCGGCGCCCATCGTTCCACCACCCTTCGAGGCCCTGCTCGAGACAGACCTCTCTGGGGCCGGCGGCTCGGTCGTCACCAACGTCATCGTGCTCGAGGCACCGCCGGTCGACATCCCCACGCTGCCGACCCCGCCGTCGGTCGCCACGGTGACCATCCAGCAGAACTACCTCTCCGACAACGACCTGATCACGTCGGATGGCGACATCACCTTCGCGCCGCTGGCACCATTCGCAGCGGACTTGCTGGCAGCGCAGCAGATTACAGCGGTTGTTTCGGACGCGGTGCTCGGCGACATCCTCGCGTCGGCAGCGCCGACATCGGCGTTCGCCGCATCGGTCGTCGAGCAGCTCGACCAGGCACGAGAGCCGGTCGTCGACGGGCTCGAGGCGACGATGCTGCGCGGTGCAGAGGCGGAAGGGCTCTACGTCGACGGCGTCGCGGCCGAGGAGCTGCCCGACTGGCGCGAAAGCCTCCCAGCCGCGTTGCAACCCGAGGAAGACGGCGACAGCGAAAGCGGCGCCGATGCCGACGACAGCTCCGGCAAGCCCGGCGTAGCCGTGGCGGGCGATCCGCTCTCGAGTGACGTCGCCTCGGCAACTGCCGACGAGGACGAGCCCGACGGCGACGAGGAAACGCCACCTGAAACACCCGACAAGGATCCGTTCACGGGAACGCCGGGAGCAGACGACGACGAGGACAGCCCGTTCGATGTGGATCCGGGCCACGAGATCGTCACCGGCGCCAATCAGGTGATCAACGAGGCCGCCGTGTCCTACGGATGGCTCGACGGCAAGGTCATCTCCGTCGCCGGTGACGTGATCGACGTCGACGTGGTGAGCCAGCAGAACCTGCTCATCGACCGCGATGGCACAAGCGGCGAGCAGGCGTCGGCTGCCGCGGCCGCACCATCACTGGCAGCGGCGAGCGAGGAGGCACCCGCACCGCGCTCGCCCGAGGCGATCAATGCCGCACGCATTTCGAAGGAATCCGCCGCTACCGACGATTCGGCGGCGACGGCCGACCTCGACTTGCCTTCCTTCGCCGCCGTCACCCGTATCGACGGGGACGTCTCGCTATTCAACCATATCAAGCAGCACAACTACCTCACCGATATGGACCGCGCCGAAGTAAAATTGACGGCGTCCAACTCGTTTATCGGCACCGGCGAAAATATCGCGTTCAACGAAACCTTGCTGACCGAGATCGGCCTGCGTTTCGACATGATCATGGTCGGCGGCGACATGCTCAAGGTCGACATCGTCGATCAGGTCAACGTGCTGCTCGACAATGACATCGGCAACTTCGCCGAGATGCAGGCAAAAAAAGACGCGCTCAGCGACAATCTGCTGATGAACCGCGCCGTCGTCGAGAGCAAGTCGCTCGATACCTACAGCGCCATGCAGGACGCCTACGCGCAGAACATGCAGGATTTCAAGGATGGGATGGACACCCTGTCCGATGAGATCATGCAAGACAGCCTCTTTGCCGGCCGGGACCTGCTCACGGCGCTGTACATCGAGGGCAACTTGTCCCTGGTGAACATCATCGAGCAGCGTAACTACGTCGGTGATCAGGACCAGGTGCATCTGGCCCGTGACGCCTTCGTCGCCGAGACCGGCGCGCCCATCACCGTCACGACGGGATCCAACGCGCTCCTGAACGCAGCGACGATCACCGAGCATGGCGTCGATTCCGTCGTCATGGCGGGCGGCGATACGTACAGCGACGCGCTCCTGTACCAAGCCGGCTTCGTGGACACCGACGCGACGCCCACGGGCGTGAGCCTGCCTGCGCTTGCCAACGAAGCGGTTGCCTTTCTCGCCGACGGCCTGGTGGCCCCGGCGGCGACGGACCACGAGCATGCGCCGTCCATGGCGGACGATTGGTCGACCCCCGTCGACGTCATGCAAACCATGCTGACCTGAGCACCGGAGGACATCCCCGTTGACCACACAAGCGCAGAAGCTGGGATGGCTCCGCAAGGGGCGCGCCGGTGACGATAGAGGCGAAGTTTCGAACGATCTAACGGGCGATGAGCCCTCCGAACCTAGGCGGGAGGGGCGCGGGGGCGTCGTCATCCAGCACCCGCGCCGCCGGCTGCCGGAGAACGCGACGCCGGCGACCGACGATGCGGGTACGCCGCCGGCAACGGCGCCGACGCGCAATGCCTCGAAGGCAGATGCGGCTCAAGAGCCGGTCCGAGAGGTGATGGAGCCGAGCACGGCACCGGTGGGCGGCGCGGCGGCAGAAGCCGTGGAGGCGGCGCTCCCGTCCGCCGGCGCCGACCAGTCCGCATCCGTCAATGCGGCGGGCGAAGGCCACGCCGAGAACGCTCCGCCACCGGTCCGGCATGCCGACGATGCTGCCGACCGGCGACACGCGCCCGACCCGGCACGGCGAAGGCCAGCCGCGGCCTATATGCGCAAGGCCGATCCGGCCGAGGAGCCGGCCGTCGCCAAGTCAACAGAGCCCAAGGAAACAGCGGGGCTCACCATCGAGCTCAAGGCCAACGAGCCGATCCTCCGCGACGGCGGCAGCCCCCCGGATCGGGGTGGTGGCAAAGGCGGTGGCGGAGGGGGCGGCGGGGGTGCTTTTCACAAGCGCTTGGGCCCGGAGGACTTCGCGCAGAGCCTGCGCCAGGGGATCGGCGCGGTCTCCCGCAACCTCGTCTTGGTCATGGTGCTGACCTGCGCGACCAACATCCTCATCCTGGCGATCCCGATCTATCTCTTTCAGATCTCGGATCGGGTGCTGACGAGCCGCTCGATCGATACGCTCGTCATGCTGACGGCGGTCATCGTCGGCGCCATCGTCTTCCAGTGCATCTTCGACGCCATTCGCCGCTTCATGCTGATGCGCACGGCGGTGGAGGTTGCAGCGCGCCTCGGCTCGCCGATTCTCAGCGCCGCTGCGTCCGCCTCGCTGCACGGCACGGGCCGTGAGTATCAGACCTTGGGAGACCTGCAGCAGCTCCGCAGCTTTCTCGTGTCGGGAACGCTCTTGTCGTTTCTCGACATCCCTTTCGCGCCGTTGTTCATCCTGGCCATCTTCCTCATCCATCCCGACCTCGGCGCCATCGTGGTCGTGACGGCGATAGCCCTCCTGGTGATCGCGCTCGTCAATCAGCGGATGACATCGCAGCCCTTCGCCGAAGCCAACTTCTCGCAGGCCAAGGCGAACCAGCATCTCGATTCCATGTCGCGCAACAGCCAGATCATCAACGCGTTGGCGATGATCCCCGAGGCGGTGATCATCTGGGGCCGTGACACGGCGGCGTCGCTCCGCTCTCAGGTCCGAGCGCAAGATCGCAACATCGTGTCGGCCGCCATCTCGCGTTGCGTCCGCCTATTGACCCAGGTCGGCATCCTCGGCTGGGGCGCCTACCTTGCCATCCAGGGCGAGGTGACAGGTGGCATGGTTATCGCCGCATCGATCATCGCCGGCCGGGCGCTCGCACCGATCGAGGGATCGATCGAAGGCTGGAACGCGTTTCTGCTCTCGCGCGCAGCCTATGGGCGCATCGCGCAACTGTTGAAGAGCTCGGCCCAGCAGTACGAAAAGCTCCGCCTGCCGAGCCCGGAGGGCCGGCTCGACGTCGAGCGGCTGCTGTTCGTGCCGGCCGGCACCAAGCAGGTGGTCCTCAACGGGATCAGCTTTTCGCTAGCGCCTGGCGAATCGCTGGCGGTGGTGGGCAATTCCGGTGCCGGCAAGACAACGCTCGGGAAGATGCTGGTGGGCTCGATCCTGCCGACCTCGGGCAATGTGCGGCTGGACCTCATGGACCTGCGCAACTGGGACCCCCGCCAGTTCGGCGAGAGTATCGGCTATCTGCCGCAGGACGTGCAGCTCTTTCCGGGCACGATCAAGGACAATATCGGCCGGATGCGGCCCGACGCGACCGACGAGCAAATCTATGAGGCGGCGGTGCTCGCGGACGTCCACCAGATGATCGCCAACATGCCCAAGGGCTACGAGACGGTCGTCACAGCCGATGGCTCGCCGCTTTCGGGTGGACAGAAGCAGCGCATCGCGCTCGCGCGCGCCTTCTTCGGCAACCCGCGCATGCTGGTGTTGGACGAACCCAACTCGAACCTGGACGTCGCGGGCGACAAGGCGCTCGCGCGCGCCATGGAGCACGCCAAGACGAATGGCATCACCGTCGTCGTGATCACGCAGAAGCCAGCGCTCCTGGGCGTCGTCGACAAGGTGATGCTGCTCACGGACGGCACCGTCGCGCTGTTCGGTCAGCGTGACGACGTGCTGAAGCGCTTGAACGGGAACAAGGGTGCCGGTGGTTCCGGACCTGTTCCCAAGCCTCTCGGAGAGCAGCCCGATGCGTAAGACATCTCAACTGCCGGCGGTCACCACGGTCTCGGGCTGGTACAATGACGTGCCACGCTCCATCACCGCCCATGCCGTCGTCGGGCTCGTTCTCATGGTCGTCGCCTTCGGCGGCTTCGGCGCCTGGGCATTCTTCGCCCCCCTCGCCGCCGCGGTCATCGCGCAGGGTAGCTTCGTCGCGACCGGCCAAAACAAGGTGGTTCAGCACCTCGAGGGTGGCATTATTAGCGAGCTCCTCGTGAGCGAAGGCGACTTCGTCCGCGCCGGGCAGCCACTGGTCCGCATGGACGAGACCCAGGCGAAAGCGAACAAGCGAGAGCTGTTTATCCGCCAGGTGCGCCTCGAAGCGACCGCGGCGCGACTGCTCGCGGAGTACGACGGACGGGAGGAACTCGTCTTTCCCGACCGTGTTCTGGCGGCCGAGGATGACCCCGAAGTGGGAACGATCATCGATGAGCAGATGCTGGCGTTCAAGACGCGGCGGCTGTCGCTCGAGAAGGACGTCGCACTCCTGTCGCGCAACATCGACGCCTTGGACTTGCGGGCGCGCGGCTACGAGATGCAGCTCGAATCGTTCCGCGCCCAGGTGGAGATCTTCGAGGAGGAAAAAGGGGCCAAGGCGCAGCTCCTCGCCAAGGGTTTGACCCTGCGGACCGAGATGAACGCTCTCAAGCGGGCAACAGTGGAGGCCGTCGGGCACATCGGGCGATTGGAGGCCGAAATGGCCGAGATCGACCAGATCCGCCTCCGCTACGAGGTGCAGATCGAACGGACGCAGAGCGAGTACCGGCAGGCGGCGTTGGACGAGCTGCAGCTCGTGCAGAGCGAGTTCGAAAGCGTCCGCGAAAAGATGCGCAAGGCGGACGACGTGCTGCATCGTTCGGTGGTCACGGCGCCGGTGACCGGCACCGTGTTTCGGATGCACTACCACACGCCGGGTGGCGTCATCGAGAGCGGCAAAGCGATCCTCGAAATCCTGCCGTCCGAAGCACCACTGATCATCGAAGCTCAGGTTCCGCGCACCGATATCGACAGCGTGCAGCCGAACCAGACGGCAACCGTCAGGCTGTCGGCGCTGAACCAGCGCACGACCCCGGTGCTCTACGGGGAAGTCTTCTATGTCTCCGCCGACGCGATCGCCGATACGGCCGATGCCGCGGCGACCGAGGTCTACGTCGCCAGGATTTCTCTGGACGCAGATCAGCTCCAACGGGTCCGCGGGTTCACACCTACCCCCGGCATGCCCGCCGAGATCATGATCCAGACCGAAGAACGGACCTTCGCCCAGTACATCGCGCGCCCCGTGGTCGACAGCATGCAGAGGGCCTTCCGCGAGCAGTGAGCAGCGGACGCCGCAGGTCCGCTTGAGGGCGCCGAGCCGGCCGAAGGTTCGACACTGCAGGAAGGCGCAACCACAGCTCGAGCGAGCGCGCCGCGTGCCATGGTCGCGCTTGCTCGCTTCGAGGAACGGGTGCTAGCGCTCGGCCCACGCGAAAGGTGCGCTCCTCATGCTCGTTCTCGATGCCCCGCTCGTCGCCGGGCGCGCGATCATCCCTACTCATCGCCGGCGCTCCCCCCCGCTGGGCCCGCGTCGCGTCGCGACGCTCGCCGCCTAGGCCGGGCCGCATGCACCGCTGCCGTCGCGTGGTCGTCGTCGGCGCCGGCATGGGCGGGCTTGCCGCGGCAATCGACCTCGCCAATGCCGGGATGGAGGTCATCGTCTGCGAGCGCGCGGACCGCCCCGGCGGCAAGATGCGCGAGCTCGACGTCGACGGCCTCCGCATCGCCGGCGGACCGACCGTTTTCACGATGCGGTGGATCTTCGAGGGTCTGTTCGCCGACGCTGACGCTACGCTTGACGACTGGCTCGACCTAGTCCCGGCCGAGGTGCTGGCGCGGCACGCCTGGCGGTCCGGCGGCCGCCTCGACCTCTTCGCCGACATCGACCGCTCGGCCGACGCGATCGGCGCCTTCGCCGGTGCCGCGGAAGCGAAGGGCTATCGCGCCTTCTGCGCACGCAGCGCCGATATCTTCCGGACACTCAAGGACAGCTTCATCGCCGCCGATCGACCATCGATGCACGGCTTGGTCGGCCGCGTCGGGGTCAAGAATCTTGCCGCCATGAAGCGCACCGTTCCCTACATCACCATGTGGCGGGCGCTCGGCGAGCACTTCAAGGACCCGAGGCTCCGCCAGCTCTTCGCCCGCTACGCCACCTATGTCGGCTCGTCACCCTGGCACACACCGGCGACCTTGATGCTCATCGCGCATGTCGAGCAGGAAGGCGTGTGGCTCGTCCGGGGCGGCATCTGCCGGGTCGCCGATGCGCTCCGCGAGTTCGCCGAAGCCAAGGGCGCACAGTTCCGCTTCGAGACATCCGTGGCCGAGATCGCCGTCGCCCAAGGGCGCGCCGCGGGCGTGGTCCTCGAGACAGGCGAGAACGTTCAGGCGGATGCCGTCGTGTTCAACGGCGACACCCAGGCCCTCGCCACCGGCCTCCTCGGCGGCGGTGTGCGCGATGCGGTGCCGCCGATCGCGCCCGAGGAGCGCTCACTTTCCGCCATCACATGGTGCATCAAGGCCGAGACCAGCGGCTTCCCGCTCCACCACCACAACGTGTTCTTCGCGGAGGACTACGCCCGCGAGTTCGACGCGGTGTTCAAGGAGCGGACCATCACCGAAGCACCGACCGTCTACATCTGCGCGCAGGACAGGGGCGAGGCAGCCGACGGCGTGCCGACCGACGGCGAGCGGTTGCTCCTGCTTGTCAACGCACCACCTGACGGCGATCGCCAGGATTTCGCCGCGCTCAAGGCCAGCGTTGAAGAGCGCGCCATGGCCTTGCTGCGGGCTTGCGGTCTGGAGATCGACCGGCGCGCCGAGGTGGTGACCACGCCGTACCAGTTCGACCAGCTCTTTCCAGCCACCGGCGGCGCCCTCTACGGGCGCGCCAGCCATGGCATGACCGCGTCCTTCAAGCGGCCGAGCGCCGTGACCAAAGTCCCCGGCGTCTATGCCTGCGGGGGCTCCGTCCACCCGGGCGCCGGCGTACCCATGGCCGCGATGTCCGGCCGACTCGCGGCCCGTCGACTGCTTGCCGACAACGGCACGTGAAAAGTGGGATCACGGAGCGGGCGTAAGCGTGGCGAAAACGCTTGCTCAACCGTGCCGTCGAGCGGCCGCGACGCTCTCGCCGATAGCCGGTTCCAGGTGGACTACCACCTCTGATCTTGACGACGGCGCCGCCGCGCGCTGCCATCGGGCCATGCTCCAGGAGCAAGTGCGTTGAACGTCACCTCTAGCGGCGTCGTCGGCGAGAGCCGGAACGAGCGGCTTGCCGACGCCATCATCCACGCGCTCGCCATCGTTGGCGCGCTTGCCGGCGCGGGGCTCTTGATGACCGCAGCCGCACGCACTGGCGACGCCGTCACGCTCGCGGCCATGGGCGTCTACGTGACGGCGCTGATGCTCATGCCGTGCGTGTCCGCGGCGTACCACCACGGCACCGATGCACGCCGGCGCGCGCGCTTCCAAGACTATGACAAGGCGACGATCTTCGTCTTCATCGCTGGCACCTACACGCCCTTCACGCTACTCGCGATCGGCGGTCCGCTCGGTGTTGGGCTGCTGCTCTTCGTCTGGGCGGTCGCGCTTGCAGGCGTGCTCGTCAAGCTGCTCCACCCCGGGCGTCTCGAGAAGCGCCTCGCCATCGTGCTCTACCTCGCCCTCGGCTGGTGCGGCCTCGTCGCCTTGCCGGCGCTGCTCAGCAACCTGACGCCGCTGCCGCTGACGCTGCTTGCCGCCGGCGGCGTGCTCTATACCGCTGGTGTCGCCTTCCACGTGCGCGAGGACCTGCCCTTCAGCAACGCCGTCTGGCATGGCTTCGTGCTCGCCGCCGGCGTCTGCCACTTCATCTCGGTGCGCCTGCTCTTGCCGAGCTGAGCGGTCGGGCCTCGCGACCCGCACCCTTCGATCAGCGGGCCGCGACCCGCTCGACGTCGTCCTTGGGCTTGTCCGCGGGCCCCAGAATGCGGCCAGCCAAGCGCTTGAGGTTGGGCCGCTCGGCGATCACGAAGGGCACAGGCCGGGCAAGCGCCATCGCTTCGCAACCGAGGCGCGCGGAGAGCATCGCGTTGGCCGCACCCTGACCCGCCTTGGCCGAGACCAGCCTCAAAAACCCGGCGCCCATGACATCGGCAGCACCGTGCGTGACGAGATCGGCAAGCCCGGCCAAGAGCATGTTGCGGACCGAGCGGCGCAACAGCATGGCGCTCGCGATGGCGCCCATCGGCAGACCGTAGGCCCTGGCGATGCCGCGCAGCATGGCGATCGTCCGCCAGAGCACCAGGGCCGCGTCGAGCAGGCCGAGGGGGCTGATCGCCGTGAGCACGCCAATGTCGCGCGAGCCGCGCACGACGGCGCGGTAGGCGTCGTCGTCCATGCCGACGACCACGGTCCGCTCGAACAGGCGCAGCCGCTCGCCGTCGGCTAGCGTATCGTCGTCGTGCCGGCGAAACCGTTCGACCAGCTCGCCGCGATCGCCGAGCCGACCTAGCACGGGCTCGATCAACGGTCCGCTCTTGCCGTGCAGTTCCGAGGTCAGCATGCGCTCGGCGGTCGCGCGCTGCTGCGGCAGCGACCCCAGCCGGCGCGTCGCCACCCACTCGCGCACAAGCATGACGAGGCCCACGACCAGCGTCGCCGCGAGCAACGCTGCCAGCGGGTAGCCGAAGAGCGGCTGTGTGACCATCCACATCGCCGTCGACGCGATCGCGTTGGCGATCAGGAGAAGCGCCGTGACGCCCGCCACCCCACCCCAAAACCACCACCAGCCCAACCGCGGCCCGCGGCGCGGCGGTGGCGCCGGCATCGGTGTCACCGGCGGCTTAGGCTCGTCGACGAGCACCGCTTCCTCGGGATCAAGCTCGAACGGCTTCGGCATCATCGCACCGTCACATCAAGCGGTCGCCGACCGCTGCCTCGAGCACCTGGTCGAGGCGGATATGGCCGGAGCCATTCCGCCCGGGCCCACTTTCGGCAAGCCGCCGCGGCGCAAACCGGCGGAAATCGAAGTGCTGTGCGTCCCAGTCCGCCTCACGCGGCATCGTCGGCGGCACCTCGCCCGGAAAGATGATCCGCTCCCGGCGCGTATCGTCAAGCACGCCACGCACGCAGGACAGGAGCTGATTGTCATAGTGCGTTTTCACGGTGTCGGTCGAGCGCAAGGCCGCGATGGCGAGGCTCTCGGTCGGGATGCCCTCCAGCCGAACGCGTCGTGCGGCGTCGTCCACCATGTCCTGCAGCAAGAGCTTGAGATTGGCATGCTGGGTCGCAGCGACGTGATCGGCCTTTGTGGCGCAGAAGATCAGGCGCTCGACCTTCGGCGCCAGGAGCCGCTGCCAGTAGCCGCTGCGGCCGTAGTTGAAACCTTGCAAGATCATCGCAATGGAGGCGCGCGCATCTTCGAAATGGGCCGGCCCGCGATTGAGGCTTTCTAGAACGTCCACCAGAACGATCTGGCGGTCGACGGCGTCGACCACGTGCGTCTTGAACGGTGCCACCCAGCGCTCGAGATAGTCGTCATAGCGTCGGCGATAGGTCGGCGCGAGCGGGTGGTCGGGCGGCACCGGCGCGAACAGAACGTCTTCCGGCAGTACGCTGAACGAGGAGGGCGTCAGCGCGCGGCCCGGCTGCAGGAGGCTCAGCCGATCCTCACGGCAGCTCTCCAGGCCTGCGACGTAGAACTTCACGAGCGCCGCTGCATCGCGCTCCGTGTCAGCGTCGAGGAACGCGCGCATGCGCCCGCGATAGGGCGGCCTCTCGAGCCGTGGCAACGTCACCTCGGCCCAGGCGTCGTAGGACTGGCCGAGCAGCGGCAAGTCGATCAGCCACTCGCCTGGATAGTCGACGATGTCGAGCATGAGATGTCGCTCACCCGTCATCGTCGTGAGTCCACGGCGGGGCTGAAAGCGCAGCTCCAACCGCAAGAGGCTCAGATCGGTCGACGGGTCGGGCCAATAGGGTCGGTCGCCGCGCAACGCTGCGGCATGCGCGTGGTAGGGGAAGGCGTCGACGCCCTCGGGCAGCTCGTTGAGGATCCGCGCACCGCGAAAGCGACGGTCGGCGACCGCGTTCAGGAACGGCAGGCCGGTGCCGTGCTCCAGGTGATGGGCGAGACACGTGATGAAGACCGTCTTGCCCGACCGCGAGAGACCGGTCACCGCGACCTTGAGCCGGCGGTTGAGCAAGGCCTCGCCAGCCGACCTGAGCCCGGCCTCGAGCCCCGACCAGCTCGTCAGCTCCTTGGGCAAGAGCGCGCGGGCTCGCTCCAGCCAGAGGGCGGCCTCTCGCCCGAACGAACCACGATCAGGGGCCAAGGCGAGCGGCGAGCAGCGCGAGGAAGACCACGAGCCCGACGTCGCGATGCCGTCGGAACTGCGCCAGGCAAGCTTGGGCATCGTCGATTTCGAGCCGGCGTACGCTGAGAAGGAGCAGCGCGGCGATGACGGCAACGCCGAGATAGGCCACCGGGCCGCTTTCGATCTGCCAGAGGACGACCGCGAGGAGGACCGCCATTGCGGCATAGAAGCCGCCGATCCATGGGCGCGAGCGATCACCGAAGAGCCGTGCCGTCGACTTGATGCCGACCAGCGCGTCGTCCTCCTTGTCCTGGTGCGCGTAGATCGTGTCGTAGCCCAAGGTCCAGGCGACGCCGGCGGCGTAGAGCAGCAGCGCTGGCGCCTCGAGGGCACCCGCAGCGGCCGTGTAGCCGACCAGCGCGCCCCAGTTGAAGGTGATCCCCAAGAACGCCTGGGGCCACCACGTCAACCGCTTCATGAAGGGGTAGATGAGGACGAGCGGCACGGACAGCCAGCCGACGAGCTGCGCCGTCGGGTTGAGGCTCAACAGCACGAGCAGCCCCACGGCACATTGCACGAGCACAAAGCCTACGGCCTCAGCGACGCTCACCCGGCCGGAAGGGAGTGGGCGGGTCGCCGTGCGCGCAACGTGACCGTCGAGGTCACGGTCGACGATGTCGTTGACGGTGCAACCGGCACCGCGCATGGCGAACGCACCAAGGAGGAAGAGCGGCATGAGCCACCAGGCGAACGGTCCCGGCGCGATGGCCACGCCCCAGGCGCATGGCCAAAACAGAAGCCACGCACCGATGGGCCGGTCCCAACGCGCGAGCTCACCGAGGGCGCGCCGCTTCGACGACCAGTGCGCGAGGCGATCGTGCTCGCGATCGCGAATGAGGCTTTCGCTGTCTGACATGGGGCGCTTCATAACACGCCGCGACGGGGCGTAAACGGGAGCCATGTCGACGCGGACCCGGCGGCTCTTCAGTGTTGCCGACCTGGCGCAGGGCGCCCGGATCGAGCTCGAAACGGGCCAAGCGCATCAGCTCCGCCATGTCCTGCGGCAGCGGAGCGGCGATGTCGTGCACCTTTTCAACAACCGCAACGGCGAGTGGCGGGCGAGGCTGGAGATCGAGCGCCGGGCCGTCTCGGCAATGGTGGTCGAGCAAGTCCGACCACCCGGGGCCGAGCCGGGCCCGACGCTGGCCTTCGCGGCGCTCAAGCGCAGCAGGCTGGAGCTGGTCGTCGAGAAGGCGTGCGAGCTGGGCGCCGCGGCCTTGCAGCCGCTCGTCACCGAGCGCAGCGTCGTCGATCGCCTCAATGTCGAGCGCGTCGGCTCGATCCTGCGGGAGGCCGCCGAGCAGTGCGAGCGGCTGAGCGTCCCGACCCTCCACCAACTAGCACCACTCGGCGATTGGCTGCGGGCGCGCCCCGAGACCCCGCCGCTCTATGCTGCTCTGGAGCGGTGCGCCGCACCCGGCCTGGACGAGGCTCTGAGGACGCACGGAGCGGGCGATCTCCTGGTCGGCCCCGAGGGCGGCTTCTCGGTAAAGGAGTGCGCGCTCCTCACCGATCGCCCGGGAGTCGTCACCATCAGCCTCGGTCCCCGCATCCTCCGCGCCGAAACGGCCGCGATCGCGGGTCTGGGCGTCATGGCCATCCGGATGTCGCGTTGACGCCGCAGGGCCATTTGCGGCTCATTCGCGGCTTAACTCGGAGAGCGCTGTTGGACGATCAGCCGTCGGCGACCATCCTGCCTCAGTTGCACGACGATCGTGCCGCCATCGTCGCGGAGATCCACAACCGCCCGCAGCCCGAGCTGGCCGCGCCGGCGCGCATGAGCCACTTGGCGTTGCAGTCGTCAAATGACGCCAAAGCGGAGGAGCGCCGGCTACTTGCCGAGCTGTGCAGCGCCTACAGTGCGCTGCCACCCGCCGAGGACGCGCTCTACCACGTCGCGCGGCTGGGCGAGTTGCAGCTGCGATGGGAGCGCCACACGGAGTTCTCGACCTTCACGCTGATCCGTGAGGGTCCGTTCACGGCGCCTTTCGAGGAGACGGCGCTCAAGCTGTTTGCCAAGCCGTGGCTGGAACGGCTGCCCGGCCGCCTGGTCGCCGCCAACCACGTGGCGGCGCTCGCCGACGATGCGCCTATGCCCGACCGAGAACGGCTGAGCGAGCTGTTCGAGGGCCATCATCTGCTGAGCGGCCGCATCCAGAACGAAGACGTGCAGCTCTGGACGAGCCTCAGGGTGCACGCCGACGGCTTCGGGCGGATTCTCGTCAAGAATGCCGGCTACGACCGGTTCCGGCTCGGCCGCTTCGTGCAACGCACACTGGAACTCGAGACCTACCGGCTCATGGCGCTCTTGGGGCTCGTTCAGGCGCGCCGCCTGAGCGCACCGATCGATGCGCTGGAGACGCGGCTCTTGGCGCTCACCATCGGCATGCGCGACAGCCATGACGTCGCCGCGGAACGCGAGCTGCTCGGCCAGCTCTCGGACCTTGCGGCCGAGCACGCCACGCACGCTTCCGACAGCGCATTCCGCTTTGGAGCGACGCGCGCCTATGCCGAGCTCGTGCACGAGCGTCTCGACCGGCTCAAGCTGGAACGGAATGAGGACTTCGAGGTTGTCGGATCGTTTCTCAAGCGCCGGTTCGAGCCGGCGATGCGCACCTGTAGCGCCGTCGAGGAACGGATGGCGGGGCTCGGCGAGCGGATCGGACGCGCCGCCGATCTTCTACGCACCCGTGTCGACCTGGCGCTGCAGGAGCAGAACCAAGCGCTTTTGACGTCGATGGACCGCCGGGCGAAGCTGCAGCTGCGCTTGCAGCAGACCGTTGAGGGGCTCTCGGTGGCGGCTGTTAGCTACTACATCGTCGGGCTTTGGTCATATGTCTTGAAGCTCACGGTACCTGCGATCGGCGACAAGGGTGTGGCGATCGCGACCGGCCTCGCCGTGCCGGTGGTCATCATCGGCGTGTGGCTCGCGGTGCGACGGTTTCGGGCGCGAATCGGCCATTGAGGACATCGCTTGCGACAACTGGTGCAATCGCCGGACCGACCGTCGAGGCTAGCTAGCGTCTTGTGATTTCCAGCACCTCGGTGGTATTTGCTGCACCGCAGTGACGTGGCGTTCGTTGCCAAGGAGAGGACATGCGGAACCTGATCGGGTTGCGCCCGATGATGGTCTTGGCGCTAGGGTGTGTGCTTACGGGCCTCGCGGGCGTGGCTTGGGCCACCGGAGCGCCGGAGCCCTGGCAGCTGGGGATGCAGTCGGCCGCCTCGCCCATCAAGGCCCAGGTCGAGAGCCTTCACGACTTGCTCTTGGTGATCATCGCCGGCGTGTGCCTCGTTGTGCTGGCACTCCTGGTGTACGTGATGGTGCGGTACCGTGCTGCCGCCAATCCGACGCCGTCGCGCAAGACACACAACACACTGCTCGAGATCGTCTGGACGGGCGTGCCGGTCCTGATCCTCGCGATCATCGCCTTTCCATCCTTTAAGCTGATCTACTACGAGGACACGATCCCCGAGCCTGATCTCACCATCAAGACTATCGGCCGGCAGTGGTACTGGTCTTACGAGTATCCCGACCATGGCGGTTTTCGCTTCGACGCGTTCATGCTGTCGCGCGAGGAGGCGGAAGCGGCTGGCAAGCCGGCGTTGCTCGCTACGGATAACGACGTCGTCGTGCCGGTGGGTGCTACGGTGCGGGTGCTCGTCACCGCGTCTGATGTGCTGCACAGTTGGGCGATGCCGTCCTTCGGCGTTAAGCGGGATGCCATCCCCGGACACCTTAACGAGACGTGGTTCCGCGTCGACGAGCCTGGCATGTACTACGGTCAATGCTCGGAACTTTGCGGCGTCGGACATGGCTTCATGCCGATCGCGGTGCGCGCCGTACCGCAAGCGGAATTCGAAAGTTGGGTTACGCAAGCCCAGGCCAAGTTCGGCACGCCTGACGGCGTGAACGTGGCCGGGAACTGAAGACGGGGACGAGGAACACCACATGGCCTATGCCGCCGCCGGCGATCACGACGACCATAGGCCCACCTTCTGGACGCGGTGGGTTTACTCTACGAACCACAAGGACATCGGTACTCTCTACCTTTGGTTCGCCGGAGCCATGGCGTTCGTCGGCCTGGCAATGTCCATCGTCATGCGCATGGAGCTTATGGCACCAGGCGATCAGATCCTTGGCGGCGATTATCACCTCTACAACATGCTGATCAGCGCCCACGGGCTGATCATGATCTTCTTCTTCGTCATGCCGGCGCTCATTGGCGGCTTCGGCAACTGGATGGTGCCGCTGATGATCGGGGCGCCGGACATGGCGTTTCCGCGGCTCAACAATATCAGCTTCTGGCTGTTACCGCCGTCGGCAGCGTTGCTCATCCTGTCGATGTTGGTCGGCGGCTTCGGCGGTGGCTGGACGCTCTATCCGCCGCTGTCGGCGATGATCGGCCATCCGTCGATGGCGGTCGACTTTCTCATCTTCTCGTTGCACCTCGCCGGCATCTCGTCGCTTTTGGGCGCCATCAATTTCATCACCACGATCTTCAACATGCGTGCGCCCGGCATGACGCTGCACAAGATGCCGCTCTTCGCCTGGGCGATGCTGGTAACCGCATTCTTGTTGCTGTTGGCAGTTCCGGTGCTAGCGGGCGCCATCACCATGCTGCTGACCGACCGCAATTTCGGCACGAACTTCTTCGATCCGGCCGGCGGCGGGGATCCCGTCCTGTTCCAGCACCTATTCTGGTTCTTCGGCCATCCCGAGGTCTACATCATGATCCTGCCGGCCTTCGGGATCATCAGCCACATCGTCTCGACGTTCTCGAACAAGCCGATCTTCGGCTATCTCGGCATGGCCTATGCGATGATCGCCATCGGCGTGATCGGCTTCATCGTCTGGGCGCACCACATGTATACGGTTGGCATGGGCGTCGATTTCCGAGCCTATTTTATGGCAGCTACAATGATCATCGCGGTGCCGACGGGCATCAAGATCTTTAGCTGGATCGCTACGATGTGGGGCGGCTCAATCGAATTCAAGACACCGATGCTTTGGGCGATCGGCTTCATTTTCTTGTTCACGGTCGGCGGCGTGACCGGCGTCGTGCTGGCGAATGCTGGTGTAGATACTGTTCTCCACGATACCTACTACGTGGTCGCACATTTTCACTATGTCTTGTCGCTTGGCGCAATGTTTGGCATCTTCGCCGGCTTCTACTACTGGGTCGGCAAGATGACCGGTCACCAATACCCAGAACGCATGGGCAAGATCCACTTCTGGCTCACGTTTGTCGGCGTCAATCTGACCTTCTTTCCGCAGCACTTCTTGGGTCTGGCGGGCATGCCGCGGCGTATTCCCGACTACCCGGACGCCTATGCCGGCTGGAACATGGTGAGCTCGATCGGCTCCTACATTGCCGCGGCCAGCGCCGTCTACTTCGTCTACGTGCTCTACAAGACCTTCAAATCGGAAGCGACGGTAGCGGACAATCCGTGGGGGCCGGGCGCCGATACGCTCGAATGGACGGTGTCATCGCCGCCGCCATTCCACACGTTCAACGAACTGCCGCAGGTGAAGTGATCGGCCCCATGCCCGCCACCTTCGCCAATGCCGAGCTTGCCGGCCCCCGGACCCGGGACTGGTGGCTCTTGATGAAGCCCAACGTGATGCGTCTGGTGCTCTTCTCGGGCATCACGGGCCTCGTCCTGGCGCCCGGAGCGCTGCACCCCGTCTTGTTGCTCGCGGCCATATTGTGCATCGCGGTCGGCTCAGGGGCCGCGGCCGCGATCAATAACTGGTACGACGTCGACATCGACCGGTTGATGCTGCGGACGCGCCTGCGGCCCACCGCAACCGGCCGGATCGCGGCTGCCGACGCCCTCGCCTTCGGGATCACGCTCGCCATCTTCGCCGTCATGGTGATGGGGTTGGCCCTCAATTGGGTCGCGGCAGGGCTCTTGGCCTTCACCATCGGCTTCTACGTGTTCGTCTACACGCTCTGGCTGAAGCGTCGGACGCCGCAGAACATCGTCATCGGCGGTGCTGCCGGAGCGCTTCCTCCGGTGGTGGGCTGGGCAGCGGTCACCGGCGGCGTCGATGTCCTGCCTTTGCTCATCTTCCTCATCATTTTCCTTTGGACCCCGCCGCATTTCTGGGCGCTCGCGCTCTACAGATCGCGGGACTATGCCGCCGCCGGCGTGCCGATGCTGCCCGTGGTCGCAGGTGCGCCGGCCACGCGGTGGCACGTCGTGGCCTACACGGCCGTTCTGCTCACGGCCTCGGCACTGCCCGCGGTTCTCGCCTACACCGGCCCCATCTACGCGGTGGCGGCGCTGGGCCTAGGCGCCTACTACGCCGTGCATGTCTGGCGGCTGTGGCGCGACCCGTGCGAGCGAACGGCGATCCGCGCCTTCAAGGTCTCGATCGTCTATCTGTTCGGCATTCTGGCGGCGCTCTTGGCTGACTACGGCGCTGCGGGGTGGTGGTCGTGACCGGCGAAACGGCCGAGTTCCGCCGCCGGCGACTGCGGCGTCGCAATCTTGCGCTGTTGGGCGTGCTGCTGGGGCTCGTAGTGCTCTTCTACCTGATCACCCTGGTCAAGATCGGGGGTAATGTCTGATGGACCGGAACCTCAAGACGGCAGGGCTGGGCGTCGGCGTCATCGTCTTCATGGTCGGCCTCACCGCGGCGGCGGTACCGCTCTACGATCTCTTTTGCCGCGTGACCGGCTATGGTGGGACGACGCAGGTCTCGGCGCAGGCGCCGGCCGACGTGCTGGAGCAGACGATCGAGATACGCTTCAACGCGGACGTCTCACCCGAACTCGGCTGGAACTTCGCGCCCGTCGAGCGGGCGATCCCCGTCAAGCTCGGCGAGAACCGGCTGGCCTTCTACACGGCCAGCAACACGACCGACCGTCCGCTGGTCGGCACCGCCACCTTCAATGTCACACCGCACCAGGCAGGACCCTACTTTTCGAAGATCGCCTGCTTCTGTTTCGAGGAGCAGGCCCTGCTACCGGGCGAAAGCGTCGAGATGCCGGTCTCGTTCTATGTCGATCCGGCGATCCTCGACGACCCCGCCGCCGCCTACCTGCAGAGCATCACGCTCTCCTACACGTTCTTCCTGGCCGAGGACGCAACCCGCGAGCTCGCAGCGGAGCGTCCATCGAACACACGGCTCGGAGGCTGAGGCAGTGGCTAAACCCGCTTCGGTGATGACAGAAGACGCCCCGGTGAGCTCGACCGAGACGGCGGACCATCACCACGACGTCAAGCACGACTTCCACCTCGTCGATCCGAGCCCCTGGCCCTTTACGGGAGCCCTCTCCGCCTTCGTCCTCACGGTCGGCGCGGTGCTGTGGATGCACGGCCTAACCTTCGGCATGGTCCTCACGCTCGCTGGGTTCGCCGGCGTCCTCGGCACGATGTTCGTCTGGTGGCGCGACGTCATCCGCGAAAGCCGGAGCGGCGCGCATAAGGAGGTCGTGAATGTCGGGCTGCGCACCGGTTTCGCGCTCTTCATCACGTCCGAGGTGTTCTTCTTCCTGGCGTTCTTCTGGGCGTTCTTCTGGGGAGCGCTGGTGCCGCCGGAGACTGTGGCCGCCTCCTGGCCACCCGAGGGTGTCCACGCGATCCCGCCCTGGGGCATTCCGCTCCTGAACACGATGCTCCTGCTCTTGTCGGGGACGACGCTCACCTGGGCGCATCACGAGGTCCGCGAAGGCAACATGAAGGCGGGGTTCCATGCTCTGCTCGTGACCGTCGCGCTGGGCTCGGTCTTCCTCGGCTTCCAGATCTACGAGTACGTCCATCTCCACCATCTCGGCATGACGCTGCAGAGCGGTGTCTTTGGCTCGACCTTCTACATGGCGACGGGCTTCCATGGCGTGCATGTGCTCGTCGGCACGGCCTTTCTGATCGTCTGTACGATGCGCGCGGCACAGCTGACAATCACACCGGAGAAGCACGTCGGCTTCGAGGCGGCGGCTTGGTACTGGCACTTTGTCGACGTCGTCTGGCTGTTTCTCTTCGTCTGCGTCTACATGTGGGGAGCGACCCATCACCTTCAGGTCGAGCCGCTCATCGACGTGTTTTGAGCCGCGCCGCACGAGCGGCGCCGGGTGAGCCCATGCCCGCCTTCCGCCCCGGGCTCTGGCCGACGCTGACCGTCCTGTTCGCGCTACCCGTGTTGCTCATGCTCGGCACCTGGCAGGTCAAACGCTTGGAGTGGAAGTCCGAGCTTATCGCCTCGATGGAGGCGAGGAGCACGGCGCCACCGACGGCCTTGCCATCGAATACCGCGCTCGAGCCCACGCTCGACTACCGCCACGTCGAGGTGCAGGCGACGCTGCAATCCGAGCCGGCACTCCGCTTCGGTCTGACCCGCCTCCAAGGCGCGCCCGCCCACAACGTGCTGCAGCTCGCCACCTTGGCCGACGGACGCCATCTCGTCGTTGACCGCGGCGCCGTGTCCGCCGACACCGCCCTGCCGCCGACCCCCGAGGGGGAGCGAACGCTCGACGGATATGTTCGCTGGATCGGCGATGACGAGCGGCAGTGGCCCGTGCCACCGAACGAGCCTGACGCCAATCGCTGGTATTGGTACGACCGGGCGGCGCTCGAAGACGTCTTTGGCGTGCAACTGCTGCCGGTCGTGCTGGTCCTTGCGCCGACGAGCACCTCGTTGCAACCGGCCGCGCCCGTGCCACAGCCGCTCGCCATCGACCTGCCCAACAATCATCTGGGCTACGCAATCACCTGGTACGGCCTCGCCGTGTCGCTCGTCGTCATCTACGGCGTCTACGGCCACCAACGCGGAAAGGGAAACGCTTGAAGGCGCTGCGCTGGACCCTCGGCCTCGCCCTCGCCACCACCTACGTCCTCATCGTCCTGGGCGGCTGGGTGCGGGCCACGAACAGCGGCCTATCCTGCCCCGACTGGCCCACCTGCTATGGCCAGTGGGTGGTCACGCCCGCCGACTTCGAAGCCCTGGGAGATGTGGGCTACACGTATCTGCAGGTCATGCTCGAGTGGGTGCATCGGGCGATCGCCGGCTTCGTCGTGGGCCCGCTCATCCTGGCGGCACTCGTGATGAGCCTCGTGCTGCGCCGACGCCGCCCCGAGCTGGTGAGCTGGTGCGTCCTGCTCGTCGTGCTGCTCCTGATCCAGGCCAAGCTCGGCGGGATCACAGTGTTCGACGCGAACAGCCCCTGGTCGGTGGCGCTGCATCTCGGCAATGCGCTTCTGGTCTTCGCCGTCACCGCCAAGATCTTCGTGGCGACCGGCCCGCGTCCGGCGCAGGCCATGGGTGAAGCGCCAAGGCTCTTGGCTGCCGGCGCTTGGCTGGCGGCGCTCTTGACGATGATCGCCGCGGCCGTCACGGCCAAGAGCGGTGCCAGCCTCGCCTGCTACACGTGGCCCGACTGCAATGGCGCCTGGCTACCGCCACTCAACGACCCGCTCGTCCGCGTGCACTTCTTTCATCGCGCGCTGGCCCTCATCACGACGACGCTCGTCCTGCTGCTGCTCTGGGTGGGCTGGCGTCAGGGCGATGCCTCGACCCGACGGGTTCTGTTGCTGCTGCCGCTTCTGGTGCTCACGCAGGCCGGCATCGGCGCGCTCGTCATCGTGCTGCACGTGCCGATCTGGACGGCGGTGCTGCACCAGGCGGTCGGTGTGCTGCTGTTCTTAGTCTTGAGCCATCTGCTCTGGCGCATCCGCGCGGCGCCGCGTCCCGCGTTGGAGCTCGGCGAGGAAAGTCATGCAAGCCTACAACGCGCTTGAGCGGCGCTTCGCGCGTCTCGCCGCCCTCGGTCACGCGCTCTCGATCCTCTCCTGGGACCGCTCGGTGATGATGCCGCACGCGAGCAATGCCGGCCGCAGCGACACGCTCGCCGAACTGGAGGTCATGGCGCACGAGCTGCTGGTCGACCCTGTGGTCGCGGGTGACCTCGCGCAAGCCGAAGCGGCGCCCCCGAGCGACCCGTGGCAGGCCGCCAATCTCGCGGAGATGCGCCGGGCGCATCGGCGCGCCACCGCTGTGCCTGCCGCCCTGGTGGCGGCGCTCTCGCATGCCACGGCGCGCTGCGAGATGACCTGGCGCGCCGCGCGTCCGCAGGGGGATTTCGCGCTGATCGAGGCCGAGCTTACCGAGGTCGTGGCCCGCACCCGCGAAGCCGCCATCGCCAAGGGCGAAGCGTTGGGACTGGCACCCTACGACGCGCTGCTCGACGACTTTCAGCCCGGCCTGCAGCGCGCCCATATCGAGCCGATCTTCGCGACGTTGAGCGAGGCCTTAAGGCCGCGCCTTGAGCGCATCCTGGAGCGCCAAGACGTGCCACTACGGCCCGCTGGCCCCTTTCCGGCCGAACGCCAACGCGAGATCGCGATCAACCTGATGGGCAGGCTCGGCTTCGACTTCAACCACGGCCGCCTGGACGAGAGCGCGCATCCCTTCTGCGGCGGAAACCCCGACGACATCCGGATGACCACGCGTTGGGACGAGGCGGACGTGGTGACGGGCCTCATGGCCGTGCTGCACGAGACCGGTCACGCGCTCTACGAGACGGGGCTGCCGTTCGACTGGCGCCAGCAGCCCGTCGGACGCTCCGGCGGCATGGCGCTGCACGAGAGCCAGTCGCTCCTGATCGAGATGCAGGCGTGCCGCTCGCCGGCGTTCGTCGCCTTTCTAGGGCCGCAGTTGAGGGCGGCGTTCGGTGACGACCCGGCGCTCACCGATGCCAATCTGGAACGCGTCTACCATCACGTTCACCCGGGCCTGATCCGCGTCGATGCCGACGAGGTCACCTATCCGCTGCACATCATTCTGCGCTACCGCCTGGAGCAGGCGCTCATCGACGGCACGCTCCGCGTTGCCGATCTGCCCGAAGCCTGGAACGCTCAGATGAGCGAGCTTCTGGGTGTGACGCCGCCGAACGATGGCGTGGGCTGTCTCCAGGACATCCACTGGCCCGCCGGCGCCTTCGGCTACTTTCCGAGCTATTCGCTGGGCGCGCTGCTCGCGGCACAGTTCTACGAGGCAGCGCACGTGGCGCTGCCGGAACTCGACGCCGATCTCATGGAGGGCAATGTCGAGAAGCTGGTAGATTGGCTAAGGGCCAACATCCATAGTCGCGCCCGCTCGGTGCCGTTCGACCAGCTCGTGACCGAAGCGACCGGCGCACCGCTGGGCATCGACGCCTTCGTCCGGCACGTCAATCGACGCTATCCGACGAGCTGAGCAGCCTACCAGGCGCTGCCGCCGCCACCTCCTAACGGGCCGCCGCCCGACCCGGAGCCACCACCGCTGCGTTCGGCCGTCCGCTCGGTACCACGCTGCAGGTCGCGATCGAGCGTGCGCGCGAAGTGGTCGTGGTCGGGCCGCGCGCCGACGTACAAGGCGGCGCCGGCACCGGTGCGCGCGCCTGCAAACTGCGCCGTCCAGCTCGGGACGAGGTCGAGGTCGATGGCATAGGGCAAGAGCTGCTCGAACGGCTCGGGCGTGCGGTCGAGAGGATGCAACGCCTCGAGCCGCTCGGCCTCGGCCGTGCCGAGATAGAGCTCCAGACCCGCCACCCGATCAAGCAGGTGGCGGCCAGCCTGAGTAGGTGCTGCCATCGCTGCGGAAAAGCCACCGAGAAGCGTGCCAAGCAGCCGACCGCCGGCGATGAGGGCACCGATCTCCAAGAGCCCATCGCCGTAGAGCGACGCGCCGCCGTCTCCTGGGATGCCGAAGGGCGCGATGGCGCCCATCGCCGCGCCGTAGCTGGAAGTCACCGACGCTGCCGCGGCGGGTTTCATCGCCTTCGACATCGACCCGGATGGTCTCCTTCACCTGCAGGACGCCGTCGCCGGCAATTCCCACTTCGGCGGCGAACCGTTCGATGACCTCACGCGCCGTGGCCGGCAGCGCTGCCGCGAGCAGGAGCAGTGCAACCACCAGAGCCCGCATCAGCCATGTCGGGCGAACGCGACCTGGGGCACCGCGAGCGTCACGGCCGCGGCAAGTCGAGGGCGATCCAGAGGCCCATCAACGATCCCCGACTGGTGCGGTCGGGCGATGCCGCGTGGCCGGGCCTGTGTCAATCGTCGAGGGACGGACGCTCGACGAAGCGGCAGCCCGCTCAGATCCGCTGCACGACCATGATGACGGGCTCGATCTGGTGCGCCTCGACGGCTGCGAAGTAGTTGCGGAACTTCTCACCCGCGTTGGCGCCGGTCAGCAGATGAAGCCCCAGCGGCGGCGGCCCGCCCGCCTCGTCCATCGCCCGGAAGGCCTCGCGGAAATAGTCGATCGCGAAGGACCGCAGGTTTTCCTCGACCGTAAGCCTGAACCCCGCGCCTTCGAGTAGCGCCGCGGTCGCATCGCGCGAGTGGAGGAAGCTGATCGTCTCGTCCTCCGCCCAAGGGACGGGATAGCGCATGCCGGACGTAGGGCCCTTCATGACGTCGAAAAGGCAGAACGGCGCGCCCGGTCGGAGGATCCGCGCCACCTCGGCGTACAGCGCTGCCCGCGCCTCGATGTTCATCGCGGCATGGAACGTCACGGCCGCATCGAAGCTCGCCGCATCGAACGGCACGGCGAGCGCCGAGGCCACCTGGAAGCGGCAGCGCTCGTCGAGGCCAACGCGCGCCGTCAGCGCACGCGCCAGGTCGATGAAGCTCTGCGTCACGTCGATGCCATCGACCTCGCAGTCGTGGTGCTCCGCGAGCCGACGCGCTGTGCCGCCGAGCCCGCAGCCGACGTCGAGCACCCGCATACCGGGTACGAGCGGCATCAGCTCCAGTGCGCGCACGGTCGTCACATGGCCCGCGGTGTGGAACTCGTCGACCGGCGCCAGCTCATCCAGCGTCGGGTGGGCCGGATCGGCACCGATGGCGCGGAGCCCGTCGGCGATCGCCTCCGCGAGCCCAGGCACGTCGTAGTGAGCCTCTATGGCTCGGATGATGTCCGCCACCATCGCCCCGCTCCCCCTGCTCGTTTCTCCTGACGGCTAGACGCTTAGGATAACCTGCGGACACCGGTTCGCGAAGCTCACCAGTCTGCGGAATCGTGGCCGTAGGGCGTGGGACCCCGGTCCCACCGCGGCGGCGTCTGGTCGAGTTGCGCCGCGTGCCTTACCGCGGCGATGCCGTCGCGGGTCTCGATGAGCGGCTCGACCGCCGAGCCGGTCGGGGTGTCTGCGGCGAAGCCGTCGCCGAGCCGGCCCAGGCCGCGGAGCCAAGCCGCCGTCCGCGCCAGCGACACCTCGACGTGCCAGAAGCCGCCCATCTCGGCCTGGCGGCGTACCGCCGTGGTGATTCCTGCTGCCAGCAGATGTCCCGAGGCATGATCGAGGATCTGCGCCGGCAGCGGGCGCGGCGGCGGTTCGCCCGCAGCGTCGGCCTCGGCCGCGTTGAAGCCCGTCGTGGTCTGAACGAGGCTGTCGAAGCCGCGCTTGCCGCCCCAGGGGCCGCTGCGCCCATAGGCCGACAGCTCCGCAACGACGAGCCCCGGGTGCCGCTCGGCGAGATCGTCCGTCCCGAAGCCGTGGCGAGCGAGCACGCCCGGGCGGTAGGACTGCAGGAAGACGTGCGCCTGGCCAGCAAGCGTATCGAGCCGCGACCGGCCGGCGGCGTCGTCGAGATCGATGATCGCCGAGCGCTTGCCGCGGCCGGTGTCGCGATCGAGCGCGTCGAAGGTCGGGACATGCGCGCCCTTCAGCCTGAGCACATCGGCGCCGTGAGCGGCGAGCGTGCGCCCGGCAACGGGACCGGCGATGACCCGCGTGAGGTCGAGCACGCGCACACCTTCGAGCGGCCGTTCGGCGGGCTTCCAGGCACGGGGCGGCGCATCGCCGATCCGCGTCAGCGCGATCAACGGTGCCAGACCGATCTCGGCGGCTTGCGGGTGCGCATCCCATTCCGTGAAGCGCCGCAGCACGGCGACACAGAGCCCGCGCGCCGTCGCCAGTTGCTCGAAAGCCCCGGCGTCCCAGGCGCTGAGCGCGGCGGCGACGGCCGGGCGGGTGCTCGCACCACCCAGCAAGTCGACGATCCCTCGCTTATGGTGCGGGAAGTTGGTGTGCAAGCGGACAATGCCGTGAGCGCATGAGTAGGCGCCCGCCAGCTC
Source organism: Geminicoccaceae bacterium (assembly GCA_028279345.1). Taxonomy (GTDB): domain Bacteria; phylum Pseudomonadota; class Alphaproteobacteria; order Geminicoccales; family Geminicoccaceae; genus JAAAPF01. The sequence goes on from JANQNY010000046.1 coordinate 49,033, forward strand.
GTCCCAGAGTTCGCCCGGCGCTTGCCCGGCAACGCGCAGTTGATGCTCGCTTCGGCATTCGACCGCCGCATGCAGCATGTCGACCGCGAGGTGCTGACGCCTGCCCGAGCGCAAGTGGTCGAAGGCGATGGCACCAAGGGCCGCCGCGGCAATGCTCACCTGCGCCGCGGTGCCAACGCGGAAGCTCGAAGGGAGGACCGGTTCGTAGCCGGTCAGCGCGACGTCGTCGAGCAGCTCCGGTGGACCGCCCAGCCCGCGCCAGACCTCCGCGAGCACAGCTTCCGCGCGGTCGTTCTCTCGCTGCTCCAAGCTCCTCCTCCCGAACCGGCAGGCAATGACGAGGGACCGCCGGGCTATTCGTCGCGCCATTGCTGGACGTCGGCCCCGAGCGGCGTAGAAAGGCCGCACCAACGCGGGAGACGGGCTTGGCGCTCAGCTATATCAGCACGCGCGGCGAAGCGCCGGAAGCGAGCTTCGAGGAGGTTCTGCTCGCGGGCCTCGCCCCGGACGGCGGGCTCTATTTGCCCTCGAGCTGGCCCGCACTTGACGAGGATCTGCGCGGCCTGAGCTACGCCGACACAGCGGCCGCTGTGCTGGCGCCCTTCACCGCTGGCTGCTTCACGCGCGCCGAGCTAGCAGCAATGGCGCACGCAACCTACGCGGCCTTCGACCATCCGGCGACGGCGCCGCTGCGCCAGCTCGCGCCGGATCACTGGCTCCTCGAGCTGACCCACGGGCCGACGCTCGCGTTCAAGGATTACGCGATGCAGCTCCTGGGGCGTCTGTTCGAGGCGCTCTTGGAGCGGCGCGGCGAGCGGGTGACGATCATCGGGGCGACCTCGGGCGACACGGGTGCCGCCGCGGTCGCAGCGTTCGCCGGGCTCGCCGCGGTCGACATCGCGATCCTCCATCCGCTGGACCGCGTCTCCGAGGTCCAGCGGCGTCAGATGACGACCTGCACGGCACCGAACGTCCTCAACATCGCCATCGAGGGGACCTTCGACGACTGCCAGGATCTGGTGAAGGCGATGTTCAACGACCGCGACTTCAACAACGAGCTGCGCCTCTCTGGCATCAACTCGATCAACTGGGCGCGGATCGCAGCGCAGACGGGCTATTACGCGTACGCCGCAAGGCGCCTTGCCGGACCGGTGAGCTTCGTCGTCCCGAGCGGCAATTTCGGCAATGTCTTCGCGGGCTATGTCGCCAAGGCCATCGGCGTGGCGATTGACCGATTGGTCATCGCGACCAACCTCAACGACATCCTCGCGCGGTTCTTCAGGGACGGCGGCGTCTACATCGGTGACACGGTCACGCCGACCATGAGTCCATCCATGGATATCCAGGTCGCCTCCAACTTCGAGCGCGCCCTGTTCGAGGCGGCCGGCCGCGACGCGACGCAGGTCTGCCGCTGGATGGACCGGTTTGGCCAATCCCGTCGCTTCGAGGTCGACGCTTCGACACTCGCGGCGCTGGTCGGTCAGTTCGCCGCACAGCGCGTCGACGAGACGGCAACGCGCGCAAGGCTCCGGCGCACCTTTGAACTCGGCCAAGGCCAAGTCGACCCGCACACTGCCGTCGGGCTCGACGTGGCGGCGGCGCTTGATCTCGAGGGCCCGGTCGTGACGCTCGCGACGGCGCATCCGGCAAAGTTCCCCGACGCAGCGCGCGCCGCAGGCCTTCCGATGCCAGCCCTGCCACCGGCGCTCGCCGACCTCTACGAACGCGAGGAGCGCTACACGCGTCTGCCGCCGGACCTCGACGCCGTGCAGGCGCATTTGCGGCAGAGCTTCCGATGAGCGGTCCCGATCTCACCGGACGGGTCGTGCTGGTGACCGGCGCCAGCCGTGGCCTGGGTCAGGCCACCGCCCTGGCGGCCGCGCGCGCCGGCACGCATTTGGTGCTCACCGCACGCACCCAAGGTGCCCTCGAGGACCTGGACGACAGCTTGCGCGCGGAAGGCCTCGAAGCGCCGACGCTGGCGCCTTTGGATCTCACGGACGGCGATGCGGTACGCGGCCTGGGTGCTGCGATCATGGACCGCTTCGGCCGCCTGGACGGCCTCGTGCATGCGGCCGGCATGCTCGGCATCCTGTCACCGGTCGCGCACATCAAGACGGACGTGATGGATGCCGCCCTCGCACTGGGCTTCAGCGCCGTGCACCGCCTGATCGCGTCCCTCGACCTGCCGCTGAGGCAAAGTGCTTCAGGGCGTGCCGTCTTCGTCACCTGCCGGCTGGGCCGCGATGGACGGCCCTTCTTCGGCGCGTTCGCCGCACCTCGCGCTGGCGCCGAGGCGCTCGTTCTCGCTTACGCCCAGGAGACCGCCAAGACGTCCCTTCGCGTCAACTTGTTCGATCCCGGACCGATGGCGACGCGGCTCCGCCGCGACGGCTATCCCGGCGAGCCCGCCGACGCGCACCCCCCACCGGCTGCAATCGCGCCGCAACTCCTTAGCTTGCTCGACCCGGCCTTCGGCGAGACCGGCAGCCTCCTCACCGCGGCAGCGCCGTGAGCCGGTAGAGCGCGAGCAGGAGCTCGGTCATCTCGGCACCCTCGCCGAAGGACTCGGCAAACAGCACGTCGACCTCGCCCGAGAGGTAGAGCCTCGAAAGCCCGCGGTCGACGGCGAGGCGGAGACCCGAATCGCCGCGGGGAAGCGCCAACGCGTGCGTCTCGATGGTCAGCTGATCGCTGGCGACGACGATATCCTCGGCACCCGAGTTGGCCACCAGAAACTGAAGAATGGCACGGTCCGCGAGATAGGCTTGAACCTCGTCACTCCTCAACATCTCGAGACCGGCATTGTGGTCGGCGACCACGACCACCTCGATCTCGCGCTCCTGCTCCTCGACCATCCGCATAATGGCCTCCTCGGTGGTCGTGCCACCGACCACGGCGACCTTGCCTCCGGCCAAGTCGTCGAACGAGCGGGCACCGTCGCGCTTGAGCGCGATCCCGGCCCCGTCGACGAAGGTGGGAATCGAGAAGTCGACGCGCGCACGTCGCGAGAGGGTTTGCGTGGCGGCGCCACAAAGCAAGTCGATCTCGCCTTGCACCAGGGCGTCGAAGCGACCTGCCGCCGAGACGGGCACGAAGCTCAGCTCCACTTGGTTGACCCCGGCAGCACCGGCGATTTCCTCGGCGATGGCCTCGCAGAGCGCCACGGAGTACCCGGCTGGCGCACCGGTCTCGGGATCCGCGTACGAGAACGGCACGGCCGTCTCGCGATAACCGATCCGCAAGACACCATCGTCGGCGATGCGCTCGAGCGTGTCCGCCGCGGCGGCGACGGGCGCTAGCAACGCAAACGCGAGCGCGACTATTCTTGTTCTCTGCATGCGATCCTCCTGGGGCAAAGTGTGGTCTGCCGGCCGCCGCCGACGAGAACGCATCATCGGATGGGGAGCGGGAATACGATGCCACGGGAGAAGGACCTGCGCCATCCGATCGAGCGTAGCGCCCACGGGCCGCCGTGCGCGTCGACGCGACGCAGCGACCGAGATGGCCCTCCTTGAGCCGAAAGGTCATGAAGCCAGACCGTGTCGCAGTCGCTAGCGAACCGTCGCCTGTCGGTCCGCGATCCATCGAGACGAAGGGAAGATCCTGATGCTGGCTCCCCAAGCACTGCTCGCCGAGGTCGTAAAGCTCGTCGACGCCGCGGCGGTGGTCGCCATGCAGCACTACGACGCGGACGTCGCAGTCACGATCAAAGCCGACGCGTCGCCGGTCACCGCTGCGGACGAAGCGGCCGAAGCCATCCTTACCAATGGCTTGCGCGCGCTGACGCCCGACGTGCCGGTCGTGGCCGAAGAGGAGGTGGCGAAAGGCGGCCTTGATGCGGCAGCGGTCGGCGCCGCACGGTTCTGGCTGGTCGACCCGCTCGACGGAACCAAGGAGTTCATTCAGCGCAACGGCGAGTTCACGCTCAATGTGGGGCTCGTGGAAGCAGGTCGGCCGGTGCTCGGCGTCGTCGCGGCACCCGCGATTGCGACCGCCTGGTGGGGAGCAGCAGGCATCGGCGCGACGGTGCGCGACGGCGGCACTGCCCGGACGATTGCTGTCCGTGCCGTGCCCGGCGCAGGACCTGCGGCGATGGTCAGCCGCAGCCACGGCAGCCCGGACGAGGAAGCGCTGCTGGCCGAAGAAGGCGTTGCCGAGCGGGTGGCCGCTGGCAGCTCGCTGAAGTTCTGCCGCATCGCCGAGGGCATTGCCGACCTCTATCCGCGGTTCGGCCGGACCATGGAGTGGGATACGTGCGCCGGCGACGCCGTTCTACGCGCCGCCGGCGGCCGTGTGATGACGCGCTCGGGCGAGCCGCTCCGGTACGGCAAGCCCGATTTCGCCAATGATGGCGGCTTCATCGCCCGCGGCGGCTGACCTCCGGGAAACCCTGCGAGCGCCATGGTCGACGAGCGCCGTTGGGTGCGCCGGTACATTGCGGCCAGAGGCATGAGGACAACACGCGATGCAAACCTCGCGAGCCCGGATCTCCCTCCTTGCTGCGCCGCTGCTGCTGCTGTGGACGGCGGCGGACGCATGCGCGGCCGGCAGCGGTGCGGAAACCGGGCCGACCGACGAGGGCACGGCCTACCGGGCCAGCCAGGGCGACTTCGACGCTACCGGTGAGATCGCCTGCGCCCAGGCCGCGGGCCAGCCGATGCGGCCGTGCGCCTTCGGGGTCGCTCGCGGTCCCGGCGGCGAGGCGACAGTGGTCGTCACCAGGCCCGATGGCACGACGCGCGCGCTGTTCTTTGCGGGCGGAGCGTTCGTCAGCGCCGACACGAGCGAGGTCGACGGCTATCCCGAACCGAGCGCCACCAAGGAAGCCGACCTCAACATGATCCGCGTCAGCAGCGAGCGCTACGAGATACCCGACGCAGCGATCGTCGGCAGCTGACACCATCGGCTGGCGGACGCGGAACCGCTGCCGAGACGACGATCGCAGCGCAAGCGGATGAAGAGACCGCTCGGGTCGGCTGCTCAATGATTGGCAGCAGCGCTACCGGCTCGTGCCCTTGCGCATTCGTGCGACGCGGGAAGGAGATCGTAGGCTGGCTCGTCAACTAGCTGAGCACGGCTGCGCCTCGGCGAGGCGCCAGCGGCGCCGAGCGGGTTGGACTGCGAAGCGAAGTGATGACGGGGACATACCTGCAGACGACGCGATGGCGGGAGCGAGCGGTCGGCCTCGTTGGGCATGTAGGCTTTGGCGTGCTCGGCCTGTCGTTGCTGGCGGGTGGTGCCGGCGCCCAAGGCTTCGCCTTCCCCGTCGCGACCCAACCCCACACGATCGAGGCGATGCAGGCCGCGGTCGACTGTCGCTTCGAGGACGCGCTCAGGCTCGCCTCGGCACCTGGCGCGTCGCCGCCGGGGGTACTGCTCTTCAGCCGGCTCGTGCTGGCCGCGGTCCACACGGAACTGGGTCAGACCGGGCAAGCCGCTCGCGTGATCGAGCAGACGACCAACGATCCGGCGCTCAATCCCAGCGGCGCCGCGAGCCACGCGGAGGTGGCAGAGGGCGCCGAGGAGGTGCTCGCGGCCATTCGCCGACGACGCAGCGAGCGAACCGGCTCCGGCCTCTGCCCATTCTGAGACGGCGTGTCGGCAACCGCGAGGCGCCGCGATGGTGCTGGTCGTGGCCCGAGATGCCGGCTAAGGCCTTAGCGCGTCTTCATTGCTCGACCGCCAAGGGTAAGGAACGGACTCGTGCTCTATCGTGCAAGCGCCGCGGCGCTGTTGAGCGTGTCTCTGGCCGCCTGCGCCGGGACAGGTATGGGCAGTGGGCAGACGGCGCCCGCCCCGTCGCCCGCCGACACGAGCGCAATGGAGCAGTCCTGCCTCACGGCCGTTGGGAACCAGGTGGGCGAGAACCAAGTCTCAGTGCTGCGCGTCGAGCCCAACGCCCGAGGCGACGTGAGCACCGTCTATGTCCGTGTCGTCGGCGAGGACACGCCCTATGTCTGCCACGTCGAGCCCGATGGCCAGATTCAGGCCCTCATGCACTTAGGGCAGGAAGTGACGCTCTGAGCCGAGCGCGCAGCGGAAACCGAGGAAAGCACGATGCATTGGGACGAGATCAAGGGAAAGTGGAAGGAGCTCAGCGGCTCGATCCACGCCGCCTGGGGTGAGCTCACCAGTGACGAGATCGCCGAGATCGACGGCGATCGCGAGCGGTTGGAGGACAAGCTTCAACAGAAGTACGGCAAATCGAAGGAAGAGGCGAGGAAGCTCGTCGATGAGTTCTTGAAGAAGCTCTAAAATGAACGAAACTTGGCGGTACTCTGGGGCTTGCGAAGCACTTAAGAAACAGCAGCCACCAACGCAGGCTACAATACGATCGCCTTCAGTGGTCATGCGACCGTAACCAGGTAGGGTTTAGCCCGAGCCAGCAGACAAACGTTGCGCTCATTGTGGTATATCTGGAGGTGCTGATAGCGCTCCGGAGACTGACGTGCGCGCTCTTGTTTTGAGTGTTCTTCTTCTCACGCTCGCGATCCCCGCGGCAGGACAAACCATCGGCGACTACCGGCGCGTCGATTGCGGCAAGCTCGACGGTAGCCAGAGTGTCGATAGCGCTCTGAGCATCGTGTGCGGGCTGACGGCAGATCAAGTCGGGAGCCTCGTGGGGCTCGCTATCTCGCCTCAGGCGACTGACCAAGCAACCCTGCGCCGCCGCCTCGACGACCTGTTGCCGGCAACGACCCAGCTTTCTTCGACAACGGTCCAGAGCCTCTTCGGGTCGCTCGCGGAAGCCGGCGTGCCGCCCGCGCAACTCCGAAACCGCTTCGCGGAGATCGCACAGCGCCATCTCGATCTGCTCGATGAGCTGGAGCGCACGCGCGGCGATGACGGACCCGTGCAGGACTTGCGCGAGGCGGCTGCCGCCGCCCTGCGGGCCAACCCGGCCAACCAAGATTTAGCGCTGGTGCGGCTCGACGACGCTCGGAGGCTGCTCCGCGCCCGCCACAAGGACGCCGATCGCGAGGAGGCAGCCCTCATGCGGGCGCAGGCAGGTATCGAGGAGACGCGCTTGCGTTTCGCCGCCGCAGCGCGGTTCTATGAGGAGGCGGCCGATCGGTTGCCAAATGAGGATGCCGACGCGCGCTGGCTGAACCTGCTGCTCGCCGGCCATCGTTATCAGGACGACAATCGCATCGTTGGGGACCAGAGCGTGTTCGAAGACGCCATCGCCGCGTACCGCGGCGCTCTGGACGTCCGCCCACGAGCCGCAGAGCCCACCGACTGGGCAATGACCCAGCACAGCGTCGGCGCTGCACTAGCCACGCTCGGTACGCACGAGCGCGGCACGACGAAGCTCGAGGAGGCAGCCGCCGCCTTCCGCGCCGCCCTCACGGTGTACACCCGCGACCGCCACCCGCTCCGCTGGGCCCAGACCCAGAACAATCTGGGTAGAACGCTCACGACCCTCGGCTTACGTGAACGGAGCACCGAAAGGCTAGAGGAGGCCGTCGCCGCGCTCCAGGCCACCCTCACCGAGCGGACCCGCGAGCGCGCTCCACTGGCCTGGGCGGAAACCTCGAACAACTTGGGCGATGCACTTTTGGCGCTTGGAGTGCGCTCATTTGGCAGCATCAAGCTTCGAGAAGCGATTGCGGCGTATCGCGCGGCCCTGCTCGAGTACGACCGCTCTCGTTTCCCTCTCAAATGGGCGATGGTGCACAACAACCTGGGCTTGGCCCTGTCGCATCTTGGCAGACGCCCGAACAATGCGGTCAAGCTCGAAAGCGCGATCGCCGCGTTTCGTGCCGCCCTCACCGAACGGACACGCACGCGTGCCCCGCACGATTGGGCCGAGACGCAAACCAACCTCGGAGTAGCGCTTTCGCGCCTCGGCCAGCTCGAGAACGGCATCGCCAAGCTCGAGGAGGCCCTGGCGGCGTTTCGCGCGGCCCGCACCGAGCACACGCGCAAACGGGCCCCCCTCGACTGGGCGCGAACTAGGATGGGCGAGGGGCGGACGCTGTTACTGATCGCCGCGCGAAAGAGATCGTTAGAGGATGTAGTGGCCGCTGAGGCTGCGCTCCACGATGCGTGGTCGATCTACGCCGCGGCACGACCGAAACACGACGAGTGGTTCAGGGCAAAGATCAACGAAGCGAGAGCATTGTCGGCCGCACTGGGTGCGAAGGAAATATAGTTTGAACCGCGTGTGCCTCGTCGAGCCGGCCTGCCAACGCGGCGACGTGAGACTTGCACACGACGCGCTGCTTTCTCCCCATACCAGGCCCACTTAATCGGCGTCTGCGCGTACAACACAGGGTCGATACGGACCAGTACGATTGGCGTGCCGGCCCAGCTGACCGAGCACGCGTAGACCGCGGAGCGTCCTGAGACGACACCGCACATCAAGCACCTACTCCGCCGCCACCTTGGCCACCTCCCCATGCATCAGGTCCCAGACCACCTGCGGCGTCGCGGGCATGTCGATCTCGCGGATGCCTAGATCGGCGAGCGCGTCGATGAGCGCGTTGACGACGGCGGCGCACGAGCCGACCGAGCCGGCCTCGCCGCAGCCTTTGACGCCCATCTCGTTGCTCTTGCAGGGGGCGCCGTCGAAGGTCGAGAGGTCGAACAAGGGCACGTCGTCGGCGCGCGGCATGGCGTAGTCCATGAAGGAGCCGGAGAGCATCTGGCCGGTCTCGTCAAAGACAGCGTGCTCCAGGAGTGCCTGGCCGATACCCTGGACGGTGCCGCCGTGGACCTGGCCCGCCACGAGGAGCGGGTTCACCACCTGGCCGAAGTCGTCGACAATCGTGTAGCGCACGACCTCGGTGACACCCGTCGCCTCGTCGATCTCGACCTCGGCGATGTGGCATCCGTTGGGGAACGTCCAGGCGTCAAGCGTGATCGTTTCCGCGGCATCCAGGCCCTCAGGCTCGGCCCCGGCGAACATGGCCATGGACTTCGCCTTGGCGCCAAGCTCGAGGATATCGATCCTGCGGTCGGTGCCGACGACGCTGAAAACACCGGCTTCGAAGGCGACGTCCGCAGGCGCCACTTCGAAGTCCTGGGCGGCGTGGACCTTGCCCTTCTTGATCACCTCGTCGGCTGCGTGCCGGATGGCCACGCCCTGCGCAGTGAGCGAGCGCGAGCCGCCGGTGCCGCCGCCCAAGGGAATACGATCGCTATCGCCCTGGACCACGCGGATCTTGTCGATCGGCACGCCGAGCTTGTCGTGCAGAACCTGGGCGTAGGCGGTCTCGTGGCCCTGCCCGTTGGACTGCGTGCCGACACCGATCGACACAGCGCCATCTTCTTCGAAGCGAATATCGGCGGTCTCGCTCGGGCTCCCCATGGTCGCTTCGATGTAATAGCACATGCCGATGCCACGCCGCTTGCCGGGAGCGGGCCGCCGGCGCCCCTCGAAGCCCACCCAGTCGGCGCGCTGTATGCAGCGCTCCATGACCGTGGCAAACGCCCCACTGTCGTAGACCTCGCCAACTGCGGTCTCGAAAGGCATCGCCTCAGTACGCACGAAGTTGCGGCGCCTGAGGTCGACCCGGTCCACGCCCAGCTCGCGCGCTGCCTTCTCGATAAGCCGCTCAATGCAGTAGATGGACTCGGGCCGGCCAGCGCCGCGATAGGCGTCGACCGATGCCGTGTTGGTGAACGCTGCCTCGACCCGATAGACGAGGTGCTTCACGTCATAAACGCCGCAGAGCACCTTGAGTGCTGCGCCCGTGGGGATGAACGGGGCGAAGTACGAAAGGTGCGCGCCCATGTTGGCAAGCGTGTGTACGCGCATGCCGAGGATCCGGTGGTCTTCATCGAACGCCATCTCGGCGCTGGTCACGTGATCGCGCCCGCCCGCATCGGCGAGGAAGCCCTCCGACCGGTCGGCGGTCCATTTTACGGGCCGCGCGAGCTTGCGCGCGGCGAACGCTGCCATCCCGTACTCGGGGTAGAAGAAGATCTTCATGCCGAAGCCGCCGCCCACATCGGCCGTCCGCACGCGGACATCCTCCGGCGCGATATGCAGAATGCGCGTCGCGAAGATGTCCTTGATCTCCCAGACGCCCTGCGAGCAGACCTGGACGTCGAGCTTCCCTTCGGCGGCGTCCCAATCGGCAACGATGGCGCGGGTCTCCAGCGGATTGGCGACCAGCCGGTTGTTGATCAGCTCGAGGCGGGTGACATGAGCGGCGCCGGCGAAGGCCGCGTCCACCGCCGCGTCGTCACCGAACTGCCAGTCGAAGACACGATTGCCAGGGGCCGAGTCGTGAACGAGCACGTCGCTCGTCATCGCGGCGCGGCTAGTCGCGACCGCCGGCAACTCGTCGATGTCGTAGGTGACCAGATCGGCAGCGTCCTTGGCTGCTGCAATGCTGTCGGCGACGACGAAGGCGATGCCCTCGCCGACAAACCGCACCTTGTCGCTCGCCAGCACAGGCCGCCCCGGATCGGCGCGGTCGCTGCCGTCACGGTTCTTGATCGGGACGACGGAGGGCAGGACGTTCGCGCCGGCTGCATCGAAATCGGCGCCAGTGAGCACAGCGTGCACACCCGGCGCAGCGCTAGCCGCCGCCACGTCCACGCTCCGGAGGTAGCCGTGCGCGATGGGCGAGCGCACGACAACGCCGTAGAGCTGACCGTCGACGTTGATGTCGTCGGTGTAGCGGCCGTGCCCGGTGATGAACCGGATGTCCTCCAGGCGCTTGACCGGCTGGCCGGACCCGAACTTCGCCATGCTCTTCTCTCCCGCGTCGAACACCACCTACATAGTGCGTCCGCGTGCGCACGGCAGCGCCCTACCCACGACCGAGGGTCGCTCGAGGATCAGACCTGCTCGACGGCCGCCGTCGAACCACGACGACCGGTGACGAACCGCGTGACCGTGCCGCCGACACAATCGACCACGTAGACCATCGCGATCTCGCCGAGGCTGGTCACGAGGATGGCCGCCGCGCGACCGCCGCCCAGGCCGGTCGCCGTACCGATCCCCTGCATCAGCCCGGCGATGAGCTGTGTCGCCATAAGCAGGGTCACCAGTGCCAACCCCGTGCACAACATCGTGCAGCCCAAGATCTTGAGGCCATGTCCGCTGGTCGACTGGAATGTCTCGCCGAGCGTGAGTGGCTGGCCGAGGAACACGGTGTACGGAAACGGTAGGAGCCGTACGGCCAACCAGACGACCACCAGAGAGAGACCCAGCCCGACCAGTGCGGCCCCGCCGGCAACGCCGCCGGATTGCGCGAGCCCCGCCATGACCACCAGCAGCGGCAATGACAGCACCACCGCCAAGAGCAGCTGGCGCAGGATGAACGCATAGGCGCGCGGCTCGCGGATGACGCTATCGAAGCGCGTGTAGGTCTGGTCGCCGGTGACGACGAAGCCGCTGATCCCCGCCGACACCACGCGCGTGAGGACAAACAGCAGTGCCTGCGCCACGACCGTGGCGCCACCCTCCGGCAGGACGAAGCCGACGAAGGCTGCGATCGCGAGCGCGATCAGCGCCGCGACCGCGAGCAATGGCTGGCAGGGCCGCCAGGCGTTGAGGATGGTGGCGACCACGGCGCGCAATAGTTCTTGAAAGGTGAAGCTGTTCATCGGTGTCTCAAGGGCGGGGCACGCAACCCGTAGCCCATCCGCGGTCTTCACCCAAGCCTCGCTCGGGCGCTGCGCGGCGACAGGCTGAGCCTTCGACAGCTCAAGGGCCGGTGTCGCCGAGCGTTCTCGTTCGCTTCTGGCTGGGGTCAACGTCCGTGGTCCGAAACGGCCGGGATCGTCGTCTGGCGACGCGCGCGCCATCTTGGTCGCCCCCACCTCTTGGCCTGCGACGGAGAGTCGCAGATGACGTCTGGAATAAGGTCGCTAGAGCGTGCGGGAACTGTGGCCGTAGCCGCACAGGGCGGCCCAAAACAGATCGCGATGTCAAGCGCCGGTGGCTGACAAGCGACCAACAGTTTAGTAAACTTACTCAAAAGCTCATTGGGAATGCCTCATGGAAGCTCTGCTCGTTGCGCCGACGTCGATGTCGCCTGTGCGCCAGATTGACGTCGTGCTGAAGGAGGCGGGCATCGTCCGCACGCTTCGGCTCGAGGACCCCGTCGCGATCCAGGCGATGATGGACGTGCTGGAGCGTTTTCAGCCGTTTTCCAACAGTCGACGCGCGGAGGGCAAGACGCCGGCGCTGAACAAGTGACGTAGACCACACGGCCGTCACCGGCCGGAGCGCTCCAAACCGCGGGTAAGCGGTTGCCACGCGGCCATATTAGTTGTTTGAGGTGCGCACTCAACAGACGCCCTCGACAGCCCGACGAGCGACGGCGTGCAGGAGGCGATCGGCCGCCTCACGCGCAAGGCCGACACCACCACGACAATCATCACACAGGGCCGCGATCGCCAGCTCGATCGACACGCGCATCGTCGAGGATTGCATCAACCCCGCCCCGGAGCCGGCGGTGAAGTCCTAGGGCGCGTACGTCGTTGCTAGGCTAGGAAGCACGCTGGCAAGCGTTCCCTCCCAGCGACGAAACGCCGACGTCACCCTGGTCCAGCTGGGCCGCTGCAACCCCACATACGCCGAGGTCCTGCCGGCAGGTACCTTAGTGATTCGGGTGCCAAGCGCCTGCGCGCACGACTGGGCAAACGCCGGAACGCGCCCTTGCTGGGCCGCGCCGCCTCGAAGCTGTCACCAGATCGTCACCTCGGCTTGTTAAGCGGCCCGCATGCTGGGTGCTAACACCATGGCCGTGAGTGTTCGCGGGCTGACGAAGACCTTCCGCCAGGGCCATCGGCCGGCGCTCGACAACGTCACCTTCAGCGCTCGGCCGTCAGAAATGGTGGCGTTGATCGGCGCGTCAGGCTCGGGAAAGTCGACCTTGATCCGCCATCTCGCGGGCCTCGCCACGGCTGATCGTGACGGTGACGGCGAGGTTCGTATTCTCGACCGCACCATGCAGTCGCGCGGTCGTCGCGGGCGTGAGCTCGCTACGCTACGCACGGACGTCGGCGTCGTCTTCCAGCAGTTCAATCTCGTGGGGCGATTGTCGGTCCTCACCAACGTCTTGATGGGCGTCCTCGGACGCGCGCCAGCGTGGCGGACGTCGCTCGGCCAGTTCACGCGTCAGGAACGGGTTGACGCGATGGCCTGCCTCGATCGCGTCGGGCTCGCGGATCGCGCGGCGCAGCGCGCGTCGACCCTATCGGGTGGCCAGCAGCAACGCGCGGCCATCGCCAGGGCGCTCCTGCAACGGGCGCGGATCCTGCTCGCCGACGAGCCGATCGCGTCGCTGGACCCGCAGGCCGCCCGCCGCGTGATGGAGATCCTCTCCGACATCAACCGCAGCGACGGCGTGACCGTGCTCGTGTCTTTGCATCAGGTCGCCTACGCCGCCGCCTACTGCCATCGGACGCTGGCGCTGCGCGAAGGCGAACTGGTCTTCGATGGCCCCAGCACCGAGCTGACGCCGGCCATGCTCGGCAATCTCTACGGCGCGGAGAGCGAAGAACTCTTCCTTCCCGAGCTGCCGGCCCAATCCCCGACGCCGATGGCGCTCGCCGCCGGCTGACACAAACCAGCTACCGTACTTGGGAGACCAACATGCGTATCACGCTGATCGCCGCCAGCCTGACGGTCCTGCTCGGCGGCACCGCTCACGCGCAAGCGCCCGAGCAGATCAACTTCGGGATCATCTCGACCGAATCGGCGCAAGCACTGCAGGAGAGCTTCGGCCCCTTTGTCGAAGACATGTCGGCGTTCATGGGCGTGCCGGTCGAGCCGTTCTTCGCGCCGGACTATGCCGGCGTCATCGAGGGCATGCGCTTCGACAAGGTCGATGTCGCCTGGTTCGGCAACAAGTCGGCCATGGAGGCCGTCGATCGCGCGGGTGGTGAGATCTTCGCGCAGACCATCAAGGATGACGGCAGCGAAGGCTACTACTCGCTCCTGATCGCCCACGTCGACAGCCCGATCGACTCGCTCGACGACGTCCTCGCTACCTGTGCCGACCAGAGCCTCGACTTCGGCAATGGCGACCCGAACTCGACCTCCGGGTTCCTCGTGCCGTCCTATTACGTCTTTGCGCTTAACGAGGTGAACCCGCAGGACTGCTTCGCGAATGTCACGACGGCCAATCACGAGACCAACGCGATGGCCGTCGCCAACCAGCAGGTCGACGTTGCCACCAACAACACCGAATCGCTCTATGCCCGGCTCGCGCAGACGCAACCCGAGGCTGCCGCCAAGATCAAGGAAGTCTGGCGCTCACCCTTGATTCCTTCCGATCCGATGGTCTGGCGCGCCAACCTGCCGGAGGAGACCAAACAGGAGATCCTCTACTTCTTCATGCAGTATGGGCGCTTCGGTGATGCCGAAAAGGTCGCCCGCGAGCGCCAGGTCCTCGAGGAGCTCAGCGACGGTTGGGGGCCGTTCCTCATGAGCTCCAACCTGCAGCTCATCCCGATCCGCGAGCTCGAGCTGTTCCGCAACAAGGTGCAGATCGAGAGCGACGACACGATCAGCGACGCGGACAAGAAAGCCGCGATCGACGAGATCAACGCGCAGCTCGCGGAGCTCTCCGAGCTTGCCGCCCTCGTGACCGTGGTCGCGAACTAGTCTGGGCGTCAACGGCTTGGCACTAGGGCAGCAAGGCGTGGAGGCTGCACCGGCCGGCACGGTGCCGCCTCCTCCTTCCGTTGCCCCGCGCCGGCGGCTGATCGACGTTGTCGTCGTCGCAGCCGTCGTGGGCGTCCTAGCGTGGGCCTGGGAAGGCGCGGACATGCGCCCCATGGACCTGTGGACGTTCCGCGGCAACATGGCGACGTTCCTCGGCGACTTTCTCGAGCCCGACTTCCGGCGCTGGCAGCTCTACCTCGAACAGATGATCGTCACCGTGCAGATCGCGATCTGGGGCACGGTGCTGGCGGTGGTGTTGGCGATACCACTGGGCGTTCTGTGCGCGGAAAACGTCGTGCCGATCTGGGTCTACTATCCGATCCGCCGGCTGATGGACGCGGCCCGCGCGATCAACGAGGTCGTCTTCGCCGTGCTGTTCGTCGTGGCCGTGGGCTTGGGGCCGTTCGCGGGCACGCTGGCGATCTTCGTGCACACCACGGGCGTCCTCGCCAAGCTCTTCTCCGAGGCGGTGGAGGCGATCGACCCGCGGCCCGTGGAGGGCATCCGCGCTACTGGCGGCAACCACATCCACGAGGTCATCTTCGGCATCATCCCGCAGGTCTTGCCGTTATGGATCTCCTACGCACTCTACCGCTTCGAATCCAACGTGCGTTCAGCGACGGTCGTCGGCCTGGTCGGCGCCGGAGGCATCGGTCAGATTTTCTTCGAAGCGTTCCGCGGCTTCGACTACGCGGCTACATCGGCCATCATGATCTTCATCATCGTGACGGTCACGATGCTCGATGTCGCGTCTCAGCAGCTCCGACGCATGGTGATCTGATGCTACTCCGCGACGGCGTAGCGGGCCTCCCCGCCCGCCATCTCGCGCGAGAACAGCTGGTAAAGCAGAGCGATCACCTCGCGCGCTTCCACGCTCGCCAGGCGATAGTAGATGAACTTGCCTGATCGCCTCGTCTCCACCAGCCCTTCGGCACGCAGCTTGGCAAGTTGCTGCGAAAGTGTCGGCTGACGCAACCCGAGGTGGTCTTCCAGTTCACTCACGCTGCGCTCTTGGCCATCCAGCAGGCAGAGAATCATCAGGCGATCAGGATGCGTCAAAGACTTCAAAAAGCTCGCCGCACGGTGAGCATTTTCAGCCATTGTCGCCGGATCGGGCGTCTGGCCCATCCGCGTACTCCCCCATGTACGTCAACAACGTGCAAAATTACGCCGCATTGCCGATTGAGACCAACCAGCCTTTATAGCAACCCGCGCATTTGCCGCTAAGACTCTAGATCGTTAGCGGGCGGTCTAACGACTAGAGGAGGGCGATCACATGCGCGCGATCACGATGCGAGGCTTCGGCGGCCCCGAGGTTTTGGTGGTCGACGACGTGTCGCGACCGGAGCCTGCAGCGGATGAAGTGCTGATCCGCGTAGCGGCGACCGCGGTCAATCGAGCCGATGTCGCGCAGCGGCAGGGCAACTATCCGCCACCGCCGGGCGAGAGCGAGCTGCTCGGCCTCGAGGTGGCGGGGCGCATCGAGTCGCTCGGCGCCGACGTCGATGGCTGGGAGATCGGCGACCGGGTCATGACGCTCGTCGGCGGTGGTGGCTACGCCGACTTCGCCACGGCACCCGCGAGCACGCTCCTTGCCGTACCCGAACGGTTCGATTTGGTCACTGCCGCAGCCATTCCAGAAGTCTTCATCACCGCCTACCTCAACGTCTTTCGCGAAGCGGCGCTGCGCCAGAGCGAGACGTTCCTCATGCACGGCGGCGCCTCGGGCGTCGGGACGGCGGCGATCCAGCTCGCCCGCCGCCTGCGCGACGCGCGCGTGTTGGTCACGGTCGGTAGCGAGGAGAAGGCAGCGGCCTGCACCAAGCTCGGTGCCGATGCGACGATCCTCTACAAGCGCGAGAGCTTTTCCGACCGGGTCCGCGCGCTGACCGACAAGGCAGGCGCAGACGTCATTCTCGACCACATCGGCGGCGGGTATTTCGCGGAGAACCTTCGCTGCCTCGCCACCAACGGCCGCCTCGTGATCATCGGGCTCCTGGGCGGCGCCAAAGCCGAGCTCAACATCGGTCAGCTGATGGTGAAGCGACAGCGCGTCATCGGCTCCGTGCTCCGCGCCCGGCCGGTCGCCGAGAAGGCCCAGATCTGCCGCGCCTTCCGCAGCGAGGTGATGCCGCTCTTCGTAGACGGACGCATCGAGCCCGTGATCCACGCCTGCCTACCGCTCGAGCAAGCTGCCGAGGCGCACCGGCTGATGGGAGACAACGTCAATACCGGCAAACTCGTCCTCGTCGTGGACGACACTCTGGACTGAGCCGCGCGACGCTCCTAAGAAAACGGCCACCGTTTTCAGCGGTGTGCCCAGGTAGCTCAGTTGGTAGAGCAGCGGACTGAAAATCCGCGTGTCGGTGGTTCGAATCCGCCCCTGGGCACCA
>JANQNY010000063.1 GCA_028279345.1 Geminicoccaceae bacterium
CGAGATGCGCGCGCGCGTGTCGGAGGTGGCGGTGGCGGCCCGCCGCGCGGGACGGCTGGCCAAGCAGCTTCTCTCGATGGAGAAGGCGCGCCGCCAGCCCGCGCCGGCCAGGAACTCGGACGTCGAGCTGGCTGGTCTCGCCGCGGAGGTCGCCCGCCTCCACGCACCGCAGGCGCTCAAGCGCGGCGTGGACGTGTCGCTCGTCGATGCGGGTAAGCCGTTCCTGGTCTGCGGTGACCGGGTGCTGCTGGGCGAGGCAATCGACAACCTCGTCGACAACGCGCTTCGCTACGGATGCGTGGACGGTGGCGCAGTCCGTCTTCGTGTGGCGCGTGAGGGCTCGCAGGTGCAGCTTGTTGTCGAAGACGATGGTCCCGGCATCGCCGAGACGGAGCGCGACAGGATCTTTGAGCGGTTCGAGCGGGGCCCCCGGGCTGGTGCCGACGGCTGTGGCCTGGGGCTAGCCATCGTCCGCGAGATCGCCGAGCGCCACGGCGGTAGCGTGCGCGCGGTCTCGGCGGAGAAGGGCGCGCGCTTCGAGCTCGACCTGCCGGCTGCCGCCTAGCTCAGCCACCGCAATCTCAGACGACGTAGCCACACTGCGAAGCGGGCGTTCGCGTGTCCATGTTGCGGCCTCGGTTGAGATGATCGTCGATCTCAGCGGCAGCGCCGATCATCCGGCCGTAGAGGAACACCGTGAAGGCCGCGTTCTCCAGATCGCGCTCGGAGACCCGTCCGGCCTTATGGTCTTGCCACAGCAGGGCGAGCAGGAGGGCGGCGATCACCGCGTCGACATTGACGCAGAAGACGTAAGGCGACGCGCCTACGTCGTAGAGTGCCTGGACCAGCTCGCGATAGAAGGCGTGGAACACGTTGTAGCGGCCGTTCTCCGCCAGATACGTAGCGATGAAGCGCTCGCGCGGATCATAGTTGACCGCTTCACCCTTAAAGACCGGGTGGTGCACGCCGGGCAGCGCGCGAACATCGCCGCCCAGGTTCTTCGCAGTCGCCTTCTCGGCCTTGTACTGCTTGGCGAACGCCAGTGCCATCGCGCGCAGATCGAGCCCGTGCTCGGGATCGGTAGGATCGCTGAGGCCCGCGCCGCGGAATTGCTCGAGCAGGAATGCGATCCCCTCGAAGCCGTTACCACCGTGGCTGTAGCCGCTGTGGGTTAGGAAGCCCATCATCGCCTTGTTGAGCTGCACGCGCTCGGGCGTCTGGGGGCCGTCGGCGGAGACTGCGCCCTTGGCGCCCTGCGCGGTGATGGCTCCGGGGCCGTTCGAGATGAGCAGCCCGACGAGGATCTGCAGGGGCAGCGCCTCGTCCGCGCTCGGCCGCTTGCCCGTCATGGCGAGGAAGCAGAGCTCCGCGACGCTCCATTGCTCGAACCGCTCCTGGCGGGGGATGCCACAGAGCGCGCCGTGCTGGTGGTGCTGCGCGGGGATCGAAGCCCCGATCATGACGCCGTAGAGCCGCAGATAGGCGGGCAAGGTCTCGGCCGTGAGCCGTGAGATCCGCTTGCGCATCAACGGCGCCCAAGCGATCGTCGACGTAATCGCCGCGAGGATGGCGTCCCGCGACGGCCGTCCGCCGAGTCTCTCGAGGAACTTGAGGAAGACCGATGTCGTCCCGCGTGCGGCAACGGCGCTACGCATGGCGTCGATGCGTGGATCGTCCAGCTCGGCGTCGCTCGCCTGAAACAGCGCCCGGGTCGCCTCGTCGAGCCTCACGCTCCCGACGTCGAACGCCGCGTCGTGGCCGCTCTTCAAGCCGGAAGGCGCAAAGAGGTCGATCAGCGCTCGGCTACACGCCAGTACGCGCTCAAGTCGCTTCGGACCGGTCACCGCGGCTGCGGCCGCCATGACCACGTTGGGGGCGTTGCCAGCGTCCCGTGCGGCCTCGGCCGCGGTGAGCGCCGGCTCGCCCACGAGGTTCGTCTCGGCAGCAACGGCCAATCCTAGGAGAGCTCGGTCCCGCTCGTCCGCGATCTCGTGGACCAGCGGCAGGGCGAACGTCGCCTCCAGCGGCTGCAACGCGAGAGCCAGGACTTCATGGCCGTGGACCCGCGTCACCTGCGTCTTCGGGTCCATGACGCTCGCGCCGGACAGGTCCTTCATCGTCTGCCGCGCGACCACGGCACCAACCTGTTGCGCCAGTGCCTCGAGCTGTGCGTCGTAAGGGGCCATCGCGCGCACCGGCGGTATGGCAAGGTCCGCCTGGAGCCCCTTTATCCCCTGGTCGTTGGCAAGCCAGGGCTTGAGGCTCAAGCTGCCGCGGCTCGGACCGTCTGGTTCGATGCCGTTGAGCCGCATGACCGCCGTCAACGCTGCCGGTATGTCCGCAATGTTGGTAACGACGGCGCCCTTCGGCGAGACGTGCGCAGGCGCGGTTTCGCCGTAGACGCCGCCGGTCCCGAACATCTCCTGAAACCAGCGCTCTTTGTCTTCGGCACGGTCGCCCGAGCCTGCCATAGCGCCGGCATGGCCGACGGCGCGCGTGAGCTTGCTCTTCCAGCGGCCCACAACGCAGGCGACCACGGGCTTCGTGAACGTCAGCCCGTGCTCGTAGTAGCCGCCCGGCTCGGCGTAGAGGACAGCCGCCTTGGACCGGTCGTCGTTGCAGAAGGCATATGCGAAGTCGCGTGCTGAGTAGTGTATGTAGACGTCCTTGCCGGAGGAGATCAGAGTGGTCGTTCCCCAGCCGGCGGTGGCGAGATACTGCGCGATCGTCGTTGTGAAGCCACCCGAGTTCGAGAAGATGGCCACGGAGCCCTTGAGTAGCGACTCCTCTGGGTGGTCGCCGCCGAGCGCCCCGCCGATGCGAACGCGATTCCAGGAATCCGCAACGCCCAGACAGTTGCCGCCGATAACGTCAACACCGTTGGCTTGCGCCATCGCCCGGACCTCGCGGGCGTCGTGCACCGATGTCTTCTCGGTGATGATCACGATCTTCTTGAGCTCGGCATTGACGCGGATCAGCTCGGCAACGCCGTCACGCACCCCCGACGGCGGCAGATAGACGACGCCGGTGTCAAAGTAGTGACCGTCCTGCAGGCCTTCCCGGACGTTGTTGTAGATCGGAATGTCGCCCGCAGGCGTCGCCAGCACGTCCCCGCGGCGCCCGGGCGAGACGCCGAAGACGACGTTGCCGCCTGAGAAGCTGTGGCTCGTCGGCGTCACTTGCCGGCTCTCGCCGCCGAGAGCATTGAGCACAACGACCCGGTCGTTGCGCGTCGCTATCTGATCCAGCGAGTTGATGCCCAGATAATAGGGGAACCCGGAGAGGCCTTGCTTATGCATCGCCGTGCTCCTCAAGCCGCCGCATCTAGGCCGAGATGGCGAGCGACGATCGCGCGACCGCCGGAGGCCATCCACGCGTCGACCTTCTTGGCGTAGTTCACGACCTCCGAGATGGCGCTGTCGAAGCCGAAGAAGCGGTAAGGCAGCCCCAGCGCATCGCAGGTCTCGGCGAGGTTGCCCATCCCGCGCACGAGGTTCGGGCCGCCTCGGCCGACCACTACATAAAGCGGTGTCGGTCCATGGGCCGCGAAGTACTCGCGGAGCGCGTCACCCATCCCGCGGAAGGTATCGAAGATGTCTGTGTTGTTCGATTTGCCGCCGATGATGAAGAGCACGTTGGCTTGTTTAAGAAAGTGCTTGTAGCAGATCGCAGCGACCGACTTCATTTTAGTGTATGGCGGATTGCCGCCGAAATCCGAGGAGATGATTGCGCGATCGCCGAGGACCTCGGTGACGAGGCTATTGGCGCCACCACCGAAGGTGGGCGCGAGGATCGTGCCACGATCGTTGATCACGAACACGTCTGACTGCCCCTGGTGCGTGCGCAGCTGGTTCACCTCCTGCTCGAAATCCGAGATGTCCGAGGCGAACAGGTGGTCCGGTAAGCCGAGCCTAGCGACGCGTGGGTCGTCACGGTCGAACCCGGCCTTGAAGTCACACGCCACCGGCGTCAGCCGCCCGCCGCGCTCCGGGCGCATCCGGATCGGGTTCAGCTCCAGCGTCGTCATCCCATAGTGGTGCACGAGCTCCCAGAGCTTGGGCAGGTGCTGCACGAGCGGCGAGATGATCTCTCGCGGCGCGCCGACGTCGCTCAGTGCGTTGGCAACAACGAAAGCCTTGAGCCCGGTGAGCGCATCGAACGGCACCGTGGCGATCTCATACTTGTCGAGTTCCTCGATATCGACGCCGCCGCGGTGCGTGAGCGTCATCGTCGGCGCTCGGTAGCGCGTATCGTCGGTGATCGAGAAGTAGACCTCGTGCTCCGCCGGCACGCCTGCTTCGAAGGTCACGCCGTTCGCCTTGGCGACCGCGTTGCCGTGGCAGTGTTCGACAAAGTAGAGGCGCTCCTTTTCGGTCAGTGCCGTCTTGAGATCTTGCGCTCGGCCAATGAGACCGGCCTTGCCCTTCTTGCCGACGCCACCGCGAAAGAGCGGCTTGATCAGGATCACGCCGTGACGATTGAGGAGCCCCTGGATCTCGTCCTCGCTAGCTCCGGGGCCCAGCACCTCTGCAGCCGGAAAGTCGACGTGGCGAAGCAGCTGTGCGCCGTAGCGCATGCCGGTGATCTGCACTCCCATACCTCCCCTGGTGCCGTTCGCTGGCGGCAGCTTGTTCTCTCGATCTCCAACATCGCGCGCGGAGCTGTCGGGAGGCTGTCGGTGGCACAGACGACGGACGTATCCGGTGAGACGAGCGGCGCGCTGGGCCATTGACCAGCACCTTCGTTCGCCGCCTCGAGCGAGCATCCGGCCGTTGATGCGCTAGGTCGGCTTCGGGCCGACGTCGACTTGAGCCATCGAGCGCCGCGTGTCCGCTGTCGGGAGACGAACGGTCGGTCTGGATCTTGGGCGCTTGGTCGGTTGAGGTGAAGGGTTTCGGATGGCGGCGTGCAGTGGTGTTGGCGCGCGGCACGATCGCCGTCGTCCGAAAGCCGCCTGGGAACGAATCCGCGGCTGCTGGGCGAGCTGTTGGGCTATGGAGAATTGACACCGATGCCGGGCAGCCGGTGGCGGGGGTGCGCTCCGCGAGCGGCGCGATCCGCCCGATTGGCGATGGCGTTCTGGCGGTGGTGGGGGTCGAGCGAGGGTTCGACAAAGCTCGGGCGATGGCAGGAGGGCGATCCCGTCGCTGAGCAGGATGCACGGGTGACGCCTGGGCCCGCAGTGACCGATGCGCGTGCGGTGCTGGCACGCGTCGGTGACCTCGATGGTCGGGACAAGCTTCGTATCATGCAGCAACGCTCCACGGGTCGGGCGCGGGCGGCCCGCGGGGTTCATGGCTGCGCTCGAAGCGCTCGACGATGACCATGCGACCGCCACAGCAGGGGCACGGCGGGCGGTGGTCGTGTTGGCTGTATCGTGGTCCGGCGCGGCGACGACTTCCGGCGGCGGGACGGCGAGGAGCTGACGGGCGCGTGCGAGGTTGGCCTCGCGGGTGGCGATGGCGGGCGAGGCCGTCGCGACGGAAGTCCTTGTAAGTGAAAGTGGCGCCGCGGCCGTCGAGCGCCGTGAGCCGGCTGTCGGCGATGGCGACGCGATGGGTGTAGCGGGCGAGATAGGCGAGCACGCTCTCGGGTTCGGCGAAGGGCGGCTTGGCGTAGACCACCCAGCGCTTGGTGCGCAGCGGCCCGAGCCAGCGGGCGAAGCGGCTGGGGTTAGCGAGGTCGGCATGCTCCCCGAAGAAAGCCAGCCGGCCCTGGCTGTGCAGCATCCTGAGGCCGTCGAGAAAGCGCCGGCGGAAGAGCCGCGAGAGGACCCGCACGGGCACCACGAAGTTCGGTCGGCTGGCGATCCAGGCTGTGCCGTCGGCGGAGAGCCCGCCACCGGTGACGATCATGTGCACGTGCGGGTGGTGGGTCATGGCCGAGCCCTAGCTGTGCGGCACGGCGGTGATGCCGAGCTTGGCGCCGAGGTGCTTGGGGTCCGCAGCGATGGTGAGCAGGGTGTCGGCGGCGATGCGGAACAGGAGATCGTAGTTCGCCGCCTTGTTGGTGTAGGCAAGCCTGCCGATCTCCGCCGGCAGCGTGAAGACGACGTGGAAGTAGGCGATCGGCAAGAGATCGGCCTGGCGCGCCTCGAGCCATGCGCGCGCGGCCGCCGCCTGGCACTGCGGGCAGTGCCGGTTGCGGCACGAGTTGTAGGCGATGCGCCGATGCCCGCAGTCGGCACACTCTTCGACGTGGCCGCCGAGTGCCGCCGTGCGGCAGCGCTCGATGGCCGCCATCACCGCCAGCTGGTCGCGGCTCAGATGCCCGGCGTTGGCCTGGCGCCAGGTGGCACCGTGCTCAAGGAAGATCCGGGCGACGCTGAGGCGGCGACGAGGCGCGGCCGCCGGTGGCGGCAGCTCCACGGTCAACTCTTCGAGCCGGTCGTGCGGGCTGGTCACGCTTTGCAGGGTCTTGGTCGCGACCTGCGCGTATCGCGTTGTCGTCTCCAGCTTAGCGTGGCTCAGCGGCACCTGGATGATGCGGATGTCGGTGCGGTTCTCCAACAGATGCGTCGCAAAGCTGTGCCTGAGCGTGTGCGGCGAGATCCGCTTCTCGATGCCGGCCATCGCCGAGGCGGCATGAACGATGCGACCGAGTTGGCGTGCCGTCAGCGGCGTCAACCGATCGCGGCCGGGGAACAGCCAGCCGCCGGGCATCAGCACGCCGCGGCGACGGCCACAGCACCACCACGCGCGAAGGATCTCCAGAAGCTGCGGCGAGAGCATGGCGTGGCGGTCCTTCTGGCCCTTGCCCTGCTCGACCCGCAGCAGCATGCGCGCGGCGTCGATGTCGCTGGCCTTGAGCGCCACCACCTCCGAGGCGCGCAGGCCGGCGCCATAGGCCACCGCCATCGCCGCCTTCGCCTAGGGCCGCGGCGCCGCCTCCAACAGCGCGTGGACTTCGGCGGGTGTCAGCACCGTCGGCAACTTCTGCGGCTGGCGCGCCATGACCAGGCGTCGGGCCAGATCCCGACGGTTCAGGGTGATGCCGAGAAAGAAGCGCAGCGCCGAGACCGAGCTGTTGAAGCTGGACGGCTGCACGCCCCGCTCGTGCTGGTGCAGCTGAAAGCGGCGCAGGTCCTCCGCCGTCGCCGTATCCGGCGGCCGCCCGAGAAAGGCGGTGAAGTCGTACACGCAGCGCACATAGTTCCGCTGCGGCTTCGCGCCGAGGCCGCGCACGGTCATGTCCTCGAACATCCGGGCACGCGACGGGCTCTTGGTCTTCGAAATCGTCTCGGTCATCGTGGGGCTCCTCGCACCAAGGGTGGAAAACCCATCGATGCTCACCCCGCGTGCGACCCTCGGCACGCCACCCTTGGTCGAGTCCAACCGGTGCCGACGATCAGCTCCAGACCCCCGAGCCGCACCCCTCCCGCGACAGCGGGTTCGTTCTAAGGCCGAGGGCGGGCTTGCCGGCCTCCTTTGCAGGAGAGGCGAGGAACCAAGTCAAGCAACCGGAGACCGGCCGCCCCCGCGAGCGCGCCGGCATGATGCGCACCTTGGGCCTGTCGCTTTGAGCGCAGCCGGCCAGTATCACCGTGTCGCGCCACGCCGGCCGACGCTCCCCCGGCCCCTTCGGGCCCTGGCTGCATGGCCGCGCCGGCGCGTTCGCGCCGGTGCTAGTCCGGGTTGCAACCGCAACCCGTTAGTACAAGCGGAGGAAAGCGACTTGTCGACGGGCGACTGGTGAAGTCGTGGGGCGGCAAGCCGAACTTCTGGAGTGCTTATCGGTTCGACACGAAGCAACCGGCCGGCGATCGGTTAGCGTGACGTTGATCCGAAGCTGTCGCGTCGTTGCGTTGCACGCGCATTCGCTTCGTCGTCGTGGATTCTGCCGAGCGAGCCAAGCTGCTCGGCCAGAACGCTGTCGTACGCCGCCGTGTAGCCCTCATGCAGCGAGATTTCGCGCGTGAGGTCGATGAGATCGGCCGCGAGCCAGATGCGAAAGCGGCTCCACAGGCGACGCAGGCGATTTGCGCGACGCCTGCGGGTCGTTCCGGCAAGGGTGGCGCTAGTCATCTTCGTTGGCCTTGGCGAAGCGAAGGAACTGCAGGGCGGCGAGGTCGCGTTGGGCGCACTGGACGATGCCGTGGTCGTCGACCAACACGCTCCCGTCGGGCGCGAAGCAGCGCCAGAGGTGGTGCAGACGGATGCGTTGGTTCCCTTCGACGATGGCAGGACCGTAGACGCGTCCAAGCGGGCGGCCGTCGAGGGTAACGTCGTAAGTCACGCCTGGGCCGGCACGCTCGGCGCTCTTGCGATAGCGGAAGGGCGGGAAGGTCATCGGCGGTGCTCGTCGAGGACGATGTCTTAGACTTCCCGGCGCACCCCCGTGGTGGTCCTGCGGCCCGCTGTGGTGCAGCGGGCCGCGGAGCGAAGGGGCTCAGACCGGAAGGACTGCCTCGTTGCTGGCTGTCGCTTCGAGCTCGGCCGCCTGCGGCTGGAGCTGCCAAAGGAAGTCGGCCGCTCGCTGCGCGTGGGCAGCGGCGCTGAAGACCGCGCGGTTGTCGTGCTTGAGAACCTTGAGCCAGCCGGCGATGTACTGGGCGTGGTCCTCTCGAACGGTCGGCGAAACGCTGAGGTCGGCGCAGAGAAAAGTGGCCGCCATCTCCGCCACGATTTCTTCCATGGCGTAGCCGGGATCGCCCCACGTCTTGCTACCGAGGTCGCGGTCAAGTCGCGTCTCGTGCCGAGTCCAGTGGGTCAACTCATGAAGCACCGTTTCGTAGAAGCTCTCGCCGCTCTCGAAGGCGGCGAAGGGCGGCATCAGGACGACATCACGACCAGTGTGGTAGGCCGCGCGGTTGCTGGTCTCGATGGCGGCACCGGTGTGCCCCATGAAGCGATCAACCTGGGCGTTGCGCTCGCTCTCGGGCAGTGGGTCGGTCTTGGCCGCGGCGTAGTCGTGATCGGGCAGCCCGTCGACCTGTTCTGCGTTAAAGACGTTGTAGGCCTTCCAGAATCACTTCTCGACGGTGTGTTCGTCGCCTTCTTCGTCGTTGGTCGTCCACCTGAAGCGGTCGGCATAGGCAACGAGGGACGAGCGTTCGCCTTTGCGCACCTGCCCGCCCAGCTTCATGGCCTGGTTGTAGGTGAGCCAGAGCGGCGCCGTGTAGCCGCGCTCCATGGTGGCAATCCAAAGCATGAGAATATTGATGCCGCGGTAGGGCGTGCCGTCGTGGCGCAGCGGGCGGTTGACGGGACCAGCGGCGTGGCCAGCGTTCCAAGGCTGATGCCAGGGGCGGAAGCCTGCCTCGAGTTGGGCAACGATGGTGTTGGTGATGCGGGTATGGACGTCGACGCGCTCGCCTGCCTGCTTGCGCTTCTTTGTGCGGTTCGGGTCGCGTGCCATGGCATTCCTCCTCGTGAGCATGGGTTGCAGCTGCGGCTGCAGCCCTGCCTCGCGGCGAGCAGCGGGGAGGATGGGGGCAGGGGAAAGCGGCCGGAGTGGTGCGGCCGCAGCGCAGCGAGGCGCGGTCCGGCGGGTTTCCCTTGCTGGGAAGGAGGGTCGGTATCCTCCGTCCCGTCTCGAGGCCGGCGCGGATTGTTCAGGCGGATGGGTTCGTCTGCGGCAGGGAGTGACGGCCGCGGAGCTGAGACCGCCAGCGGGTTCCGTTCAAGACGGGCTGGGGAACGCCCGAGCGCCTTACTGTTTCGTCAAGCTACGGTGATCACAGCCTGCGGGAGCCTGCGGTTTGTCAGCTGTCGACAGCCTTCAACATCTATTGGCGCGCGGCGACGCAGCCGCCTGCACGCTACCAACAGCGAAAATACGATCCGCAGGCGTGCAGGACTTAATGCGGTCTCAGCGTGACTTTGCAGTCTTGGCCTTGGTCGTGCCGCGTGCCGCCGGCTTGCGCCCGCTCGCCTTCTTGGTCGGAGCTGGCTCAGGCTTCTTGCCCAAGCCGATCGACTTCGCCAACTCGCTGCGCTGCTTGGCGTAGTTGGGCGCCACCATCGGGTAGTCGGCAGACAGACCCCACTTCCGACGGTACTCATCGGGCGTCATGGCGTAACGCGTCGCGAGATGCCGCTTCAGCATCTTGAGCCTCTTGCCGTCCTCCAGGCAGACGAGGTGATCTGGCTTGATCGAGGCGCGAACGGAGACCGCGGGGAGGGGCTTAGGCTCTTCCTTGGCGGCGCCGCCCTCAGCGATATCTCGGAGCGCGGCGTGGGTCTGCTTGATGAAACCCGCGACATCGCCGGTCGGTACCGCGTTGTGCGACACATGCGCGGAGACGATCTCGGCCGTCAGTCGACGAAGATTCGGCGGATCGATTTCGATCGATGCGTCAGCTTCTTGATCGTGGATCATGATATTACTCGTGGTTCCCTTGATTTGAGCCGTGAAAGTGATTTGTCCGGATACGATTGGCAATAGGCTTGATGGAATAAAGATGATTTTTATCAATCATGTTCGCCGCGGCCGATCGCTGGGACGAGGAGCCATAGTGCTGGCGAGCGCCTGTTGTCCGCAGAGGCTGGACTTACATCCCGGCAATGCCGGTGCGTTCTTTGACCCAGCCGTTATAGATCGCGGTTGAGAGCCGCTTGGGTTAGCTCGAACGACGCTGATGTGTGGGTTCCGGCAACATGTTTATGTTAATTCAGTTTTAATAGTACAAAATTACTTGATCTCTCGTTCGCCTTTAAAAAAATAATAGTATAAATAACCAAACTTGACATGGCAAAGGCGGTTTACTATTGTTGTGAGTAGCACAGTGCTAGTTTAACTCAGCGGTCTTGATGGAAGTGCACTTCATCCGCATTGATCCAGCGAGAGACGCTTACCGCTTCTATTCTCTTGTCCTCTGGCCGGATCTCTTTCGCGGCGTCAGCCTCGCGCGCGAATGGGGGCGCATCGGGCAGCCTGGCCAGCTCCGCCTCGATCGGTACGAGGACGAAGAGCAGGCGGGCAGGGCGCTCAGAAAGGTCGCCGCCAGCAAACAGCGGCGCGGCTATCGTCAGACTGTGCGGGGCCATCCAGCATGCCGTCAAATCGGCGTCGAATCGTGACCCCGCTAGAAAGGTCGCAGATCTCCGACCGAGCGTTCGATGGGCGTGTTGGGAAAAGGGGCACTGTTAGGCGCCGACAAAGGTGATCCCTCAGCGCCTAACTTCGCGCTGGGGGTTTCGGTCTTGAGAGGATGCTCGCACTCAGCCGAGGATCATGGCTCTGCCAACTGTGCGTCGATGTCCATGCGCTCGTGCAGCACCCGGACGATCAGCACCGTCTCCGGTCGTCGTTGGAAGATGATCAGATGGCGCTCGCAGCGAAGCTTGAACATCTCGTCCTGGCGGTGAGCCAGACGTGACGCGGTCGGCGCTCTCTCGACCGTGCTCTTGCAGCCTTCGCGGAGCGTCGCGAGATAGGCGTCGGCTTGTCGGGGACCCCAGGTCCGCAATGTGTAGGCGTGGATGTCGGCC
>JANQNY010000069.1 GCA_028279345.1 Geminicoccaceae bacterium
CATGGTGCTCCGGACCCGCCGGCGGGTGATCGCCTCGGGCCAGCCCGCGCCCGACGTCCGCCCGGCGATCGACCGATTGCTCGAGGCCGCCATCCCGCCCGCGCCGCGGTCCACGAGCGCCTGGCCACCGCAGCAGCGCGTGATCGACGCCACCCACGCCGCCCGCCGCGCGGCCGCGACCGTCGCCGTCGCCGAGGCCGCAGCGCTCCTGCCGGCAGCCGCCTTTCCTGACCGGCCGGCGGTCGAGCAGACCCGCGCGCGAGTCGTCCAGGCCTTCGACGGCGCCCTCGACGCGGCGATCGACGCCCGCGACGGCGCCGTCATGCGGGCGCTCGTCCCGGCGCAGACCCAGGCGCTCGACGTGCTCGCCACCGCCTTCGCCCGTGCGCCGGCGACGGTCGTCCTCAGGAGCCCGCGCGCGGTGCCGGCGCTCTTCGTCGCCCAGCGCCTCTATGGCGACGACCCGTCGGCCGTCGTCGCCCGCGCCGCCGACCTCACCAAGCGCGCAAAGGCGGCCCGTCCGCTGATGGTGGACCTCGAAGGTCTGGAGGTGCCGCGTGGGTAAGGACAGCGCGATCGAGTGGACGCACCACAGCTTCAATCCCTGGGTCGGCTGCACCAAGGTCAGCTCTGCCTGCGACCACTGCTACGCCGAAAGCTGGGCCAAGCGGGCAGGCTCTCCCGAGCTCTGGACTGGCGATCGCCGGCGCACATCGGCCGCGAACTGGCGCCAGCCCCTCAAGTGGAACCGCGAGGCGGAGGCCGCCGGTGTCCGCGCCCGCGTCTTCTGTGCGTCCCTCGCCGACGTCTTCGACAACCGGGTGCCGGCCGAATGGCGCGTCGATCTCTGGGCGCTCATCCAGGCGACAAGAGCGCTCGACTGGCTCCTGCTGACCAAGCGGCCGCAGCTCATCGCGCGCATGCTTCCCGGCGAGTGGCGCGGTCACGGCTGGAGAAACGTTTGGCTCGGCGTGACGGCCGAGGACGCCGAGCAGTACCGGCGCCGCTGGCATCACCTCGCCGCGATCCCCACCGCGCTCCGCTTCTTGAGCTACGAGCCGGCGCTGGGCCCGATCGGGGATCTCGAGCTCTGGCGCGAGCGCGCTCCGGAGTGGATCATCTGCGGAGGCGAGAGCGGCCCCAAAGCCCGGCCGATGCAGCCGGGCTGGGCGCGTGATGTGCGCGCCCAATGTCGAGCGGCTGGGCGGCGCTTCTTCTTCAAGCAATGGGGCGGCCGGACCAGCAAGGCCGGCGGCCGCGAGCTCGACGGGCGCACGCACGACGATGTGCCGGTCTCGCCGGCCAAGATCGCCGCTCTGGCAGGCGTTGCGGTATGACCGACCTTGCCCTCCTCATCGACGGCCGGCTCTGGAGCGGATGGACCGCGGTCGAGGTGACGCGGTCCTTGGAGCGGGGCGCGGGCGCCTTCCGGCTGGAGCTCACCGAGCGCTGGCTCGAGCCGGGCACCGGCCGGCTGGTGGAGCCCAGGCCGATCGTGCCGGGCACGAAGTGCGAGGTTCGGCTCGACGGCGACACGGTCGTCACCGGCTATGTCGACCTGGTCTCCGTCGACTACGACGCGCACCACCACCGGCTCACGTACCAGGGCCGCGACAAGCTCGCCGACGCCATCGACTCGGCGGCGGCCGTCGACGGTCCCTTCGAGTGGCAGGATCTCGACGTCCGGGAGATCGCCGAACGCCTGCTCGGCCCCTTCGACATCGACGTGTGGCTCGGGGTCGGCGTCGGCCCAGGCGACCCGTTCGACACGTTCGCCATCCAGCCGGGCGAGACGGCCTTCGAGGCGCTGGAGCGGGCCTGCCGGCTGCGCCAGTTGCTGCCGCTCGCCAACGCCGCCGGCGAGGTGGTGCTCGCCCGCGTGGGCAGCCAGCGGGCCGCGGGCGCGCTGGTCTACGGCCGGAACATCCTCCAGGGCTCGATCGAGCGGACCTTCGCCGACCGGCACTCGCCGGTGGTCGTCCGCGGCCAGGGCGGGACGGTGGACGAGGTCGACGTCGAGGGCCGCGTCACCGACCCGGCGGTCGGGCGCCACCGGCCGCTCCTCCTGCTCGCCGAGGGGAAGGTCGACCGGGCGACGGCCGCGGCCCGCGCCCGCTGGCAGGCCAACGTCGCCCGCGGTCGGGCGCTGCGCGTCCGCTACCGGGTCCAGGGCTGGCGCGGCCCGAGCGGACTCTTGTGGGCGGTCAACACGCTCTGTGAGGTCGACGACCCGAGCCTCGACCTCACGGGCACGCTCCTAGTCTCGGGCGTCACCTTCCGCCGCGCGCGCGAAGGCACGACGACCGAGCTCGAGCTCACCCACCCCGACGCCTACGCCCCGGAGCCGCCGGCACCCGAGGCGGCAACGCTGTCGGGAGTGGTGCCATGATGCTCGACCAGCTCCTCCATCGCCTCCACGGCCTCTTGGCCCGCGCGCGGGTGCTGCGGGTGGACGACGGCGGCCCGGTGCAGCGGCTGCAGCTGGCGGTCCTCGACAACGAGGTCCGGGACCGGGTGCCCCGGCCGCAGCCCTACGGGCTCACCAGCCGGCCGCACCCCGGCGCCGAGGCCGTGGTCCTTGCGGTGGGCGGCAACCGCGACAACCCGATCGCCGTCGTCGTCGAGGACGGCCGCCACCGGCTCAAGGGGCTCGAAGCGGGCGAGGTCGCGCTCTACTCGAACCACGGCCAGGTGCTCAAGCTGAACAAGGACGGTGGGATCGAGTTGACATGCCCCGGCAATCTGGTTGTCGCCGCGGACGGATCGGTCACCATCCGCGGCTCTTCGGTTGACATCGATTCCGAGGACATCCGCCTCGCCGGCAATGACCGCGAGGTCGCACGCAAGGGCGACCCCGTCGCCGGCGGCGTCATCGCCGACGGCAGCGAGAAGGTGCGGGCCGGCTGATGCTCACGATGCAGTTTCGCCGCGACCGGGGGATGATCGACCTGCAGGCGACCGCCGCTGGGCTCGAGCAGCCCGCGTCGCTCTACGACCGGCTCACGTCCGCCGTCGTTGTCTCGCTCTTCTCCGACCGCCGCGCCGCCGTCGACGACCCGCTGCCCGACCCAGCCGCGGATCGGCGCGGCTGGGTAGGAGATGCGCTCTCTCCGGGCGCTACCGGCGCCGGGGGCGCCTACTTGAGCGCGGCTCGCTTGGGCTCGCGGCTCTGGCTCTTGAAGAGAGAAAAGCAGACCGAGGCGACCAGGCGCCGCGCCGAGGACTATGCGCGCGAGGCGCTCGCCTGGCTGGTCGAGGACGGCCACGCGACGGCGATCGACGTGACGGCCGCGTGGGTTCGACGCGGCGTGCTCGCCCTCCAGGTCGAGCTCACCCTCTCCACAACCGAACGCTACGTCCAGACCCTGGAGGTGACGCTTTGACCCGCGCTCAAGTAGGCGCCGGCATCGGCGCCGACAGCGCCGCAGAAAAGACCATCTGGGACCACCTGCTGGAGTACTACACCGAGGAGGAGGCCTATCGCTGGCTCTGCGCGCAGCACCCGCAGCTCGACGGCGCAGTCCCGGCCGTCCTGCTCGCGCAAGGCCGCGAGGCTGAGGTCCGCCGTGTGCTCCAGCGGCTCGACGGAGACGGCTACCTATGAGCGCCGCGCTCACCTCCGAGGAGCTTGCCTTCCTGCGCCAGCGCCAGGACGAGCGGCGACGGGCGGCCATCGTGCGGGAGTTCTACGACACGCTGCCGCTCGTCCACCTCGACCACGGGCGACGCCGGGTCGCGCGCACGTCGATCGCGCGGCTCCGCGAGATCGACGCCGAGCTCGGCGACGCGGAGCGCCTGGCGCTTGTGGAGGAGCTGGAGCAACGCGACCGGGAGATTGACGGATGAAGCCTTCGCCCGTTGCTGTGATGAGCAGCGCGCCTGGTCGCGACATCTGGGTCGTCTATTGGAGCCCGCTCGACCACCCCGGCAGGATCATCGCCCGGCGACATGTCACCTTCGCCGACGGCAGTTCTGAGCCCACCAACGACATGATCGCGATGGACGTTCGCGAGTCGCCCAAGGACCAGCTCCGCTCCATGCGCACTGTACTCGCAGGCCGCTGCGACCTTGCCGTCACGCGTGATGCGGAAGACGAGCCGCAGATCGTGGAGACATGGATGTGAGCGCCTAGATGCCGTTCATCCGCCCCACCCATGCCGAGCTCGCAGCGCGCAACCAGGCGGACCTGGAAGCGGCGCTGCCGGCCGCTGCGGCGCGGCTGCGGCACACGGCTGAGGGCGTCCTCGTGCGCCTCCAGGCGATGGGCGAGGCGGAACTCTACGGCTATGTCGACTGGGTCGCCGCCCAGGCGTTCGCCGACACGGCCGAGGCCGCAGGCCTGGCGCTGCATGCTGCCACCTGGGGGCTCGCACGGGTGGGCGCGACGCCGGCCGAGGGCAGCGTCACCTTCACGGGCGCCGACGGCACCGTCGTTCCCGCCGGCACCGAGCTCAGGCGCGCCGACGGCGTCCAGGTCAGCACCGACGCCCAGTCGACCGTCGCTGGCGGCACCGCAACCGCTGCCGTCACGGCCACCGAGGCGGGTGCTGCGGGCGACACGGCAGCGGGCACCGTCCTGGCGCTCACGGCACCCATCGCCGGGCTCGATGCCGCCGCCACCGTGGCCCCGGACGGCTCGGGGGGCGGGCTCACGGGCGGCGCCGACGCGGAGGACGACGAGCGCCTCCGGGCACGGCTCCTCGACCGCATCCGCCAGCCGCCGCACGGTGGCGCCGCGCACGACTATGTCGCCTGGGCACTCGCGGTGCCGGGCGTCTCGCACGCCTGGGTGCGGCCGCTCTGGATGGGCGCGGGCAGCGTCGGCGTGCTGCTGCTGGAGGACGGCGAGATCCCCGGCCAGGCGCTCCTCGACACGGTCGCGGCGGCGATCGACCCGGTCCGCCCGGTGACCGCGGAGGTCTATGTCGTGGCGCCCGTCCCGGCGCCGGTCGACCTGACGATCGAGCTGGGCGCCGCCGACACGCCGGCGATGCGCCAGGCGGTCGAGGCGGCGCTCGTCGCCACCTTCGCGCGCATCGCGGCGCCGGGTGCGTCGATCAAGCTCGCCGAGCTCGCCAACGCCGTGAACTTGACCATCGGCGAGGTGCACTACGCGCTCGCCGATCTGGGCGTCCAGGAGATCGCCCACGCGCCCGCCGAGCTGCCGCAGCTGGGGGCGATCACGTGGAGCTGACGCGCAAGACCGCCGAGGAGTACGCCGAGCGGCTCATGACGCTCTTGCCGCCGGGGGATGCCTGGCGGCGCGACCCGGAGACGGTCACCGCCCAGGTCGTCCGCGGCCTGGCGCCGATGCTCGCGCGCATCGACGATGCCGCCACCTCCGTCCTCGAGCAGCTCGACCCGAGAGAGGCCGTCGAGCTGCTCGCCGAATGGGAGCGGCTCCTGGGTCTGCCCGACCCCTGCATGCCGGCGGATGCCACCCTCGCCGCCCGCCAGGCCGCCGCCCACGGCCGGCTCACCGCCACCGGCGGCGCCTCGCGCGCCTACTTCATCGGCCTCGCCGCGGCCGCCGGCTACGCGGTGACGATCGAGGAGTTCAAGCCGTTCCGTGCCGGCCGCGGCCGCGCGGGCGAGCGGGCTTTCGGCGTGCAGTGGGCGCACGCCTGGCGCGTCCGTGCGCCGGAGACGACGATCAGCCACTTCCGCGCCGGCCGCAGCACCGCCGGCGAGCGGCTGCGGCGCTGGGGCGACGAGCTCCTCGAATGCGTC
The DNA here is from genome assembly GCA_028279345.1 of Geminicoccaceae bacterium. Classification (GTDB taxonomy): domain Bacteria; phylum Pseudomonadota; class Alphaproteobacteria; order Geminicoccales; family Geminicoccaceae; genus JAAAPF01. The sequence continues at coordinate 5,731 of JANQNY010000069.1, forward strand.
GTCGGCCGCTGGCGGCCGGCCCACACCGTACTCATCATCGCCTACGGAGACGCCTGATGCATCGCACCGACGGCGCTGGTGCCACCGCCGACAACAAGCACACCGGCGGCGACCCGCAAGCCGGCACCGAGGCCACCGTCGTCACCGCCGACTGGCTGAACGACGTCCAAGAGAACATCGCCGCGGTCATCGAGGCGGCCGGCATTGCGCTCACCAAGGGCCGCGCCGAGGATCTCCTGGACGCCATCCGCACGCTCGCCAGCGACGTCGCCGTGCTCGAGGTGGCGCACCGCACCTCAGGCGGCGAGAACGGCGGCACGCTCACGGGCGGCGCCTGGCGCACGCGGCCCCTGGAGCAGCGCGGCGCCGACGGGATCGACGGGGCCAGCGTCGGCAGCAACCAGGTGATCCTCCCGGCCGGCACCTACGACGTCGAGGGCTGGCAGCTCTGCAACGGCGTCAACTCCTCCGCGGGCCGGCTCCAGAACGTCACGGCCGATGTCACCTTGGTCGAGGGGGCGACCGGCAACAGCACGGGACCGGGCTCGAGCGACGTCGTCCACGCGCTCCTGCCGATCGGCGGCCGGTTCACGGTCGACGCCGCCCAGGCTCTAGAGCTGCAGATTTACGGTAGCCAGACCCAGGCGGACATCGGGCTCGGCGGGGGGCTCTCCGGTGACAGCCTGGGCAACGTGTTCGCGTATGCTCGCTTCAAGAGGGTCAGTTGATGGACATCGCCCAAGCCGTCGAGCTCGTCACCCCTAAGGTTGCCTGGCGCGACGCCTCCACCTACGACCGCCTGGTCGCCACCTGGCCCGCCGACGCCGGCGACCCGCCGAGCGAGGCGGCGCTCCAGGCCGCCTGGGACGCGCACGAGCTGGCCACGGCCAAGGCGGCCAAGTCGGCCGAGCTCCGCGCCGCCTGCGAGGCCGCCATTACCGCCGGTGTCGAGGCGTCGGTCCTCGACGCGCCGCACACCTACCCCACCGACCGCGACAGCCAGATCAACCTCATCGGCCTCGCCATGCGCGCCCAGGTCGACGGTGACGCCGACCCGAGCTTCCCGGCCGCCTTCTGGTGCGGTGACGCGTCCGATCAATGGGCAAGACGAGCCCACACCGCTCAACAGCTAGTTGATTTGGGTCGTATTGTGATCGAGCACGTGAAGGCGCAGCAGACACTTTACGAAGACTTGCTGTCCCAGCTCGAAGCCGCCACGAATATTGCAGACACCCAAGCAATCGCCTGGCCCACCTGAGACCGAAAGCGCCCCGCCGAGCCCCCTTCAAGAGCCCCTCAAACAGGCCTCCAACCATCACTTACCAACAGACTTGCCCACAGCCGCCGTTCATTAACCCCGCCAAAGCGACCGTAAAACCCCGCCAAATCAATCGATTCGCTACACAAGCCGCCGAGCGCCGAACTATGAGGCGAAGGACAGTGATCCTAACACATCAGCACAGCCGGACTTCCGGACATGGCTGGCGCAGCGCTTCGACGAGCATCGATCGAGAGGTGCAGAAGTGTAGCCGAACCAATGGCCGCCGGCGCGCGTGTCTGCCGCCGCCGCGACAGCCGCCGCCCCACCTGACGCTCGCCCGGGTCAGGTCGTGCCCACGTGTGGCGGTGTAGGAGCGCGGGTTCTCGGTGAGCTTGGCGAGGCTTTCCAGGCTGAAGTAGCGGCGGCTGACGGTCCACTCGTCGGACGCCTTGAGCATCAGGGCGCCGCCCAGGCGGAAGATGGCGGCCTCGTTCAGGTGGAAAGTACGGCAAGCGCGGTTGGCTCGTCCGTCACGACGGCCGTCGCTAGCCTTCCCGTGAGCGCCGCTTGGAGTGGCGCCACTTTTTGTGGGCCACAGCCGGCCACCACGGTGGATCGTCTCGGCGGAACCTCGAGTGCCAAGCTTGCAACCCGCTCGGTCGACGCGGTTTGCAGGAGCTTTCCCTGAGCGTCGAAAGGCCAGCCGGTGATCTCGCCGACCGCGCCGGCGTTGACGAGGTCCGCCACGTCGGCGTCGGACAAAAAACCGTCGACATGCATCGGCGCGCGCCAACCGATCTCGCCAATGCCGACGAAGCTTGCCGCCGCGCGGTCGCGAAGATCGCTGATCACGCGAAAGGCTCGCTGCTTCTGCAGGGCCTCGCGATCGGCGACGGTGTCGGTGACCGGTGGCGCGGGCATCGGGTAGCGCTCGGCCTGAACCTTGTCCCCGAGGCGCATCACCACATCGTAGGGACTTGCCGGCCCACCCGCCGCCATCGAGCCGACGAGCGACACGATCTTGTGCTGCGGCCGGTCGCGTTCGGGGAGCTGCTCGACCGTAGCCCGCATCGTCCTGCCCGTGCCGAGGCAGAGCACGACAGGCGCACGGGTCGCGAGAAGCCGGTCCAGGCGCTCTGCTGCCGCGGCCGCGACACCGGTGACGAGGCCGGGCGCACCCGGATCACCGGGCATGACGTCGGCGAACTCCAGGTCGAAACGCGCGCACAGGCGATCGGCGAGTTCCATGCACGCCGCGATCGGGTGGTCGAGGCGGAACTTGATGAGCTTCTCCGCGACCGCGAACGCAACGAGCCGCTGGACCGCCTGTCGCGACAGATCGAGTTGCCGGGCGATCTCGTCCTGCGTGCGCCCGGCGATGAAGTAGAGCCAGGCAGCGCGCGCAGCGTCGTCACGCCGTCGCGGCGATGCAACGGGCTCGCTCACCTCGTCGCCACTGAAGAGCTCGCCGTGCAACGTTGGCAAGCTTGGGCGAAAGCTCGCATACGTTTGAGCTCCCCCTACGACCTTGGCCTCATCAGGCCAGCACGCGTGGCGCTGTCTTCAACGCCCGTGGCTCAAGCCTTCTACTCATGCAAGCGCACTCGCGCAAATCATAGCGATTGACAGCAGCATGAACGCATGCGAGCAATTGCCCGCAAGCAGAGCAATAGCCCACCTATGTCAGGGAGGATCGCATGGGCATTCGAAGCTTGAGCTTGGCCGTTGGCGCCTTGCTCGCGACGACCGCACTCGCCAGCGCCGAAACGTTGACCATCGCCACGGTCAACAATGGCGACATGATCCGGATGCAGAAGCTCTCCGACGCCTTCACGTCCGAGCACCCGGACATCGATCTCGAATGGGTCGTGCTCGAGGAGAACGTGCTGCGCCAGCGCGTGACCACCGACATCGCCACCAAGGGTGGCCAGTACGACATCATGACCATCGGCACGTACGAGGTGCCGATCTGGGCGAACCAGGACTGGCTTGTGGCACTCGATGACCTGGGCGACGACTACGACGTGGAGGACCTGCTGCCGCCGATCCGCGAAGGTCTCTCCGTGGACGGCACGCTCTATGCGGCGCCCTTCTACGGCGAGAGTTCGATGGTCATGTACCGAACCGATCTCTTCGACGAGGCGGGCATCGAGATGCCCGACGCGCCGACCTGGTCCTTCATTGCCGACGCTGCGCGGCAGCTGACCGACAAGGAGAACGAGCAGTTCGGCATCTGTCTCCGCGGCAAGGCCGGTTGGGGCGAGAACGCGGCGTTCTTGACGGCCACGGCAAACTCCTTTGGCGCGCGCTGGTTCGACATGGACTGGCAACCCCAGTTCGATAGCCCGGAGTGGAAGGAGACGCTGCAGTTCTACGTCGACCTCATGAACGACGCCGGCCCCCCAGGGGCGTCATCGAACGGCTTCAATGAGAACCTGGCGCTGTTCCAGTCGGGCAAATGCGCGATGTGGATCGACGCCACGGTGGCAGCCAGCTTCGTGACCGACCCTGACGAGAGCACCGTCGCCGACAGCGTCGGCTTCGCGTTGGCACCGGACACCGGCAAGGGTAAGCGCGGTAACTGGCTTTGGGCGTGGTCGCTCGCCGTTCCGGCGGGTAGCCAGAACGTCGATGCCGCCAAGACCTTTATCGCCTGGGCCACGAGCAAGGACTACCTGGCGCTCGTCGCCGAGAACGAGGGCTGGGCCAGCGTTCCGCCCGGCACGCGCACCTCGCTCTACGAGAACGAGGACTATCTCAAGGCGGCGCCGTTCGCGCAGATGACGCTCGACAGCATCATGTCTGCGGATCCGAAGAACCCTGCGGTCGAGCCGGTGCCCTATGTTGGCGTCCAGTTCGTGGCGATCCCGGAATTTCAGGGGCTCGCTACGGCCATCGGCCAGCAGTTCTCCGCCGCTCTCGCTGGCACGACCTCGGTCGACCAGGCGCTCACGACCGCTCAGCAGCTGTCAGAACGCGAGATGCGCCGCGGCGGCTATCTGAACTAGGCATCCGCACGGTCCGTCCGCGCCCGCGGGCGGACCGATCGTCTCATCGGTCCAGGGAGGCGACCGTCATGGCGACCTTGCACACGCGTGCGTCCGCGCGCGCGATGCTGAGCCCGGCTGTTCTGCTGTTGCTGGCCTGGATGCTCATCCCGCTCGGCATGACGATCTATTTCTCGCTCCTGCGCTACAACCTGCTGATGCCAGGGCTCGAAAGCTTCGTCGGCATCGAGAACTACCAGTACTTCCTGACCGATCCCGCCTTCTTCGACGCGATCTGGAACACGCTGCGGCTCGTCGGCGGCATCCTCCTCATCACGATTGTGGGCGGCACGCTCCTGGCACTCCTCCTGGATCAGCCGATCTGGGGTCAGGGCATCGTCCGGCTCCTCGTCATCGCCCCGTTCTTCGTCATGCCCACGGTCTCGGCCTTGGTCTGGAAGAACATGCTGATGCATCCGGTGAACGGGCTTTTCGCCTGGATCGCCGATATCTTCGGCATGCAGCCCATCGACTGGTTCGCCGAGGCGCCGATGCTGTCGGTGATTCTCATTGTCTCGTGGGGCTGGTTGCCTTTCGCCACATTGATCACGCTCACGGCGCTGCAGTCGCTGGACAGCGAGCAGCGCGAGGCGGCGGAGATGGATGGGGCAGGCCCGCTGTCGATCTTCTTCTACATCATCTTGCCACACATCAGCCGAGCGCTGACGGTGGTCGTCCTCATTGAGACGATCTTCTTGCTCTCGGTGTTCGCCGAGATTCTCGTCACCACCAATGGTGGGCCCGGGACGGCGACGACCAACCTCACCTTCCTCGTCTACGCCCAAGCGCTCTTGCAGTTCGACGTAGGCCTCGCGTCCGCCGGCGGCGTAGTCGCGATCGTCTTGGCCAATATCGTTGCGATCTTCCTCCTCCGTCTCATCGGCAAGAACCTGGAGGCCTGAGCCATGGCGCGCGAACTCAGCCCCCGTCGCCGGGCCACGCTCACCACGGCGGCCTGGACCATAGGCTTCCTCATCTTTTTCCCGGTACTCTGGACCTTCCTGACGAGCTTCAAGACCGAGGGCGAGGCGATCGCCATACCGCCGAGCTTCCTCTTCTTCGACTGGACGCTCGAGAACTATTCCGAGGTACAGGAGCGCTCGAACTACCTCCGCCACGCGATGAACTCGGTGATCATCGCGTTCGGATCCACGTTCTTGGGTCTGCTGGTAGCCATCCCAGCCGCTTGGTCGATGGCCTTCTCACCAACCAAGAGCACGCGCGGCATTCTCATGTGGATGCTCAGCACGAAGATGCTTCCGCCGGTAGGCGCGCTCGTGCCGATCTACCTCATTTGCCGTGATCTTGGGCTCCTCGACACGCGCTCGGCGCTCGTCGTGATCCTGATGCTGATGAACCTACCCATCATCGTCTGGATGCTCTTCACTTACTTCCGTGAGATCCCGGGCGACATCCTGGAAGCGGCGCGCATGGACGGCGCCTCGCTGAGGAAAGAGATCACCTATGTCCTGGTGCCGATGGCGGTGCCGGGCATTGCTTCGACGCTACTCTTGAACGTGATCCTCGCCTGGAACGAAGCGTTTTGGACCCTCAACCTGACTGCTGATGACGCGGCTCCCCTGAGTGCCTTCATCGCCTCCTACTCCAGCCCCGAGGGGCTGTTTTGGGCGAAGCTCTCCGCCGCCTCGACACTCGCGATCGCGCCGATCCTCGTCCTCGGGTGGTTCAGCCAAAAGCAGCTGGTCCGCGGTCTGACCTTCGGTGCCGTGAAATAGGAGACGCACGATGGGCGCTATCCAACTCGAACAGGTCCTCAAGACCTTCGACGCGACGACCGTCATTCAAGGCGTCGACCTGGAGATCGAAGACGGCGCCTTCGTCGTCTTCGTGGGGCCCTCGGGCTGCGGCAAGTCCACGCTCTTGCGCCTCATCGCCGGGCTCGAGGATGTCTCCGGCGGGCGCATCGTGATCGACGGGCAGGACGCCACGAACGTGCCGCCGGCGAAACGAGAGCTAGCCATGGTCTTCCAGTCCTATGCGCTCTACCCGCATATGAGCGTCTATAGGAACATCGCGTTCCCGCTGAAGATGGGAGGCGTCGACCAGGAGACGCAGCGACAGAAGGTCGAGGCGGCGGCCAAGACCCTCAACCTCACCGACTACCTGGATCGGCGGCCGGGACAGCTGTCGGGCGGCCAACGGCAGCGGGTCGCCATCGGGCGCGCCATCGTGCGCGAGCCCAAAGCGTTCCTGTTCGACGAGCCCTTGTCGAACCTCGACGCGGCGCTCAGGAGCGCCATGCGCCTGGAGCTCAGCGAGCTACACCAGAAGCTCGAAACGACGATGATCTACGTGACGCACGATCAGGTCGAAGCCATGACCATGGCAGACAAGATCGTCGTCCTGAACGGTGGCCGGATCGAGCAGGTGGGCTCGCCGCTCGACCTCTACCGCCGGCCCGACAACCTCTTCGTCGCAGGCTTCATCGGCTCGCCCAAGATGAACATCGTCGATGGGGCTCACGCCGAAAAGCTCGGCGCGCCGACGATCGGCGTGCGGCCCGAGCATATCGCGCTCTCGACCGAGGCCGGCGACTGGTCCGGTGTCGTGGGCGTTGCCGAGCATCTGGGCTCGGACACCTTCCTCCACATCGAGACCGACGGCATCGGCAAGCTCACCGTCCGCGCGCCCGGCGACGTGCTCGTCTCGCACGGCGACCGCGTGTGGCTCACACCGATGGCCGACCACATCCACCGCTTCGATGCGGGAGGGAGAGCCGTTCGATGAAGCGGCTCGACGGCAAGGTCGCGATGATCACCGGCGCCGCGCGCGGCATCGGCCGCGTCTTCGCCGAGGCCTACGTGCAAGAGGGCGCCACCGTGGCGCTCGCCGACATCGACCTGCCCCGTGCCGAAGCCTCTGCCGCGGAGATGGGCGACCGCGCATTCGCCGTGAAGATGGACGTCACCGACCAGGCCTCCATCGACACCGCTATTGCCGAGGCGCAGCGCAGGGGCGGCAAGCTCGACATCCTCGTCAACAACGCCGCCCTGTTCGACGCCGCACCCATCGTCGAGATCACCCGTGAGAGCTACGACCGCCTCTTTGCCGTCAATGTCGCGGGCACGCTCTTTACGCTCCAAGCCGCAGCCAAGGCGATGATCGCCCAGGGCGACGGCGGCAGGATCATCAATATGGCGAGCCAGGCTGGTCGTCGCGGCGAGGCGCTCGTCGCCATCTACTGTGCGACCAAGGCTGCCATCATCAGCCTCACGCAATCGGCGGGTCTCGACCTCATCAAGCATCGCATCAACGTCAACGCCATCGCACCGGGGGTCGTCGACGGCGAGCACTGGGACGGCGTCGATGCGCTCTTCGCCAAACACGAGAACCGTCCACTCGGCGAAAAGAAGCGGCTCGTCGGCGAGGCTGTGCCCTACGGGCGCATGGGGACGGCGCAGGACCTCGTCGGCATGGCGATCTTCCTCGCGGGTCCCGAGAGCGAATACGTCGTCGCCCAGACCTACAACGTGGACGGCGGCAACTGGATGAGCTGATGCCCGCCGCCATCCTCTGGGACATGGACGGCACGCTCGTGGACAGCGAGCCATTGCACGAGGCTGCGCTCGTCCAGGCGCTCGACAAGCTCGGTATCGAGGCACCCCCCGAGTTCCACGACCTCATCATCGGGCGAGACGCCCATTCCATCCACGACTGGTGCGTCCACCACCTCGGCCTCGGGCTCGGGCTCAGCGACTGGCTTCGGCTCAAGTACCGCACCTACTTTGCCTCGCTGCATGCGCTCCAGCCGCGCGAGAACGCGGTCGACCTGTTCCTCGAGTTCGAGGCGCTGGGGTTCGCGCAAGCCGTCGTCTCCAATTCGGACAGGCTCGTCGTCCAGGCCAACCTGGAGGCGGCAGGCCTCGACGCGCCCGGTCGGATCAGCGTGAGCCGCAACGATGTCCGCCGCGGCAAGCCCGATCCGGAGGCCTATCTGCGCGCGGCCTGGCTACTGGAGGTCGAAGCGGGGTCCTGCATCGTCGTCGAGGATTCGGCGACAGGTGCGACGTCGGGGGCCGCCGCCGGCATGCGCACGCTGTTCTGGCCACAAGGTGACGCGACGACGCCCGCGGGCACGGAGCTGATCGACGACATGGCCGCTCTGGCGAGCGAGCTTCGAGGAGGACCCGGCCAATGACCAAGCTCGCGCTCTCGACCTTAGGCGCGCTCGGCCCGGCGGTGGCCGTGCCGCAGTATGAACGCAGCGCGCTCAGGCCCGGCATCGTCCACGTCGGTGTCGGCAACTTCCACCGGGCGCACCAGGCGCTCTACCTCGATGACCTCTTCAACGCCGGTCGCGACCACGCCTGGGGCCTGGTCGGCGCAGGCGTCAGAGCGACCGATGCGGCGATGCGTGCGCGACTGGCGGCGCAGGACTGGCTCAGCACCGTGGTCGAGCTGGAGCCGGGCGCCAACACGGCACGGGTGACCGGCGCCAAGATCGACTTCGTTGAGGTCGATCCCACCAACCGCCCGCTCATCGCGGCGATGGCCGATCCTCGCATTCGGATCGTCTCGCTGACCGTTACGGAAGGCGGCTACTATCTGGATGCAGCATCGCACTTCGACCCGACCCATCCGGAGATCGTCGCGGATGCGAAAGCGCCGCGCGCACCCCGCACCGTGTTCGGCGCCATGATACGGGCGCTCCGACAGCGCCGCGGAGCCGGAACGCCGCCCTTCACGATCATGTCCTGCGACAATCTTCCCAGCAACGGCCACGTGACGCGCGCCGCAGTCGTCGGCCTTGCGCGTCTCAGCGACCCCAATCTCGCCGACTGGATCGAAGACAACGTCGCCTTCCCGAACGGGATGGTCGATCGCATCACCCCCGCCGCCACGGACGCGCACCGCCAACAGCTCCGCGACCGCTTCGGAATTGAGGACGAAGCACCGGTCGTCTGCGAGCCCTTCCGGCAGTGGGTGTTGGAGGACAACTTCCCGCTCGGGCGGCCCGCGTTCGAGGAGGTGGGCGTCACCTTCACCGACGCGATCGAAGCGTTTGAGCTCATGAAACTGCGTGTCCTCAACGGCGGTCATGCGCTGATCGCCTACGCCGCAGCATTGCTCGACATCGAGTATGCGCACGACGCGATGGACGACCCGCTCGTTGCGGGCTTCATGGACAAAGTCGAGCGCGATGAGATCCTGCCGGTCGTGCCGCGAGTTCCGGGTACGTCGCTCGAGCTCTATCTCGACACAATCAAGGAGCGGTTCGCCAACCCCGACGTCGGCGACACCATCGCGCGGCTCTGCCTCGATGGCTCCAATCGGCAGCCGAAGTTCATTCTACCGTCGACGCGTGACCGCCTCGCGCAGGGGCTTTCGGCGACTGGCCTGGCGCTGGCGAGTGCGCTTTGGTGCCGTTACCTCCACGGCGAGACGGAGACCGGCGCGCCCATCAAGATCGACGACGTGAACGGCGCGAGCCTGCGGGCCGCGGCGAAGCGCGCGCGGACCGAGCCGCAAGCCTTTCTCGACGCCCTTCCGGGTATCTTTGGGGACCTCACCGACGCCGCTCCCTTCCAGACCGCCTTCGCTCAAGCTCTAGGTCGGCTCTGGCGCGACGGCACGGCGCGGACGCTCGAGCGCTATCTGGCGCTGCCGCCTGGCGCTACTCTGGGGGTCTGAAGACACCGCCTATCTTGGAGCGTGCGCGGTTCGGGGGAACTGACTAAGAGTCCTCCAACAGCGATGCACCGCAGGGAGGCGCGGATCAGCGATGACGGGACGGGTGGTCGCCGTGGATGTCGGCACGGCGAGCGTGCGTGCTGCGGTGATCGACGAGCGAGGTGCCGTAGAAGGGCGCGGCCTGGTGTCCATCGCTTACCTCTCCACCGGGCCGGACCGCGCCGTCTACACGTCGACAGCGATCTGGGCTGCCGTCTGCGCTGCGGTGCGGGCCGCACTGGCCGAGGCTGCTGTCCCGCCGGACGGCATCGCCGCGATCGGCTTCGACGCCACCTGCTCGCTCGTTTTGCGGGACCGCAATGGGCGGTCGCTCGAGCTGGAGGCCGGGGCGGACACACTCGCCTGGTGCGATCATCGGGCACGCGACGAAGCCGACGCGTGCACGGCGACAGGAAACGCCGCGCTCAGCTCGCTCGGCGGCGTGATGTCGCCCGAGATGCAATTGCCGAAGCTGCTGTGGCTCAAGCGTCATCGCCCGGACCTCTGGCCCCGGCTCGGTCTCGCCTTCGATCTCGCCGACTTCCTCACGTGGCGCGCCACGGGCGAGACCGCGCGATCCAGATGCACGCTGGCGAGCAAGTGGCTCTTCGACGCCGGCGAGACGGACGGCTGGCCGACCGAGTTCTTCGACCTGTTGGGTCTAGACGATCTTGTCGAGCGGTGCGGCCTACCCGCCAACGCGACCCCTGTCGGCAGCGACCTGGGCCCCTTGCTATCCGACAGCGCCGCAGAGCTGGGCCTGACGCCACAGTGCCGTGTCGCCGCCGGGCTCATCGACGCCCATGCCGGCGCGCTGGGCCTGCTCGGCACTACCGCTAGCGATGGGCACGCCGCACTCGTCGCGGGCACATCGAGCTGCGTGATGGCGGTGTCTTCATCGCCGTCGCCGGGCGCGGGCCTTTGGGGACCGCACTGGGAGACCGTGCTGCCAGCGCGTTGGACCCTCGAGGGTGGTCAGTCCGCGAGCGGTGCGTTGCTCGACCACATCCTCTCAAGCTCCCGCTTCGACACCTGCCACGCGGCGGTCGTCGACCGCATCGAAGAGCTGCGCGGCCACGCTGGCCCCGATCTCGCTCCGCGCCTGCACATGGTGCCGGACTTCAAGGGCTGCCGCTCACCAATGGCGGACCCGCGGGCGCTGGGCGTGATCAGTGGTCTCGATCTGGACGGCTCCTTCGACAGCCTATGCCGTCTCTACTGGCGCGCGTGTGTCGCGATCGCGCTCGGCGTGCGCGACGTGCTCGAAGCGTTCGCCGCGACGGGACGAGAGGTCTCGGTGCTCCACGTCGCCGGCGGTCACGCGCGCAGCTCGCTCTTGCTGCAACTCTACGCGGATGCGACCGGGCGGCCGGTGCGCGCGGCGGCAGGCGAACCCGGCGACGCCATGCTGCGTGGCGGCGCCATAGGTGCCTCGGTCGCGGCTGGGTTCCATCGGACCGTTGCCGAGGCCGCTCACGGCATGGCAGCGCCAGCAGAAGAACGGAGGCCAAACCCTGCGGCGCGGGCGCGACTTGAGCGCGACTATCGGGTCCAGCGTCTGATGCGTGAGCATCGGCGAGCGTTGGATGACATCTTGGCGGAACATGCGATGACAGCCCGTGTTGAGGCTTCGTAGGACGAGGAACTGACGTTTGCGATCGAGTAGGTCATGGCGATCCACAGACGCGTCGGTGTCGAGATCGAGTTCGCCGGTTCGGGTGTGGCCGACACAACGCAGGTCATAGCGGAGCTGTTCGGGGGCGAGGTCGAGGAGCAGACGCGTCACGTCGCTCGCGTCCGCGGAGCCTGGCGGAAGGCGCGCTCGACGTGGTCGAAGGCGTCCTTCCCGTCGAAGTGACAACTGCACCGATGGCCCCTCGAGGGGATCGACGATCTCGATGACCTGCTGGTTCGTCTCGCGGCGGCGGGTGGAAAGGGCACGCTGCGCGGCCCGCCCCACCTCGTTCATCGGACGAGCGCCGGGCGAGCGAGCGTGCTCGAGGCGGCAGCCACTGGCCGGTTCGCCAACAAGTCCCTGCCGATTGGGCGTCGGTAGACCGGCGCACGAGCGCCGTCGGGCGGCGCCGGACGCAAGCGCGGCGGTCCGACCGATCGCGGCCTTCGCCAACGCACCTTGTTCTCGAACACCTCGATCAACCATCCTGCGCCCCGCCGTCGAGCGGGCGGCCGTCTGGTCGCGCTACGTCGAAAACGAATGCGTGCGGGCCCAGTTTCAGCGACGGCGGACGAATGCCGGTCAAGGCTCGCTCAGCTCGCGGCTTTGGCCAAGCGTTCGAGCATGGCGTCGACAGCCGCTTGGTCGGCCGGCTCGTGGCATCGCTCGCGCAAACGGCGCAGCATGTGCTCGGCGTGCTCCTTCACCTGCGCATCGCGAGTGGCGTGCGGGGCGATCGGAACCAGCACGTGCTCGACGACCCCCGCCACGTCGGTCGAGACCCAGCAGACCTCGGCCGGCGGCTCGCCATAGCGCTGCGGCCCCCTCGGCCAGGCCTCGCTCGCGATGAACGCGAGCCCTTCGACGAGCCGGTTGATGCAGGCCATGGCCGTCCCGGGATCGTTCAAACCCGGCGAGAGGGCGCGGATGGGACCTTCCGAAAGCGCGCTGGCCTCGTAGAAAACGCCGCCCGTCGCCTCGCGCCGATTGCTCATGTCCAAGAGTCTCGCCAGGGCCAACGCGATGCCGCTGCGTTCGACGTCCGCGGTCGCTCGCGACCGCCTCAATCCACGGACGTGGCAGGTAGTTGAGCCCGAAGGCGACCAACAGGCCCGCCACGGACAAGGCGAACGGCACAGCCCAAAAGCCGTTCAAGAGCCGACGAACCGGCGCCGGGACCAGGCGGCGCAGACTTTGGTTCAGCCGTTGGATCACGGCTCCGCAGTCCGCGCGCCGCCCAGTTCGGTGGCGGCCGCCGCTGTCGATGGGCTGGACGCCGGCATCGACACGAGCGCCGTCAAGAGGGACGCGTCCCCGAGCACCGCTTCGCGTTCCGGCAGCGTCAGCCAGCCGAGCGCTTGGGAACGGGCCGATGCCGCAGCGATCTTCGCTGACGCCGTTAGCCGGTTGAGCGACAGGCGCTCATCGACGCCCCCAGTGGGCGTCGGCTCGAGCGTCGCCACATGCGCGGAGACGAGGTCCGCCTTTGCCGCGAGCGTGTCCATGTCGCGCGCGGCGACGCGCTCGAAAGCGTGCCCCAGACGTTCGGCGTCGCGCGCCGTCTCGGGCACTTCGCGGTCCTCCGGAATGTCGAGGAGACGCAAGGCAGCGAGCTTCGCCCCGGCACGAAGGTCACCGCTCCAGCGCGACAGCAGAGGTGCCAACGCCAGCCCGACCAGCACGGGCGACAGCCAGAAGACCAGCGCCGGCTGGAGAAGAGCCACGCCGAGCGTCAACCCGATACCGACCGCCGCGTGGGTGCCATGCGCCCTGAGTGCGTCGCCCCATCGCAGGCGCTGGCCCTCGCGCTGCTGCGCCATCCACCCCGAATCGCGACCGGCGAGGATCGAGACGACGTGACGCGTCTGCAGCAGCATCATGATCGGCGCGAGCAAGGTGGAGAGAACCACTTCGAAGACCGCACCCGTCATGATGCGCGGACCGCCGCCGAACCGGCGGCGACGGACACGGTCGACCAGTGCCGCGGCCAAGCCGATGAGCTTCGGCAGGAAGAGCAGCAGCATCGTGCCGGCAAACACCCATCGCATGCGGACCACATCGAACTGCGGCCAGGTCGGGAAGAGCTGGACGCCGTCCGGGAAGTACTCCGGCAGCGTGAGGTTGGCCCTCACGGTGAGCACGAGACCGACGGTGAGCAGCGCCAGCCAGAGCGGCGATGCCAGGTACGAGCCGACGCCGATCAGGAAGTGCACCCGGTTCGGCCAGGCCAGCCGGCGCGCGCCCAACACCGCTAGGTGCTGGAAGTTGCCCTGGGCCCATCGGCGATCGCGCACCGAGGCATCGAGCAACGAGGGCGGCGCACCCTCGAAGCTACCGGCGAGATCCGGGTCCAGCCGAACCGCCCATCCGGCGCGCCTGAGGAACGCGGCCTCGACAAAGTCGTGGCTCATGATGTTGCCGCCAAAGGGCCGGCGGCCGGGCAGGGTCGGCAGGCCGCAGCTCGAAGCGAACGCATGCACGCGGATGATGGCGTTGTGGCCCCAATAGTTCCCGTCCTCGCCCTGCCAGGCAGCGACGCCACGCGCGACCACCGGTCCGTAGAGCCGGCCGGCGAATTGCTGCAGGCGAGCGAACGGCGTCGTGCCGCCGATGAGCACCGGCAAGGTCTGCAACAGGCCGAGCTTGGGGTCCTGCTCCATCCGCCGCGCCATCTCGACGACCGTCTCGGGCGACATCGCGCTGTCGGCATCGAGCACGAGCATGAAGTCGTAGCGCGCTCCCCACCGCTCCACGAAATCCTGAACATTGCCCGCCTTGCGTCCACGGTTCTCGCGGCGACGGCGATACCATGCGCGCATCTCCCCACCGAGCGCTTGGCGGAGACCGGCAAAGGCGGTGGTCTCGCGGCTCCAGGCATCCACGTCCCGACTGTCGGACAGGATGAAGATCTCGAACGCGTCGCCATGGCCGGACGCGATGAGCCCGCGTCCGAGCGCCGCGAGCGTGCCTGCGCTCTTGGCCGCGTCCTCCTGGTAGATCGGCATGACGATCGCGGTCCGCGTGCTGAGCGGTCGACGCTCTGCGGGAACGGTACGTGGGGGAAGAAGGATGCCCGCGAGCGCCGAGGTGGCCGCAAGCGCGATCCAGGCGAACGTCACCGCGAACAGCGCCCGGAAGAGCCATTGCAAGGTGCTGAGCTCAGCGGTCTCGAAGACCTGGGTCATGTGCCAGGTACCGAAGACGGTGAGCAGGGCTGCGCCGCCGAACGTCAATATCCTAGCGGCATGAACGCGCCGCGTTCGCGTCGGCCGCCACGGCTTGCCGGCGAAGGACTGCGTGGGCATCGCCAGCGGTGCATCTGGGGGCACGGGCGCTAGCTTGGGCTCGCTTCGCGACGGATCGGTCACCGTGTCCATCGCATCATCCACGTCTCGGAAGCGAGCGCGTCTTCCGCGTCGAGCAAGGCCAAGCTCAACTCTGCAGCGTTGGCATCCGGCGGCCTGTAATCCAATGCTACGCGAACGCCATCCCGCTCGCCTGGAAGGTCGGCCACGGAAACATGGTCGATGCTGCCGGCGGAAGCGCGCACGACCGGACGTAGCTCTTCCGGCGCCTTTTCGGCGAACGCGAAGTCGACCACGATCGTCCGGCGCTCGGGCGCATTGACCGTCGCGCCTTCGCGTGTGTCGACGACACGGGCCAGCGACGCCCCGTCGGGCGGCTGCTCGCCCCAGTAGAGCCGGTAGGAGAACCGCCACTCCTCGCCGGCCAGGAGTGGAATCTCCGGTTGCCAGAAGGCGACGATGTTGTCGTTGAACTCGTTGCCGGTGGGGATCTCGACCAGGGTGACCGTACCGGGCCCCCAGTCGCCCAAAGGCTCGACCCAGGCCGACGGGCGCCGATCGTAGCGTGCCTCGGCGTCCTGGAAGTGGGTGAACGCCCGCGAGCGCTGCGCGAGCCCGAACCCTTGCGGGTTCCGGTCGACGAACTGCGAGACCTGCAGCGTGGTGGGATTGGCGAGCGGACGCCACAGGCGCTGCCCCCACCCGGTGACCATCTGCAGACCGGAGCTGTCGTGGACGGCTGGTCGGTAGTCGTCGACGGTCTCACGATGGCCGAACCAGTACATCGAGGTGAGCGGTGCTAGCCCGACCTCGGTGAGCTCGCGTCGGGGAAAGAGCGCGATCGTCGTCGTCATCGTGGTCTCGGCGCCGGGCCGGATGACGAACGCGCAGGCGCCCGCGACCGATGGACTGTCGAGCAGGCCGAACACCGTGACCTCGCCGGCGTTCGGCGCGGGCGACTGCAACCAGAACTCCTTGAAGACGGGGAACTCCTCACCGCCGGGCGTGGCCGTAGCGACCGCCAGCGCCCGGGCCGAGAGACCGAAGAGCTGACCGCGGCCGATGGCCCTGAAGTAGCTCGCTCCCTGGAAGACGGCGATCTCGTCCTCGATGTCCGGCTTGTTGATCGGAAAGCGGAGCCGAAAGCCACTCCAGGCGAGCCCCTCGGTCGCCCTTGCGGCGGCGGCGGTCGCCTCGTCGAAGTAGGTCGAGTGGAAGTCGAACGTGTTTGCGTCGAAAGGCACCTCGCGCGCGCCGGAATCGTCGACGACATGAATACGGACCGCATCGTGGAAGATCATCCCCGGCGGCAGGAGGTCGACGGTGAAGGGGCTCTCCTCTCCAGACCAGAGCCGGCTTTCCGGGCGGACGCGGATCGCGCGGTAGGCGTCGTAGTTGAGGTCGGCGAAGGGTCCCGTCAAATCCATCCGCGGGCTCTGATAGGAGCCCTCGGCAAGCGCCTTCGCCCGCTCGACCACCGTATCGAAACCGGCAAAGGGCGTGGGCGTCTCTGCGGCCCAAGCGCAGGCCGGCATAGCAGCCGCAGCCGCCGCTTGACCGACGAACGCTCGGCGCGTCAGCGCTGCCTGACCAAACACTGTGAAAACCGACGACGACATGGGCCGAAGCCTCCAATACGACGCCGCGCTCAGGCGCGCCCCTTGAGCGCCGCGCGACATGAAGCCGAGCCGGGCGCAAAGGCCCCTGAGCAACGGCAGAAGACGAGCAACGGCCGAAACCACCTTCGCGGCAACCGCTGTGCCACCTAGAAGGACGACGACGAGCCGTCGGACATCCAAGGCCAATGCAAAGCCGCCCGGACGCCGGTGGACGCGGACATGCTCTCTTTCACCTTGGCACCCAGTGAACGCGCCCAGCGCCGCGACGTTCCTGACAGCGTTCGCGTCGGGACCTAGGCGCCGGACAGACCGGCCCGCTCAGGCAGTTTCAGGGTGCTCTTCGGGTGGCGTGTCGTCCGGGCCGATGTCGACGTAGACGGCGCTTTCCGTATAGCGCGCCCAAGCCCAACGTGCCGCCGTTACGGCCACGGTCGTTCCCGGCAGCGCCAGCAACGCCCCTGTGAAGCCGAACAGGCGGCCGCCGAGCAGCACGGCCGTGATCATCACGAGCGGATGCACGGCGATCTGTCGGCCGACCAACACCGGGACGAGGAAGAGGGTCTCGATGAGCTGGGCCGTGCCGTAGATCGCCAAGATGACGAAGAGCGGCCCGGCGCTTTCGAACTGAGCGACGGCGACGAGCAGTGCCACGCTCAGCATCACCGCGTTGCCGATGATCGGAATGACTGCGCTGGCACCGGTCAACAGACCGATGATGAAGCCGAACTGGAGGCCCAACAGCATCAGGCCGGTTGCGTGGAATACCGCCTGTACGGAACAGACGAGGGCTTGGCCACGGAGGTAGTTGCCGAGACCGTCGCCGACCGTCAACGCGAGGTTGCGCGCGGGGTCCTGGTAACGCCGCGGCACGAGGGCCGCCGCGTTCTCGCGAAATACCCGCCCCTCCCTGAGGAAGAAGAAGAGGACGACGGGGACCAGACAGACAAAGAAGATCCAAGAGACCAGGAAACCGCCGACGTTCATGACGCTGCCCAGCGCCGGCGCCATCGCCTCGACCGACGGTGCGAGCTCGCGCACTTGATCTACCAAGGCCTCGTCGAGTGGCTGCAGGCCGGGCAGCCAGTGACCCCAGATCTCGCTCGCGCGGTCGAGCAGATTTCGCGCATTGGCAAGCAGTGTGTCGGCAAGATCCCGAATGTCGACGGCGAGCACCGGGACGATCACCACCACCACCCCAATGGTCGCAAGCGTCATGGCCACCGTCGTCACGGCAGCCGCGGCCGAAGGCGACAGGCCGACGACCCGCAGGCGCCGGTGGGCGGGATGCAGAAGCAACGCCAGCAACAGCGCCACGATGAACGGCAACATGACGGCGCCCGCGGTGATCACCGCGAGCACGGCGAACGCAACCGTCGCCACCAGGGCCAAGCGTTGGCGGACGTCGAGCGACATCGATCCCTTCCGTGGTGTCACCTGCCCAACGGCGTCACGGCCCGGAAGTTCCGCTTCGATGCCCATCGACCGCAACGATCCGCGCGCCCACGCATTGTGCAGTCAGGCACTTACTCCCCGCAGAGACCGCCGATGACGTCGGGTCCCGACGTGTCCACCTCGCCGACGCCCCACCAGTCGCACGACCTCGGTTCCGACGCGGAGGCACGCTTCGCCCGGCTGTTCGGCCATGGGTTCGTGGCGGGAAACAGCGTGGTCCGTCTGAAAAACGGTGATGCAATCTTCGAGGCGATGCTCGATGCGATCGCCAACGCAGAGCGCGAGGTCAACTTCACCACCTTCATCTACGGCAAGGGTGACGTGGCGGAAGCGTTCGCCGATGCGTTCGCCGAGCGCGCCCGCGCCGGCGTCACGGTCCGCGTGCTTCTCGATGCCGCCGGCCGCTGGTCGATGGAGGCTCGGCTCGACCAGCAGATGCGGGATGCTGGCGTTCACGTGAAGTCGTTCCGGCCGATGCGGCCCTGGCACCTCCGACGCTCGCTCAAGCGCACCCACAGGAAGGTGCTCGTCGTCGACAACCGCGTCGCCTTCACGGGCGGCGTCGGCATTGCATGGCCCTGGCAGGGCGCCGCGCGCAATCCCGACGAGTGGCGCGACAGCCAGTTCCGCTTCGAAGGGCCGGTCGTTGTCGGGCTCGAGAGCGCATTCTGGTCGAACTGGCTCGAGGTGGAACAGCTTCCGCTAAGAGCGATCTCCGCTCGGCCAATCCCCGACGCGGCGGGCAACGCCGCCTGCCTGTGCCTTGGGCCCAAGGCTGCCGAAGGTTGGAGCGACGCGGCGTCGCTGCTGTGGGGTCTGTGCGAGACCGCCCAACGCCGGCTTACGATCAGCACGCCCTACTTTGCGCCGCCCATGGCAAGCCTGCAGGCGATTGAGCGGGCCGCCGATCGGGGCGTCGAGGTCGACATCCTCATTCCAGGCCCCCATGCCGACAAGCACGTTTCCAACTGGGTCGCGGCAGATGCTCAAGAACGGCTGATCGGTCGGGGCGTGCGGCTCTGGGAGTACGCGCCGACGATGCTCCATCTGAAGCAGGTGCTCGTCGACGACGATCTGAGCTGCGTCGGTTCGGTGAATGTCAACGCGCGGTCGACGCGCCGCGACGACGAGGTCGCGGTGATCGTCAAGGACGCCGCCCTTGCCGCCACCTTGGCGAGCGACTTCGCCCAGGACTTGGCCGCAGCCGAGCAGGTCTCGGCCACGACCATCGCCCGACGTCGCGTCTGGCGCCGTCCACTCGGTGCTGCGCTACGGGTCCTTCGTCACGACGTCTAGGAAACAGCGACGCCCCCCGAACGAGCTCGGAGGGCGTCCGCGGTCGTCTCGTTGCCTCGACGTCAGACCTTCTTTTCCCACTCGCTCACCTGGCGGTCCGCTTCCTCGCGCTCGATCCCGTAGCGCTCCTGGACGCGCCCAACGAGCTCTTCGCGGTGACCGCCGATCTGCTCGAGGTCATCATCGGTCAGCTTGCCCCATTGTTGGCGCGCCTGACCCGTCATCTACTGCCACTTCCCTTTGATCTGATCCCAGTTCACGTTCGCGTACTCCCTCTGATTGCCGTGGCCACGCCAGGCAAACGGCGGCGAGGGTGACGGGTTCCCTCTCGAAGCCAAAGGCCACGGGCGGCGCGTCGAGAGCTGGCGTTGGTGCGGTAGGCTCCTAGATATGCCCTTTGAGAAGCGCCCGGCCATCAGCGACGACCGGGCCGAGCGTGTCGTCGTCGAGGCTCGACAGCTGCTTGTCGAGAACCGCAAGTCCCTGGCTCTCCAACGCGTGCGCGTTGATCAAGGCCGTTTTCAGGCGCTCGCGAACGTCCGCGTGTTCGTGCTCCTCCGTCATCAGCGTCGTCTCCCGTCATAAGCACTTATTGGTGGGAAACGACGCCATGGCGGAAGCGCGGCAGCGGAAATCCTCTACCGGAAAGAGAAAGCGGCCAGTCGGTCGACCGGCCGCCAAAGTGAACTTGGGAGAACAACACACGGAGTTGCGATTGCAGCCCTGTGCACCTGATCAGACGGTCCTGGACTGCGCTTCTTCCGTCTTGTCAGGGGCTGAGGAACAGGCTCGCGACAGCAGCGGCGTAGATGGCCAAGATCGCGACGCTCTCGAAACCGATGCCCGCCGGACCTTGGCGATCGCGCTTGAGCATGCCCAGGATGAGCAGGCTGGTCATGAGGATGGCCAAGGCGATCAGGAACAGGTGCTGGTCGGTGAAGGCGTGGTAAATGCTGCCTTCGCGGTACGCTGCGTCGCTGAACGCCAGGAACAGCACATCGTAGGCATTGCCCCCGATGATCCAGCCGACGGCCAGCTGAAGCGCCCCCCGGCGCACCGCGGCGACGGACGTCACGAGCTCGGGTAGCGAGGTGATCACCGCGGTCAGCGCCACGCCGATGGCGGTCGTCGAGATGCCGGTGCGCGCGCTGAGGTCAGTCGCGACCTCGCCAAGCGCAAACCCGGTTGTCGCGGCAACCAGCGCGAGCAGCGCGAAGGCGCCCCAAGGGGCCCGGTCCGGCATCTCCTCATCGCGTTTCTCGGGAGCGTCGCTGCCGGGCGCCTTCTGCCACATCGGCCGCCGTTCGGCGTGATCGATCAGCCGGAGGCCGAAGATGTAGCCCGCCACGAGAACAACGCTCACGGGATGCACCGAAAGCACGGTCATCGCCGGCTGGCCCATGGCAATCAACGGCAGCGCCAGAAGGCCGACGAGCAGCGCCGCCTGCATGAGGGTCGAGATCGATGCCGCCGCGTGCTCCA
Source organism: Geminicoccaceae bacterium (assembly GCA_028279345.1). Taxonomy (GTDB): domain Bacteria; phylum Pseudomonadota; class Alphaproteobacteria; order Geminicoccales; family Geminicoccaceae; genus JAAAPF01. The sequence goes on from JANQNY010000069.1 coordinate 26,559, forward strand.
GATTGCCGCGCCGGTAGGCGAGGTCCGCGATCGCCAGGAACGCGGTCTGCGCCGTGATGCCGCCGATCGCGTTGCTGATCGCCAGATCTGCGTCACCCTGCCAGGCTGCGCTCACCGAGAGCACCGTGCCTGGAAGCGATGTCGTAGCCCCGAGCAGGAGCGCACCAACCAGCGCTGCGGACAGGCCCGTCGCTTCGGCGATCTCGTCCGCGCGCCTCGTCAGCGCCGTTCCGGCGACGAGGATGACCAGCGCAAGCAACGCAGTCGCCGCGAGGAGGAGGGAAAGCGACCACGTCGCAGGATCCAGCACGAGGGATGGTCTCAGCCGGCGTCGGGCGCGTTGTCGGTCATCTCCTCGCGGACCTGGGCGTAGGAGAGGACGGCAAAGAGCGCCGTTCCGCCCAGGATGTTGCCGGCGAGCGTCGGCAAGAAGAACCGGAACGCTCCGTCGACCGCACTGATCTCACCCATGCTGATGAGAAACGCGGCCTCGACCGACCCAACGATCACGTGGGTGAGGTCGCCGACCGCCATGAGGTAGGTGATGAGGATGATCATCAGCGGCGCGTTGTCTTCCGCTGCCGGCAGGACCCAAACCAGCGTCGCCACCAGCCAGCCGGCGATGATGCCACGCCAGAACATCCCCGCGGCATCCAACTCAAAGAGATGACGCGAAGCATCGGCGATGCCGAGATGCACATCCGGCGGCACCAGTGGCAGGGTCGCGAGCGCCGCGCCTGCGGCACCTGCGCCTAGAACATTGCCGACGAGTACGATGGCCCACAGGCGACCCATGCGCGCCAAGACCGGAAGTCTCGGCGCTGCCATGACCGGCAGCACTGCAGTCAGTGTGTTCTCGGTGAAGAGTTGCTGTCGGCCCAGTATGACGAAAAGAAAGCCGAAACTATAGCCGAACGACGTGATCAACGACGCCCATCCGACGTCGGGCATCAAGGCGACCAGCGTGCCAATCGCGACGACGGACATCGAGATGCTGAGCCCAGCGGCGATGCCGGACCAAAAGAGCGAGGCCGCCGGGCGGGCGAGCTCTCGATCACCCTCCCGGCGGACGATCTCGTAGAGCAGCGCCGCGCTCGGCCTGAGCCGCTGGTGGAGGCTCAGATGCTCCTGATGCGTGAGCTCGGCCTTGAGGCCGCCTGCGCTCTGCTGGTCCGCCATCAGCGCGTCACAGCCCTTTGGAGCGACCGCGCACCAGATGCAGGATCAGGCTGACGACCAAGAGAACCAGAAAGACGAAGAAGATGATCTGCGCGATGCCGGCAGACGCCGACGCGATCCCACCGAAACCGAAGATGGCCGCGACGATCGCCACGACCAGAAAGATGAGGGCCCATTGCAGCATGAGGTCTACTCCTGTTCACAGGCGCCGCACTGTGCGGCGCCGGAAGGTGAACGCGGAATCGACACTCCTGTTCCAAGCAGGCGCTTGGCCGACCAGACCCATCTCCTCATCAGGGTGTAAGGAGCCGCTGGGCGCTGGTCGCCCGCAACGACACGTCATAGGGCAACGACGTTGCCTCTAGCGCGCCATGGCCTCCGAAAATGCACCGGCTGCGAAACACTGCGCCAGACGCTGGTTCGCGCCCACGCTGCGACGCCCTCGGTGATGCTCGACCAGCCCTAGGGGCCGCGTCACCGCGGCAGGCACGCCCTCAGCATCCAGGCATTGCCGTCGTGTGCGGCGATCCGTGCGTTCATGAGGTCTTCAGTCGCGGTGTCGTCATTGTCGTCGCAGACTTCCTCTACCTCTCGACAGAGGCGGGCGAGCGCCTCGTTCGCTGCCGTGAGCATCTTGAGCATCGCCTCTGCGTCGTTCGCGGTCTGGTCGACCTCGATCGTCGCCTCCGCCGCCATGGCAGCGAAGTTCGCCGGCGCGAAATAGCCGAGCGCGCGGATGCGCTCCGCGATGTCGTCGATGGCGTTGAACAGGTCCTTGTACTGCTTCTCGAAGAGTTCGTGCAATCCGGGGAACTGCGGCCCGACGACGTTCCAATGGCAGCCATGGGTGCTGGCCATCAACACGTAGCTGTTGGCGAGCACGCGGCTGAGGTTCTGCGCGACGGCGCGCCGCTGCTCGTCGTCCATGCCGATGTCGTTGCGCATCGGCGCGTCGGAGCGCTCGAGCGTGAAAGCGGTAGACATGAAGATCTCCTCGGTTCAACCGCCGGAAGGATTGCCGACTGGTGCGCAACGCGCTGTTCGCGGAAGCTGTTCCGGTGTCCTAGGTTATCAAGAGCGAGCGTAGCGGCTGGAACGCGAGCGACCGACGTGCGTTGTCGTGCTATGCGCCAGTGACATGAGGAGCTGCACCATGATCCACTCTACGACCACTCGATCGGACCGAGCCGGCCTCGCGCGGATGGCGGCATTGCTGGCCGTGCTCGCACTGCTTGGCGCCTGCAACACCGTCCGCGGCGTCGGCCAGGATGTCGAATCGGCCGGTGAGGCGATTTCCGACACGGCTGAGGAAGCGCAGAACTGATCCCAGCTTCGCCAATAGGCAGGGCGGAGGCAGTCGGCGGCACCTGCCGACTGCGCTCTCATATGCACGCGCGACGTGCGGTGCCGTAGCAAGCCAGCTACGTCGACCCTAGGCCTCGCTGCGCCTGCGACATGATGGCTGGCGATCGACGATGCCGCCATGTCGGGCGGTACGAATACCCGACGCTCCCGAGGTCCACTAGCTCTCGTCTGCCGATTGCGCGGCATCGAGCGCTCGGCGCAGTTGCCCGGCGAGCGCCCGCAGCCGAAACGGTTTCGGGACGATCTGGACGCTGGGATCGGCGAGTTTCACCCGCTGGTCGCCCGACATCGCAATGAGCACGAGCTTGCTGCAGCGCTCGCGCAGCTCCGCGATGAGTTCGTCGCCCTGCGGAGAGCCGTTCAGGCGGATGTCGACGAGCGCGAGATCGATCGCTTCGCCGCAGTCGAAGATCGACAACGCGGTGTCGCCGTCGACCGCTTCGAGTACGTCGTAGCCCAGATCGCTCAGATACTGCGCCACCATCTCGCGCACGGCCGTCTCATTCTCCACGATCAGCAGCCGTTCCGTGCCGCCGCCGCGATCCGAGCGCGGCAGTGTCTGCGGCCGACCGTCGATGTCACTCGGATCGCCGGCAGGTAGATAGAGCCTCACGGCCGTTCCTTCGTTGTTGCTCGAGGCAACTTCCAAGCGCCCGCCGGAACGTTCCGCAAAGTCGGCGACCGTCGAGAGGCCCAGCCCGCTGCCCTGGCCCTCACGCTTGGTGGTGAAAAAGGGCTTGGTCGCTTGGCGCAGCACGTCCGGCGCCATCCCCACCCCGCTGTCGACGATCTCTATCAAGACCTCGTCCTCGTTTGCGTCGGAAGACCCGGGGGCTGCGACGCGGCTCGTCCGCACCTCCACACGTCCCCCATCGGGCATCGCGTCGCGAGCGTTCACGGTGAGGTTCAGGAGTGCTGCGCGCAGTTGGCCGGGGTCGACATAGGCGACACACGCGCTTGCCGTGCTCGACAGTGAGACAGTGTTCAAGCGGCCAACGCTCGTCTGCAGCAGCGTTCGAGAGCGTTGCAGGAGCCCGTGCACGTCGACATGGTTCGGCCGGAGCGGCTTGTGACGGGTGAGCGTCACGAGCTGCTCGGTGAGGACGCTGCCGCTTTCCGCAGCTTCGATCGATGCCTCGACATAGCGACGCAACGGCGATTCTAGAGCGAGATCGCTGAGCAGGATCTCGAGATTGCCACCGATGACCGTGAAAAGGTTGTTGAAATCGTGCGCGACGCCGCCGGCCAGCGCGCCCAGCGCCTCGAGCTGTTGGATGTGGTCCTCCATCGCCTCCGCATGTTCCGATTCCGAATGATTGGCATCCATGATCGCGAACCCCGTTGCATGCGCGTGGGAGGTGCACCCTCGCACGCCTCTACCCAACGCCGTCGGGTGCCGGCCGTTCCCATCAGATGCCAGCTCGTGTCGATCAGGTGAAGCGCCATCGCGGGATCGTGCGCTCCGGCGGCGCCTGCGCCCTGCTCAAGTCGGCCTTCTGTAAGTTGTGTAACGGTAGGCAACTGTCGCTCGTCTCGCCCGTTGTCTGGTGGTGACGACCCTTTGACAACAAATATTGAGGTGACACGATGAAGTTGGATTTCCGAATGCTAACGGCGAGCCTGGCCCTGCTTGGCTTGGGGAGCGGTGCTGTGCTGGCGCAGCAGGCTTCTTCGGATACCGACGCCACGAAGACCGAGAGCAGCGAGACCGCCGAGGCGACGCAGCAGGACGGAGAGCGCTACGGCTCGTTCGAAGCGACGAGGGACGCGTTCTCCGGCTCAGTCGCCGGCGACTACACTGCCGAAGAGCTGATCGGCCGGGATGTCGTCGGCCCAGAGGACGAGCACGTCGCCACGATCGGTGACCTGCTGATCGGCCACGACGATTCGGTCGAGAAGGTCGTGCTCGACGTTGGCGGCTTTCTCGGCATCGGGGCGAAGCCCGTAGCCGTCGACATTGCCGACCTCAAGAAGCCCGCAGAGCAGGACGGCGCATTTCAGATCTCGATGACGCGCGACGAGCTGGAGGAGATGCCCCAGTTCGAGCGTGAGGGCGACACCTGGATGATGATGTAGTCACCCGATCGCGTGGCTCGGTAGTCTGCCGAGCCACGCGCTACCGGGACTCGTCGGGGACCAGCATGTAGCCCTCGTTGCGCACGGTAATGATGATGCGCGGGTGCTTCGGATTGGCCTCGATGCGCGCCCGCAGCCGGGCGATGAGGACATCGATGGCGCGCACCATCGGGTCCCACGCAACGTTGCGCACCTGCTCCGACAGGGTGTCGCGTCCGACCGGGCTGCCGGCTGCGGCAGCGAGCGCTTGCCAAAGACGCGCTTCCTTTGCGGTCAGCGCTTCGACGCGCCCATCGGCGTGGACGAGTTCCCCGCGCTCCTCCTCCAACGTCCAACCGCCGAAGACGTGGCCAGTCTCGCTCGATAGAGCACGGCCGGGCTGGAGGCGTCGCAGCAGAGCACGCACCCGGCTCGTCACCTCGCGTAGGGCGAACGGTTTGCCGACATAGTCATCGGCGCCGACGTCCAGGGCCTCGCTGCGATCCTCCGGATCGTCCTGGACGGTCAACATCACGATACCGAGGTCACCGGCTGCGCGGAGCGCAGGGACCAAGTGCGTGCCGTTGCCGTCGGGAAGGTTGACGTCGAGCAGCACGACGTCCGGCCAGTCGCGCTCGAGCTGCTTCCACATCGCCCCGATCGTGGGTGCCGTCGCGACGTCGAAACCCTCTCTCGTCAAGTGCTCGGCCAGCAACTGGGCCACGTCGACATCGTCATCCACGACGAGTAGCGAGCGGCCCTGGTGGCCTTTAGCGTCGGCCATCGGAACTTCCCCGTGCGTGCTCGCACCTCGACCATGCCAGACGACAACGGACGTTGCGCTGTGGCCACGCAACGCGCGAGCACGAGTCTGCGCGTTTAAGCGTATGCGCTCAACGCAGCCGTCGGCAATGAGAACAAGCGTTGGCGCGAAAAGTGAGCCCTACATGGAGCTCCAGGCCGCCAAGTAACGCCGCGCGCGCGACCGCTGGCGTGCTGGCCCGTCGAACTCGCGCAGCCGATCGTCCGGCGGGCCCACGAGCACAGGGCCCGCGCCATCGACGAACGCCTCGTCGATGGCGCAGCCAGCCGGCATTGGCTCCATGGTCGGCTCATTCAGGAAACGCGTTGCCCGCACGAGCGCGCGGGCCGCAGCGGCCGGCTCTACACCCATGACCTGGGCCGACGCCTCGATGTCGAGTCCTTCGACCTCCTTCAGCACGAAGACCTGCCGCTCCTCCGTGGCGAGCCCGGCCAGAGGATCGTCAGGCTCCGGTGCCGTCCGCAGCATGACGAGCAAGGGCTCGGCCGCCTGATGCGTGAGCTGCACCAACCGAAGGTCGAGCGGAAGGTCCGTCGCGAGCACGTCGGGCTCCAGGTCGATGAGTTCCATGACCAGCCACACGCACGCGGTCCCGGCGGGCTTCGAGCCAAGTAGCACGCTGGCGTGCGCGCGCAGCCTCGGAACGCTAGAGAGCAACGAGGTGGAAGGGCTCATCGTCGATACTCTCGAAAGGCGGTACATGAGGAAGTGGAAGCGCCGGGAACTCGAAGCGCGCACGCGCGTTGCAACGACATCGAGGGACGAGAATGGCTGATCCACGCGGCGACAGTGAAGGCCCTTCGGCGGGTTTGCCCGGCGATGATGCCAGCAGCGGAAGCGAGGCGGACGAAGTCCGTCGACGCCTGCGTGCCCTCTATCAGAGCATCGAAAGCGAGCCCTTGCCCGACGACCTCCGAGCGCTCGCGGAGCGGCTGCAGCGCGAGGGAACCTCGGCCAAGTCCGGATCGCTGCCCGACGACGACGCGGGTTGAGTGATGGAGCACGGCAGCGATGACACGTTCTCTGAGCAGGTGCTCGCGCTGCTGCCCCGCCTTCGCGCCTACGCCCGCTCGCTCTCCAGAGATGCCACGTTCGCCGACGATCTGGTTCAGGACGCGGTTGTGCGCGCTTGGGCGGCTCGCGACCGATTCGTGCCCGGTTCGAACATGGAGGCGTGGCTCGTCACGATCCTGCGCAACGCGTTCTTGAGCGACCGTCGCAAACGAAGCAGGGAGGTCGAGGACCCCGAGGGCGCGCACACGGCGACGCTCACCGTGCACGCCTCGCAACCGTCGACCATGGAGTTTCAGGACACGCTCGCGGCGCTGCAGCGTCTGCCGTTCGAGCAACGCGAGGCACTGCTGCTCGTCGCCGCGTCGGGTTTCTCCTACCAAGAGGCTGCGACCATCTGCGGGGTCGCCGAAGGCACGATCAAGAGCAGGGTTTCGCGAGCGCGCGCACACCTCGAAGAGCTCTTGGCACATGCTGAGCGCCCCGCCCCAGGCGGTGCGTAGCCTCCTCCCGACGGGTATTGCTTGTACGGCTTGCACGGCGGTTATCCGTTGTTGCTTGACTTGGTGCCCACATTAGGCAGCACCACGATATCGCAGACGTGGGCACCCGACGAACCCGCAACAGCGGTTTACTACAAATCTTACAAACGCAACGATTGTAACTATTCGCCAGTTCACTGCAGACGCCCGACTGCCAATACAAACGAATCTTCGCCAGGCCACGTGACATGGCAGAACTGAGCGCACGCACGAGGCTAAAAGTACTTTCTTACACAGTCTTTTGCGGAGTTGTTACTTTGCAGTGTCGGCAGAATACGGCCGTTGCAAAGCGGACCAGCGGGAGAGCGCAACCATGATCGACGTACCGGAATTGCTGCTAGGCGCCTTGCGCCAGCGGCTGTGGAACGAGAGCTACCGCCATCTGGGCGGGGCCGCCGAAGGTCTGCGTCCGGCACTCGACACCGCAACCCGCATGGCGGTCGAGCGGCTGGCGACGAGCGACGCGCTCTACCACAATGTCGAGCACACCGTGAACGTGACGCTCGTCGGCATCGACATCCTCCGCGGCCGTGATCTCGATGAGGAGATCAACGCGGACACATGGCTGCACTTCTGCGTCGCGCTGCTCCTACACGACATCGGCTATGTCCGCGGGGTCTGTCGCGGCGACACGGCGGACCGCGCCGTGATCGCCGCCGACGGGAGTACCGTCGCCCTGCCGCGGGGCGCATCGGATGCCTGGCTTCAGCCCTACCATGTCGAGCGTGCCAAAGTGTTCGTCCGCGAGCGTGCCGCCGCCATCGATACGCGCCTCGATGCGGGGCGGATCGCAAGCTGGATCGAACTCACCCGCTTTCCCGTGCCGCACGATTCCGATCATGCCGGCACGGAGGACGAGGCCGGCCTCCTGCGCGCGGCAGATCTGATCGGACAGCTCGCCGACCCCTACTATCTTCGCCGCCACGGCGCGCTGTTCGCCGAGTTCGACGAGATCGGCGCAGCCACCGAACTCGGCTTCGAGACCCCGGCCGATCTAGCCCGCGGCTACCCCTCCTTCTTCTGGCGCAGCGTCGAACCCTATATCGGCCCCGCCCTCCGGCACCTGGCGCGCACCGCCTCGGGTCGACAGTGGGTCGCCAATCTTTACGCGCACGTCTTCGAGTTGGAACGGAACCGCCAGCTGATGGGGCCGCAGCAGTAGAGGCGCGGTCTCGCGGCCGCCATGCGGGCCGAGCGCAACACGTGCGGGAACCGGTCGGGCCGCCGGGCGTTCTGTTGTCGACGAAACAGGAGAGACTGATGAACACGAAGGCCTCGACCACGGCCGACGACGAACTTCGCGAGCAGCTGAAGGCGCTCCGTAGCGACCTAGACAAGCTCAGCAAGCTGGTCGTCCGCTCTTCGAGCGAGCACGGGCCACGGCTCGTCGATGACGCCCGCGCGACCGGCGAGTCGGTGCTCGACGAGGCGATGAAGTCCGTCGATGCGGGGCGCGAGCTGGGCGAGCAGCAGATCGAAAGCGCCGAGCGCTGGATTCGGAAGAACCCCTTCGTCGCCATCCTCTGCGCAATCGGTGCCGGATTCGTGCTGGCGCAGTTCAGGTCCCGGAACTAGCACCGAAGCGAGCATCGATGGAGCACACCATCCAGCGCGTGAGCCTCAAGGTCCTGGCCGGCATTCTGTTTGTGGCGGCCACGGGCTTCCTCGTCGCCGGGGCCACGATCGCGTTGGCGCAGGCGGTCGGCACACCGCTCGCGTGCGCCCTCGTCGCCATCGTGCTGGCCCTCGTCGGTGGCGGCATCCTCCTCGGCATGCGCCACGCGCCACGACGCCGTACGCCACCCGCATCGGCGGAGGCGCTCGTCACAAGCGCGCTCGGCCGCGTGGCCGCCATCGTGATCATCCGCATGCTCCGGCCGAGGTCGTAGGCTTGCGGTGTCAGGGAAGCCCGTAGGTCCCGGCGCTTCGCCGGAATGCCGCGCCCTGATGGGCCGGCCCGGCTGGAGCGCGGGGCCGAGCGGTCATGTCTCGAACTCCGGCGCTCCGGCTATCGCAGCTACTGCACCAGTTGAAAGCTGCCGTTGCCCATGTCCGCCGCACGCGAGCGCTTGCCAAAAACGCCGATTTGCGCTGCGACTTTTTTCCTTGATACATATTGCTCGATTTAATCAGCGTTCGATCTGCAATAATCTAACATCCGAACAATAAGCACCAAGCACGCAACGGCGAGTTAGTCGTTTTCGCGAGCATCGCGGCATCTACAGTCTGCTGCGCCCGATGTGAATTTCGTAGAGTTCTTGTGTCTCGCCGAGAAGTTCGCACAGGGAGGCGCATAATGCTTGCGCGCGAGACGTTCTACGACGTCATCCGCCGACAGGGCATCAGCAGGCGCAGTTTCGCCAAATTCTGCACACTGACTGCCGCATCCATGGGGTTGGGCGAGGCGCATGCCGCCACCATAGCCCACGCCATGGAGACCAAACCGCGCATTCCCGTACTTTGGCTGCATGGGCTCGAGTGCACGTGTTGCTCCGAGAGCTTCATCCGCTCGGCGCATCCGCTGGTGCGAGACGTCGTCCTGTCGATGATCTCGCTCGACTACAACGACACGCTGATGGCCGCCGCCGGCCACCAGGCGGAGGCAATCCTCGACGAGATCCGGGAAGAGTACAAAGGCAACTACATCGCCGCGGTCGAGGGCAACCCACCTCTGAACGAGGATGGGATGTACTGCATATCGGGCGGCAGACCCTTCGTCGAGAAGCTCAAGGAGGTCTGCGGCGACGCCAAGGCGGTGATCTCGTGGGGTTCCTGTGCGTCATGGGGATGCGTGCAGGCGGCCCGCCCGAACCCGACCCAGGCGACGCCCGTCCACAAGGTCATCACCGACAAGCCGGTCATCAAGGTTCCCGGCTGCCCGCCGATCGCCGAAGTCATGACCGGCGTCATCACCTACATCGTCACCTTCGATCGCCTGCCGACGCTCGATGCGCAGGGCCGGCCGCTGATGTTCTACAGCCAGCGCGTGCACGACAAGTGCTATCGGCGACCACACTTCAACGCCGGGCAATTTGCCGAGACCTTCGACGACGAGGGAGCACGAAAGGGCTACTGCCTCTACAAGGTCGGCTGCCGCGGCCCAACGACCTACAACGCCTGTTCCACGGTGCGCTGGAACGAGGGCGTCTCGTTCCCGATCCAGTCCGGCCACGGCTGCGTGGGCTGCTCGGAAGATGCCTTCTGGGACAACGGGCCGTTCTATGACCGCCTCGCCAAGGTCGGCGCCTTCGGCATCGAATCGAACGCCGACCGGATCGGCCTCGCCGCTGCCGGCGTCGTGACCGCGGGGATCGCCGCGCACGCGGCTCTGAGCGCGGTGAAGCGGATGGTCCACAAGCCGGGTGTCGGTGCCGAGGACAAGAATCTGGCCAGCCTCGACGGAGAGCCGAAGTGAGCGCGCTCCGCACAGCGAACGGCTTCGAGCTCGACAATTCGGGCCGCCGCATCGTCGTCGATCCGGTCACCCGGATCGAGGGTCATCTGCGGATCGAGGTCAATGTCGACGACGACAACGTCATCCGGAACGCCGTTTCCACCGGCGCGATGTGGCGTGGGCTCGAGGTAATCTTGAAAGGCCGGGACCCGCGCGATGCGTGGGCGTTCACGCAGCGCATCTGCGGCGTCTGCACCGGAACGCACGCGCTCACGTCGGTGCGCGCGGTCGAGGACGCGCTGGGCATCATGATCCCGGAGAACGCCAACACCATCCGCAACATGATGCAGTTGGCGCAGTACGTGCAGGACCACCTGATCCACTTCTACCACCTGCACGCGCTCGACTGGGTCGACGTGGTGAGCGCCTTGAACGCAGACCCGCAGGCGACGTCGGCACTCCAGCAGTCGCTGTCGCCCTGGCCGCTGTCGTCGCCAGGCTATTTCCGAGACTTGCAGAACCGCTTGCAGCGCTTCGTCGACAGCGGCCAGCTCGGTCCGTTCCGCAACGGCTATTGGGGTCACCCCGCCTACAGGCTGCCACCCGAAGCGAACCTCATGGCGGTCGCGCATTATCTGGAAGCGCTCGACTTCCAAAAAGAGATCGCCAAGATCCACACGATCTTTGGCGGCAAGAACCCTCATCCGAACTGGCTCGTGGGTGGCGTTCCCTCACCGCTCAATCTCGATGGTGTCGGCGCCGTCGGCGGCGTCAACATGGAGCGCCTGAACCTCGTCAAGAAGGTCATCGACGACAGCATTGTCTTTACTGAACAAGTCTATCTGCCCGACCTCATCGCCATCGCCTCGTTCTACAAGGACTGGACCTACGGCGGCGGCATCAGTGCGCAGAACCTCTTGTCCTACGGCGATATTCCGGCGCGGGCGAACGATTACACAGCGAACGGCCTCTTGCTGCCACGCGGCGCGATCATCGACGGCAAGCTGGACGAGGTCCATGAGGTCGATCTGAAGCAACGCGACGACATCCAGGAGTTCGTCAGCCACGCTTGGTACAGCTACGCCGACGAGAGCCAGGGCCTCCACCCCTTCGACGGGGTGACCGAAGCCAATTTCGTGCTCGGTCCCAACACCCAGGGGTCCAAGACCCGGATCGAGGCGGTCGACGAGGCCGCCAAGTATTCCTGGATCAAGTCGCCGCGGTGGCGCGGCCGCCCGATGGAGGTCGGACCACTCGCGCGCTTCGTGATCGGCTACGCCCAGGGCAAGCCCGAGTTCAAGGAGCCGGTCGACAAGACGCTCACCGATTTGGGCCTGCCGCTACCGGCCCTCTTCTCGACGCTGGGGCGCACTGCGGCGCGGGGCTTGGAGGCGCAGTGGGCCGCGCATACGCTTCTGGACTTTCACGAGAAGCTCATCGCGCGCATCCAGAACGGTGACCTTACCACGGCCAGCAGCCTCAAATGGTCGCCGGACACATGGCCCGAGACAGCCGAGGGTGCCGGTTTCACCGAGGCACCGCGCGGGGCGCTGGGTCACTGGGTCCGTATCGAGCAAGGCAAGATCGCGAACTACCAGGCGATCGTGCCGACCACGTGGAACGCGGGTCCGCGCGATGCGCAGGGCAATATCGGCCCCTACGAGGCGAGCCTGCTCGACACGCCGATGGCCGACCCGGAGCAGCCGCTCGAGATCCTGCGCACGCTCCACAGCTTCGATCCCTGTCTTGCCTGCGCGACGCATGTCTTGGACGCGGAGGGCAGCACCCGCAGCGCGGTCCAGGTTCGCTGACGAGGGAGGAGCGGATCGAATGAGCACCCTGCCTCGCGCACCAGCCGACGGGCTGCACGAGAGCGCCTCGGCGCCCGATTTCCTGACGCCCGCCACCGCGCCCGGCAGCGCCGGCGTCGTCGCCCCGAAAGACCTGCGCGGCGTCGCTGACCTCCCGACCGACGAGAGGCCGGTCGGGGCAAAGCAGACGGCCATCTACGTCTACGACATGCCCGTCCGCGCCTGGCATTGGGTCAACGCGCTGTGCATCGTCGTGCTGGCCATCACCGGCTACCTGATCGCCAACCCGCCTGCCGCGGCGCCCGGCGAAGCGTTCGAGCGCTCGCTCATGGGCAACATTCGTCTCATCCATTTCACTGCCGGACAAATCCTTGCGATCGCGCTGCTGGCGCGCTTCGTTTGGATGTTTTTTGGTAATCGGTATGCCCACCAGCTCTTCTGCCCGCCCATCTGGCGTCGCCAGTGGTGGGCGGAAGTCTGGTTTGAGGCGAAATGGTATGCGTTCCTCGTCAGGGATCCTAAGAAGTATATTGGGCACAATCCATTCGCCGCGTTGATGATGTTTGCCTTCTTTGTATTGCCTTGTGTCTTTATGGTATTGTCAGGAATGGCGCTGTATTCGATGGGAACTGGCGTTGACAGTTGGCAGCATGCCGCCTTCGGGTGGATGCTGACGCTGTTCGGGAACCCGATGACCCTGCAGACCCTGCACCACCTCGGGATGTGGGTCCTGGTGATCTTCTCGATTCTCCATATCTACGCGGCGATCCACGAGGAGATGTGGAGCCGCCAGTCCATGATCAGCACGATCGTGAGCGGCTGGCGCATGTTCCGGGATAACGCACGGTGACCGCGTCCGCCACATCGGTGCTCGGCGTCGGCAATATCCTCTGGGCCGATGAGGGCTTCGGCGTCCGGTGCGTCGAGACGCTCGAACGCGACTTCGAGCTCGACGAACAGGTGACGCTCGTCGACGGCGGCACGCGCGGTCTCGCGCTGCTCGAACCGCTCGCCGCGGCTGGGCGGCTGATCCTCCTCGATGCCATCGCCTTCGGCGGCGCACCCGGCGAACTCGTCGTCGTGCGCAACGCCGATGTTCCGCGCTTCGTCGGGCAGAAGGCCATGAGCCTGCACCAGACGGGGATGCAGGAGGTCCTGGCGCTCGCCGAGCTGCAGGGGCGGCTGCCCAAGGAACTCGTGTGCATCGGCGTCGAGCCGGTGACACTCGAAGACTATGGCGGCGGCCTGTCGTCTCTTGTCGCGGCGCAGATCGAGCCGGCGGTCGCGTTGGCGGTCGATCAGCTCCGGAACTGGGGCCACCACGTCACCCGCCGGACGCGGCCCTTGGCCGAGGTCACGGTCAACGTGGGCGCCCTGCAGCGCGAGCCTTACGAGCGTGGGCGACCGAGCGCCGCGGATGCGTGCCGGATCGGTGACGCTCGCTTCATGCAGCGGTCGGCGTGAACGATGTGCATCGGCGCCCCCCGCAAGCTCGCCAGCGTCGACGGACACGTGGCCCGGTCGGTCGAAGGGCTGGTCCTGGACGTTTCGTTGCTCGCGGGGGACGTAGCGGCTGGTGACTGGGTGCTCGTCCACGTAGGGACCGCGGTCCGCCGGCTGGAGGAGCAGGAAGCGCTCGCCGTGCGCGACGCCCTAGCGGCCGCAGACGCGGCCGCACGCGGGCTGCCGTTCGAGCACCTGCTTGCCGACCTGATCGAGCGGGAGCCGACGCTCCCACCGCATCTGGCGGCAGAGGAGGGCCAGCAATGAGATCGCCAGCCGTCGCCCAACTTTTGGAGGACCCCCGCACGGTCGCGGTCGACATCGATGGATTGCCGGGCTTCGTCGCCGGCTCCGGGCCGGTGCTGGCCGTCCTGACGGGAGCGCCCGGGCGACGGCCGCAGAGCGAGGACCTCGCGGTCGTCGTACGCGAGTTCCTGCGCGATCCGCAGAGCCGGCTGCGCGTGGCCGTCGTCGAAGGCGCCTGGAACGCCGAGGCGAAGGAGCGCTGGGGGGTGCGGATCGAGCCCAGCCTGCTCATCGCCCGAGACGGCGCCGTTCTCGAAATCATCCCAGGCATTCGCGACTGGGCGGTCTACGCCGATCGCATCGGTCGCCTTGTTGAAAGGGCTGCATGATGGAGATCTTCCGCCATCCAAAGACCAACGGCTCGGCGCATGCCGAGGAAGCGGCGGCTCCCGCCTTCTTTCAGGACCAGGGCAGCGACGCGCTCGCCCGGATCGACATGCCGAGCGGGCTCGCTCGCCCGTCTTGGAGCGTGAGAGCGTCGCTGGAGCGCGCCGACGGCAAGGTACGGCGCTCGCTGGAAGTGCTGCGGTCCGCGCTGCAGATGGTGGGACAGGGCGGCAGCGGTCGCGTCGTGTCGCTTGCGGGACTGACGGTCGAGCAGCGGGCGCTGCTCGCGGACATCTTGGGCACGGGCGAGGTCGAGATCCGGATCGGCGGGGCCCCCACCTACGCGATCGAAGAGACGGCGTTCGCCGGGCTTTGGCGCGGGCAGCTCCGCGACGCCGGTGCAGGCGTCGTCGCCGAATGGCTGGAAGTCGCCGACGTGCCCGAGACCGTGCGGACGGCCATCAAGCGCTTCACCGTGACCGATCTGCCGATGCCGACCAACGTGCCAGAGGGCTGCATGAACGTCTTGCCCCTGCTGCACGAGCTCAAGACGCGCATGCTCGCGTGGCGCCCCGGCGTGCCCAACCACGTGATGAGCCTCTCCTTGTTCCCGCTGTCGCCGGCAGATGCCGCGACGCTCACCTACACGCTCGGCCAAGCGCCGATCGACATGCGCTCGAAGGGCTATGGGTCCTGCCGGGTCGTGCCGACTTGGCGCCGCCACATCTGGGGCGTCCAGTACTTCAACGTGATGGATACGGTCATTCTCGACACGCTCGAGGTCGGCGATGTGCCGGCGGCGATCCTCGCAGGTCGCGAGGATTTCGAAGATTCGGCGCGGCGCTTAGGCGAGATGCTGGACGCCGAGTCGGAGGGAGTGGCCGCGTGATGCCCGCCGTGCATCCCGCCTCGGGTGAGCGGCGCGAGGCGGGCGGTTGCGCCGACCATGCACGGCACGAGTGCGGCATCTGCTGGTGGGTCTACGATCCGGCGGTCGGCGACGCGCGCGGCCAGGTGCCGGCGGGCGTGGCGTTCGCCGACGTGCCCGCCCACTGGCGTTGCCCGGAGTGCGATGCCGAGCCGGCCAAGTTCCTCGCCATCGGCCTGAGGGACCGCATGGGCGACGCGCCAGCGCCGCCCACGGCCAACGAGCCGCCCGGCGATCTGACCGCGCGCCTCGTCGAAGCCTACCGAGCGCGCGACCATGAGCTGCGCGGCCTCCCTGTGCATCACCCGATGCTGGATGTCGAAGCGGTCGGATTCCAACGCGTCGGCGACGCCGTCATCGGCATTGTCATCACGCCCTGGTGCATGAACCTCGTGCGGATCAGCGCGGACGCTGCCGGGCACGCGGAGGGTGAGGCTCACGAGTATGCGCTGCCGGCGGGCACCGTCCTGTTTCACTCAGGCGACCTGCCGGGCTTCGGCGCGCTGGAGCAGGCTTCGCTGTTTTCACCGATGGCGGAGTTCGCCGATCAGGCGGCAGCGCGGGCGGTCGCCGAGGAGGCGCTTCGCCTCGTCCTCACACCCGTCACCACGTCACGGCGCGAGCTGCTGACCGGGGGCAGCGCCGGTGTACGCTGAGGCTGGGCACGTTCGACTGAAACCCGGCGCGCGAGGCTGGATCGTCGACTATGCGCGACCGCAATGGTCGGGCCTGCTGGTCGGCCAGCCACTCTCAGAGGCCGAGCTTCGCGTCGGCCGCGTGCACGGGCTTTGCGGCATGGCGCATCGTATCGCGCTCACGCGTGCCGCGGAGGGCGGCGCACCCATCGCCCCGGAGCGCGCGGCGGCCAGGGAACTTCTGCTGCGCGTCGAGCAGGTGGAGGCCATGGCGCGGCGGGCAGCGCTGGAGTTCACGACGGCTCTGCGACTGCCGCCTGCGCCCGGCATGGCCGCCCCAGTGCTGAAGGCGGCGGGCCGTGCGCGCGCCGCCCTCGGGCTCTCTTCCGCACTTGGCCCGCTCGCTCCCGCTGCCACGCTCGGATCGGCGTTCGCCGACCTCAGGGAGGCGTTCGCCCAAGCGGTGGAGTGTTGCCCGAAGCTCCCACGCGACCGGCTCAGGGTCTTCCGGCCAAGCTTGGTGATGCTGGTAACGCAGGCGTGGGCAGCGCCGGCAAAGCTGCTGGGCGAGCTTACCACCGCGATCGCCGAGCTCGTGCCCGCCGTCGGCGCGGCGGCGGCCGAGCCGGAACTCGTCGAGGGTCGCGGCAGGGGTATCGCTGCGACGCACCGGGGCCTGCTCACCTACGACGTGACGGTCGTCTCAGGCCGCGTCGAGCGTGCCGGTTCGACGACGCCGACTGACCTTCGGTTTGGCGGGGAAGGGACCGCACGCCATATCCTAGCCGATCTCGACCGGCAAGTCGTCGCCGAGGGCAGCCTCACGATCGCGATGTGTGCGCTCGATCCCTGCGTCCCCTGGTCGGTCGAGGAGCACGTCGATGCATGAGATGGCACTCGGTCAGGGGCTCGTCGACGCGCTGGTCGAGCAAAGCCGCGTCCACGGGTTCGCCGAGGTCCGGGCGGTGAAGCTGGCGGTCGGCGCGCTCGGGCACGTCGAGCCCGACGCTCTGGCGTTCTGCTTCGATGTCGTCAGCGCCGGTACGCTCGCGGAAGGCGCGGTGCTGGAGATCGAGAGGCCGGAGGGCACAGCCCACTGCATGGGGTGCGGAAGCGACGTGACGATCATGAGCCGCGTCGATCCGTGCCCGCTGTGCGGCGGCTTTCGGCTGATGATCACCGGCGGCGAAGACATGAAGATCAGGGAGTTGGAGGTCCGATAATGTGCGGGTCCTGCGGTTGCGGCTCGGAGAGCCAACTCACCACAGCGAGTGGGCACAGCCATAGTCATCCTCACGCGCACGGCGAACACGACCACGGCGCGGCCGCCCGCGTCCTGTCCCTCGAGCTCGATCTGCTGGCGAAAAACAACGCCATCGCGGCAGCCAACCGGACACGCCTACAGGCGCAAGGAACGCTGGCCTTGAACCTCATGTCGAGCCCAGGCGCCGGCAAGACGACGCTGCTCGTCGCCACGGTCGAGGCCCTCGCCGACCGCTTGCCGATCGCCGTCGTCGAAGGCGACCAGGCAACCGACAACGACGCTCTGCGCATTCGCGCCACAGGCGCGCCGGCCATCCAGGTCAACACCGGCAAGGGCTGCCATCTCGACGCGGGCATGATCGCCCATGCGCTCGATCACGGCATCGCGCCCGAAAGCGGCATCCTGTTCATCGAGAATGTCGGCAACCTTGTCTGCCCCGCCGGCTTCGACCTCGGCGAGGCGAAGAAGGTCGTCGTCGTGTCGGTGACCGAAGGGGAGGACAAGCCGCTCAAATACCCGGACATGTTCGCGGTCGCCGACCTCGTGCTGGTGAGCAAGCGCGATCTGCTCCCGCACCTCCGGTTCGACATGGACGCGCTCGTGGCCAATGCGCGGCGCGCCCGCCCCACGGTCGAGATCTTGACCGTCAGTGGGGAGACCGGTGCCGGGATGGACGTCTGGCTCGCTTGGATCGAGCGCACGCGCGCGCAACTGCCAGACGCCGCTTGAGCGATGGACGCGCTCCGCTCGCATGAGCCAGCGGCCGTTACTGCGCGCCTTCGCGTGCGGGTTCGCGGGCTCGTCCAAGGCGTCGGCTTCAGGCCACGGGTCTACACGCTGGCCCAAAGGCACGCGCTCACCGGCTGGGTCCGAAACGACGGCGAGGGCGTATTGCTGGAGGTCGAAGGTAGAGCCACGCGGGCCTTCCTCGCCGACCTCGCCCATGCTCCACCGCCGCTCGCGCGGATCGATGCCATCGAGCACGATCCGATCCCGACGCAAGGCGAGCAGGCCTTCCGGATCGACCCGAGCAGCGCCGGGGCGGCTACGACGCGCATCGGCCCTGACACGGTTGTGTGCGACGGCTGCCTCGAAGAGCTGTTCGATCCGACGGACCGTCGCTGGCGCTACCCGTTCCTCAACTGCACCCATTGCGGGCCGCGCTACACGATCACGCGAGGCCTGCCCTATGACCGCCCGCGCACGGCGATGGCCCCCTTCTCGATGTGCGAAGCGTGCGCGCGCGAATATGCCGATCCGCTGGACCGCCGCTTTCACGCGCAACCCACGGCGTGCCCGGACTGCGGCCCACAGCTCTCCGTGCCGATCGAGACCGTCGTCACTGCGCTCGCCGCAGGCGCCATCGTGGCCATCAAGGGCCTAGGTGGATATCAGCTCGCCTGCGACGCCCGCGACAGCAGCGTCGTGGAACGTCTGCGCCGCCGTAAGCACCGAGACGCGAAGCCCTTTGCGGTGATGGTGGCGAGCTTGGCGGCAGCGTCCCGGATCGCGCATGTCGACGACCAGGCGGCGGCCCTCCTCGCCGCGCGCGAGCGGCCCATCGTGCTGCTGCCGCGCCGCGAGGACAGCGGCCTCAGCGACGCCCTGGCACCCGGCCTCGACACCGTAGGTGTCATGCTTCCAGCAGCGCCGCTGCACTACCTGCTCTTCCACGAAGTCGCAGGGCGACCCTCGGGCACGGCCTGGCTCGATGCGCCTCCCGATGTGGCCTGGGTGATGACCAGTGCGAACCCCGCCGGGCAGCCGCTCGTGATCGACGACGACGAGGCGCGCGCGTCGCTGGGCGGCATTGCCGACCTCATCGTGAGCCACGACCGCGGAGTCCTCGTCCGCAATGATGACAGCGTGGTGCAGGCCGACCGCCGCGGACCCGTCTTCGTGCGTCGCGCGCGCGGCTACGTGCCCACGCCGATCCACCTCGACCGCGACCGTCCTCCGGTGCTGGCGCTCGGCGGCTACCTCAAAACCACCATCTGCGTCACCCGCGGCCGCGAGGCGTACCTCTCGCAACACGTCGGTGATCTAGACGACCACGCCACAAGACGGTTTCACGACGAGGTTCGAGAGCACCTGCTGGCTCTCGTCCAGAGCACACCCATAGCGGTCGCGCATGATCTGCATCCCGACTTCCCTTCGACCCGCGCGGCGCGGTCGGTGGGCCTGCCGACAGTCGCCGTGCAGCACCACCACGCGCATCTGGCCGCCGTAGCGGCGGAACATCGGCATACGGGCCCGCTCTTGGGTCTGGCGCTGGACGGGGTCGGCTACGGCCCGGACGGCACGATCTGGGGCGGGGAGCTGCTCGACATCGACGGTGCCCGCTACGAGCGGCTCGCGCGGTTGGCGCCGCTCCGGCAGCCCGGAGGCGACCGCGCCGCCTTGGAGCCTTGGCGCATGGCCGCGGCGGCGCTGTGGGCGCTCGGGCGCGGCGAGGAGATCGAATCGCGCTTCCCCGCAGAACGAAGCGCGCCCGCGATCGCCAGCGTGATCGAGCGCCGGCTCAACACACCTGAGACGTCGAGCCTGGGCCGGATGTTCGACGCCGCCGCAGCGCTGCTCGGCGTCGCGACGACCAGCGCCTACGAGGGCGAGGCGGCGATGCGCCTCGAAGCCCTGGTTCGCCGGCCGGTGACATCGGAGGCGTTCGGCTTCACGCCTGAAGGAGAGCTCGATCTCCGTCCGCTGTTCGAACGGCTCGCGGGAGTGGACGCGCAGACCGGCGCCGAGCTGTTCCACGGCACGCTGATCCATGCCCTAGCCGGGTGGCTCGAGGACCACGCGCACGGTCGCGGCCGCTCGACCGTGGCGCTCGGCGGCGGCTGCCTCCTGAACCGGGTGCTCCGCCAGGGGCTCGTCGAAACCCTCGAGGCAAGCGGACTGACCGTGCTCACGCCTCGACTTGCGCCCCCCGGCGATGGCGGCCTCAGCCTCGGTCAAGCCTGGGTCGCCGCACACACCGTCGAAGGGAGTTGATCGATGTGTCTCGCGGTTCCGGCGCAGGTGACGAGGCTGATCGACGACGAGTGGTGCGTCGTGGACCTCGGCGGCGTGCGGAAGGAGGTCTCGACGGCACTCGTCGAGGACGTCCGCGAGGGCGAGTACCTCATCATCCACGTCGGCTACGCGCTCGGGCGCATCGACACGGCCGAGGCCGAGCAGACGCTGGCGATGCTCGAGCTACAGGCGGAGGCGCGTCAGGAACTCGAAGAGCATGCGCCATGAAGTATGTCGACGAGTTCCGGGACGGACGCCTCGCCAAAGCGGTCCGTGCGCAGCTGCATGCGGAAGCCGACCCCGGTCGCTCCTACCGGCTCATGGAGTTCTGCGGCGGCCATACGCACGCCATCTTCCGCTACGGCGTCCAGGATTTGCTGCCCGCCTCGGTCGAGATGGTGCACGGGCCCGGCTGTCCGGTCTGCGTCCTTCCGGTCAGTCGGCTCGACATGGCGATCGAGATCGCGGAGCGCACCGAGGTCATCCTCTGCTCCTACGGCGATATGCTGCGCGTACCCGGCTCGAAGCGGCGGTCGCTCCTGAAGGCCAAGGCCGACGGCGCGGATGTCCGGATGGTCTATTCCGCCGCCGATGCGCTCGCACTCGCGCGCGCCAACCCCGACCGTGAGGTCGTCTTCTTCGCCATCGGCTTCGAGACGACGACGCCGCCCACGGCCGTCGCGTTGAAGCGCGCGGTCGACGAGGGCCTCACCAACTTCAGCGTCTTCTGCAACCACGTGCTCACGCCCGCCGCCATCGCCTCGATCCTCGAGAGCCCGGAGGTGCGCGAGATCGGCACGGTCGGCATCGACGGCTTTCTTGGGCCCGCGCATGTGAGCGTCGTGATCGGCTCGGAACCTTACGAGTTCTTCGCCGAGGAGTACGCCAAGCCGGTGGTCATCGCCGGCTTCGAGCCGCTCGATGTGCTGCAGTCGATCCTCATGCTGGTCCGCCAGCTCAACGAGGGACGCGCCTCTGTCGAGAATCAATACACCCGCGCCGTGACACGTGAGGGCAACCTTCGCGCGCAAGCGCTGGTGGCCGAGCTGTTCGAACTCAGGAAGGACTTCGAATGGCGAGGTCTTGGCCGGGTCGCCTACAGTGCCCTACGCATCAAGGAGCACTTCGCCGCATTTGACGCCGAGGCGAAGTTCGCGCCCGCCGAGCGCAAGGCACGCGAGAACCGCGAGTGCAAGTGCCCGCAGATCCTCCGCGGCGCCGCCAAGCCCCACGACTGCAAGCTCTTCGGCACCGTGTGCGTGCCCGAGAACCCGATCGGCTCGTGCATGGTCTCCGCGGAAGGAGCTTGCGCCGCCTATTGGACCTATCGCCGGCACGAGACGATGCGCCGGATCGCATGAGCAGCGCCGTTTTCGATTTCGGGGCCGAACGGGTCGAGCTGGCCCACGGTGCGGGTGGCCGCTCGATGGCGGACCTCATCGACGGGCTGTTCAAGCGTCATCTCGCCAACGCGTGGCTCGACCGCGGCGAGGACAGCGCGGTTCTCGACCGCCCGCGCGGGCGGATCGCCGTCACGACCGACAGCTACGTGATCAGCCCGTTCGTCTTTCCGGGCGGCGACATCGGCTCGCTCGCCGTCCACGGCACGATCAACGACCTGGCGATGGTCGGCGCACGACCCAGGGCGCTCACGGCGGGCTTCATCCTCGAGGAGGGCTTGGCACTCACCGACCTCGACCGCATCGCTGCGTCGATGGCGGCGGCGGCGGTTGGCGCCGGCGTCGCTGTGGTCAGCGGCGACACGAAGGTGGTCGAACGCGGCAAAGGGGACGGCCTCTTCATCACGACCACCGGCTTGGGCGAGATCGCCCCCGGCGTCGAGCTGGCGATCGACCGTATCGCCGTCGGTGATGCCGTCATCGTCAGCGGCACGCTCGGCGACCACGGCGTCGCCGTCATGTCCAGGCGTGCGGGGATCGCCTTCGAGACCGAGATCCTCTCGGACAGCGCCCCGCTCCACGACCTGGTGGCGACGATGCTGGAGGCTGTCCCCGACCTCCGAGCCTTGCGCGACCCCACCCGCGGCGGCGTGGCCGCGACGTTGAACGAAATCGCAGCCGCACGCGGCATCGCCATCGAGCTTCAGGCCGATCGGCTACCCGTCCGCGAGGGCGTCAAAGGCGCCTGCGAGCTGCTCGGTCTCGACCCGCTCTACGTCGCGAATGAAGGTAAGCTCGTCGCCTTCTGCCCGCCCGACGCGGCGGATGTGCTCGTCGCCGCCATGCGTGCGCATCCGCTCGGTCGCGACGCCTGCGTTATGGGCAGCGTGATGGACGGTCCTCCGGGGCTCGTCGAGCTGGAGACGGGCTTCGGCGGACGCAGGGTCGTCGACTGGCTCGCGGGTGATCAGCTACCGCGCATCTGCTGAGCGGACGGATGCGCATCCTCCTCCTCACCCGCAGCTTCAACAGCCTCACCCAACGGCTGTTCGTCGAACTCGAAGCCCTGGGCCATGAGCTTTCGGTCGAGTTCGACGTCAACGCACCGGTGATGGAGGAGGCCGTCGAGCTGTTCGACCCGCGTCTCGTCCTGTGCCCCTATCTCACACGGCGCTTGCCGGAGACGATCTGGCGACGCGTGCCGACGTTGATCGTCCATCCGGGCATCGTCGGCGATCGTGGGCCATCGGCGCTCGACTGGGCGATCATGGAGGGCGTGGACGAGTGGGGCGTGACGCTGCTCCAGGCCGACGCCGAGCTGGATGCCGGAGACATCTGGGCGGAACGCCGCTTTCCCATGCGCACCGCTTCGAAGAGCAGTCTCTATCGTGAGGAGGTCACCGAAGCCGCAGTTGCCTGCGTCCTCGAAACGGTGACGCAGGTCGCGGCCGGCGGCGTCGAGCCGGTGCCGCTGGCCCGACATCCGCGCGCGGACGGCCGGCTTCGCCCACGGATGACACAATCCGACCGCGCCATCGATTGGCAGCGCGATCCGACGTCGACCGTCGTCACGAGGATCAACGCCGCCGACGGCCAGCCCGGCGTGCGTACGCGCCTCGCGGGGCGCCAGCTCTACGCCTACGACGCTCGTCTCGAGGATCGGCTGGGCGGGCCGCCCGGCGCGCTGCTGGCGCGACGGCATGAGGCGGTGTGCGTCGGCACCATCGACGGCGCGCTGTGGCTTGGCCAGCTGCGCGCGGTCCCCGCCGACGAAGGTGAGCCGACGGTCAAGCTGCCGGCGACCGCCGTGCTCGCCGACGTCGTCACCGATCTGCCTGCCTCGCCACTGCCGCTGAGGGCCACGACCGCGCGCACCTGGCAGGATATCCGTTACCGCGAGGCGGATGGCATCGGTTGGCTGCGCTTCGACTTTGCGGGCGGCGGCATGAGCACCGCTCAGTGTCGTCGGCTGCTACGCGCCTTGAACCACGCCCGCAAGCAACCCTGTCGGGTGCTCGTCCTCGAAGGCGGTCGCGCGTTCTGGTCGAACGGCATGCACCTCCCCATCATCGAGACGGCCGCCAGCCCGGCGGAGGCGAGCTGGTCCAACATCAACGCGCTCGACGATCTGGCAACTGCCCTCGTCGAGACGACCGACAAGCTCGTCATCGCCGCGCTGCGGGGCAATGCCGGCGCCGGCGGGGTGTTCCTCGCGCTCGCCGCCGATCGGGTGCTCGCCCGCCGATCGGTCGTGCTGAACCCACACTACAAGAACATGGGGAACCTCTACGGCTCGGAACTCTGGACCTACACCCTGCCGCGACGGATGTCGGCGGCTGAGCGAGAGGCGCTGATGGCGCGGCGCACGCCCATGGGCGCAGCGGAAGCCCTGCGGCTCGGTCTGGTCGACGAGCTGCTTGCTACCGATCGTCGTAAAGCTGCGAGGGAGGTCCACGCCTACGCGCTAGCGCTCGCGCAGGACCCGCACCTCAAGGCGCTTTTGGCGGCGAAGGCGGCGGCTCGATGCTCGGACGAGGCGGTGCAGCCGCTCGCCGCCTATCGCGACCTAGAGCTCGAGCGGATGCACAAGGCGTTCTTCGGCTTCGACTCGAGCTATCACGTCGCCCGCCACCGCTTCGTGCACAAGATCCCCGCCGCCCGCACACCGCTGCATTTGGCCCGACACCGGCAGACCACAAAGGCACGACAAGCCCGACCCTGACATCTCGGAACAGCTCACGTCCTACTCGTCCTGGCCGCGCAGCTCTTGTTCGTCCTCTCGGCGCGCCAAGACGTCAGTCGTGATCCTCCCAATCGGCTTGACGTGGTTCGGCCGCTACGGCCGGATGGAGGCGGTCGACCTGAGAGGACACCTGGTCCCGTGGAAAGCTACAGCACCTCGAACCCTCGCGTCCCCTACCGCATGATGCACGAGCAGCCGGCGTTGCCGCCGCTCAGGGGCAAACGCCTGCTCGTGCATGTGGCGGTCAACGTCGAGTTCTGGCCCTTCGACCAGAGCATGCCGCGGGCCATCCTGCCGGCGCCGCACGGCCAGAGCCCGATCCCCGATGTCGGCAATTTCGCCTGGGTCGAGTACGGCATGCGCAACGGCATGTCGCGGCTACTCCACGTTCTGGGAGAGCGCGGCATCGAGGCGAGCGCGCTCCTGAACGCCGCCTGCTGCGATGTCTACCCGCAATGTGCCGACGCCATGCTGGCGGCGGGCTGGGAGTTCGTGGGGCATGGCTGGCTGCAGCGCTCGCTGCAGCGCGAGGCCGACGAAGAGGCCGTCATCGTGCGGAGCCTGGAGCGCTTGCGCTCGTTCTCGGGCCAGCCGGTGCGTGGCTGGCTCGGGCCCGGGCTCGGTCAGACCTTCGACACGCCCGATCTCTTGAAGAAGCATGGCGTCGACTGGGTTTCCGACTGGTACGTCGACGACGTCCCGTGCTGGCTGGAGACGCAACACGGCCGCATGGTCGCGATGCCCTACACGGTCGAGCTCAACGATGTGCCGATCTGGGTCATCGAGAAGCAGAAGTCGGACGAGATGCACCGACGTGTCGAGGCCACGCTCGAGGTCTATGACCACG
Source organism: Geminicoccaceae bacterium (assembly GCA_028279345.1). Lineage (GTDB taxonomy): Bacteria > Pseudomonadota > Alphaproteobacteria > Geminicoccales > Geminicoccaceae > JAAAPF01. The sequence goes on from JANQNY010000069.1 coordinate 51,707, forward strand.
AGCTCCAGCACAACCCGCGGGTGCTCACGCTCGCACTACATCCACACGTTATCGGTGTGCCGCACCGCATGGCCTGGTTCACACGGACGCTCGACCTGCTGCTCGCGCGCGACGATACGCTGTTCGTGACCGGTTCCGAGATCTGCGACTGGTTCATTGCCGCCGCCTGACCAGCCGGCCCGGGCTTCAGCCGCGCGTCATCAACGAGGGCAAGAACGTCGCGACACCGGGCACAGCAATCAGAATGAGCGTCGCAAGGACCAGCACGAGGAAGAACGGGAAGGCGGCCCAGGCCACATAGAGGAGGTCGTGCCGCGTCATCGACTGGAGGATGAAGAGGTTGATGCCGACGGGCGGCGTGATCTGGGACATCTCGATGACGACGACGAGGTAGATGCCGAACCAGATGAGGTCGATCCCGGCGGCCTCGACCATCGGCATGATCACCGATGCGGTGAGCACGACGATGGAAATGCCGTCGAGGAAGCAGCCCATGACAACGAAGAGCAAGGTGAGCGCTAGGAGGAGCTGAAACGCGCTGAGGTCGAACGAGCCGACCCATGACGCGAGCTGTCGTGGGATGCCGGTAAACCCCATCGAGACGGAGAGGAACGCCGCACCGGCGAGGATCAAGGTCACCATGCAGGTGGTCTTGGTGGCGCCGCCGACGCTCTCCTTGAACGAGGTCCAGTTGAGGGAACCGGATAAGAGCGACAAGACGAGCGCCCCGAGCACCCCGACCGCGGCGGCCTCGGTGGCGGTCGCAAAGCCCGTGTAGATCGAGCCGATCACCACGATGATCAGCCCGATGATCGGAATGAGCCGCCCGGTCGCCTTGACCCGTTGGAAGAATGGGACGGACGGCTCCGCGGGCGGCATCCGCCGCGGATGCAGGGCCGACCAGATCGCGATGTAGCTCATGAAGAGGACCACGAGCATCAGGCCGGGCAGGATACCGGCGATGAACAGGCGGCTGATCGAAACGTCCGCCGCCACGCCGTAGACGATCAGAATGATCGACGGCGGGATGAGGAAGCCGAGGGTCGCCGAGCCCGCGAGCGTGCCCACCACCATGCGCTCGTCATAGCGGCGCTGCTGAAGTTCGGGGATGGTGATGCGGCCGATCGTTGCCGTCGTCGCCGCCGAAGAACCCGAAACGGCTGCGAAGAGACCGCACGAAGCCACGTTGACGTGCAGCAGGCGGCCGGGAAGGGGTGCCAGCCATGGCGCGAGGCCGCGGAACATTTCGGACGCAAGGCGCGTGCGGAAGAGGATCTCGCCCATCCAGATGAAGAGCGGCAACGCGGTCAGCGCCCAAGACCAGGACTGGCCCCAAATGGTGGTCGCCATGATCGCGCCCGCGGGCGCGCCGGAGAACAGGACGATCCCCAGATAGCCGACCGTCATGAGGGTCAGGGCCACCCAGACGCCGGCCGCCAGGAACACGAACAGCGTCGCGATGAGGAAGACGGAGACGAATGCCGGGTCCATGCGTCCTACCGTGGCTCGTCGGCGATGCTGTCGGTCTTCTGCTGATCGCTCTCGCCGCCGGCGAAGATTGGCTGCCCGCCACGCAGGACGCGCACCAGGTCTTCGATGATCGCGAGCGCAAACAGGACGACACCGATGGCCATGCCGAGCTGCGGCAGCCAAAGCGGCAACGGGACGAGGCCGGAGGTGACTTCGCCGCGCCAGAAGTTCTGCCCGACCATCAAGACGGTGTGCCAGGCGAACAGACTGGTGACCGCGGTGGCAACCGCGAGCGCCACGACGAGCAGTACCCGGGCGACGGCACCGCGCAGCCGCTGGACGAACAACGTGACGCGGATGTGGCTGCCGGCGCGAAACGCGTAGGCGAGACCCAAAAACGAGGTCGCCGCCAGGCAGAAGCCCGCGAACTCATCGGCCGAAGGCAGCATCCTGTCGAAGAGCCGCGCCACGATCTGCGCGGTGACGATCACCGCAATGGCGACGAGGAAGACGCCTGCCAGAACCCCCGCGGTGCGGTAGGCGAAGTCGAGGGCCCGCGTCATGTCGCGGACCCTCGTCGTCGTCGGAAAGCCCCCATGTCGGCCGCTGGCCCTGGGGATCAGTTGATGGAGTCTAGGATGCGCTGACCGTCTTCGCCGGTTTGCTCCGCCCATTCCGCAGCCATCGTCTGCCCGATGGCCTCGAGCTCGGTGCGCAACGCGTCATCGGCCTCGTGGACGGTCATATTCTGGCCCAGCTCCTCGACGGTGCTGGCTGAAACCTCCTGGCTCATCTGCCAACCGCGCTCTTCCGCCGCCGCTGCAGCCTCAAGGATCGCCGTCTGCTGATCTTCCGGCAGGGCCTGAAAGGCGCGCTCGTTAACGATCACCATGTTCTTCGGCAGCCACGCATAGAGATCGTAGAAGTGGTTGGTGAAGTCCCAGGCCTTGGTACGCACGCCGGTCGCCGCCGACGTCACCATCGCCTCGACCACGCCCGTGGAGAAGGCCTGCGGGATCTCGACCGCTTCCACCGTCGTCGGCACCGCACCGAGCAGTTCCGCCATGCGCGACGTGGTCGCGTTGTAGGTGCGGAAGCTGGCGTTGTTGAGGTCTTCGACGCTCGCGATCTCGTCGTTCGTGTAGAAGCCCTGGCCAGGCCACGGCACGGTGTAGAGCAAGATAATACCGTCATCGGCAAGCCGCTCCTCCACCATCGGCCGCTGGGTCTCCCACAGCGCCTCTGCGCTGTCGTAGTCCGTCGCGACGAACGGGATGTTGTCGGCGCCGAAGATCGGGTCCTCGTTGAACAGGTTCGCCATCAGCACCTCGCCGATGGGCACGAGCTGGTTCTGTACCGAACGCTTGATCTCGGGGTGCTTGAAGAGCGATTGCCCGGAATGAACCGTGATCTGCAGCTCGCCGTCGGTCGCCTCGGCCACATCTTCGACGAACAAGCGGACGTTCTGGGTGTGGAACTCGGCATCGGGATAGGGCGTCGCCATGTCCCACGTCGTCTGGGCAAAAGCCGGCAGTGCCAGCGTCCACCCGGCAGCGACCGCAACGGCAACGATCCGAGGGCGTTTGGTCATCATGTCTCTCCCAAGTTTCTTAGGTCTTCGGTCACCGCCGGCCGGTCAGCAACCCTTGAACTGCGGCTGGCGTTTCTCAGTGAACGCCTGTGTCGCTTCCCGGTAGTCTTCGCTAGCCATCGCCTTGTCGCAGGCGGCCTCGATGCAGGTCGCGCGTTCGGGAGTCTCCCCTGCGATCAGCGCCTCGAGCACGAGCTTGGTGCCGGCGATCGACAAGGGCGCCGACGACGCGAGCGCGCCTGCCCGCTCGAGCGCGGTATTGAGCGCGTCGCCTTCGGCAAGCTCCGTGGCCAGGCCGATCGCCAACGCGTCCGCCGCACCGTAGACGCGACCCGTGAAGAGCAGCTCCTTGGCGCCCACCAAACCGACCGCGAGGTAGACGAGGCGGGTTTCCTCGACGCCGCAGACGAGGCCGCGCCGCGCGGCGGGGATCGCGAAGCTTGCTCCTGTGTCGGCAATGCGGAAGTCGCAGGCGACGGCGAGCGCGCAGCCGCCACCGAAGGCAGGCCCGGAGATGGCCGCGAACGTCGCCTTCGGGCAACGCGAAATGGATAAGAGCGCCCGTTCGACAGCCTCGGCATAGACGCGCGCATCTTCAGGCGTGCTTCGCACTTCGCCGAACTCGGTGATGTCGGCACCGGCGCAGAAGGAACAGTTCGCACCCGCCAGGACGATGCTACGCAATTCACGCGCTTCGCCGAGCGCTTCGAAGAGCTCGGCGAGACGACTCCACATAGCGAGTGTCAGCGCATTGCGCCGCTCCGGGCGGTTGATGGTGACGAGCGCAACGTCAGCGGACGGGCGGCTGACACGCAACAACGTGGAGAGGTCGGGAGCCGACATCTTTGCGCTGGATGTCCGGCGTTCCTCGGTCAGGCTTACGTCGCTCGTCATCGCCACCCATCTGTGGGGCTGCACGCCGGAATGCACTTCCAGCATAGTCGGCGGGACAAGTGCAACAGAGGTCTTCGCAAACTGCGCACGCGAGGCCCGGCACACGCTTTTCAGGGGACACGCTATGGACGTAAGCGAGCAAGTGCAACCGGCGGCGCTGTCCGGTATCCGCGTGCTCGATCTCACGCGGGTCCGCGCTGGACCGACCTGCTGTCGGATCTTCGCCGACTACGGCGCCGACGTCATCAAGGTCGAGATGCCCGCGGGCATGGACCCGAACGAGACGATCAGCGGTCCGCGCGACGGTTCGGACATGCAGAACCTGCACAGGTCGAAGCGCTCGCTCAGCCTCAATCTCAAGACCGAGAAAGGACGGGCGATCTTCGAGAAGCTCGTGGCAACGGCGGACGTGGTCGTCGAGAACTACCGGCCCGACGTGAAGTATCGCCTGGGCGTTGACTACGAGACACTCGCCGCCATCAATCCCCGGATCATCCTCGCCTCGATCTCCGGGTTCGGTCAGGACGGCCCCTACGTGAAGCGGCCAGGGTTCGATCAGATCGCGCAGGGACTTGGCGGGCTGATGGCCGTGACCGGACTGCCCGGCCAGGGCCCGGTCCGCGCCGGAGCCGCCGTCGCCGACATCGGTGCCGGCGTGTTCGGCGCCGTCGGCGTGCTCACCGCGCTGATCGAGCGGGAGCGCTCCGGGCGCGGCCAATGGATCCAGACCTCGCTGCTCGAAGCCCAGATCGCGATCATGGACTTCCAGGCCGCCCGCTACCTGGTCGAAGGCGACGTGCCCGACCAGGCCGGCAACGATCACCCCGTCGCGACGCCGATGGGTGTCGTCGAGACCGCCGACGGCCATCTCAATCTCGGCGTCGGCGGCGACGGCCAATGGCGCGATCTCTGTAGGGAGCTTGGCCGACCCGAGCTGGGCGAGGCACCCGAGTTCGCAACCGTGGCCGCACGCCTCCAGAACCGGCCGAAGGTGTGGGAGGCCATTGCGCCCATCTTCCGCACCGAGACGACCGCACGCTGGCTCGAACGGCTGGAAGCGGCGAGCGTCCCGGCAGGCCCGATCTATCGCATGGACGACGTCTTCGCCGACCCGCAGGTCCAGCACACAGGCATGGCGCAGGAAGTCGAGCATGCGCGCCGCGGACCCATCCGCCTCGTCGGCACCCCGGTGCGCCTCTCGCGCACGCCGCCGCGCATCTCCGGCCCCGCCCCGGACATCGGCGACCACACGGACGAGGTTCTGGCGGAGATCGGCATCTCGGAGAGCGAGATCGGAACGCTGCGCGAAGACGGCATCGTCTGACTGGCTTAACGACGTCCTCGGACTGCCGCGTCGCGGGCTCAGCGCACGGCATCGAGCTGCAGTGCAAGGACTTCGGCAAGATCGAGCAGCCAGTGCTCGCTCCACGAAGGTCCCAACAATTGGATGCTCGCGGGCAGCGCGCCATCCGTGGTCCGGACCGGTATCGCCACGGCCGGGCAGCCGGCCAAGTTGGCGAGCGCGGTGAGATCGGCTTGATCGACGGGCGGCGGCGTGCCGTGGAGGAAGCTGCGGTGCGGCGTGGTCGGCAGAAGAAGGACATCGACCTCGGCGAAGGCACGTAGCACCGCGGCCGCCGTCGCTCTGACGGTTGCATAGGCCCGAGCAAGCCTTGGTGCCTCGAGTCGTCGGCCGTAGTCCACAAGCTTGAGGAACGTCGCGCCGAAGCGGTCCGGCTCGGCCGCGATCTCCTCGCCGAGGGCTGCTGCGACCTCGGCCTCAACGACCAGAAACCCGGCACGCCCGGCCCGCGCGGGGTGCCACCCCTCGATCGCGATCGGACGGACCCGTGCACCACCCGCGGCGAGAGCGTCGACCGCAAGCGCGAGGGCATCGTCGATAGCGCCCTCCAGCGCGACGCCGTCGAGGTTGACGACACCGACCGTGAGAGGGTCCGAGCGCGCTCGTGGCGCGCCAATGCTGCGCAGACTGGGCGGCACCGAGGCTAGGTCTTCGGGGTCGTAGCCCGACAGGATGTCGTAGGCGAGGCGCAAATCCGGCACCGAACGGCCGATCGGGCCTGCGCTGTCCAGGCTCTCGGCGAGCGGTGCCAGGCCCGAGCGGCCGATGGCGCCTCGCGTCGGCTTCAGCGCGAACAGACCGCAGTACGATGCCGGAATGCGCACCGAGCCCAACGTGTCGCTGCCGAGGGCCAGCGGCACGATCCCCGCAGCGACCGCCGCCGCCGAACCGCCGCTCGATCCTCCCGGCGTGTGTCCGTCGGCGAGTGGATTGATCGAGCGGCCGTGATGGGGATTGTCGGTGACGGCGCCGAGTGCGCCCTCGTCGAGGTTCGTCTTGCCGATGATGACCGCACCCGCTGCGATGAGCCTTGCGACGGCGTGAGCGTCGAGCTCATCTGCCGACAGGCTGTCCGCCCGATGGCCACGCGTCGTTACCATCCCCGCTGCGCTGAAATTGTCCTTCACGGCCACGGGAATGCCGTCGAGCGGCCCGAGCGGGAGGCGACGCGCATCCGCTCTCCGCGCTGCTTGGCGAGCACCTTCGGGGTTCAGCGATACAAAGGCGTTGAGGGCGGCGCTCTCCTGGGCCGAAGCAAGCGCGGTTTGAGTGAGCGCCGAGGCGGTGGTCTCGCCACGGGCGAGCCCGCGCCGCAGTGCAAGGATATCCGGCTGGCACGCAGCCATTCGCAAAGCTCCCCTACCGCACCCGGTAGCGCCTACCCGGGTTCGGATCGAGCCCCTCCATCAGCCCTGCCGTCTTCGTCCGTCAAGCAGCCGAACTCAGCCGACCGGGTAGGCCGTCGTGGACTTGATCCGCTGCATGGCGAACCGCGACGTGACGTTCTTGAGCGGCACGGCGGTGATGAGGCGCTGGTAGAAGGCATCGTAGGCTGCGGCGTCGGCGACGACCACGCGCAGCATGTAGTCGACCTCGCCGGCCAAACGGTAGAAGTCCATGACTTCCGGCATCGCGGTCACCGTCTCGGCGAAGCGCTCGAGCCATTTCTGCGAATGGTCATGCGCCTCGACGGCGACGAACACCGTGAGCCCGAGACCTATGGCCTCCGGCACGAGCAGCGCCACCCGCCCGACGATGACCCCGTTGGCCTCGAGCTTCTTGATCCGGTTCCAGCACGGTGTCGGGGACAGGTTGACCTGCTGCGAGATCTCGGCGACGGAGAGTGTCGCGTCCTCCTGCAGGAGCGCCAAAATCTTCCGGTCGATCTTGTCCAAGCCCCTTCCCCGCGCGGCCGACGTGACCGCTAACGTCCTACAGGCGGTGATCCCAACGCTCCGGCTCCGTCGATCGCAACAAGCCCAAGGGCGCACCGAGGCCGTCACGTACCGCCAAGGCCAACGACACGCCAAGTCGGCCTGATGTCCACTCGACCTGAGCCACCCACCGACCGAACAGACCCGCGCCAACACTGAGACTTCATCGCGTCGGTGCGTTCGAACCAATCAAACGAGCGTCTCGGCCGGCAGGTGGACTCGTCCACGTTGTTCCTTGCTCCGTCCCACACGGGCGGCCATATTCGACTAAAGCATACTGATTTCGCACGCGGCTTCAGACGGGCTATTCGCCAGGGCACGCCGCTCGCCTGGCCAGCCATGCTGAACGCCTTCCTGAACAAAACCGTCGGTAGGACGCGAAAGAAAGGGGTCGTGACATGCCCGGCAGACGCGAGCAAAACACGCCAAGAGTTGCATCTAGCCTTGCGAGTGCAATAAGCGCGTCGCCCGATGTGAGGAATGGCGGCCACGCATCGGCCGATGCGTGGCCAATCGGCGTCGATCTACGTGAAGAACGCCTTTTCCGCGCGCTTGATGACGACAACGATCAAGCAGTCCGGCTGCGTGATTTCGAGCGTGTTTTTGCCGAAGTCGGCTTAAAGTCACATGACAAGCGTTTGCACGACAGCCTCGGCTTATTGAAGCATCGAATTGAGACAGCACGTCAAGTAACAGACGAAATCACGCTAAAAATTTCACGCACCGATTTTTATCAAGCCATTCGTCATAACATCCTGCTGATCGAGCGTGCCGTCCAAGGAAGGATGGTTATCCCTGATTTCCAGGGTTTTGCCAATGAGCTCGAACGAATCTTCGAACAGGTTCGTCAGAACAAGGCTGGCGCACCCGCCGACTACATACCGCAGCTGAACTTGCAGGGAGCGGCTGCTGACAGCTTCGGCATGGCGCTATGCTCGATCGACGGGCAGCGCCTCAGCTTGGGCGACGCTAAAGAGTTTTTCTCAGTACAATCGACGTCAAAGCCGATCAGTTATTGTATCGCCCTTGAGGAGCATGGGGCCGAGACTGTTCATCGTTTCGTGGGCCGCGAACCGAGTGGCGCAGGCTTCAACGAGATTGCGCTCGACAAGGCGGATCGGCCCCACAATCCGATGATCAACGCTGGTGCGATCATGACCTGCGCGCTGATCGGCTTGGGTGACAAAGAGACGCTGTCGCCTGGCAGCCACGATGGGCTCGCCGATGCCCGCGGCTGGTCCGGCCGGCGTTTTGACAACGTGATGAAGCGCTGGGCAAAACTCTGTGGCAACGACCTGCCACGTTTTTCAACGTCCGTGTTTCTCTCGGAGCGCGAAACGGCTGACAGAAACTATGCGTTGGCCTATTTCATGCGCGAGAAGAATGCCTTTCCGAATAACGTCGACATTCATGACGTCCTTGAGTTTTACATGCAATGTTGCGCGATCGAACTCAACTGTGAGCTGATGTCGATCGTCGCGGCGACGCTCGCAAACGGCGGGATTTGTCCGGTAACGGGCGAGAGGGTGTTCAGAACAGAGACAGTGCGAAACTGCCTGTCGCTGATGTCGAGTTGCGGCATGTACGATTTCTCCGGCGAATTCGCATTCACCATCGGGCTGCCGGCCAAGAGTGGCGTCTCCGGCGCTGTCATGGTCGTGGTCCCCAACGTGGCTGGCTTTTGTATCTGGTCGCCGAGGCTCGACGAGCTTGGTAACAGCGTGCGGGGTATTGATTTTTGTCAGCGACTAGTCAACGCCTTCAATTTTCATAGTCTCGATGACTTGAGCTGGCATTCATCCAAGAAAGACCCACGGATGAATCCGATACAAGTAAAAGCAAGGCAAGTCAATGAGTTGATCTGGGCAGCTAGTAAAGGTGATCTCGGTGCAATTCAATCACAGCTACAACGAGACGTCGATGCAGCCTGTGCGGACTATGACCTTCGAACACCCTTGCACCTGGCTGCGGCGGAAGACCAGCGTCACGTTGTGCAATTCTTTATTGACGAGGCTACGCACCAGGGCCGCAACCTCGATCTGAATCCAAAGGACCGATGGGGCGGCACGCCTCTGGACGATGCGTATTTGCAAGGGCATGCGAGCCTGATCGAGCTACTCGAAAAGGCTGGCGCGATTCGTGGCGACGGGACATACGGAAATTCTGACGACGCCGCAGGAGCGAAAGCGCAAGCGCTCCTGGACTCACCCAAGACCGACGAACTCATCTGGGCTGCAAGTCTCGGCGACATTGTCGCGGTTCGGCGACTCGCAGCACAGGGCATTCCGCTGGAGACAGCGGACTACGATTACCGTACGGCGCTGCATCTTGCGGCGGCTGAGGGCCACCTGGAGGTTGTTTGCTACATCATCGCGCATGGCGTTCCCGTCAATCCGACCGACCGTTGGGGCAATACGCCACTGAATGATGCTATCCGGCACGGCCACGACGAGGTCGCCGAGGTGCTGCGGACGCACGGCGGAGCGTGTCGAGAAGAGGAAACGTCGATGATGCGGGCGAAGACTGATCCGGCCGAAGCTAGAATGGCGGCCGAACGTTAGAACATTTGTGGATACGCCGAACGGCGACCGATACCGCCCCAACCGCCTTTGGCCGGAGGTGCGCGACAGACTTCGCGCACCTCCGGCCTCGCCAGACCGAAATGATCAGCGGCCGGTCCAGACGGTGCCGGCAAGGTTCGTCACGGGCACGCCGACGGCGTTGCCGTACTCCGTCCACGACCCGTCATAGTTGACGACGTCATAGCCGAGCAGCTTGGAGAGCGCGAACCAGGTGTGGCTGGAGCGCTCGCCGATCCGGCAATAGGTGATGACGGGCTTCGTGCCGTCGACGCCGAGCTCGGCATAGAGCGCCTTCAACTCGTCAGCGGGCTTGAAGCGTCCATCCTCCTGCACCGCTTGGCCCCAGGGGATGTTGACCGCACCCGTCACATGGCCGGCGCGGATCGCCGTCTCCTTCAAGCCCGGAGGTGCGATGATCGTGCCCGAGTACTCGTCGGGCGAGCGGATATCGACGATGACGTGCGAGCCGCTCTCCGATGCGCCGACGACGTCGGCGAGACGCGCCCGGTGGCGCTCGTCGGCTTCGGCGAGCGTGATCTCGCCCGGCTCCGCGACAACCGGCGTGGTCACGAGCGGGCGGCCTTCCGCCTCCCAGAGCTTGCGACCGCCGTCCAGGAGCTTGGCGTCGACCCCGTAGACGTCGAAGACCCACGCCCCCCACGCCGCGAACCAGTTGTTCGTGTCGCCATAGAGGACGATCGTGTCGCCGTCGTCGACGCCCGCGGCGCGCAACCCGGTCTCCAAGGCCTCGCGGCTCACGATGTCGCGGCGGACCGGATCGACGAGGTCGGTGTGCCAAACCAAGTTGGCGGCACCCGGAATGTGCCCGCTCTCGTAGACCTCCGGATCGACGCTCACCTCGAGGATCCGGACCGACGGGTCGTCGAGCCGCGCTTCCAGCCACTCGGTGGTCACCAGCGGTCCGTCGGCGGCAGCGGCCGGCCCCGTCAGGACCATGGCCACGGCAAGGCTGCCGAGCAGCCCCTGAAGCTTGTCCATGTCGTCTCCATCCCGTGTGTGGGAACGTTTCTAGAGTCGTACGAATCTATCGACTTCCTTGCGCTGCAGAAGGCGCCGGCGTCCTAATCGTCGGCGCTCGAGGAGAATGGACGTTTCGAAGTGCCGCCCTGCAAAGGATGAGCATTCCGCGAGGGACGCCAACCGACGTTGATCGTGGCCCAGGGCATCGCCGGTTTCGAGGATCGGGCGACCGGCCAGCCGGACGGCCGCCTCGTCGCGCCGAACGAGCAGCAAAGCAGCTATGTCGTGGGCATGTAGCATGCACTCCGATTGGCCTTGTTCTTTCGCGCACGCGCCATGTATGCGTAGAGGTCTAACCATTGGCGGACCGCGATACGCGCAGGTTCGCGGCGATCAGGAAGGCAATCTAGGTGGGGCGCGGGCATGCATGGTGCGCCGCAAGACCGATCGATCGAGGAGACGCTCACGCCGCGCTCTGTTGCGGTCATCGGTGCCTCCGAGGACCTCACCAAGTTCGGCGGCCGGATTCTCAAGTCGTTGATCCAGCATGGGTTCGAGGGCGCGATCTACCCAATCAACCCGCAACGCGAGAGCTTGCGCGGGCTCGCCTGCTACCCGTCGGTGCAGCGCACGCCGGCGCCACCCGACATGGCCATCATGGCCGTCCCGCCCGACGCGGTGCGAGAGACGGTCGCCGCCTGTGCCGAAGCGGGAATCAAGGCTGCCATCATCGTCACCGCGAAGTTCTCGGAAGCCGGCGACGAGGGTGCTGCCCGCGAGCGTGAGGTCGTTGAGGTGGCTCGCCGCCATGGCATGCGGATCATCGGGCCCAACTGCCTGGGGCTGATCAGCCCGGTGAACAACCTGGCGCTCTGTGCCTCACCCGCTTTGTTCGTGCCGGAGCTGCCGCCCGGCGAGATCGGCTTTGTGAGCCAGAGCGGCGCGCTCATGGCGACCGTGTTCGACCGCGCGATCACGCGTGGCATCGGCTTCTCGCACTGCTTTTCGATCGGCAATCAGGCCGACCTCGAACTGTGCGACTTCGTCGAGTTTCTGGTCGCGGACCCGCACACCAAGGTGATCTGCAGCTATCTCGAGGGCGTGAAGGACGCCACACGCTTCGTGGCAACCGCGAGGCGGGTGCACGACGCCGGGAAGCGCTGGATCATCGTCAAGGCCGGTCGCTCGGAGGCGGGCGCCGCGGCCGCCTTCTCCCATACGGCGAGCCTCGCCGGCAGCTTCGAGGCCTTCGCGGCCGCCTGCCGTGCGGCCGGCGTGCTCGTCATGGACGACACCGACGCAATGACCCTGCTGGCGGCCTTGCTCGGCCGTTTTCCGGAGACCGATCCTCGCAGCACGGCGATCGTCACGACATCGGGCGGCAGCGGCGCAATCGCGGCCGACCGGCTCACCGACGGTAGCGTTCCGCTCGCTTCGTTCGCCCCAACGACTGTGACCGCGCTGCAGGTGCACTACCCAGCCGAGCTCTGCACCAATCCCGTCGACATGGGCGCCGCCGAGCGTGGCCTCCTGACGGGTGTGGTGAGCGACACGGTCGACATCGTCCTGCGGGACCCCGCGACCGACATCATCTTGACGCCGGTCACAACCGTTCCGGACATCAAGCTGGTCGCCGAGCACGTGGTGGTGGGCGAGCAGCGCGCGGCCGAGGCCGGCTACGTCAAACCGCACATCCTGCTGCTGCAGCCCGCCCAATCGGGCGAAGCTGCACGCGGCGCGCTCAAGCAAGCGAAGGCGCTCTACACAGACAACCTCGACGAAGCGGTGCGGACCATCGCCGCCTGGCAGCGGTTGGCAAGCCTGCGACGGAGAGCGGCGCCCGAGCGGCCGGCCGACCTCCCTGCGGCGCCCGGCATCGGTCGGGGCGGTGCGATCGACGAGATCGCGGCCAAGCGGCTGCTCGACGCCTACGGTGTGCCGGTCAATCGCGCAGAGCTGGCGCGCGATGCGCAGAATGCGGCGGCTTGCGCCGAACGCCTGCGCGCGCCGTTCGCCGTGAAGGTCATCTCGCCCGACATCGTCCACAAGTCCGACGTCGGCGGTGTGGCGCTCGACCTCGACACAGCCTCGGCGGTGGAGGAGGCCGTCACCGGCATGGCCGAGCGCATCGAGGCGCGCCTGCCGGAGGCGCGCATCGAGGGATACGCCGTTCAGGAGATGGCGGCGGGCGATCTCGAGATGTTCGTTGGCGCGCGGCGCGATCCGCAGTTCGGTCCGATCCTGGTGGTCGGCGCCGGCGGCATCTTGGTGGAGCTGCTGCGCGACGTCGCCGTTGCGTGCGCACCGATCGATGCGACCGCTGCGCTGGAGCTGTTGAACGCTTGCGCCGCAAGCAGGCTCCTGGGCGGTGTGCGGGGCCGCCCGCCGCTCGATGTCGCCGCCCTCGCCGATGCCATCTCGCGGGTGAGCTGGCTGGTGCACGACCTCGGCGACCGGTTCGAGCAACTCGACGTCAATCCGGTCCTGGTCAGCACCGACGGCTGCGTCGCCGTCGACGCACGGCTGCTGCTCGGCACCGGCAGCGACGATGCCAACGGCGCAGAGGGAGCGAGCGCATGAGCGGTCTGGATGTTCGCCAGGACGGCAAGACGACGATCTTTACGCTGAACCGTCCAGAGAAGCTCAACGCCATCAACACCGAGATGGCGCTCGCATTGCAGCATGCTTTCGCCGAGTTCGACGCGTCCGACCAGCGCGTGGCGATCATCACCGGCGCGGGCGATCGAGCCTTTACCTCGGGCGCCGACGTGACCGACGTGCCCGAGTTCTGGCGCTGCGTTCCCACGCTGGGGCTCGCCACCGAAAAACCGATCATCTGCGCGGTCGACGGTTGGTGCGTCGGCGGTGGGCTGGTCATGGTGGCCGCGGCCGATCTCTGCATCGCTACCGAAGAGACCAGGTTCTCCTATCCCGAGGGCCGCGTCGGGCTCACCGGCGGCCTCATCGCGACGCTCGCCGCGCGCATCCCGCACAAGCTCGCGATGGAGATCATGCTGCTCGGCCGTCCCGTCTCCGGCCGCCGGGCCTACGAGATGGGCTTGATCAACGAACTCGTGCCCACCGGTCGGCAACTCGATGCTGCGCTCGACATGGCCCGGCACCTGGAGACCATGGCCCCGCTCGTGCTCAAGACCCTCAAGCGGTTCGTCGTCGGGCACACCCTGCCGCGGACGCCCGCCGAGCAGGTGGCCTTGACCCAGCGTTCCCTCCATGCGGTCCGGGACAGCGCCGACCTGCAGGAAGGGCTCGCTGCCTTTCGCGAGAACCGCGCACCGATCTTCACTGGCCGGTGAAGGCACACGACACGCTGTGCCTTGCCCGCTACCCGCTGCTTCAAACAGGGAGGAAACCATGGAACGTCAGCCGGAACGCGACACGACCAGACGCCCTGCCACGTTCGGCCTGACGGTCGTCGTCGCCACGCTGATGGCGGGCGCCGTCGCGTGGACGTCGCCTGCCGCAGCCGAGTGGCCCGACGGCTCGGTTCGCGTCATCGTGCCCTACGCGCCCGGCGGCACGTCGGACAACACGATGCGGGCCGTTCAACCTGCACTCGAGGAGATCCTGGGAACCGAGGTCACGATCGAGAACATCAGCGGCGGCGGTGGGACCATCGGCATCGCGCGCGCGGCGGATCAGCGAGCCGACGGCAACAACTTCGGCTTCGTACCGACCGCAACGCTGACCATCGCACCACACATGAACACGGTAGCCTACGACCCGATCGACGGCTTCGAGCCGGTCGGGCGTATGGCCGAAAGCTACGGCGCCCTGGCGGTCCGCAAGGACTTCCCGGCCGACACGGTAGAAGAGTTCATCGCGTACGCCCGCGCCAATCCGGGCGAGGTGACCGTGGGCTCGGCCGGCATCGGCACGATCACCCACCTCTACTCCGAGATCTTCGCCGACGTCACCGACGTGGACCTGACCCACGTGCCCTTCAAAGGCTCAGGTGAAGCGATGAACAACCTGCTCGGCGGGCATGTGGACGCCCTCTTCGACCCGGTTGTGCTTCGCCAGGCGCAAGCCGACACGGTCAAGCCGCTGGCGATCCTCAACCAGGAGCGCTGGGAGGGTCTGCCGGAGATCCCGACCATGCAGGAGGCCGGCGTGGAAGGGTTCGATGTCGCCTCATGGTTCGGTATCGTCGCACCGGCAGGAACGCCCGATGCCGCGGTCGAGGGCATGGCGCAGGCACTCGACGAGGCTCTCCAGGACCCGGCGGTCCAGGAGCGTTTCGCCGATCTGGGGCTCATGCCCGTGTTTCTGCCAACCGACGACTTTGCCGAGCTGATCGCTGCCGACCACGAGAACTACGGATCGATCTTGGCGAGGGTCGGCTTGATCGCACAGTAGGGCCGCGGCAGCAGCGCACGCCGTCGAGGTCGCAAGCTGAGCACGCGTGATCACCTGTCGTGGCGCACGCGCTTGCAGCGCAGCCTCCCGGCTGCGCTCGCAATCGCGTTCGGCTTGTTTCTGCTGTTCGTGGCCATTCCCGCAGGCGTGAAGACGCCGATGCACGTTCAGCCGGGTAGCCTCGGGCCCGCGGACCTTCCGCGCTACCTGGCTGTCATGCTGATCTGCGCCGGCGCGATCCTCTTGGCTGAGAGCGTTCTGGGCAACTCGACGGATAGTGGCCAAGCGACGGCGATGTCGTGGCGCCGCGCGGGTCTGCTCGCCGGCAAGCTGCTCGTCTTCATCATCGCGTTGAACGTGCTCGGCATGGTGCCGGCGATCTTCTGCTTCGTTCTCCTGATGCTATGGGGCAGCCCCGACCATTCGCTGCCGAAGCGCTTGGCGATCGCGACGCTGTTCGCGGCGACCATCTACGTCGTGTTCGTCGAGCTCGGTAACACGCCGCTACCCCTCGGCCTCTTCGAGCAACGGTAAAGCCTGACACGCATGGAGCATTGGCTTTCCGTCCTGAGCTTGGTGGGAGACTGGCGGGTCCTCCTCTTCCTCCCGCTCGGTGTGGTGCTCGGCGCGGTCGTGGGCGCCATCCCGGGGCTCACCGTCACGATGGCGGTGAGCATCCTCCTGCCCTTCACGCTCTTTCTCGATCCTCTGCCCGGCCTCGTCCTCCTCCTGGGGATCTACAAGGGAGGCCTGTTCGGCGGATCGATCTCGGCGATCCTGCTCAACGTGCCAGGTACGCCGGCGGCTGCCTGCACGATGCTCGACGGCTACCCACTCGCCCGCCAGGGCCGCGCCGGCGAGGCCATCGATGTCGCGTTGTGGGCCTCCTTCCTGGGCGATCTCTTGTCGGTGCTGGCGCTCATCCTCTTCGCCGGTGTCCTGGCAACGATCGGTCTGCGTTTCGGGCCGGTCGAGCTTTTTGCGCTCATCCTCTTCTCGCTTACGGTGATCGCCGCTGTCTCCACCAGCGGCCTCGCGCGCGGCCTGATCGGCGGGATCCTCGGCCTGATTGCCGGCACCGTCGGGCTCGATCTCGTCTACGGCACCGAGCGCTTCACCTTCGGCTCCCCCAATCTCCTCGACGGCATCGCCTTCATGCCGCTCTTGATCGGTCTCTTCGCGCTCCCCGACATCTTTCTCTATTACGCGCGCGGCGGGGTGCTCGTGCACACCAAGCCCATCGCCACGTTCAGCAACCTCCGCATCGGCCCGAAGGTGCTCCGATCGCTTCTTCCAACGATCGGCAAGGGCAGCACGATCGGCATCATGCTGGGCGCCATCCCCGGCATCGGTGCGACGACGGCCACTTTCGTCTCTTACGCCGAAGCGCGCCGCACGGCGCCCGATCGCGCGAAGTTCGGCTCGGGTGCCCTCTCGGGCGTGGCTGCCGCCGAGAGCGCCAACAGCGGCACGGGCGCGGCCACCTTGATCCCCCTGCTCGCCCTAGGCATTCCAGGCGACATCGTGACGGCGATGCTGCTCGGCGCCTTCTACTTTCACGGCTTGGCGCCGGGACCGCTCTTGTTTCAGAACGATCTCGACCTGGTGCACGGCCTCTACCTCACGCTTCTGATCTCCAGCGCGATCGTCTTCCTGGTCGGCCGCTACATGACCGTCCATCTCCAACGGATCTCGGAGATCCCGCTCGATCTGATGTATCCGATCGTCATCTCGCTGACCGCAGTGGGCGCGTTCGCCCTCTCGAACGCGCTCTTCGACGTCTACGTCATGCTCGCAGCCGGCGTTCTCGGGCTCGCCTTCAAGCTGATGCGCATTCCGGCCGCCGCCTTCTTGATCGGGTTTGTCCTTTCCCCCCTGCTCGAGGACAATATGCGCCGCGTGCTGTTGATCTCACGCGGCGACGTCGGCGCGTTCTTCGACAGTTGGATCGCGCTCGGCTTCTACGCGACGACACTGGGTGTCGTGGTGACCATCGTCGCGCGTGCTCTGCAGGGAGGCGGAAAGCGTGGCTCAGCCGGGCAGCTCTGAGCGTGCTGAGGAAGACGCCAGTCGCCTCAGCAGACGCCGCCCCCCGGACACGTCATCGCAAGCCTGATACCAGGCTCCGATGTTGCTGGAGTGAGCACAGATGACCGTCAAACGCGTCGTGACGAACGTGGCAACGACAGACGTCGCAGAGACTAGAGACTTCTACGCCGAACTCTTTGATCTGACCGTCGTCATGGATCATGGCTGGATCGTGACACTGGCCGGCGAGCAGGCAGCGACGGTGCAAGTCAGCATCGCCAGCGAAGGTGGTTCGGGCACGCCCGTTCCGGATCTTTCGATCGAAGTGGACGACGTCGACGCGGTCTACGAGCGTGCGAGAGGGCTCGGCCACGACATCCCCTACGCGCTGACCGACGAGGCGTGGGGCGTTCGGCGCTTCTGCGTCCGCGATCCGACCGGAAAGCTGCTCAACGTTCTTGCCCACGCGGAGTAGCCAATGCCCGCCAACCGCGTCAGCCTCAACCCTCCTCCGCGACCTCGACCACAGCCTCCGGCGGCACCAGCGCGCTCAGCGTGCCGACGGTGTAGCCGCGGGCGCGCAGGCCCGTGACGACCCGCTCCAGGAGCGGCACGGCGCGGTGACCGCGATCGCCGTAGTCGTGGATGGTGAGAATCGAGCCCGGCAACGCCACAGCCAGCATGAACGCACCGACCAGGCGTGGGTTGGGTAGTCGCGTGTCCAACGGCAGTACGTCGCCGACCACAACCTCGTAGCCACCCGCCTGCGCCACCTCGATGATGCCGGCATTCACCCAGCCACCGCCGGGACGCAGCCAGCGAACCTCGGCGACCTCGGCAAGCACGTGGCCAGTCGCGGCGACGTCGTGCTCGAGCGTCGGGCGCGGCAAGCAGATCGTGAGCCTATCCTGCCAGAGATGATGGCCAATTTCGTGGCCGCGCCTGGCAACCTCCCGGGCGAGACCGGGATGCGCTTCTGCACGCGCACCAATGAGGAAGAAGGTTGCCTTCACGTCGAGCCCGTCGAGCGTGTCGAGGATGGCGGGCGTGGTCTCCGGGTCCGGGCCGTCGTCGATGGTGAGGGCCACAACCTGCTGCTCTTGGGGTCCGTAGAAGACGACCTCGGGGTAGACCGCAGCGACAAGACGCACGGCCCCTCGACTCACGTGCGCGAAGCCAGCAGCGACACCGGCGGCAAGGCCACCCAAGGCAAGAACCAGCAAGCGCAATCGACATCTCCGGCGCGCGCTGCTTCAAGCGGCGCATGGACGATCTTCGCATCCGCCGGGCCGGCACAGAAGACGACGACGCCCTCTGGGCCATACTGGAGCCGGTCCTACGTGCCGGCGAAACCTACGCCCTGCCCCGCGATTGGGACCACGAGGCGACGCTCGCCTTCTGGTGTGCGCCGGACCATGCCGTCTTCGTCGCCGAGGCTGCCGACGGCCTCGTCGGCAGCTACTTCCTGCGCGCCAACAAGAAGGGGCCGGGCGATCACGTTGCCAATTGCGGCTATGTCACCGCCCCCTGGGCCGAGGGTAGAGGCGTCGCGCGCACGCTCTGTCTGCACTCGCAGGAGGAAGCACGAGCACGGGGCTTCAAGGCCATGCAGTTCAACTGCGTCGTTGCCACCAACTCCCGCGCCGTGGCCCTCTGGCAGCGCCTCGGCTTCGCCACCGTCGGCCGTCTCCCCGAAGCCTTCCGCCACCCGCGCGAGGGCTTCGTCGACGCCTTGGTGATGTACAAGTCACTCTGACGCGATGGTGTCTGGCCTTGCGTCATTGTCGGCGGCGCACTTAGCGTCGCGGGCAGCGAAATCGGAGGGCACATGCGCGAATTCAGCGGCGTTTTTCCTTATCTGGTCTCACCGATCGATGATGCGGGGCGGATCGACGAGGCTGCGCTCACACTGCTCGTCGATGACCTGATCGGCGCGGGCGTGCACGGCGTCACGCCGCTGGGCTCGACCGGCGAGTTCGCCTACCTCGACAGCGAGCAGCGCACCACGGTTGTGCGCACCACCGTCAAGGCGGCAGGCGGACGCGTGCCGGTTGTCGCAGGCGTCGCCTCGACCGCGACCGCCGATGCCGTGGCCCAGGCGGAGCGTTACGCCGCGCTCGGCGTCGACGGCATTCTCGCCATCCTCGAAGCCTACTTCCCCGTGCCGGACGCCGGCATCGAAGCCTACTTCCGGGCCATCGCCGACGCGGTCGACATCCCGGTCGTGCTCTACACCAACCCGCAGTTCCAGCGCGCCGACTTGTCGCTCGACGTCATCGAGCGGCTCAGCTCTCATCCGCGCATCGGCTACCTCAAGGATGCTTCGACCAACACGGGCCGGCTGCTCTCGATCATGCACCGCTGCGGCAACGAGCTGAAACTGTTCGCCGCCTCAGCGCACATCCCGACCGCGGTGATGTTGATCGGCGGTGTCGGCTGGATGGCCGGGCCCGCCTGCCTGGTTCCGCGCGAGAGCGTGCGCCTCTACGACCTCTGCCGTGCGCAGCAATGGGCCGAAGCAATGGCGCTGCAGCGCCGTCTTTGGCGCATCAACGAGGCCTTCGCCCGCTTCAACCTCGCGGCCTGCATCAAGGCCGGCCTTCAGCTCCAGGGCTACGCGGTGGGCGAGCCTGTTCCGCCGACGGCAGCCCTCACGGCGGAACAGCGCCAAGTCGTAGCATCGGCTCTGGCAGCGCTCGCCGACGGCTAGCGCGCCCGTTGCCGGCATGGTAGCGAACGCGGTCCCGAGGACGCTCGAGGAAACCACGATGGCGACGGTGCTGGAGCGCCGCGATGACCTCGCGGCAGCGATGGAGAGGATCGGGCAAGCGGCCCGTGCTGCGGCGCGCGAGCTGGCGACAGCCTCACGCCCGCGCAAAGACCGGGCGCTCGAAGGTGCCGCCCTCGCGCTGCGACGGGCCACCGATGCGATCCTCGACGCCAACCAGCGCGACGTCGAGGCTGCCCAAGCGGCGGGAACCTCGCCCGCCATGCTCGATCGGCTGCGCCTCGATCCGGCGCGCATCGAGGCGATGGCCGCAGGGCTCGAAGCGATCGCCACACTACCCGATCCGGTGGGTCGCGTTCTCGCCGCCTGGGAGCGCCCGAACGGCCTCGCCATCGAGCGCGTGGCAACGCCTTTGGGCGTCGTCGGCGTGATCTACGAAAGCCGACCCAACGTGACTGCCGACGCCGGCGGCGTGTGCCTCAAGGCAGGCAATGCGGTGATCCTCCGGGGCGGCTCGGAGAGCTTCCACAGCGCACGGGCCATCGCCGATGCGCTGCATGCGGGGCTCGCCGCCGCCAGCTTGCCGGTCGACGCCATCCAGTTCGTGCCGACGACCGACCGCGCCGCGGTGGGCCACCTGCTCGCCATGGACCGCCATGTCGACGTGCTGGTGCCGCGCGGCGGCCGCTCGCTGGTGGAGCGCGTGCGAGCCGAAGCGCGCATGCCCGTGTTCAGCCATCTCGACGGCGTCTGCCACGTCTATCTGCACCAGGCGGCTGAGGCGGCGATGGCCGAGGCCATCGTCGTCAACGCCAAGCTGCGTCGGACCGGCATCTGCGGTGCCGCGGAGACACTCCTGGTGGATCGCGCCATGGCGGCGGATTTGCTGCCCAGCATTCTGGCCGCGCTGCACGACGCCGGCTGCGAGCTACGGGGGGATGCGACGGTACAAGCGTTGAACGCCGCCGTGCTGCCGGCGACGGACGCCGATTGGGCAGCCGAGTATCTCGACGCCATCCTCGCCGTGAAGGTGGTCGACGGCCTCGACGACGCCATCGCGCACGTCAATCGCTGGGGCTCGCACCACACCGACTGCATCGTCACCGCGGACGAACAGGCAGCCCGGCGTTTCCTCGCCGAGGTGGATAGCGCCATCGTGCTGCACAACGCTTCTACTCAGTTTGCCGACGGCGGAGAGTTCGGCATGGGGGCGGAGATCGGTATCGCCACGGGCCGCCTGCATGCCCGCGGGCCCGTGGGCGTGGAGCAGCTCACCACGTTCAACTACCGGGTCCGCGGTACGGGCCAGACGCGGCCCGTCTGAGCGATGATCCCCGGCTCGCGCCGCCTCCGCCGACCGGTCGCGCGCCACACGCTACCCGCGGTGCCGGCACCCGCAAGACGTGGTCCGCGCGTGGGCCTCTTGGGCGGCTCTTTCAACCCCGCACATGAAGGCCATCGGCGCATCTCCGTCGAAGCGCTCAAGCGGCTCGGGCTCGATCAGGTCTGGTGGCTGGTGGCACCACAGAACCCGCTCAAAGAGCAAAGCGAGACCGCGCCGCTCAGCGACCGGCTCAAGAAGGCACGGAAAGTAGCGCACCATCCACGCATCTGGGTGAGCGATCTCGAAGCGCGCTTCGGCACCCGCTACACCGCGGCGACGTTGGCGCGGCTCCGGTCGGTTTTCCCAGAGCATCGGTTCGTCTGGCTGATGGGCGCAGACAATATGGCGTCGCTCCACCGCTGGCATCGGTGGCGGGCGGTGGCCAGCGCCATGCCGATTGCCGTCTTCGACCGCGAGCCGTATTCTTACGCTGCTTTGGTGGCGCCGGCCGCAAAGGTGCTGGCGACGACGCGTTGGTCGCCGGATGACCTGCGCGGGCTGGTGGAGGCGCTGCCACCGGCTTGGTGCTTGTTGCGTCTGCGGACACATCCGGCCGCGAGTTCGGCGATCCGGGCAGCGGGCGAGTGGCGACCGCAACGCTAGAAGGAGGAAGCTTGATCCAGACGGTCCAGCGCGTCGCATCAGCGGAACGCGCGCTCATCGAGCTCATCGAGCACTCGCTCGATGCAGACAAAGCGGTCGACCCGGTGACGATCGATCTCGACGGCAAGACCGCCATCGCCGACGCGATGATCATCGCGTCCGGCACATCGCAACGCCATCTGGCCGCCATGGCCGACAAGCTGCTGGAGCGTCTGAAGGCCGCCGGCTTCCGGGGCGTGAGCGCCGAGGGCGCCGGCGACAGCGACTGGGTGCTGATCGACACGGGCGACGTCATCATCCACCTGTTCCGACCCGAGACGCGCGACTTCTACAATCTCGAGAAGCTCTGGGCGGCGCCGCCGCAGGACCTCCGCTCGCGCGCCTGACGACGGTGGACGTCACCATCCTCGCGGTGGGCCGCTGGAAGCGCGGACCTGAGCGCGAGCTCTTCGAGCGCTATGTCGAGCGCTGTCCCTGGCGCATCGAGCTGGTAGAGCTGGTACTGACCCGGTCGGTCGCAGCCGGTGCGTTGCGCAGGGCCGAGAGCGATCTGCTGCGCACCCGGCTCGACGGGCGACGACCTTTCCTCATGCTCGACGAGCGCGGCGAGGACCTCACCAGCGAAGCTTTTGCCGAGATGTTCGGTCGGTTCCGCGATGCCGGCACGCGTGGGATCGCCTTCGTCATCGGCGGCGCGGACGGGGTCGACGACGCCCTGCGCGCGGCGGCCACGCGGACAGTCGCCTTCGGGCGAACGACTTGGCCGCACCTGCTTACACGCGTGCTCCTTGCGGAGCAGCTCTACCGCGCATCGACGATCCTGGCGCGGCATCCTTATCACCGGGGCGCCGAGTAGCGAGGCAGTACCTACGGGCGCTTCGCCTTCGCCCGCGCCGCGTGACGGGCCATCGTTTCCGCGATGACAGCCGTCTTCGTCGCGATATTGAGGCGAAAGAACTGTGGGAGACGCCGCATGAACCGCAGCGCGACACTCTGCTCGCGCGGCAATGGCTGCAGAATGCCCTTCAGGTCCGGGTTGGTGCGCACCGCGCGCATGCTCGCATGGACGCCCGGCACGTTGACGATCGCCTGCAGCGGCGCGTTCGCGAGATGAAAGGCGCGGAGAATGGTTCGAAGGCCCGTTCCGCCGACACTCACCGTCGCCAGATCGAGACCGCCGAGCGATGCCTGAAACGCCAGCGCTGTCCAGATGCGGCGTTCGATGGAGGAGAGTGCGGCGATCTCGCTTTCGGCCTTCAGCAAGGCGACCGTGTCACCGGCGCCCCCGTCCTCGGCAAAGAACTCGTCGGCAATGCGTTCGGCCAGAATGTGCCGCGCCAAGCCGAGGCGCGCGAAGTAGAAGGCCAAGAACCGCTCGATCGGGATGATGGCGGAATCGCCCTCCTTACTTTCTGTCATCTCGTCAAGCCACGCCTCCGGAGCGAGCCCGAGTTCGCTATACCGGTCTTTGTTGGCGTACAGGAAATCAAGCCCGCCCTTCTCGAAGGTATCCACCATCACGCCGCTCGTCCCGGAGCGGACCAGCCCGCCCGACTCGCGAAGCGCGGTCACTAGCGCCAACTCGCGGTCGATCCGCCCCGAACCAGGCAAGGCGATCAGCTCTGCCAGAGCCTCGAACCAGGGGGGCTTCTTGTTGGGGGGGCTCGTCGCCACGGCCTCGCGCATGTGCCTGAAATGGCCGAAGGCATTGATGGTGGCGTACTCGGTGAGCTTCTTGATCCTGATCGTACGGCCCGGAAACTCCCGACTCGTCGTGCGAATCTCGCGGTGGATCGCGGGAAGATTGACCAGCTCGTGCCCGAGACGATCGAGTTCCTCCAAGAACGCGCCCCGGTTCGAGGGGAGCTGCGTGAAGAACGCTTCGAGCGCCGTCCGCTGAGCTGCTGATAGCGTGGCCTCAATCTCTTCCATGGCCAAACCGTTTCGAGCGTCCGACCGAGCCGGTCATTCCGGCTCGACGGGGACGAAAGCGCCGTCCTCGTCGCGCGCCCATGCGGGCAGCGTCTGGGATTGCCGCAGCATCACGAGCGTCGTGGGAGCTTCGATCTCGAACGGATCGCCCACGGCAATCTCGGTGTCGGGCTCCTCGGCGCGCCGTGCCGCGATCTCCGTCAGGTACGCCGCATAGTCGGGGTTGGTGACCGGGGGCAGCTCACCACCTTTCCAGATTTCCGCGTTCTCGAAGTAGTGCACCGCCGCCGCCTCGAAGTTCGGCAGGATCGGGACCGTCAAGAGCGCATAGCCCGCCGTCAGGAAGGCCTTGAAGTCGGGGTCCGGGTCCTCGATCTCGACCAGCTTCTGAACCCAGGTGCTGCGCCGCGCCCAGAAATAGTCGAAGAACTCATAGGTCATGTTCTCCCATTCGAACGCCGTCTCGAAGAAGCGGATATACTCGCCCTCGGCCAGCGCCTCGTCGAAGTCGACGCGCGCTTCCTGTACCCCGCTCTCGAGAATGGCGTTGAAGGCGGTGAAGTACTGACCGGTGAGGATCGAGATGGCGTTGCGCTTGAGCTCGCCCCGCTCGATGGCGCGATTCTGGAAGGGTGCTCGTTCCGGCAGCCCGGCGCCCAGCGTGGCCTCACTCTCGGCAAGGCGGTTGGCGTACTCTGAACGCTGCTGCTCGCTCGCTTGTGCGAGCTTCTCGAACGTGCGCAGCCGCCACGCGTCCATGGCCTCTGCGGAGCGCGTGCACTCCATCTCCATCAAGATCACGGGCTGAGCCACGGCGTGCAGGACGATCGCGTAGGGCACAGCGCCGGTCTCGTCGTTGAGCGTGTAGGTGTCGTTCATGGAATTCGGCGCATGCTCGTCATTGCCGAGCACGGTCAGGTCCAAGAGCGCTTGGCGCTGTCCCAGATG
Organism: Geminicoccaceae bacterium; assembly: GCA_028279345.1. Lineage (GTDB taxonomy): Bacteria > Pseudomonadota > Alphaproteobacteria > Geminicoccales > Geminicoccaceae > JAAAPF01. The sequence continues at coordinate 76,522 of JANQNY010000069.1, forward strand.
CATCGCCATCTCGGGTTGCGGCTCGGGCGTAACCGCCGGCAGGACGAACTTCTTGTACCAGCTCATGCGGAAATAGACGGAGGTCGCCGTGTAGTCGGGCGGCACCGAAATCTCGCCAGTGAGGCGGATCGTGATCGAGTTCGGGTTCTCCGGGTCCGGGTTCGGCGCGAGCGTCACCGACGATGTTGTGAATTCAGCAGGCGGCGGCTCCAGCCCACTCGCTTCGAAGGTCAGGGCGTGATCGAGATAGTTCGTCTCGTCGATGTCACCCGGTGAAAGGTTGAAAGCCGGCGGCTCGGTGATGCCGTTGCCCGCCTGACGCTGCGCTGCCAGCGCCTGCAGGAAGAACGCGCCGGGCTCCGGCACCATGATGCAGACGAACATTCGGATGCCGTAGTTGAAGACTTGTGCCTCGTAGACCTTCCTGAGCCACTGGTAGATGCCCGAGATGTGGCCTTCGCCTCCCGTATTGTCGAAGCCGTGCGCGACCTTCTCCTCGAACTCGCGCAGCACCGTGAGCGTGCGCTGCTCGCGGACGCGCTCGCTGAGCTTGGTGACGGCCCGCTCGCTGAGATCGCGGGCGTACTTCGCGGCGCTTTCGGCGGCGCTCTCCTGAGCGGTTGCCGTCTCCTGCGAGACGCTGACCTCGGTCTGGATGAACTTGCCATAGCCGCCGGAGACGGTCACACCGCGCTTGAGCGTGTCGTCTTCCTTGATCACGTCCTTGGCGTTGCGACTGATCTCGAAGCGATCGGTCTGTTGAAAGGCCCGCTCTTCTTCCCGTGTGGTTTCGACCTCGGTGGTTAAGCTCTCCTCGGTGCGCTCCAAGCGGCGCGTTTCGCGCGAGTGCTGCTCGGACTGCATGACGTTCTGGACCAGCCCGATCTCCTCGGCCTCGTAGCGGATAATGTGCTGGCGCGTGACCAGCAGGTCCCCGATCCCGCAGGGCCGCACCAGCCCGACCGTATCGGGTACCGCGGGCACATCGCCCTGCGTGAGATCGAGATCGAATGCCGGCAGCAGTGGGTTCCCGGCATTCGCCGGCAAGGTGGTCGTGCCGATCGTCAATCGGCGTCCGGAGATCGCGGGTACCGTCGCCAGCTCCCTGTTGCGCCGCCGCGCCATGCGGTTCAGCCGTTCCACCATGTTGCGGACGCTGTCGCTCGCCGGATTGAGCGACGCATTGGATAGGGCTTCGATGGTGGCGGGCGAGAGCGCGCTGAGGGCTTCGGCGTTGAGCACCAGTGGCGCGTTGGCCGATGCGCCTCCGCCGGACGGCTCAGTGCGGACTTCCAGATCGCGTGCGCGAAAGGCGAGGATCTCGTCGCGGGCCCTTCGCAACCCGACGATCTCGGCCACCACAGCCTCGTGGCTCTCGCCTTCCGGCACGGCGGCTCGTAGCGCATCGATATCGATCCGCGCGACCAAGAGCTGCGCTTGGGCATGTTTCGGCACCACGACGGTCCGCCGCATCAGAGCGGCCAGGTCGATCGTCTCCTCGGCCGGACCGAGGGCGACGTGCCGAACCGCGTCGATGGCGCGGTACAAGGTCACGTATGGGCTGAGGACGGACGGCGCCGAGCGTGATCTCAGCTTGAGCGCAAGGATCGTATCGGACGCGCGGCGTGCCAGCTCCGCGGTTTGCGCATCATCCACCAAGCTGCCGGCCGAACGCCCGGCAATCTCCGACACGAATGCGCGTGCGTCCTCGCGCGTGAGCGGAAGGCTCCGACGGAACGCTTCGCCGAGCGCAAAGAAGGTGGTCGCACCGGGAAGCGCGGCGGGTTCGGGATCGAACTGGCTCGTATCGAGAAACGCGTCGAGCACGCTTTCCACCTGCTCATCGCCGTCATCGGCGTCGCGCAGCAGCACGATGCGCGCGAGGAAGTCGGTGTTGGCGAGCGTCAGCCCCGTGAAACGAAATTCGCGCGGCTGTTGCGGCGCGCGCAAGTGCACGAAGCGAAAAACCTCGTCCATGTCCTGTTTGCCCCCCGCCTGCCGGATCGGGAGGTTGGCCTCCGAACCCAGCAGTTCTCACGCAATTTTGACAAACCGGTACACCAGAAACAGCACGCGACAGGTGTCGCTGATCACATTTTCATCGATCGTGCTTGCGTCCTAAGATTGTTCACATTCTCAATTTCACGAGTTTAGCGACTTATTTACAATCTTGGATGCGAGGCAAATTCACCCTCAACATCTTTGTTTGTATGATCGATCTAGAGGCTTTTGCACGCAGAGAGACCACAAAGAGGACCTAGTTGACTCGCGGCCAGACGGGCCAACGCAGGCTGCTTCTTACGGTGCGGACGGTATCGCCAGCGCCTGCTAGCGGGTTCCCGGCGAGCGTCCGTCGATCAGACAGGCTTCCGCCGGACCAAGAACGGCGTGAACGCTAGGACAACCGAGGAAGGTCCGCCGTCGATCGGTGATCCGTCTGCTGGATGGCAAGCGCCTACGAACGCGGCTTGGCGTGGTCGGGGCAGGCGCAACGCCTATTGCAGCGTGTAGACGGCGCCGGCGTGCTGGTAGCGGGTGGGCTGGACGAGGCCGACAGTGGCGACCTTCACGCTGTGCAGCCTGCCGTCGATGCTGGTCTCCCAGAAGCGCACGAACTTGGAGAGTTCCGGGAACCGCGGAGCAATATCGTAGTCCTGCCAGACGAAGCTCTGCAGCACGCTCGGATGGTCGGGCAGGTGGTAGAGGATCTCGGCGGTGGTCAGGCGGTAGTCCTTGAGCATCAACGACAAGTCGTGCATGCGCACCTCATACCAACGAACAGACCCTCATTCCGCGATAAGGTGAAGTCGCAAGTGCAGGCAAGCGAAAATTTGTCACATTTCGCTGATTTTTTAGCACTCGACTAGCAAGACTGCCAATAACGGTCGTGCGGTGGCGCTGCCGATCGTGCGACCGCAGCGCGCTACTCGGTACGCGGCTCCACATTGCGCTTGAGCCAGGACCAAAAGTCCCCAAGCAGCGTCGCCCCACGTTCGACGGCTTCGGGCGCTGGCGGTGGCGCGCTCGCCACCCGGGTGCGCGTCGTCGACGGCTCGAGCGGTACCGGCGGGGCGGGCGGCGGTGCAGCTCGCATCACCGCCGCGAAGATCTCCGCAGGCAAGGTGCCGCCGGTCACCTTCTGCATCGAGCGGTTGTCGTCATTGCCCATCCAGACGCCGACGACGAGGTCGTTGCTGTAGCCGACGAACCACGCGTCGCGCCATTCCTGGCTGGTGCCGGTCTTGCCGCCGACCACGCGATCACCGGGGTCAGCCCGCCGCCCGGTACCGCCGGCGACGACGCCCTTCAGCATACGATCCATCATGCGGACGACGTCGCCCGAGAGGAACGGCGCCGGCACGTCTGCGTTGGGCTTGCGCAGAACCTCCTCGCCCGCCTCGAGCTGTTCGATGCCGTAAGGCTGTGTGAAGCGGCCGCCGGTGATGTACGGCGTGTAGGCTGCACTCAGTTCCAAGAGCGTGGTCTCGCCGGTGCCGAGCGCCAAGGACGCGTTGGCCGGCAAGTCGGACCCGACGCCCAGGAGCCGTGCTGTCGCGATC
>JANQNY010000074.1 GCA_028279345.1 Geminicoccaceae bacterium
GAACTCACCTTCCAAGCGTTCCGAGATACACAGCACAAACGACACACCAAAGCGCCGCCGCCTGCATATCCCTTCCCAAAACCACGATGTCCAAAGAGCAGGTCCGACGACAGCTGCCGCAAGGGTGTGCGCCGTCGCCAAGGGGGACTGGTATGTACGCCCGCCCCATCCGCTTTGCAAGCCCCCAAGGCGTACACGGCAAACGCCTCGTCGATCTGGAGATACTTGTAGAAGAATTACCCACAGCCCATTGAGATCATTGACACTTGGCCCTCAGCACCGCAGACCATTCCGAGCTCGTCTCAATAGGAATTGCGTGTGTTCTACAGAACGTCGGTCGCCGATCGCCGCCGCAGCCTGGCGGTGGTGGTGCTCACCGGAGCCGTGTCAGTGGGTACGCTTGCCATGTTCGTCGGCGGCGCGCCACGCACCCCCGACGCCAGCGTTGCGGCGCTACGTCAAGCGCCACCGCCTTTGGTCGTCACCTTGTCCGTCTCGCGACCCGCCGATCCCACGTCAAGCACCGCAGCGCCACCACGCTTGCAAGTCCCCGCACCGGCACCAGGCGAGGTCGAACGTTGGCTCGCCTGGCAGGGAGAGGCGCCCCCAGCGACGAGCGTCGATCTCCGGCTCAAGCCACCGGTGCAGGAACTCCAGGTAAGCGCGGGGGACACGCTCTTGGGGTTGCTCACCGGCGTCGGTGTCGACCGCACCGAAGCCCACGCCGCCGTCGCCCGCCTTGCCGACGTCTACGACCCTCGCGATCTGCGCCCTGGTCAGCGCCTGCAGGTGGAGACCGATGTCGCCGCCGCCAGCCTCAAGCGGCTCGCGTTCGACCCCAATCAGCGCGAGCGGATCGAGCTCGTTCGCACCCACGAGGGTGCTTACCGCTCGGAGCGAACCGAGAAACCGACGACCTTAGAGACCCGCTACGCCACAGCCCGCGTCGAGCACAGCCTGCATGGTGCGGCAACGGCTGCCGGCGTGCCGCCGGACGTGCTTGCACGCGTTATCAAGCTCTTTAGCTGGGACGTCGACTTCCAGCGTGACACACGGCCGGGCGACCAGCTGAAGCTCCTGTTCGACGAGGAGCTTCTCACCGACGGCACGCCGCTCGGCAGCGGCGACATTCGATATGCCAAACTCGACATCGCCGGCATGACGCTCGAGGCATTTCGCTTCGAGCGCGACGGCGCGCTCGAATACTTCGATCGCGATGGCCGCAGCCTGCGCAAGTTCCTGCTGCGCACACCGGTCAACGGTGCCCGGATCTCGTCAGGGTTTGGCAAGCGACGGCACCCGATCCTCGGCTACACGCGGATGCATCAGGGCGTCGACTTCGCCGCGCCAACCGGCACGCCTATCTACGCGGCCGGTTCCGGCCGTCTGGTGCGGGTCGGCCGCCTGGGCGGCTACGGCAACTATATCCGCATCGACCACGGCAATGGCTACGAGACAGCCTATGCGCACATGTCGCGCTATGCGAGCGGGATGCGCAGGGGTGGCCGTGTGAAGCAGGGCGAGGTCATTGGCTACGTCGGATCGACCGGCCGCTCGACCGGCCCCCACCTCCATTTCGAAGTGTTGAAGGGCGGCACCCAGATCAATCCGCTCAAGGTGGCGCAGCCACCGGCCGAGCGGCTGAGCGGCACGACGCTGGCCGCCTTCGAACGCCTTATCAAGACGACGGACCGGCAGGTCGCGGACCTTGCCGGCCGAGCCGTGGCTGCCGGGACGCCCAGGGCAACAGCGGCGAGCGACGGCTGAGCCAAGGCCGGCGCCAAAGCCGTTCTTGATTGGCTGAGACCACGCAATCGGGACAGGCACCGCCGGCTCGTCAGGTCAGCGCATCGATCTCCTCGGGGCTCAGACCGCCCGGGACCAGCGTGACGGGCACGGGCACCTTAACGGTGCCGCTTATAAGCGCGCTGATGAGCGGGCCCGGACCTTTCGGGTCGCGCGCAAGGCCGAGCACCAGAAGCTTGATTTCGGGCTCCTCCTCGATGAGCGCCACGAGCTCGTCGCGACGGTCGCCACTTCGAATGTAGATGGTCGGCATGGTGCCGGTCATCGCTTGCACGTCCGCCGCCAAGCCGTTGAGCCGCGTCTCCGTCTCGGCCCGTGCCTCCTCCTCCATGACCCGACCGACCCCGAGCCAATGCCGGAACTCCGTCGGCTCGATCACGCCGAGGAGCGCTACATGGCCGTCCGTATTGATGGCGCGACGGCAGGCGAAGCGCAGCGCGTTGCGAAGCTCTTCCGATTCGTCGGCGACGATCAGGAAGACGCGGCGCTGCTCGGTTTGTTCGGCCATGATCGCTCAGCTCCTGCGGAAGGCGGCGGCAGCGAGCCAGCCGGCCGCAACGGCGAAGGCGACCGCACCGAGGCCGTAGAGCCCCGCGTCGTCGCGGGCGAAAGACGACAGACTCGCTTCGACGCCGACTTTCGTGATGATGAGCGCGCTCTGCTGGGCGGCAACGACGCGGCCGTGGCGAATGCTGAAGACCTCCACGCGATACCGACCTGGCCGGATCGTCGCCGGAAAGAGAATCTCCGTTCGAAACAACCCCCCGCCGACGAACTGCACGACGCCTTCATCTGCAGGGTAGAGCCCGGCGCCTTGCTTCTGGCGCACCAGACCGGCGCGGAAGGCAGCAGCCTCGGTCGGCTCCACATCGACCGGAACCAGCGTAAGCTGGTCGATCCCAATGCCGTGCCGCGCGCGCACCGTGCCGTCGATGAGTTCAGCTACCGGCACGCTGGCAGCGACTGCGTAGTAGCTGGGCACCGCCGCAAAGCTGGCGCTCTGCATGTTCAACCAGACCCCGAGCGTTCGTTGCTTCTTGCGGACAACGATCGTCTCGGGCGGTCCGTGCACCAGCACGACCACCTCGTCACCGGGCTCCACGGTGCCGAACAGCAGCACCTCAGTGCCGTCGAACGACGCGTTGATGGCCACTAGATGCTGGGAGAGGTCGGCGACCAGGGCCTGAGCGATGGCACGTGTGGAGGCAAGGAGCAGCACCAGAACGCAGGCCAGGACCACGACCCGCCGGGTCATGCCGAGCGTCCGCGCGGCGCGCGCCAGCCCCGCCACCAGGCGGTCGGCCCACCGGCCAGCATGATGCGCAGCACCAGCAGGGCTCCAGCGATCATGCCGGCGAGGGCGAGCCATGCGAGCGCGACGCCGAGCCCCACACCGAGCGTGCCGACGGCGATCGTGCAGCCACCCGCCAAACCACCGCCCAACCCCATCAGCGCGGCGCCGGCATAGGTGCGGGAAGCGTCGATACCGCCCAGCTGCGGGCGCAGATGAAGCCGCCCCGCTGCGGTGGCGCTGAGCGCGGCGCCTAGAGCCGTCGTAGCCAGCAGAACCAATGTGAGATCGCCGAGAGGCGGCCCCAAAGCCGTTGCACCTTGCGGCAGGAAGCGCAGGCTCTCGGCAACGGGCCCTGTCGACGTCAGCGCCGCGAGGCCGATCACCGCCCCCAGCGCCAGGGCCAGCAGCAGGCCGTCCGACC
>JANQNY010000079.1 GCA_028279345.1 Geminicoccaceae bacterium
CATCGCCCCCATAGCCATGGAACAGGGCCTCCGCTTCGCCGTCCGCGAAGGCGGCCGTACCGTCGGCGCCGGCGTCGTCGCCGAAGTCCTCGGCTGAGATCAGGACCCAGCGCAGCCATGGACACGCAAAATATCCGCATCCGGCTCAAGGCCTTCGATCACCGGGTCCTCGATCAGTCGGTGCGGGAAATCGTGAGCACGGCGAAGCGGACGGGCGCGCGGGTGCGCGGGCCCATCCCGCTGCCGACCCGACTTGAGCGTTTCACGGTGCTGCGCTCGCCTCACATCGACAAGAAGAGTCGCGAGCAATTCGAGATCCGCACCCACAAGCGCCTCTTGGACATCGTCGATCCGACACCGCAGACGGTGGACGCGCTGATGAAGCTCGACCTCGCCGCCGGCGTCGACGTCGAGATCAAGGTCTGAGCGGAGCAAGGAGACACCGATGCGTACCGGACTCTTGGCCCGCAAGATGGGCATGACGCGCCTCTTCGGCGTCGATGGCAGCCACGTGCCCGTCACCGTCCTCCAGGTCGAGGCCAACGAGGTCGTGGCCGTGCGCAAGGCCGAAGGCGACGGTTACACCGCTCTCCAGATCGGCGCGGGCAAGGCCAAGGCAAAGAACGTCGGCAAGCCGATGCGCGGCCATTTCGCCAAGGCGAAGGTCGAGCCCAAGCGTCATCTGCGCGAGTTTCGTGTGGCCGACGATGCCGTGGTGGACGTCGGGACAAAGCTCTCGGCCGCCCATTTCCTTGCCGGCCAACGCGTCGACGTCACCGCGACCAGCGTCGGCAAGGGGTTCGCCGGTGCCATGAAGCGGCACAACTTCGCGGGTCTTCGCGCGTCGCACGGCGTGTCGATTTCGCATCGCGCGCATGGCTCGACTGGCCAGTGCCAGGACCCCGGCAAGGTGTTCAAGGGCAAGAAGATGGCGGGCCAGATGGGTGCTCGCCAAGTCACAACGCTGAACCTCGAGGTCGCGGGCGTCGATCCCGAGCGTGGCCTCTTGCTGATCCGTGGCGCCGTCCCGGGGCCCAAAGGCGGCGTGGTCAAGGTGCGCGATGCGATCAAGCGGGCGCGCCCGGAGGACGCCCCCTACCCCGCCGCGCTGGCCGGTGCCGAGGCGATCGTCGTCGACGAGGGCGAGGGCTGAGCGATGGAACTGCCGGTCATCAGCCTGTCCTCCGAGAAGGCCGCGTCCGAGAAGGTCGACGACGCGTTTTTCGACCTCGAGCCGCGCACGGACATCCTGCATCGGATGGTGGTCTACCAACTCGCCAAGCGGCGGGCAGGGACGCACGACGTCAAGAATAGGAGCGAGATCGCCCGCGCGGGCACCAAGCTCTTCAAGCAGAAGGGTACGGGCCGCGCCCGGCACGGCTCGGCGCGCGTCGGCCAATTCCGCGGCGGCGGTCGCGCCTTTGGGCCCACGCCGCGCGACCATGCCATCGATCTGCCGAAGCGGGTGCGCAAGCTCGCGCTGCGTCATGCGCTGGTGGCGAAGGCCAAGGCCGGCCAGCTCTATCTGCTCGCCGATGCCAAGCTCGAGGAGCCGAAGACCAAGCCGCTTGCCGCGCGCCTGGCGACGCTGCCGTTCAAGTCGGCCTTCGTCGTCGCTGGCGACGAGGTCGACGGCAATCTCAAGCTCGCGGCGCGCAACATACCGATGGTGGAGGTGGTGCCGAGCGCCGGCGCCAACGTCTACGACATCCTGCGCCGCGACGCGCTCTTGATCACCAAGGAGAGCCTCGAGCGCCTTCAGGAGCGGGTGGCATGATCAGCGAGCAGCACTACGACGTCATCCGCCGGCCGGTGATCACCGAGAAGTCGACACTCCTGGGTGAGCACAACGCGGTGACCTTCAAGGTGCGCCTGGACGCGACCAAGCCGCAGATCAAGGCCGCGGTCGAGGCGTTGTTCGGCGTCAAGGTGAAGGCGGTGAACACGCTCGTGCAGAAGGGCAAGAGCAAGCGTTTCCGAGGCCGCCCCTACCGCCGAACGAATGAGAAGAAGGCGATCGTTACCCTCCACGAGGGACACAGCATCGACGTGACGACGGGTATCTGAGGCCATGCCGCTCAAGACGTACAATCCGACCTCGAATGGCCGCCGCACGTTGGTGACGGTCGACCGCTCAGCCTTGCACAAGGGGGCTCCCGTCAAGAAGCTGACCGAGGGCCTGTCGAAGTCGGGTGGGCGCAACAACACCGGGCGGACGACGAACTGGCATCGCGGCGGCGGTCACAAGCGGACCTACCGCGTGGTCGACTTCAAGCGGCGCAAGTGGGACGTCGCGGGCAAGGTCGAGCGGCTCGAGTACGACCCCAACCGCACGGCGTTTATAGCACTCGTTCGCTATGCCGACGACGAGCTTGCCTACATCCTGGCGCCGGCGCGCCTCGCGGTGGGCGATCAGGTGATCGCCGCCAAGCGCGTCGACGTGAAGCCCGGCAATGCCGCGCCGATCGGCAACATTCCGGTCGGCACGATCCTGCACAATCTCGAGCTGAAGCCCGGCAAGGGCGGCCAGATCGCCCGTTCCGCCGGCACCTACGCGCAGCTCATCGGCCGCGACGGTAGCTACAGTCAGGTGCGCCTCATGTCGGGCGAGATCCGCCGCGTCCTCAATGATTGCATGGCCTCGGTCGGTGCGGTGTCCAACTCCGATCATCAGAACGAGAGCCTCGGCAAGGCGGGCCGCAAACGCTGGAAGGGCCGTCGGCCGGTGGTCCGCGGCGTGGTCATGAACCCCGTCGACCACCCCCACGGTGGTGGTGAGGGCCGGACCTCCGGCGGGCGGCATCCGGTGACCCCCTGGGGCAAGCCAACCAAGGGCCGGCGGACGCGCCGCAACAAGCAGACGGACACCTTCATCGTCCGGTCGCGCCACATCGCCAAGAAGCGGGGGGGCTGAGCGATGCCGCGCAGCGTCTGGAAAGGGCCGTTCGTCGACGGCTATCTGTTCGACAAGGCCGAGCAGGCCAGGAGCTCGGGCAAGAATGCGATCATCAAGACCTGGTCGCGTCGTTCGACGATCGTGCCCGAGTTCGTCGGTCTGACCTTCGCCGTCTACAACGGCAAGAAGTTCCTGCCGGTCTACGTCACCGAGAACATGGTCGGCCACAAGTTCGGCGAGTTCGCGCCGACCCGGACCTACTACGGGCACGGCGCCGACAAGAAGGCGAAGAGGAAGTAACATGGGTAAGCCGAAGCGCGAGCGGACGCTCCCGGACAGCGAGGCCCAGGCGGTGGCGACCTTCATGCGCACCAGCCCGCAGAAGCTCGACCTCGTCGCGGGGCTCATCCGCAACATGCCGGTCGACAAGGCCGTCACGGCGCTCGTCTTCTCGAAGAAGCGCATCGCGCGCGACGTGCGGAAGACGCTGGAGAGCGCCATCGCCAACGCCGAGAACAATCACGGCTTGGACATCGACCAGCTCGTGGTGGCCGAGGCCAGTGTCGGCAAACGGCTGGTGATGAAGCGTTTCAGGCCTCGTGCGCGCGGGCGCGCCGGCCGCATCAACAAGTTCTTCAGCCGGCTCAGGATCGTCGTCCGCGAGCAAGCGCCGGCGCCTGCCGTCGAGGAGGCCGCCTGATGGGTCACAAGGTCAATCCCGTGGGTCTCAGGCTCGGCATCAACCGGACCTGGGACAGCCGCTGGTACAGCGACCACGACTACGCGAAGACGCTCGCCGAAGACCTCAAGCTGCGCAGCTATCTGGAGAAGCGGCTGTCGTCGGCCGGGGTGTCGCGCATCGTCATCGAGCGGCCGGCGAAGAAGGCGCGGGTGATGATCCACACCGCGCGGCCTGGCGTCGTGATCGGCAAGAAGGGCCAGGACATCGAAGCGTTGCGGCGCGAGCTGTCGAAGATGAGCTCCGCGGGCGACGTCGCGCTGAACATCGTCGAGATCAGGAAGCCCGAGCTCGACGCGCGGCTGGTCGCCGAGAACATCGCGCAGCAGCTGCAGCGCCGCGTCACCTTCCGCCGGGCGATGAAGCGCGCGGTGCAGTCGGCGATGCGGCTCGGTGCCGAGGGCATCAAGGTGGTCTGCGGCGGCCGTCTGGGCGGCGCCGAGATCGCGCGCTCAGAGTGGTACCGCGAGGGCCGCGTGCCCCTGCACACGCTCAGAGCCAGCATCGACTTCGGCCGTGCCACGGCCTTCACCCCCTACGGCACCTGCGGGATCAAGGTTTGGGTCTTCCGCGGCGAGATCATGGAACACGACCCGATGGGCTACGAGAAGCGCCTGCTCGAGGGCGTTCCGCAGCGGAACTGAGCGAGGCCAGGAGCGCACGACGATGTTGCAGCCGAAGCGGACCAAGTTCCGCAAGATGCACAAGGGCCGGATCAAGGGCGTCGCCAAGGGCGGCGCCGCGCTCAACTTCGGCGCCTTCGGCATCAAGTCGCTGGAGCCGGGCCGGGTGACGGCGCGCCAGATCGAGGCGGCACGCCGCGCGATGACCCGCCACCTCAAGCGTCAAGGTCGCATCTGGATCCGGATCTTCCCCGACAAGCCGGTCTCGGAGAAGCCGGCCGAGGTGCGCATGGGTAAGGGCAAGGGCTCGGTCGAATACTGGGTCGCCGTGGTCAAGCCGGGCCGCATCATGTTCGAGATCGACGGCGTGCAGCAGGCGCTCGCCGAGGAGGCGATGCGGCGGGCGTCGGCCAAGCTCCCGGTGCGCACCCGCTTCGTCCATCGGGTACAGCAGGAGGAGGCGGCGTGAACGCGGAAGAGGTGCGGGCGAAGAGCGACGACGAGCTCACGGCGGCGCTCGGCGAGCTCAAGAAGGAGCAGTTCAACCTGCGCTTCCAGCAGGCGACCGGGCAGCTCGAGAACAGCCGGCGCATCCGCGAGGTTCGCCGCGACATCGCGCGCGTGAAGACGATCATCGGGCAGCGCCGCACCACCGAGGGAGCCGTCTGATGCCGAAGCGTGTCCTGCAGGGCGTGGTCGTCAGCGACAAGGTCGACAAGACGATCGTGGTCAAGGTGGAGCGACGCTACAAGCACCCGCTCTACGGCAAGTACATCCGCGCGTCGAAGAAGTACCACGCGCACGACGAGGACAATGCCTGCAAAGCCGGTGAGACCGTGCGCATCGTCGAGTGCCGCCCGCGGTCCCGGCTGAAGCGCTGGGAGCTGCTTAGCCGAGAGCGGGCCGCACCGGGGGTCGAGGCATGATTCAGGCGGAGAGCAAGCTCGACGTCGCCGACAATTCGGGCGCCAAGCGTGTGCAGTGCATCCGTGTGCTCGGGGGCTCGCGCCGGCGCTGGGCGTCGATCGGCGACGTCATCGTCGTCGCGGTGAAGGACGCGATCCCCAGAGGCCGCGTCAAGAAGGGCGACGTCCACAAGGCGGTCATCGTGCGGACGGCGAAGGAGATCAAGCGGCCCGACGGCAGTGCGATCCGCTTCGACCGCAACGCGGCCGTGCTCATCAACGCCGCCGGCGAACCGATCGGCACGCGCATCTTCGGCCCGGTCACGCGCGAACTCCGGGCCAGGCGCTTCATGAAGATCGTCTCGCTCGCACCGGAGGTCATCTGACGATGGCGACAGCGAACCAGGCGGCGCGTCCGCCGAAGCGCAAGATCAAGAAGGGCGACCAGGTGATCGTCCTGACCGGCCGCGACCGCGGCAAGCGCGGCGAGGTGTTGAAGGTGTTTCCGCGCGAGGAGCGCCTGGTGGTCCAGGGTGTGATGATGGTCCGCCGGCACGAGAAGCCGGGTCCGCGTGGCCAGGGTGGGATCACGTCGAAGGAGGCGCGGATCCACATCTCGAACGTGGCCCTGCTCGATCCCGAAAGCGACCAGCCGACGCGCGTCGGCGCCAAGGTCCTCGAGGACGGGCGGAAGGTCCGCGTAGCGCGCCGCTCCGGCGCCGTGATCGACGGGTAAGGGCAATGGCCAGGCTCAAACAGCATTATCAAGAGGTCGTTCGGCCGGCGCTGCAGGAACGGTTCGGCTATGCCAACCCGATGATGGTGCCGAAGCTCGAGAAGGTCGTGATCAACATGGCGGTCGGCAAGGCCGTTCAGGATCGCAAGAAGCTCGATGCGGCCTTCGGCGAGCTGACGAAGATCGCCGGGCAGAAGCCCTTACTCATCCGGGCGCGCAAGTCGGTGGCCAACTTCAAGCTGCGTGAAGGCATGGCGATCGGCTGCAAGGCGACGCTGCGCCGCGAGCGGATGTACGAGTTCGTCGATCGTCTGGTGACGATCGCGATGCCGCGCATTCGCGACTTCCGGGGCGTCAATCCCAAGGCGTTCGACGGCCGCGGCAACTTCGCCTTCGGGGTCAAGGAGCAGATCGTGTTTCCGGAAATCAACTACGATGACGTCGACGAGACGCGGGGCATGGACGTCATCTTCTGCACGACGGCGCGTACCGACGAGGAGGCCCGGGTCTTGCTCGAAGGCTTCCAGCTGCCGTTCGCGGCCTGAGGGCGAGAGAGAGACATGGCGAAGAAGAGTGCCGTCGAGAAGAATGATCGCCGTCGCCGCCTCGTCGCGCGCGATGCGACCAAGCGTGCCGAGCTCAAGGCTCAGATCCGCGACCCCAACATCGAGCCGGAGGACCGGTTCGATGCCGTGCTAAAGCTGGCGAAACTGCCACGCAACGGCGCCAAGGTTCGCGTGCGCAATCGCTGCGTCGTGAGCGGGCGCCCGCGCGCCTACTATCGTCGTTTCGGCCTTTCGCGCATCGCGCTTCGGGAACTGGCGTCGGAAGGCCAGGTGCCTGGCGTGGTGAAGTCGAGCTGGTAGGAGAACGCCGATGTCGATGACCGACCCGCTCGGCGACATGCTGACCCGGATCCGCAACGGCCAGATGGCTGGCAAGGGTTCGATCCTGAGCCCGACCTCGAACCTTCGCCGGCGCGTCCTCGACGTGTTAGAGCGCGAGGGCTATATTCGTGGCTACGTCGTGAACGATCCCGGCGAGACGAAGGATCGGCTCGCGATCGAGCTCAAGTACCACAACGGTACACCGGTGATCCGTGAGCTCAAGCGCGTCTCAAAGCCAGGGCGAAGGGTCTATGCAGGCGTGCGAGACCTGCCGCGCGTCTACAACGGGCTCGGGATCGCGATTCTGTCGACGCCGCAAGGCGTGATGTCCGACGCCGAGGCGCGCGAGGCGCATGTCGGCGGCGAAGTTCTCTGCACGGTGTTTTGATCATGTCGCGTATCGGCAAGCATCCGGTGACGGTGCCCGGCGGTGTGGATGTCCGGATCGACCATCAGCTCGTGACGGTGAAGGGCAAGCTCGGCGAACTGGCCGAGCGACTGCCGCCCGAGGTGGAGGTGGTGCTCGACGACGGCACCATCACGGTGAAGCCGCGCGATCCCGACGACAAGCGCTCGCGCTCGATGTGGGGATTGGCGCGGACCTTGGTCGCGAACATGGTCGAAGGCGTCACCAACGGCTTCACCCGCAGGCTCGAGATCTCGGGCGTCGGCTACCGCGCCGCCGTGGACGGCAAGATCTTGAACCTGCAGCTCGGCTTCAGCCACGACATCAAGGTGGCGATCCCGCCGGACATCGAGGTCAAGGCCGAAAGCCCGACGGCGCTGACTTTTTCGGGCGCGAGCAAGCAGCGCGTGGGCCAGCTCGCCGCCGAGGTTCGAGGGTTCCGGCCACCCGAGCCCTACAAGGGCAAGGGCGTGCGTTATGCCGGCGAACACATCCTGCGCAAGGAAGGCAAGAAGAAGTAATGGCCGCGTCCAACGCTCGTTTCGACCGTCGCAAGCGGCGGGTCCGGTTCGCTCTGCAGCAGCGGGGCGGCGGCCGGCCGCGGCTTTCGGTGTTTCGCTCCAGTCGCTACATCTACGCGCAGGTGATCGACGACGGCGCGCGTCGGACACTCGCCGCGGCCTCGTCGCTCGAGCCGACGCTCAAGGCCGAGCTCAAGTCGACCGGCGACCGTGCGGCGGCCAAGCGCGTCGGCCTGCTGCTCGCCGAGCGTGCCAAGGCGGCGGGCGTTGATGCGGTGGTCTTCGATCGTGGCGGCTATCGCTATCACGGGCGCGTTCAGGCTCTCGCCGACGGCGCCCGTGAGGGCGGCCTGACACTTTAGGAACGGAGGCGCAGCATGGCTCGGGGACGTTCCGAGGATCGTGGCGGCGACGAGCTGATCGACAAGCTCGTCGAGATCAATCGCGTGGCCAAGGTGGTGAAGGGCGGCCGTCGGTTCGGCTTCTCCGCGCTGGTCGTCGTCGGCGACGGCAAGGGGCGGGTCGGGTTCGGCACCGGCAAGGCGCGCGAGGTCCCCGAGGCCGTGCGCAAGGCGACGGAGCAGGCGAAGCGTGCCATGGTCCGCGTACCGCTGATGCAGGGGCGCACCTTGCACCACGACGTGACGGGCCACTTCGGCGCGGGACGCGTGCTGATGCGCTCGGCACCGGCTGGCACCGGCGTGATCGCGGGTGGGCCCATGCGTGCCGTGCTCGAGGCCCTGGGCGTGCAGGACGTGGTGGCGAAGTCGCTCGGCACCTCCAACCCGCACAACATGATCAAGGCCACGTTCGAGGCGCTCACCAGCATGCACTCGCCGAAGTCGGTGGCGGCGAAACGCGGCAAGAAGGTGGCCGAGCTGGCGCGGCGGCGCGAAGCGCCGGCCGAAGCGGTGGCGAGCTGAGCGATGGCTGAGAAACGACTTCAGATCACCCAGGTCCGCAGCGGCATCGGGCGCCTCAAAGTGCAGCGCGACACGCTGGTCGGCCTCGGGCTCAACAAGCTGCGCCGGACCCGCGTCTGGCGCGACACGCCCGAGGTGCGCGGTCGCATCGCCAAGGTGCATCACCTCGTTTCCGTCGTCGAGCTCGACGGCGTGGAGGGTTAGGATATGCGACTCAACGAGTTGCGCGACAATCCGGGCGCGCGGAAGGCCAAGAAGCGCGTCGGCCGCGGCATCGGTTCCGGCAAGGGCAAGACGGCGGGCCGCGGCCACAAGGGTCAGAAGTCCCGCTCCGGCGGTGCGTCGGCGATCTTCGAGGGCGGTCAGATGCCGATCTATCGGCGCCTGCCCAAGCGAGGCTTCAAGAACGCGCTCTTCAAGACCACGTATCAGCTGCTGAACCTGGATCGGCTGCAGGATGCGGCCGAACGGGGTAAGCTGGGGACGGGTGGCGTGCTGGACGCCGAAGCGCTCGCCGCAGCCGGCTTGGTGCGGAGCGCCAAGGCTCCGGTGAAACTCTTGGCCCGCGGCGAGCTCAAGGTTGCGGTGGAGCTCGACGTGGCCCGCGCGTCGCCGAAGGCCGTTGCGGCGGTCGAGGCGGCGGGCGGCAAGGTGACGGTGCGCGAGCCGGCGGCGGAGGCGGCACCGGCGACGTGAAGACGACGGCCGCGCGGCGGCAGGAGAGTTTATGGCATCGGTAGCCGACCAGCTCGCAGCGAACGTCAACTGGCGCGCCTTCGCGCGGGCGACGGAGCTGCAGCAGCGCATCCTGTTTGCGCTGGGCGCCCTCGTGGTCTACCGGCTGGGCACGTTCATCCCGCTGCCGGGCATCGACGGCGAGGTGATGTCGGAGATCTTCCAGCAGCAGGCTGGCGGCATCATGGGCATGTTCAACATGTTCGCCGGCGGTGCGCTGGAGCGCATGTCGATCTTCGCCTTGGGGATCCTCCCCTACATCTCGGCGGCGATCATCATGCAGTTGATGACGGCCGTCTCGCCGACGATCGAGGCCCTCAAGAAAGAGGGCGAGAGCGGGCGGCGTACGATCAACCAGTACACCCGCTACCTGACGGTCGCCTTGGCCTCGTTCCAAGCCTATGGCCTCAGTATTGGGCTCGAAGCGATGAGCGGGCCATCCGGGCCCGCGGTCGGCGATCCCGGCTGGTTCTTCCGCGCAACGACGGTGATCACCATCGTCGGCGGCACGCTGTTCTTGATGTGGCTCGGCGAGCAGATCACGGCGCGGGGCATTGGCAACGGCATCTCGCTGATCATCTTCACAGGGATCATCGCGACGGTACCGGCAGCGCTTGCGAGCACGTTGGAGCTGGGGCGTACCGGCGCACTCTCGCCGCTTTTCATTGTCACCCTGCTGGTCATGCTGGTGGCTGTCGTCACCTTCGTCGTGTTCATGGAGCGCGCCCAACGACGGGTCATCGTGCAGTACCCCAAGCAGCAACGCGGCAACCGTATGTTCGGCGGCGAAACCTCGCACCTGCCGCTGAAGCTCAACACGTCCGGCGTCATCCCGGCGATCTTCGCCAGCTCGCTGCTGCTGTTGCCCGCCTCGCTCGCCTCGTTCACCGGCGGCGCCGGCCCCGAGTGGCTGGCCACGGTCAGCGCCCTCCTGGGGCGCGGTTCGCCCCTGTTCCTGATGATCTTCGCCGGGTTGATCATCTTCTTCGCGTTCTTTTACACGTCCATCGTGTTCAATCCGCAGGAGACGGCGGACAATCTGAAGAAGCATGGTGGCTTCATTCCCGGCTATCGGCCCGGCCAGCGGACTGCGGAGTATCTCGACTACCTGCTGACCCGCTTGACGACCGTCGGCGCGATCTATCTCGCGGCGGTCTGCGTGCTGCCGGAGATCCTCATCTCGCAATACGCCGTGCCGTTCTTCCTCGGCGGCACGAGCGTCCTGATCGTGGTCTCTGTGACGATGGACACGGTGGCCCAGATCCAGTCACATCTGATCGCGCATCAATACGAGGGCCTCATTAAGAAGGCCAAACTCAGGGGGCGGCGCACGTGAACATCATCCTGTTCGGTCCACCGGGAGCTGGGAAAGGCACCCAGGCCGCGGTGCTTACAGAGGCCTATGGTCTCGCGCACCTGTCGACGGGCGATATGCTGCGGGCGGCCGTGGCGGCCGGCACCGAGGTCGGTCTGCAGGCGAAGGCGATCATGGCGGCCGGGAAGCTCGTTCCGGACACCGTGATCACCGGCGTGCTGGCCGAACGGCTCAACGAGCCCGATTGCACGAATGGCTTCATCCTCGACGGCTTTCCGAGAACGTTGCCGCAGGCCGAGGCTCTTTCCGCGATGCTGGACGAGACCGGCCGCAAGCTCGACGCGGTGATCGAGGTGCACGTGCCGGACGAGGTCCTCGTCGAGCGGATCACGAAGCGGGCAGCCGAAACCGGCGGCGCGCGGACCGACGACAATGTCGACACGCTCAAGCATCGGCTCGAGGTCTACCACGGGCAGACGAAGCCGGTGCTGCCCTACTACGAGACCTTGGGCCTCTTGCACGTGATCGACGGCAACCGGCCCGTGGAGCTGGTGACGTCGTCGATCAAGGCCGTGCTCCACTGAACGATCGGGCGCCCAAGCTCGACGTTGACAACGTGGACTTCTTGCTTAATGTCCCAGCGCTTCGCGCGGCGCCGCCGCCCCTGAAGCGCTAGCGTCAAAGGAGAGTTGCAGGTGGCGCGTATCGCCGGCGTGAACATTCCGAGCGACAAGCCCGTAGGCATTGCGCTCACCTATATCTATGGGGTCGGGCGCCACTCGGCAGCCAAGATGCTGCAGGCTCTGGACATCGATCAAGCGCGGCGGGTGAACACGCTCACAGACGCTGAGCTGCTGCAGATCCGCGAACGGATCGACCGTGATCTCAAGGTGGAGGGTGAGCTCCGTCGCGAGGTGGCGATGAGCATCAAGCGCTTGATGGACCTCGGCTGCTACCGCGGCTTGCGTCACCGCAAGGGCTTGCCCGTGCGTGGCCAGCGGACGCACACCAACGCACGTACGCGCAAGGGCCCAGCGAAGCCGATCGCCGGCAAGAAGAAGGTCGGCAAGTAGCTCGCCCAAGCGCAGTAGACGGGAAAGTTGATGGCTAAGCCTGATCAGTCACGCATAAGAAGGCGTGAACGCAAGAACATCACGTCGGGCGTGGCGCACGTCGTCGCCACGTTCAACAACACGATGATCACGATCACCGACGCCCAGGGCAACGCAATCGCCTGGTCGTCGGCTGGTGCGCAGGGCTTCAAGGGCTCGCGCAAGTCGACACCGTTCGCCGCCCAGGTCGCCGCCGAGCAGGCGGGGCGTCGGGCCATGGAGCACGGCATGCAGACGCTCGAGGTCAACGTGAAGGGCCCGGGGTCCGGTCGTGAGTCGGCGCTACGTGCACTGCAGGCCGTGGGCTTTCAGGTCACGGCCATCCGCGACGTGACGCCGATCCCGCACAATGGCTGCCGCGCGCGCAAGCGGCGCCGCGTCTGAGGCCACGCTCAATCCGTTGTCGGCGGGCGGTCCTTGGGCCGCTCCCATCACCACTTCAGCTCAGCGAGGGCATCCCGTGCTCCAGAAGAATTGGCAGGAGCTCATCAAGCCGCAGAAGCTCGACGTTCAACCAGGCCGACGTCCCGATCGTCAGGGTAGCCTAGTGGTCGAGCCGCTCGAACGCGGTTTCGGCGTCACGCTCGGCAACAGCCTGCGGCGCGTTCTGCTGTCATCCTTGCAGGGCTCTGCGATCACCGCCGTGCAGATCGACGGCGTGCTGCACGAGTTCTCGTCGATCGCCGGCGTCCGCGAGGATGTGACCGACATCGTCTTGAACCTCAAGGCGCTCGGCATTCGGCTCCACAGCGACTACCCCAAGCGCATGCTGCTCAAGGCCGAGGGCCCTTGCGTGGTCACGGCCGGGATGATCGAGGCGGGGCACGACGTCGAGATCATGGATCCGGATCACGTCATCTGCCACGTGGACCGCGGCGGTGCCGTGTCGATGGAGCTCACCGTGTCGAGCGGCAAGGGCTACATCCCGGCGACGATGCTCAAGAGCGAGGACGCGCCGATCGGCCTCATCGCCATCGACGCGATCTACAGCCCGGTGCGCAAGGTCGCCTACAAGGTCGAGAACGCACGCGTCGGTCAGCAGACCGACTACGACAAGCTGACGCTGGATCTGGAGACGGACGGGTCGGTGGCGCCGGACGATGCCGTGGCGTTGGCCGCGCGCATCCTGCAGGACCAGCTGCAACTCTTTATCAACTTCGAGGAGCCGCGTCCCGAGGGTGCCGCCGAGCGCAAGCCGGACCTGCCCTTCAACCCGCATCTCCTCAGGAAGGTCGACGAGCTCGAGCTGTCGGTTCGCTCGGCGAACTGCCTGAAGAACGACAACATCGTCTACATCGGTGACCTCGTTCAGAAGACCGAGGCGGAGATGCTCAGGACGCCCAATTTCGGGCGCAAGTCGCTCAATGAGATCAAGGAAGTGCTGAACGGCATGGGCCTCGGTCTCGGCATCGAGGTCCAGGGTTGGCCGCCGGAGAACATCGAGGATCTGGCGCGCAAGATCGAGGAGCCTTTCTGAGTCTGGGCCAAGCCACCCGCACACCCCGCCCGACCGCCCACGAGGATGATGCCCTGGGTGGTCGGGCGGGGTGTGCGGGTGGCACCGGACCGGGAGTGAGCTTCCGTAGGCCGGCCCTACCTTGGCACGGGGGTCGGTAGAGGAGATCAAAGCCATGCGTCACAGGAAGAAGAGCGGGCGGCGGTTTTCCCGCAGCTCCAGTCACCGCCAGGCAATGTTCGCCAATCTCTGCCAAGCCCTGGTCAAACACGAGCAGATCAAGACCACCCTGCCCAAGGCAAAGGATCTGCGTCCGGTCGTGGAGCGCCTGATCACGCTGGCGAAGCGTGGCGATTTGCATGCGCGGCGGCTCCTGATCGCCAAGACGCGGCACGAGCCGACGGCTGCCAAGCTCATCGACGTGCTGGGCCCGCGCTACCGCGACCGCCCGGGCGGCTACACGCGTGTCCTCAAGGCGGGCTTCCGCTACGGCGATGCCGCGCCGATGGCGATCATCGAGCTCGTGGAGCGGGACGTCGACGCCAAGGGCAAGGACAGCGGTCCGCTGCCGGAAGAGGCGGCCGAGGCCGCCTGAGCATGGGAGGATCGGTGCGCCCGATCCTGATCGGCCTGACGGGCGCCGCCTTGCTCCTGGGTTGGCCCGCCGCGACGCTGCTGCGTGCGCAGGAGCGGTCGGTCCCAGCCTCCATCGAGCAGCTCCGTCTTTCCTTCGGACCGGTCGTGGAGGCTGTCGCGCCGGCCGTCGTCAACGTCAACGCCGAGCGCCATACCGACCGCGCCTTTCGCTCGCCGCTGCTCTCCGACCCGTTTTTTCAGCGCTTCTTCGAACGGTTCGGCGAACGGCCGATGCCGCGTCGCAGCCAGACCAGCCTAGGCTCCGGCGTGATCGTCGATCAGGCGGGGCTCGTCGTCACCAACTACCACGTCATCAACCGGGCGGCCGAGATCACCGTCATCCTCGCCGACCGCCGCGAGTTCGAGGCAAGCCTCGTGCGCGCCGACGCCGACCTGGACCTCGCCGTCCTGTCGCTCGAACCCGGTGGTGCACGCTTGCCGGCGGTCGACCTCGGCGACAGCGACGCCATCGACGTGGGCGATCTCGTGCTGGCGATCGGCAATCCATTCGGCATCGGGCAGTCCGTGTCGAGCGGCATTGTCTCGGCGACCGCGCGGAGCGGCGGCGGCTTGGGGCTGGAGCTGCCGCTCATCCAGACCGACGCCGCGATCAATCCGGGCAATTCGGGGGGCGCGCTCGTCGGCATCGACGGACGGCTGGTGGGCATCAACACCGCCATCCTCACCCGCGGCGGCGGTTCCGTCGGGGTTGGCTTCGCGATCCCCGCCAACGTCGTCCGTGCTTATGTGGCTGGCGAGATCGCCGATGAGCCGAGCGCCCGCCCCTGGCTGGGCGCAGTGCTCCAAGACCTCGACTACGACCTCGCCCGATCGCTCGGCCTCGACCGGCCGCGCGGGACGCTCGTAGCGAACGTCCATCCGGCAGCCGCGGCGGCCGATGCCGGCCTCCAGCCCGGTGACGTCCTCCTCGCGGTCGATACGATGGAGACCGAGACCATCGGCGATGTGGGCTTGCGCCTGGCGCTCGCCGGCGCCGAAGCACCGGTGATGCTGGAGGTCTGGCGCGGCGGCCGTGTCATGAACCTGCAGCTCGACGTGCGCGCAGCGCCGCGCGAGCCCGCGCCCGAACCGACCACGCTCGAGCGCGACCACCCGCTCGCTGGGCTCAGGCTCGCCAATCTCTCGCCCTCCTTGGCGCTCGAACTCGAGCTCGATCCGTTCCTGCAGGGCCTCGTCGTGCTACAGGTGATCCCCGGCAGCCCCGCCGCCCGCATGCGATTCCGCACGGGCGACGTGCTCATCGAGGCGGACGGCGTCGCACTCCCTGATCTCGCAGCACTCCAAGCGGCCGTCGAGCGCGGCATGGAGGGGCGCCGCTTCACCGTCGATCGCGGCGGCCGTCGGTTACAGTTGGTGCTCGGATGAGCGGCGACCTGTTCGGTGCGCCGGAAGCAGACAGGAAGGCACCCGTAACGGGTTCGCCCCTAGCAGAGCGCTTGCGGCCGCGCCGCCTCGACGAGGTCGTCGGCCAGGATGCCCCGCTCGCTGCCGAAGGCGCCCTGGGCGCGATGGTGCGCGCGGGCCGCCTGCGGTCACTGGTCCTATGGGGTCCGCCCGGCTGCGGCAAGACCACGCTTGCGCGCCTCCTGGTCGACGCAACCGGTGGACGCCTCCTCTTCCTCTCCGCCGTCACGGCAGGCGTCGCCGATCTCCGCAAGACCTTCGAGACGGCCGATCGGCTGCGGCGCGCGCGCGAGCGTCCGGTGCTGTTCATCGATGAGATCCATCGCTTCAACAAGGCGCAGCAGGATGGTCTGCTGGCGCGCGTCGAGGACGGGACCATCACCCTCGTCGGCGCCACGACCGAGAACCCCTCCTTCGCGCTGACGAGCGCGCTGTTGTCGCGGCTCGAGGTGGTCGTGCTCGCACCGCTGAGCCTGGCGGCGCTGGAGGTGCTGGCGGCGCGGGCCGAAGCGCTGCTCAAGGTCACCCTACCGCTCGATCCGGGCGCGCGGGCCACGCTCTTGGCGCTTGCCGATGGCGACGGGCGCTACCTGGCGACGCTCATCGAGGCGCTCTTGGAGCGCAAGCCCGAGGGCACGCTCGACGAGGCAGCGCTTCTGGAGCGCCTGGCGAAGCGGCGACCCCGCTACGACCGCGACCAGGACCAGCACTTCAACCTCATCAGTGCGTTGCACAAGGCGGTGCGCGGCTCCGACCCCGACGCCGCGCTCTACTGGCTCTGCCGGATGCTCGATGCTGGCGAGGACCCGCGCTATCTGGGACGGCGTCTCGTGCGCATGGCGAGCGAGGACATCGGCCTCGCCGATCCGACAGCACTGCCGACGACGCTTGCTGCGTGCGAGGCCTTCGAGCGGCTCGGCAGCCCGGAGGGCGAGCTTGCCCTGGCGCAGGCCACGGTCCACCTCGCCACCGCCGAGAAATCGAACGCCGTCTACGTCGCCTACAAGGAAGCCTTCGCTACCGCGCGCGAGGCGGGTTCGCTGGCACCCCGGCCATGGAGCCTCAACGCGCCAACGCGGCTCATGCGCGATCTCGGCTACGCCCACGGCTACCGCTATGATCACGATGAAGCTGACGGCTTCGCCGCTCAGGATCACTTTCCGGAAGGTCTGGAACGCAGGCGCTTCTACCGACCGGCCGGTCGGGGTAGGGAAGCGGTCATTGCCGAACGCCTGGAACACTGGGCGCAGCGGCGCGAGACGGGCGGCAAGCCCGCGAAGTCAATACAGGTCGAAGAGGCATGAGTGGCATTCAACATCTGGAGGTGACCGCGCGCGATGGCGAGGTGCGGCTCGACCGGTTCCTACGGCGCCGCTTCCCGCGGCTGAGCCAGGGGCACCTGCAGAAGCTCTTGCGCACCGGCCAGCTACGCGTCGACGGCCGCCGGGCCGAAGCATCGACGCGGCTCCACCCTGGCCAGACGATTCGCGTGCCACCGTTGGCCGAGGGGGACAAACCATCCCCTTCGCGCGCGCCGGCGCGCGTGTCGAACGCCGACGCCCAACTCATTCGCTCGATGGTCGTTCATGACGACGGCAGCGTCGTGGGGCTCAACAAGCCGGCCGGCCTCGCCGTGCAGGGCGGCAGCAAGACGACCCAGCACGTCGATCGGCTGCTGCCGGCGCTCGACCTCGCAGGCGAGCGATGCCGGCTGGTGCACCGGCTCGACCGCGACACCGCCGGCCTCCTGCTGCTGGGGCGCGGCGCCGGGCCCGCCGCGCATCTGACCGAGCAGTTCAGGCGCGGCCGGGTCAACAAGCTCTATTGGGCGCTCGTGCGCGGCAAGGTGAAGGAGAGCCAGGGCCTGATCAACCTGGCGCTCGCCAAGGCAGGCGGCCGCGGCAACGAGCGCATGGTCGGCGATGACGACGGCAAGCCGTCGAAGACGCTGTTCCGCGTCGTGGCGCGGGCCGGTCGCGTGGCTACCTGGCTCGCGCTCCGGCCGCTGTCGGGCCGCACCCACCAGATCCGTGCGCACTGCGCAGCAATGGGTCATCCGATTCTCGGCGACGCGAAGTATGAGGACGAGCGCGGCGCCCTCAACGGTCAGCCCGAGGGCCTGATGCTGCTCGCCCGCGCCGCCGCCTTCTCGCATCCGAGCGGACGGCCGCTGCAGCTCGAGGTCCCGCTCTCGCCTGCGTTCGTCGCCGGCTTCGCGTGGCTGGGCTTCGAGGCCGATGCGGCACAAGCCCACGGCCTTGAGACGTTCGCGATCTGATGCGTCGGATCATCGTCTTCGACTGCGACGGAACGCTCGTCGACAGTGCGGCGATGATCCTCGCCGCGATGGACCGGGCTTTCGACGCCGCCGGGCTCGCTCGGCCGCCCCATTGTGCCGTGCGGCGGGTCATTGGTTTGTCGCTCGACGAGGCGTTCCGCAGCCTTGCTCCCAGCGAAACGCCCGACGCGGTCGCCGGGCTCGTCGACCACTACCGAAAGGTCTTCGCCGCCCTGCGCGAGGAGAACCTCTACGACGAGCCCTTGTTCGAGGGCATCGATCGCCTGCTCGAAGAGCTTGACGAGGACGGCCGCCTCCTGGCGATCGCCACCGGCAAGTCGCGGCGGGGCGTCGACCATCTCATCGCCAAGCACCGCCTCGAACGCTTGTTCGTGAGCGTGCAGACCGCCGACCTCAACCCATCCAAGCCGCATCCCGCCATGCTGCTCCGCGCCGTTGCCGAGGCGGGTGGCACGCCGTCGGAGACGGCGATGATCGGGGACACCAGCTACGACATGGAGATGGCCGTCGCCGCCGGTGCCCTGCCGCTCGGTGTCGCATGGGGCCATCACGACGCGGCCTATCTGCGTGCGACCGGTGCTGCCGCCGTCGCCGAGGACAGCGCCGAGTTGCGCGCGCTGCTCTTTCCTTGAAGCGATTCTACGAGACGGTGGATGTTCGGGCCGAGCGCGACGGCTTCGCCGTGACACTGGACGGGCGCTCGGTGAAGACGCCCGCCAAGCGCTTGCTCGCCCTGCCCAGCGCGCAGCTCGCCGAGCTCGTGGCGGCCGAGTGGGCAGTCCAGCAGGAGGAGATCGAGCCGGAGACGATGCGCATCAACCGGCTCGCGACGACCGCAGTGGATCTCATGCCCGACCGTCGCAGCGGCGCCATCGAGCAGGTCGCCGACTATGCGCGCTCCGACCTGCTCTGCTATCGGGCGCCGCACCCACGTGAGCTCAAAGCGCTGCAGGCGGCGTCCTGGGACCCGCCGCTCGCCTGGCTCGAGACGACGCACGGCATCAGGCTCGAAGTTGCGGAAGGCGTCATGCCGCAGGACCAGCCCGCTGCCGCAGTCGGAGCGCTTGCCGATCTCGTGGCGCAGGTCGCCGACTGGCCGCTCGTCGGCATCCACGCGGTGACAACGGCGACCGGCTCGGTCGTGCTCGGGGTCATGCTCGAAGCCGGAGCGCTCGACGCACGCGGGGCAGGCGAAGCCGCGCTCGTCGACGAGCGCTACCAAAGACAGCTGTGGGGCAACGAAACCGAAGCCCTGGAGCGCGAGGCGCGTTTGCTCGCCGATCTGGAGGCCGCCGAGAGGTTCGTTCGTGCGCTTCGCCCAGCTCCCGACACCGGCCGCTTCTACTAGTCGCCAACCGGCACCACGGTTGAAGTCGTGCGACCCTTGCTCGTAAACTTCACCACCAGCACCGCATCGAACGCGGTAACGATAAAATTCCACGCATACACATAAATCAGCGGGCTCATTTGTCCTGTATTGGAAAACTCGGCAATTTTTGAGCCTATTCCTAAGACATATCCGATACAAATCAAAAGCACAAATATCAGGCTCTTGCCCGAGGCTGCTCGGGTTTGTAGCATTTTTCCAATTGACCAATACCAGCTTAGCGAAAAACAGACAAGCATAAGCCCTTCAAGCCATTCAACAGCCGACATCAGCACTATTCCCTCAGAAGAAGGTGATGTCATAGCGTAAGATTGATTGCAGATTTCTTGATGAGATATACAGCAAAGTTATTACAGGTTGACCACTGCTACAAGATGGATGGTGGCAGGCCAACACCGCGCCCGCAACCGGTCTTAGGACGTGCTCGGCGACCGCAACATTCCGTCGCCGAGGCGTGCCAACGCAAACATTCATCAGTGGCGACCCTTTGCCGCTGCAGTGCAGCATGCTAAGCCCCTCCGACGCGGTGGGAGAAAAAAGTTGCAGGACATCCTCGATGAACTCGAGCGGCGCCGCGCGGGCGCCAGGGCCGGTGGCGGCGAGCGGCGCATCCAGGCGCAGCACAAGCGGGGCAAGCTCACGGCCCGCGAGCGGATCGAGCTCCTCCTCGATACGGGCTCGTTTGAAGAGACCGACATGTTCGTCGAGCACCGCTGCACCGAGTTCGGCATGGCGGGAACCGGCGTTCCGGGTGACGGCGTGGTCACCGGCCAGGGGACGATCAACGGGCGCCTCGTCTTCGTCTTTTCACAAGACTTCACCGTGTTCGGCGGCTCGCTCTCCGAGACGCACGCCAACAAGATCTGCAAGATCATGGATCGCGCGCTCGAGGTCGGCGCACCGGTGATCGGCATCAACGATTCGGGCGGTGCGCGCATTCAGGAAGGCGTCGACAGCCTCGCCGGCTACGCCGACGTCTTCATGCGCAACATCGTCGGCTCGGGCGTGGTCCCGCAAATCAGCGTGATCATGGGACCCTGTGCCGGCGGTGCCGTCTACTCGCCCGCCATGACCGACTTCATCTTCATGGTCCGCGACAGCTCCTACATGTTCGTCACCGGCCCCGACGTCGTGAAGACGGTGACCAACGAGGAGGTGACCCAAGAGCAGCTCGGCGGCGCCACGACGCACACCGCCAAGTCGGGTGTCGCGGACGAGGCCTTCGACACCGACGTGCAGGCGGTGCACGAAATCCGTCGCTTCTTTGACTTCCTACCGCTCAACAACCGGGAGAAGCCGCCGATCCGGCCCACCGCCGACGTCGCCGACCGGCCCGACTTCTCGCTCGACACGCTGGTGCCGGCGAACCCCAACAAGCCCTACGACATGAAGGAGCTGATCCATAAGGTCGTGGACGAGGCCGACTTCTTCGAGCTGCAGCCCGACTACGCCAAGAACATCATCACCGGATTCGCCCGCTTCGACGGGCAGACGGCGGGTATCGTCGCCAACCAGCCGATGGTCCTCGCCGGCTGCCTGGACATCGACAGCTCCCGGAAGGCAGCGCGCTTCGTTCGCTTCTGCAACGCCTTCAACATCCCGATCGTGACCTTCGTCGACGTGCCCGGCTTCCTGCCGGGCACCGGCCAGGAATACGGCGGCATCATCAAGCACGGCGCCAAGCTCTTGTTCGCCTACGGCCAGGCCACCGTGCCCAAGGTCACCATCATCACCCGTAAGGCCTATGGCGGCGCCTACGTGGTCATGGCGTCGAAGCACCTTCGGGGCGATGTCAGCTACGCCTGGCCCTCGGCCGAGCTCGCGGTAATGGGTGCCAAGGGTGCCGTGGAGATCATCTTCCGCGGCGATCTCGGTGACGAGGCCAAGATCGCCGAGCGTACCGAGGAGTATCGGCAGCGCTTCGCCAACCCCTTCGTCGGCGCCGGCCGCGGCTTCATCGACGACGTGATCATGCCGCACGGCACCCGCAAGAGGATCTGCCGCTCGCTCGCCTGGCTCGACCAGAAGCAAGTGCAAGATCCCTGGAAGAAGCACGACAACCTGCCACTTTAAGCCGCGAGGACCCGATGTTCGACAAGCTCCTCATCGCCAACCGCGGCGAAATCGCCTGCCGTATCCAGCGCACCTGCAAGCGGCTGGGCATCAAGACGGTGGCCGTGTTCTCCGAAGCCGATGCCGACGCGCTGTTCGTCCGCGAGGCCGACGAGAAGGTGTTCATCGGACCGCCGCCGGCGGCCGAGAGCTACCTCGTCATCGACAAGATCGTCGAGGCCTGCAAGGCGACCGGCGCCCAGGCGGTGCATCCCGGCTACGGCTTTCTCTCGGAGCGCATGGCCTTCCGCGAGGCGCTCGATGCGGCGAGCATCACCTTCGTGGGCCCACCCGCCAATGCGATCGACGCGATGGGCGACAAGATCACCTCGAAGCGCATCGCCAAGGAGGCTGGCGTCAGCACCGTGCCGGGCCATCCGGACGCGGTGAGCGATCCCGCCGAGGCGGAGCGTCTCGCCCGCGAGATCGGCTTTCCGGTGATGATCAAGGCGTCGGCCGGCGGTGGCGGCAAGGGCATGCGCATCGCCAAGAGCGACGCGGAGCTCAGGGAGGGGCTCGAGCGCGCCCAGTCCGAAGCGCGCTCGTCCTTCGGTGATGACCGCGTGTTCCTCGAGCGCTTCGTCGAGCGCCCGCGGCACATCGAGATCCAGGTGCTCGCCGACCAGCACGGCAATTGCCTCTACCTCTGGGAGCGCGAGTGCTCGATCCAGCGCCGCCATCAGAAGGTGCTCGAGGAGGCGCCATCGCCGTTCCTCGATGAAGCGACGCGCCAGGCGATGGGCGAGCAGGCCTGCGCGCTGGCCAAGGCCGTCGGCTACTTCTCGGCCGGCACGGTCGAGTTCATCGTCGATCCCGACCGCAACTTCTTCTTCCTCGAGATGAACACCCGGCTCCAGGTGGAACACCCGGTGACCGAGCTCATCACCGGCATCGACCTGGTCGAGGAGATGATCAAGGTCGCCGCCGGCGAGCGGCTCGGCTTCACCCAGGACGAGGTGAAGATGGACGGCTGGGCGCTCGAGGCGCGCGTCTACGCCGAGGACCCGGCGCGCGGCTTCCTGCCGGCGACGGGCCGGCTGGTGAAGCTCACGCAGCCCGCCCGCGAGCAGGTTCGGGTGGATACGGGCGTCGTCGAGGGTGACGAGGTCACCATGTTCTACGACCCGATGATCGCCAAGGTCTGCACCCACGGCGCCACGCGCGCCGACGCCTTGAAGCGCATGAGCCAGGCGCTCGACGACCTCGTCATTCGGGGCCTCGGCAACAATGTCGATTTCCTGGCCGCGATGCTGGCGCATCCGCGATTCCGCGCGGGCGACATGTCTACCGGGTTCATCGAGGAGGAGTATGGCGAGCGCTTCACGCCGGCGCCTGTCTCGGGCGAGCTGGAGATCCGCTTCGCCGTCGTTGCCGCCTGCATGCAAGCGTATCAAGCCGAGCGCGCGCAGCAGATCTCAGGCCGTCTGCGCGGCGCCCATTCGTACCAGACTACGAATTGGATGGTCTGGGTCGGCAATGATCCGGTCGAGGTCGAGCTGGTGCACGCCCATGGGCGCACCTGGTCGGTCCTCGCCGGCGGCCGTGACCACCGCGTCCGCATCGAGTGGCTGCCGGGCCAACTGCGCTTCGACGCCATCATCGACGGTGAGTTCTACACCTTCCAGGCCGACCCGATCCCCGAAGGCTACATGATGCGGCACGGCGGCTTCCAGGCGCCGACGCTCGTACGCACGCACCGCGCCCAGGAGTTCGCGAGCCGCATGCCCGAGAAGCCCAAGCCGGACTTCTCGCGCATTGTCGCCTCGCCCATGCCAGGGCTTATCCGCTCGGTCGCGGTCAATGTCGGCGACGAGGTCTCGACCGGCCAGGAACTCCTCATCCTTGAAGCGATGAAGATGGAAAACGTCGTCCGGGCCGAGCGCGACGGCGTCGTAGAAGCGGTCGAGGTCACGGCCGGCGACACGGTGGTCGCCGACGCGGTGCTCGTCCGGTTGGAGTGAGCCCGCCTGTCCATCTGGATGTCGGGCGAGCGCTGATCCAACGACGCGCTACGACGGTCTAGCTCGCTCGTGGCGACCGGAGCCTCTTTTTTGGCTACGTCAGATCCCCTTGGGTCGCTGGCGAAGCAGTGCTGGCCGATGACGACGACACCGCGCCTCCTCACGCCATGGGGAACGCCTGCATCTCTGTGACGTGGTGGTGGAAGCGACCTTCGAAGTACTGCGGCAGGACGCGCTCGGTCGCCTGGTGGCTTGCTTCGCGCTCCGGACTCGCGAGCATGAGCTCGAGGCTCTGACGGTCCGGGTAATCGACCTCGAGGATCATCGCGATTTCCGGCGCGCCCGCATCACGCTCTACTTCGAACGCGACCCGGAGGCCGACTGCACCCGGAAAGGCCTGCCACGTCGGCAGCAGCTCATCCAGGACTGCCTGGCGGAAAGCGTCGTGCTGTCCGTCGCGAACCGAGCCCTCGAAGAAGGCGTAGCGTGTGATCATGTCTGTCGGCTCCTGTCTGGACCCAGAAAACGCTCCATCGGCGTCGGCCATTACCCGCCCCAAGCGGTCGGTCCAGGCTCCTTGTCAGTCAAACACGCTAGCAGCCCCGGCGCCAGCCGCCGCGGCTCGTAGTGCAACCGAGTTTGGCTACGCGCGCTTAAGTAGGTCGCCTGCGCGACGTTCTGGTTTGGGCGCCAGACGCCAGGACAACCGCGTGCGAGAGCATCCACCGCGTTGTGGGCGTCTACGCTCGTTGGTGCGAGGCCTGTCGCACAGAGAGATCGGAGGCGGTGAGTGCTGCCACAGCGGCCCACGAGGCCGCTTAGGGTGTCCGCATCGCCGGCTGCCAGAGTTCGATCGGATTGCCCTCGGGATCGTGGATTCGGGCAAATCTGCCCGCCTGGGAGTCCCACTCTGCCTTCGTGATCACGTCGACACCCTGCGCCCGAAGTTGCCTGATCATGCCGTCGAGGTCGGCGACGCGGAAATTGATCATCCACTGTTGTTCGCGTCGGTCGAAGTAATCGGTGTCCTCGTCGAACGGGGTGAACACCGTTGGGCCGGCTTCCGAATTCCAGATTCCCCGCCGGATATCGACGCCAAGCACATCTTCATACCAACGGGTCAGCACTGCCGGATCTTTGGCACGAAAGAACACACCGCCGATGCCCGACACTTTCTCCATGGGTGTGCCTCCTGCCCCAGAGCATTCTGTGTGGGCAATGTAGAGGGGCGAGGTCGAAGACCACAACGACATCGTTCCACCGCGTTCATTGCAAGGGCCCTGGCGGCAGTCAAAGGACGGCGGCCGACCAGACCTCGCGGCTGAACACCCGCCCGGAACCCACAACTAGGCCGCGCCGTCACCGCGCGGTGCGGGGGCTCCGAGCTCGGGTTGGACGCTACCTGTGGATGGCCGCTCGGTCGCCTTGCTGTCCAGGTCTGGGAGGAACGCGACGAGGAGCCCGATCGCAGGTAGGAAGGCGCAGAGCCTGAACGCCCAAACGATGCCCTGCTCGTCGGCGAGCCAGCCGACCGCCGCAGCACCGATGCCACCGGTGCCGAAGGCGAAGCCGAAGAACAGGCCCGCAACGAGCCCCACCCGACCGGGCAGCAGCTCCTGCGCGTAGACGACGATCGCCGGGAAGGCCGAGGCCATCATGACGCCGACAACGAGGGCCGTCACCGCCGTCGCCCAGAGCGGCAGGAACGGGAGCGCGATGCTGAGCGGCAGGACGCCTGCGATCGAAAGCCAGAGAATGGGCTTCCGGCCGATGCGGTCCCCGAGTGGGCCACCGAGCATGGTGCCTGCCGCCACCGCGCCGAGGAACACGAACAGATGCAGCTGGGCTACGGGCACCGAGACGCCGAAGCGCTCGATGAGAAAGAAGGCATAGTAGGAGCTGAAGGCGGCCGCATAGACGTTCTTAGAGAAGGTGAGCGCGATGAGGATAGCGAGCGCCCAGGCGGCGCGCGTGGAGCCGACCGGGGAGGGTTCGGCTGCAGGCGGTCCGCTCCGCCGACGTTGGGCTAGGTGATCTTGATACCAGCGACCCACGTAGACGAGGAGTGCCACGCCGAGCACGGCCAGCAGCGCAAACCAGGCAGCCTGTACCTGTCCGTAGGGATAGATGAGCAATGCCACGAGCAGGGGTGCGATCGCCTGGCCCGTATTGCCGCCCACCTGAAAGAGCGACTGGGCGAAGCCGTAGCGCCCGCCGGCGGCGAGCCTGGCGACCCGCGACGCTTCCGGGTGGAACACCGAGCTGCCAAGGCCGATGAGCACGGCCGCCACAAGAACGGCCCCGAAGCTCGGTGCGAAGGCGAGCGTGAGCATGCCGCAGAAGGTGGCGCCCATGCCGACCGGCAGCGAGAAGGGCAAGGGCCGGCGGTCGGTGTAGTGGCCCACCAGCGGCTGCAACACCGAGGCGGTGAGCTGGAAGGCGAGTGTGATGATACCGATCTGGAAGAAGTCGAGGCCGAGCGGCTCCTTGATGATCGGATAGATCGACAGAAGCACCGACTGCATGACGTCATTTAGGAAGTGCCCGGCGCTCGTCGCCAGCAGCACCGGCATGACGGTCATGCTCGCCGCTGCGCTCGCTCCGCGTGCCGCCATGCTCGATCCCCCACCCCAGCGACCGACATAGCCTGGGCGGTGGGTGCGAGCCAGAGCCGCCCGCGCGCGGGGGTCATGCGTCCGTGGTAAACCCCGCGAGCGCCCGAAAGGCGTCGCCCCGCTCCTCGAAGTCGCGGAAGTGGCCATAGCTTGGGGCCGCCGGAGACAGCATGACGACCCCGCCCTGAGGGGTTCGATCACGGGCGCGGGCAATGGCGGCCTCGAGGTCCGGGAACGTCTCGATCGGGAGATGGGGATGGGCGGCGCGGAGCGCTTGGGCCATTCGCATGCCGTTGTCAGGCATCGCCAGGATACGGACATTGAGCCCCGCGAGCGCCGCGACGAGCGGGGCCGCGTCCTGGCCGCGCTCCTGCCCGCCCAGGAGCAGCGTCAGCGGCCGATCGGCGAAGGCGCGCACAGCGGCGGCGGCGCTCTCCGGCGTGGTGGAAATGCTGTCGTTCACCCAGAGCCGGCCCTCCCGCTCACCGAGCAACTCCAAGCGATGGCGCAGGCCGGCAAAGGTCGAGGCGCGGTCAGCGAGCGACAGGACGTCGACGCCGCCGGCCTCCAGCGCGGCGCAGGCCGCGGCCAGGTTTGCCAGGTTGTGTGCGCCGCGCAGCGGAAACGACGTGGTTGGCACGACCAGCCGCTCGCCCCGACAGGCGCCTTCGAGGGTCGCGTGCCAGCCCTCAGGCGTACCGTACCAGCAGACATCGGGCCGCGCGGCGAGGCGTTCCATGGTCCGCGGATCGCCCGCGTTGAGTACGGCTTTGGACGCCAGATCGACGAGCCGCAACTTGTCCCGGTAATAGGCCTCGTGCGTGCGGTGCCAGTCGAGATGCTCGGGAAAGAGGTTGGTCAGCAACATTAGGCTCGGCGCATGGACCAGGTCGGCGATCTGATAGGAGGAGAGTTCGAGGACGAGCGGCGCACCATCGGGTGGCAGGCTGATCAGTGGCACGCCGACATTGCCGGCGAGCGCGACGGCCGGCACGGCACCCCGCCAGAGATGGGCGATGAGGCTCGCCGTCGTGCTCTTGCCCTTGGTGCCCGTGACGGCGAGGACGAAGCGGGAGCGGCTCGCCTCGAACCACAGATTGGTGCTGGAGGTGAGGATCGTCCCCGCCCGTCGTGCCGCCTCGACCTCCGACCTATACAGGCTGATCCCCGGTGACTTGATGACGACGTCGAAGGCCCCCGTGGCAATGGCCTCGCGGCCCGCGCCGCCGGCGAGTGCCGGCAGGCCCGTTTCGGCGACCGGCGCGTCGGTGACGAGCGTCGGCACCAGCCCTGGCAGACGATCGTCGAGGAAGCGCCGCGTCGCCCGGCCCTCGCGGCCATAGCCCCAGAGCGCGACGCGACTGGTGCTCGTGAGCGTCGCCAACACGGCCATCAGCCGACCGCGTGCTTGAGGTCGGCAGGGATCCAATCCCGCCCGCTCGGCCGCAGCAGTTCGGCGAAGCGCGCGCGCAAACCTTCGGCGTGAGACGCAAGCTCCGCTCCCAGCTCCCGCACCACCACACGCTCTCGCCATTCCGGGCGCTCGGCGAGCACGGCTAGGGCTGCCTGCGCTTCCTCGATCTCGCCGACGCACTCGAAAGGCTTGTGGCCCAGGAGCCCGGTGAGCTCGCGAAACCCTGCAAGCTGGGCAGCGTCGTCCAGGACGTCGCCGCCGAAGATGGCGAGCAGGCGGTCGCGCGGCATGAAGGGTGCCAACGCCAGAAAGACGAAGCGGCATTTCGGGCAATCGCGACACCAGCGGCCAGCCGGGCCGGGACCGTGCAGATGGAAGTTGCGGTTGCAGCTCGAAAAGGCGCCGTCATAGCGAGTGCTGCGCGCGAAGCGCTCGGCGATGGCCAGCTCCGAGAGGGGGCGCAGCAGCGAGAACCAGTCGAGATCCGGGCTCACGGCTCGGGCCAGCTCCTCGCGGAGCAGCGCCTCGAACGCGCTCGACTTGCTCCATTGGTGATTCACGCCCGGTCCGTCGCCCTCGAAATTGCCGACATCCGCCGAACGCTCGTTCGACATCACCACCCGGTCGTGGCCGTGCCACACGGCCACCAGCAGCGCCGCGAGCGAGATGATCGCGGTGATCGGCACATGGCCGTTGAGCGCACCGCTGGCGTTGAGCGCGAAGAGCGCGGGATCGAGCGTTCGACGGATCGTCACCGCCTCGATCCCGCTCGCTCCAATTGTCTCGATGATGGGACCCTTGGCGTTGACCGCGAACAGCGTTTGCGGCTCGCCGGCCTGCCGCAGCAGCTCCACCGTCACCAGCGAGTCCTTGCCGCCGCCGATCGGCACGAGCGCGCGGCGCGGGAGGCTGGCACGTAGCGGTGCGATGCTCGGGCCGGCACCGGCGAAGTTGACCCGAGGCGTCAGGTCGAGGTCGTTCCGGTGCGCGAACTCGCCGAGCCCTTCGAGATAGAGCGTCTGGAAGAACGCGAGGGCCGGCGCATCGAGACCCACCGCATGCGCGTCGAGCCGATCCGGTGCCAGCGCCTTGTAATAGCTCACCCCTGCCGCGACGTGCAGGTAGCGGACGAGCCGCTCGGCAAGGGCTCGACGTTCGGGCGTGAGGTCGTCTGGTGCGGCACCCAGCTCGAAGCGCTCGACGAAGGCCGGGCCTGCTTCAAAGCGGTAGGGAAGCTCGACCCTTCCTTCTGGCACCGACAGCCGCGGCGCCTCGAAGACGAAGGCACCGGCGTCGCTCGGCGCCAGCTCGCTCACGCGTCCATCTCGGCCACGAGTGCGTCGATCATCGCGCGGTGCTCTGCCGCTTCGATGTTGTCGACCGAGCGGTCGGGCGCGCGGGTGATGCCGTCGACCGCGCCGGCGGCGCAGATGGCTTCGAGCAAGCGGTCGTGCGCGGCGCCATTCACGTGCGCGGCGGCCGAGGGCCCGCCGACGAGGAGCGCCAGCGCCGCAGCGCCCCAGTTCGACACGCCGGCAACGATGAGCGCGTCTGCGGGCACCGTGCAGGCGACGAGCTCGCCATGGGCGACGTGCGCGGCGATCAGCTCGGCCGGCAGCGCGCCCATGCCCAGCTCATTGCCGCCGTCGCCGACCGCTACTCGGTATGCGGGCGCCAGGAACAGCTGCTCGAGCGGTGCGGTGTGCGCACCGACGTCCTCGCCGCGCGCATTGCGCGGGATGCCGCCGGCGCCCGGTCCGCAACGCTCGATGCTGACGACGTGGCTCGGCGGTTCCGCCTGGTGGCGCGCGACGAGGTCCGCCAGCGGCTCGCCGCCGACGAAGCCATCGACGCCGACCACGTCGAGGTCGACGCGTGCGTCGACCTCGTGGGCCGCAAGGGCGGCCTCAACAACCGGCGCGCACGGCGCGTCCGTCACCACGCGGACGGGCACACCTTGCTCGGCAAGGCTCCGCGCGAGAAAGGCCATACCGATCGGTCCGTCGGTCTCGGCCGCTGGCGGGACTGCCCGCGGAATGTAGAAGCCCGTGAGCAGCGTCACCTTTCGTGCGTCACGCAGCTCGCCGGCGGCGCGTTCGAGACCGCCGGCAGAGGCTGCAGCGAGTGGGCCGATCCCGCGGCCGACGTCGCGGGCGACGAGGCGCTCATAGCGCCGAGCAAGAGCGGTCAGGGACAAGCTCAGCGACCTCGGTGGTGAGCGCGGACGTTGTACGCCCGCAACAGCCGTCGGCAAGAGGCTGCGAACGTCGGCCGATCATATCGGGGGGCGGCGCCCGTTAACCATCGCCTGCGCCGCATCAGCCACTGTGCCGAGCGGTCTAGTCCAAGGGAATGTCGTCGGATGGTGTACTGGCTGGTCTTGAAGGATGTGCAGGGTGATGAGCGCTGCTTCGGCCCATATGAGAGCGAGGGTGTCGCGCGGTCCGCGCTCGGCGAGCTGCGTCGGCGCCTGTTGGCTAGTGCGACGCACTCCTGCCGCATCGTCTGCGACTACACCTGAGCGAGCATCCGGTCGGACAATTTCTGTATAAACTAACAATAACCTGGGGATAACTCGCCGGCACGACTATCGCCCGTCAGCCAGGTGCGGCATTGCTGCATGTGTTAAGAGAGCTTTGCGAGGATCTCTAAGGACATGCAACGCCGTCATCTGCTGGCGACGGCCGGCAAGCTGAGTTTTGCGTGGGGCCTGTGGGCAACTCAGGCGTACGCGCAAGAGGTCGTCAAGGAGGTCCACGCGCTCGAGCCCGGCGAATTCACCTGGCAGCCGGAGCTCTCTCCCTCGGGACCGCTAGCGGTGGTCGTGTCGCTTCCGGACCAGCTCGTCCACGTCTATCGGAACGGCATCAGGATCGCGGTTTCGACCTGCTCCACCGGCAAGCCGGGCCATGAGACGCCCACGGGCGTCTTCACCGTGCTGCAGAAGGACAAGGACCACCACTCGCGGACCTACAACAACGCGCCGATGCCCAACATGAACCGGCTCACCTGGGACGGCATCGCGCTCCACGCCGGCAAGCTCCCCGGCTACCCGGCATCGCACGGCTGCGTGCGGCTGCCGCTGGATTTCTCCGCGAAGCTGTTCGAGATCACCCAGATCGGGATGCCGGTGATCATCGCGGGGACGCACGCCGATCCGGCCGAGATCGTGCATCCAGGGCTACTCCTGTCCGACGCCGCCGAGCACGAGCTGGAAGCCGCCGTCGCCGGACTAGGCGAGAGTGCCCCGCCGGCTTGGCACGGTCATCCGGGTGCCGCTGCGCCCGCGACCTCGGCGCTCGTGAGTTCCGCCGACCGCCGGCTCTATCTCATCGAGGACGGTGAGATCGCCGCCGAGGGCGTGGTCTCAATCGCGGATCCCTCGGTGCCGCTGGGCTCGCATGTGTTCGTGCTCAGCGGTGCGAGCGACCGAGGCGCCGCGCTGGTCTGGCATGGCGTGGGGTTCAGGCATGACGATGCGGCCGCAGGGCGCGCGGAAGCGGCCGCATTGTCGCGCATTCGCGGCGATACGCACCTGATCGATGCGCTCCATGCCAGCATGCGTCCGGGCATGGTCTTCGTCACCACCGACCTGCCGGCGCACGCCGACACGCGTTCCGGGCGCGACTTCGTCATCATGACCCCCGGCACGGACCTGAGTTGAGCCTCGCCTCCAAGGCGCTTGCCACGCATCAAAACCACTCCGCCCCTAGCCCGGGCATCTCTGGATTGCCGTGACGAACTAGCGGGAGAGGTTGATGATCGAGAGCACCTTGAACGCCGTCGGGGTTGAGAAGCCTGCGGTGGTGCCAAGTGACCCGTCGATCAGTTCCAGGCTGCGCCCGAAAGGCTAGAGCCCATCCGGTCCTTGCGCCCGCGCGGTCTTCAACGCTGCGCGGGCCAGGGCGTCTGCCCTTTCGTTCTGCGCGTGACCGGCATGGCCCTTGAGCCAGCGCCAGTCGACCGCGTGACGCGCTTGCGCCTCATCGAGGCGTTGCCAGAGGTCCTGGTTCTTCACGGGTTGCTTGTCGCTGGTGCGCCAGCCGCGGCGCTTCCAGTTGTCGAGCCATGAGGTGACACCGTTCTTGACGTAGGCACTGTCGGTCCAGAGAACGACGCGGCTCGGCCGCTTCAGCGCCTCGAGCGCGACGATGGCGGCCATCAACTCCATGCGGTTGTTGGTGGTCAGCACCTCGCCGCCCGAGAGCTCCTTCTCCTGACCGCGCCATTCGAGGATCGCCGCCCAGCCACCGGGCCCGGGATTGCCCGAGCACGCGCCGTCAGTGTGAATCTCGACGGTGGCGCCCTCGTCAGCCGAGCCCATAGGCACCCGGCCCCTGGATGCCACGATGGAAGCGGTTCTTCTTGACGTACTCCATCGGGTCCTTGGGCGTGACCAGGGCACCTTCGACGACGTGCAGCCAGTCGTAGAGCCGCGTCATCAAGAAGCGCAGGGCGGCAGCGCGGCAGAGGATCGGCAGGGCGGCAATCTCGGCGTCGGCTAGCGGACGGACGCGGTGGTAGCCGGCGGTCAAGAGCCGCGCCTTGGTGGCGTTGAAGGCCCCGTCCCTCTCGAAGCACCAGGCGTTGAGACAGATCGCCAAATCGTAGGCGAGGCTGTCGGTGCAGGCGAAGTAGAAATCAATCAGCCCGCTCAGCTCGTTGCCTTCGAAGAAGACGTTGTCGGGGAAGAGGTCCGCGTGGATGACGCCGCGGGCGAGGTCGGTCGGCCAGGCGGCGTCGAGTGCCGACAGCTCGCCCTCGATCTCGAGCGCCAGCCCCGGTGCCACCTCGTCGGCGCGCGCACGCGTGCGCTCGAAGAGATGGTGCCAGCCCGCGGGGCCGAGCGCGTTGTCGCGCGCACCGGGATAGTCGAGACCCGCCGTGTGCAAGCCTGCGAGCGCGGCGCCGAGCGCCCGGCAGTGCTCGTTGCGGGGCCAGCGCACCGCGCGTCCGTCGAGGAAGCTGACGCAGGCGGCGGGCCGCGCCTCCACCTCGCGCAGCGTCCGACCTTCGAGGTCCACGAGCGGCGTCGGACACGGCACGCCACGGGCCGCCAGATGCTCCATGATGCCGAGAAAGAAGGGCAGGTCGGCCGGATCGACGCGCTTTTCGTAGAGCGTCAGGATCAGGCGGCGCTCGCTCGTCTCGACGTAGAAATTCGAGTTCTCAACGCCTTCGGCAATGCCATGCCAGCGCACGAGATGCCCGAGCCCGTAAGCCCTGACCAGTGCCTCGAGGGTGGCTTCGTCAACCGGCGTGTAGACCGCCAAGACCGTTCAAGACGCGCGGCGCGTGGGCACTGGCGGCGCCCGAAAGATGACGTTCTCGGTGGTGAGCGTCACCTCTTCCGCCTCGACCTCGTAGCGCTCGCGACAGGCCTCGACGACGCCCTGCACGAGGATCTCCGGTGCGGACGCGCCGGCAGTCAACCCCAGCGTGCGCACGCCGTCGAGCCAGGACCAGTCGATCTGCGCCGCGGTCTCGATGAGCCACGCCTTGGGGCAGCCGGACTGCTTGGCAACCTCGACAAGGCGCTGCGAGTTGGACGAGTTGGGCGCACCCACGACTAGCACCGCGTCGGCCCGCGCCGCGACTTCGGCGACCGCCTGCTGGCGGTTGGTCGTGGCGTAGCAGATGTCCTCGCGCTTCGGCCCTTCGATGTGGGGAAAGCGCTCCTTCAATCGCTCCACAATCGACGCCGTGTCGGCGACCGAGAGCGTCGTTTGAGTCGCGAAGGCCAGGTTGGCGGCGTCCGCGACCTCCAACCCATCGACGTCCTCGGTGCTCTCGACCAGCACGACAGCCTCATCGGGCACCTGCCCCATCGTCCCCTCGACCTCGGGATGGCCTTGATGGCCCACGAGGATGACCTGCCGGCCGGCGGCGTGGTGGCGCTCGACCTCCCGATGCACCTTGCTCACCAAGGGGCATGTGGCGTCGGCGTAGAGGAGGTTCCGCGCACGCGCCTCGGCAGGCACCCGCTTGGGCACGCCGTGCGCGGAGAAGACCACGAGCACGTCATCAGGGACCTCCTCGACCTCGTCGACGAACACGGCACCCTTGGCGCGGAGCGCATCGACGACGTGACGGTTGTGGACGATCTCATGGCGGACATAGACCGGTGGGCCGTGCTCCTCGAGCGCCTTCTCGACGATCTCGATGGCCCGGTCGACGCCTGCGCAAAAGCCGCGCGGCCCGGCGAGGAGGATGGTAAGAGGCGACCTTGTCATCGGTTCGTCACGATCCTTGTGCACGCTCGTTCTCGTTCCCTGCCCTAGCACAGGCTCGCCATGGCTGCCCACAGCTCCGAGGCCGCGACCACGCAGCACGGCTTCCTGGAGATCCTCAACGCCTTCGTCCGCCTCGGTTTGACCTCCTTCGGCGGCCCTACGGCGCATATCGGTTACTTTCGCACGGCGTTCGTCGAAAGGCGCGGCTGGCTGACAGCCGAGACGTTCGGGCAGTACTTCGCCTTCGCCTCGCTTCTGCCCGGGCCGACCTCCAGCCAGCTCGGCATGCTCGTCGGCCTGCACCGGGGTGGTCTCCGGGGCGCGGCGGCGGCCTGGCTCGGCTTCACGCTGCCGTCGGCGTTCTTGATGCTCACCGCCGGGCTTTTGGGATTGGGCCTTCTGGGCAACGCAGAGGGACTGTTGAAGGGTCTTGCCGCGGCTGCCGTTGGCGTGGTCGCCCATGCGGTCTGGGGCATGGTTCGGGGGCTCTGCCCCGATCTGCGGCGGCGGCTCATCGCGATCGCGGGCTTCGTGATCACAGCGGCGATCGCGGGCGCTCCGGGGCAGTTTCTGACACTCGCCATCGGTGCCGGTTTGGGTTGGCTGGCACTGAAGGACCTTGCCGCCGACGCCCCGGCATTCGAGCCGGCACCCCTGCCACGCCGCGTCAGCCAGACGGCGCTCGTAGCGCTCGGAGGCGTGCTGGTCGTCACGCTCGGCTTGGTGCTGGGAGGTGCGACGGGTCTCTTCGGCCTGGTTGGTGGCATCCTCTATAGCGGCACGTTCATCGTCGGCGGCGGGCATGTGGTGCTGCCGCTTCTCGAATCGACGGTGGTGCAGCCGGGCCATCTGTCGAGCGAGCTGTTCCTCGCCGGCTACGGGCTCGCACAGGCGGTCCCGGGCCCGCTGTTCACAATCAGCGCCTTTCTCGGCGCCGCCGCACCCTCCGGCGGTTTAGTAGTAAGCCTCGTCTGCCTCGTCGCGATCTTCCTGCCGTCGACGCTCCTGATGCTAGCCGCATTGCCGCATTGGCAGGAGCTGCAGAAGCTGCCGGCCATGCGCCCGGCGCTTGCCGGCATGAGCGCAGCGGTCACCGGGCTTCTCGCCGCCGCCCTGGTCTTCCTCCTGATCCCTAAGGCGATCACCTCGGTCGCCACAGCGCTCATCGCCCTTGCGGTGCTGGCTTTCGTGTTTTCTGGGCGCGTGCCTGCATGGGTCACGGTCCTGGTCGCCGCCGCCGGCGGAGCCCTATTGGACCTCGTCGGCCTGCTCTAGCGCCGCGCGATCTCGAACAGCGGAATCGGGCTCGGATAGGTGGTGACGACCGCCACCGGCTCGACGGCGACATCGTCGACGGTCTTGAGTCGTACCTGCTCGAGCGTCCGGGCGAGCACGAGGGTCGCCTCGGTGAGCGCGAATTGAGCACCGATGCAAACGCGCGGCCCGGCACCGAACGGCAGGTAGGTGAACTTGGCGGGCGGCGGGGCGTCCGGCAGGAAGCGCCGCGCATCGAACACCGTGGGCTTCTCCCAGTGGGCCGCGTGACGGTGCAGGACCCAGGGTGCGACGCTGACGACGTCACCCTTCTCGATCTCATAGCCGGCAACGCGGTCCTTGGCCTTCGCCTCGCGGACGATCATGAAGGCGGGCGGGAACAACCGGAGCACCTCGTTCACCACCGCGCGGGTCACCGGCAGAGACTCGACCGCGGCTGCGGCACCCACAGGCGATAGGTCGTGCGCGGACGCCTCACGCGCGATCGCGTCCTGCAGGTTTGGCGAACGCGCCAGCAGCACGAACGACCAAAGCAGGGTCAGCGCCGTGGTCTCATGGCCGGCGATGATGAAGGTGGCGAACTGGTCCCTTAGTTCGTCGAGCGAGAACGCGCGCCCGCTTTCCGGATCCCGCGCCTCCGCCATGAGGTCGAAGAGGTCGCGCGGGCGGCCCTCGCTGGAGACTCGCTTGCGCTGCTCGACCATGGCCTTGATGAAGTCGAGCCACCGACGGCCGCGCAGCCTTCGCCAAAGCTCCGCAGGCCCAGCCACGCTGGCCGGCAGCAGGACGTCCGAC
This sequence comes from Geminicoccaceae bacterium, assembly GCA_028279345.1. Taxonomy (GTDB): domain Bacteria; phylum Pseudomonadota; class Alphaproteobacteria; order Geminicoccales; family Geminicoccaceae; genus JAAAPF01. Next base: position 35,407 of record JANQNY010000079.1, read on the forward strand.
GGGTAAGGCATGCCGAGATCACGGCCATAGGTCTCGAAGAGCTTTCTGAGCTGCGGGCCGCGCCGCTGCATCGCCGTCGAGAACATCGCCCGGCCGGCCACCTCAATGGCGATGCGCTGGATCATCGGCATGAGGTCGTGGGGGCCCAAGGCCTCGGCCTTGAGCCGGCGCAGCTCTTCGTCGAGCACTTCGGCGGTCACCCGCGCGACGATGCCCATGGCGCGCGGCGCGAAGGCCGGCGCCAGCGTTCGCCGCTGAAAACGCCATTCTTCGCCCTCGCTCAGAAAGAGCCCGTTGCCGAGCACCGGCTTCAGAATGCGGAACGTCGCAGGCGTGCGCGTGTAGTTCTTGGCGTTGTCGACGAGCACGTGACGGATCGCCTCGGGCTCGTTGGTAAAGACGGATTTCTGCCCGAAGAAGGGCCCCACCAGCGTGCGCTCGCGATAGGCGGCCTCGCCCCAGATGCGCAGTACGTTCGAGCGCATCGCCAAGAGCAGCTCCGGGCGTGTCAACGGATGCGGCAGCGGTGTCACGCCGGGGGCTTCGAACCGTTCGAACCGCTCGTCGGGCAGGGCATCAGGCATCGCGCATCTCCTCGCACCTCATAGGTAGGCGCTTCGCCCGCGGTTCCATCCCCGAGTGCAGCTCATATGCTGTCCCGCAGACGGTCGAGACGATCTTGGAGGCGAAAGGCGTTCCCCAGCAGCGGCAGAAACCAGGGTCGGCCCGTATAGAGCGGGATCGCGTCGAAGCGCTCGGCGAGGAATGCGCTCGGCCGGTTGCGATCCCCGGCGAGCAAAGCTGCGGCCTGTGTGCCCAGCCAGGTCGCCATCGCTACGCCCGAGCCCTGGCAGCCGCCGGCGTAGAGGACGCCCTGATGCCAAGCGAGGTGCGGAAGCCGGTCGCGGGTAAAGGCAACATTGCCCCTCCAGGCATGGCTCAAGCGCACATCCTCGACTTGCGGGAAGATGCGGACGAGCATGGCTCGGAGCCGCGGAGCGGCTGCCGCTTCGCCCTGGTCGGTGAAGCTCGCGCGGCCGCCGAAGAGCAGCCGCGTGCGGTCCGGCGAGAGCCGGAAATAGGCTAGGATGCGGCGCGTATCCGCGAAGGCCCTGCCCTCCGGGCTCAGCTCCTGCGCCAGCGCTGGCGCTAGCTTCTCGGTCGCCACCATGTAGCTCGCGACCGGGACGAGGCGACGCCGGAACCAGGGAAAGGCACAGCCAGTGTAGCCGTTGGTGGCGACCAGAACCTGTCGCGCCCAGGTCTCGCCCTTGGCGTGCAGCAACTCGAAGCCTCGGGTCTCGGCGGCGACCGCGTGCACGGGCGTGTGCGAGCAGAGCACGGCGCCGGCGGCGGTGGCGGCCCGCCGCAGCGCTCGATGGAAACGGGCGGGATGCACCGTGCCGACGCCGTCGACGGCGAGCCCGCCCCGATAGTGGTCGCTGCCGATGCACTGACGCTGGCCGGCAGGCTCGACCACGCGGGCTTCGACGCCGAGGGCGCGATAGCTCTCGACATCGCCTGCAAGCGCGTGGCGGGCCGCGTGCGTGTGTGCGGCGACGAAGCGGCCGCCGCGCTCGTAGACGGCATCCAGCCCGTCGTGGTCGATCATGTGTTCCAGATGATCGAACGCGGCCTTCGCCTCGCGCTGCAGCGCTGTCGCCCGCGACGGACCCAAACGCTTGCGTTGTGCCGCCGAGAGCTTGAGGGTCGACGAGACGAGCCCACCATTGCGCGTGCTGGCGCCAGCACCCAGCGCGCCCGCGTCGAACACGGACACGCTGAGCCCCTTGCGCGCGAGCGCCTGGGCCGCGGCGAGCCCGGCATAGCCGCTGCCAACGATCGCCGCGTCGACGTCGGTAGGCGGTGCACTTCCCTCCGTCTCGGGCGGCGCGTCGTCCCACCAGTAGGGCCGGAGAGCGAGATCGGCCGTGTGCCGGTCGGGACGCATCAGCCGACGCCGAACTCCGCGCGAACGAGCGCGTCGTGCTCGCCTAGTGCAGGCACGCGACGACGCACCTTGGCAGCCGCCTCAGGCGCGGTGGGTGGTGCCAGGATCGTCATCGGGCCCACTTCCGTGTCGATCGGCCATTCCCGGCGCTGCGGGTGGTTGGCGAGATCGGCGAGCGAGGACAGCCGGCCATAGGCGATGCGCGCGTGCTCGAGCAGCGCCACGACGGACTCGCGGTCGAGTGGTGAGAAGCGGACGTCGATCATCGCATCGAGCGCCGCGCGGTGGGCGACCCGATCGCTCATCGTGGCGAAGCGCGCATCGTCGGCGAGCGCGGGCCGATCGAGCACGTCGGCGCAGAAGCGCTGCCACTCGGCCTCGTTCTGTATCGCGAGCAGGATCGCTTCGCCATGCGCGCAGGCATAGGCACCGTAGGGCGCGATCGACGGGTGGTGGAGCCCCATGCGCGCCGGCGCGCTCTGGCCATAGCGCCATTGCAGATCGGGCACGTTCATCCACTCGGCAAGGCTGTCGAAGAGCGAAACCTCGACGCCACGCCCGCGGCCGCTGATGCCGCGCGCCACGAGCGCTTCGAGGACGCCCGCATAGGCATTGAGCCCGCAGGCGATGTCGGCGACCGAAACGCCCACGCGGGCCGGTCCATCCGGGCCGCCGTTGATCGAGCAGAGCCCGCTCTCGGCCTGCACGAGAAGATCGTAAGCCTTCTGGCTGCTGTAGGGTCCGGCCTGGCCGTAGCCCGAGATGTCGCAGGTGATGAGCCACGGGTGCCGGTCGCGGAGCGCTGCCGAGCCGAAGCCGAGGCGTTCCATGACCCCAGGCCCGAGGTTCTGCACCAGCACGTCGGCCCGGGCGAGCATGGCCGAGAGCAGCGTGCGGTCGGCGTCCGTCTTGAGGTCTAGACGGACCGATTGCTTGCCGCGGTTGAGCCAGACGAAGTGGGAACTCTCGCCAAGGGCCAGCCGGTCGTAGCGTCGCGCGAAGTCGCCCTCGGGCCGCTCGACCTTGATGACGCGCGCGCCGGCGTCGGCGAGCCGCGCCGTGCAATAAGGCGCTGCCACCGCCTGCTCCAAGGCGACCACCAGCAAACCATCTAGATCAGCCGTCACCGCGCTCCCCGAGTTTGTCGGCACCGCCCTGACCAGAAGGTGCTTGTGGGGGCTTGCCATGCGCCCATCGCGCGCGACATTGTATCGGTACACCGTTGGAGGGGATATCCATGCGTGCCATTGCTCTCGCCTTCGCTTTGACGCTCACGGTCGGTCCCGCGCTCGCCTGCAGCATGGGCGTGACGGCCAGCACCCAGTCGGCTCCGGTGACGACCGCCGAGGCGCCGATCCAGACCCCGGTGCCGAGCGACGTTCGCTCCGGGTCCTAAGCTGATCCACCCGATCACAGGCGGCGCCGGTCCATAAAGACCGGCCCCGTTTGTGTTCTAGGGAGGGGCGAGTGCCCGTACCAGGCCGGGCACATCGGAAAGCGAGCGAGCGCGGGCCGCGGCCGGCAGCGCCGTGACAGGTGTCGACGTGTAACCGCCCTCCACGAGGATGACGGGCACGCCCGCGGCATGGCCGGTTGCGAGGTCGATTTCGCTGTCGCCGACGAAGACGCTGGTTGCTGGCGTCGCCCCGGCTGCAGCAATGGCGGCGAGCAGAGGTGCGGGATCGGGCTTCCGCACGGGCAGGCTATCGCCGCCGACAACGCTCTTGAAGTAGCGGGCGAGCGATAGGCCGTCGAGGATCGCCTGGGTATGGGCCAGCGGTTTGTTGGTGCACAGCGCTAGCGTCGCCGCGTCGGCGAGCGCGCCAAGACAGGCCTCGGCGCCGGTGATCGGCGTCGTGAGCCGGCACGGCTCTTCCAGGTAGAGGTCGCGAAACCGTGCGGTGTAGCGTTCGAGAGCCGGAGCCGACAGACCGATGCCGACCGCCGCGAAGACGCGACCGACGAGCGGCGCGACGCCTTCGCCCACCATCTGACGTACCTGCGCGATGTCGAGCGCCGGCTGGCCCTCTTCCAAGAGCAACCGGTTTGCTGCCGTCAGGAGGTCGGGCGCACTGTCAATCAGTGTGCCGTCCAAGTCGAAGACGACCGCACGACGAGATACGTTGCTACTGCAACTTTTCGTCTCGTGCGGCGCTATGCCGCGCGCGTTCATTGACGTTGGACCTTCGAGCGAAGTCTGTGCATTAACCGACGCGTAGTACAAACGGAGGCGTTGTCCATGGCCAGGGTCCTCGTCGCGGACGACCACCCGCTGTTTCGTGAGGCGCTGCGTGTGGCGCTCGGCGATGCGTGCACGGGTGAAGAAAATGTCATCCTCGAGGCGGAAGACCTCGACGGGATCAAGGAAGTCGTTGCCGAACAGGACGATCTCGACCTGATCTTGCTCGACCTCAAGATGCCTGGCGTGGTGGGCTTCTCAGGTCTCGTCGACCTGCGCCAGTCGCATCCCGAGATCCCCATCGTCGTCGTCTCGGCCACCGAGGAGCCGATGACGATCCGCGAGGCGATCACCTTCGGCGCCGCCGGCTTCATCCCGAAGTCGCTGGCGCGGCAGGAGATCGCGCAGGCCATCAGCAATGTGCTCGAAGGCGAGGTGTTCGTGCCGGAGCATGCCCGTGTCGACGGCGACGTGAGTGACGACGACCGGCAGCGGCTCGAGGTGGCCAAGCGGATGTCGACGCTGACGCCGCAGCAGATGCGCGTGCTGTCGCTGATCTCCGAGGGCAAGCCGAACAAGATCATCGCCTATGAGCTCGACGTCGCCGAGACGACCGTGAAGGCGCACATCACGGCGATCCTCCGCAAGCTCAAGGTGCACAGCCGCACGCAGGCCGTGCTGGCGGCGCAGCGACACTTCTCCACGGAATCGATCTCCACCTGAAGGCGCGCCGGTTCAGCCCAGCTCTGCCTCGTGCGCGGTAAGCAAGTGCGTGAGGAGCGAGCGTAGGCGGGCCGGGCGCATCGGCTTGTTGAGCAGCACGCAGCCGTGCAGGTCCACCGCGCGACGCACCTCTGCGGTGCGATCCGCGGTGACCACCACGCCCGGGATCTTCAGCTTGAACCGCGAGCGCATGATGTTGATGGCAGTGAGGCCGTCGGCGCCATCGTCGAGGTGATAGTCGGCGACGATCGCGTGCGGCACGACCGGCTCTTGACCGAGCGCCGCCTCGGCATCGCCGAGCGACGTGGCACCGGTGACGCGGCACCCCCAGCGTCCGAGGACGATCGCCATTGCGTCGAGGATCGAGGGCTCGTTCTCGATCACCAGGATCCGCCGGTTCTTCAGGATGTCGCTATCGGGCTGCTGTGACGCCTTGGGTTTCGCATCCTTGGCCCGCCACGCGACCACCGGGACCTCGACGGCGAAGCAGGAGCCTGCGCCGAGTGTCGAGCGCACGCTCAGCGGATGGTTGAGCATCTGCGCGATGCGGCGGACGATCGCCAGGCCGAGGCCCGAGCCGCGCTCGAAGTCCTCGGCAGCGCCGACCAGGCGGCGGAACTCCTCGAAGATCTCCTCGAGCTTGTCGGGCGGCATGCCGGCGCCCGTATCGTACACTTCGATGCGGACGTGCCCCTGGCGCCGCCGACAGCCGAGCAGCACCGTCCCGTTCCGCGTGTAACGGATGGCGTTCGACAGGAAGTTGCGGACGACCCGCATCAGCAAATGGCCGTCAGTGCGGACGGTGCATCGCACCGGCACGGACCGCAACTTGATCCCCTTGCTTTGGGCAACCGGCTCGAACTCGTTGACGGCCGTACGCAACAGCCCACCGAGGTCTACCGAGGAGATCGCCGGCCGGACCACGCCGGCGTCGAGCTTCGAAATGTCGAGCAGGGCACCGAGCAGACGCTCGACCGATTCGAACGCGGCATCGACGCGGCCGATCAACCTTGAGGTCTCGGGTGCGTGGTCGCCGTCGGCTAGCGCCGAGAGGAACAGGCGCGCGGCGTTGAGCGGCTGCAGAATGTCGTGGCTCGCGGCGGCGAGGAAACGGGTCTTGGAAAGGTTGGCCTCATCCGCCTGGCTCTTGGCTTCTTCGAGCGCTGCGTTCAGTCTTTGCTGCTCTTCGAGGGCATATTTCAGCGCCGACGTGCGATCGTTGACGCGTCCTTCGAGAAGGATCGCTGTTTCAAACAGCGAGAAATCGTTCCCTTGCAGGTCCATGCTGCGCTCGACGCGCCCCATGAGCGCCTGATTGATCTTGCGCAGCTTCGCGTTCTCGGCCTCCAGCAGGGCGACCCGCCCGCTGCGACCAGGGACTGCCTTCACCGTGTCTCTCGTCCGATGGCGACGCCGGTGAACGTCTGATTGACGTGCATCGACGCGAATTGCTCTCCGAACGTATTAAAGCCCACGACGGCATTGTCACGCATGAGCCGGCTCGCCTGCTCGAGGCCGCCGCTCTCGGCCAGGTGCAGGCGCCGCAACACGCAGTCGCAGCCCAGCACCACTAAGGGCGGGCCCAACTGACGGCGAAGCTCGTCGAAGAGGCCCTCGAGATTATTGAGGACGTCGCGCTCCTCCGCGGTGGTCAGGACGAGGCCTTCCTCGATCTTGGCATAGAAGGAGAGGCTGCCGTCGGCGTGCGCACGCTGCACGGCGCGGACGTACTCCGCGCCGCCGAGCTTCACGACCAGGGGATGCCTGGCGAACACTTCAGACCGCAGCGTGCCGACGGCGACCCCGCTGAGCCGCGCATATTCCTCGACGGCCGGCGCCGCGTTGAACTCGCGGACGAGGCGGCGGCTGGCGTCGGCATCGGTCACGACCAGCTTATCGGTGCCGGCAACGAAGTTCTGGCTGCGGAACACCCGAAAACGATGCCGGGTCTCGACCAGCACGAGGATCGCGGCGTCGCGGTGGAAGCGGCCCCGGTGGTACACGGCGGTGCGCGCGAACCGCAGCGGATCACCCGCCGAGCCGCCGAACAGCGGCACGCCGTCGAGGGCGTTGCCGACACAACTCGCCACCAGCTCCTCGCGCCCGCTGAGGCCGTCGATCAACATCATGCCGAAGGCGTCCTCGCCGAGATTGCCACCCGACGAGGCGAGGCGATCGGCAAGCTGCACGGCGATCTCGGTGGCGCGCGCCATCTCGAGCCCGGCGAGGTCGTCGACCAGATTGGCGGCGGCGCGAAAGGCGCCCTTGGCGAAGGCGACGGCAGTGACGCTGTCGTCGGCGTAACCGTCGGGACCGATCTCCCCAGCCGTCGTGCAGCCAACCACTTCCGTCTGCGGGAACGCGCCAGCCAGCGCCCGCGCGAAGCCGTCCGTCGCATGGCGCTCGGCGCAGAAGAAGAGCACCAGGGCCGGCTCGGGCTGAGCGAGCGCTGCTGCGAGCTCATCGGCTGCGGCCCAAGGGTCGCCCGCCGCGGTGGCAGCGCGACGCACCGCCTCGATCATCGTCCCCACTACCCCGTCTTGGCAGTGCCGACCGGCCACGCCGTCGTTAGCAGTTTCGGAATGCTACCAACGCCGCCGCTCATGCCCTCTTGGACCTTAGCCGCTTGGACGAAATCCCGAGGTCCGGGAGCATTCGGACGTGAGCAGTGGGGATGGCCCCACTGCCCCATCACCACTGGTCAGGCGAGCGCCTCAACGGCGCGTTTAGTCATGACCTTCACCAGGTTGGCGCGATAGGCGGCCGATGCGTGAATATCGCTGTTGAGATCATCGGCGGCGACCGTCAGGCCATCGATGGCCGCCGGGTCGAGCCCACCTTCGAGCGCCTGTTCGGCTTCGGTCCAGCGATAGCCGCAAGGACCAGCACCGGTGATCGCCACGCGCACGCCGCCGACGGTGACCGCGACCATGGCGCCAGCCATGGCGTAGCGCGACGCTGGGTTAGGGAACTTCCGGTAAGCGGACTTAGCGGGCACGGGAAAACGCACCGACGTGATGAGTTCATCCTCTTCGAGTGCCGTGTCGAACATGCCCTCGAAGAAGTCGTCGGCGGCGATCTTCCGGCGATCGGTGACGATCGTCGCGTCGAGAGCCAAGACCGCGCCGGGATAGTCCGAGGACGGATCGTTGTTCGCGAGCGAGCCGCCGATCGTACCCCGATGGCGCACCTGCGGGTCACCGATGAGATGCGCCAGCGCTGCCAAGCCCGGGATGCGCGCCTCGACCAGTGGTGAGGTCGCCACAGCACCATGGGTCGTCATACCGCCGACGACGACCGCGTCGCCGTCTTCGGTGATGCCGACGAGCTCCTTGATGCGGCCCAGATCGATCACATCGGACGGCTGGGCGAGGCGTTGCTTGAGCGTCGGGATGAGGGTCTGGCCGCCGGCCATCAGCTTGCCGTCCTCGGCGCTCTTGAGCAGCAATAGCGCTTCCTGAACGGTCGACGGACGATGATAGTTGAAGGCATACATCGAAGCGCTCCCTTACTCTGCGGCCTGAGCGACGGCGCTGCCGTGAATGGCCTGCCAGACCTTCTCCGGCGTCGCCGGCATCGACACGCGTGTGCCGACGGCGTCCGCAATGGCGTTCATGAGTGCCGGCGGCGAGCCGATCGCGCCGGCCTCACCGCAGCCCTTCACGCCCAATGGGTTATGCGTACAGGCGGTTTCCGTCGTCGACACGTCGAAGCTCGGCACGTCGTCGGCGCGGGGCATGCAGTAGTCCATGTAGGAGCCGGTCAGGAGCTGGCCGCTCGCCGGGTCGTAGACCGCATTCTCCAGCATCGCCTGACCGATGCCCTGGGCCAGTCCGCCGTGGACCTGGCCTTCGACGATCATCGGGTTCACCACCTTGCCGAAGTCGTCCACGGCGGTGAACTTGACGATCTCGACGGTGCCCGTGTCCGGCTCGACCTCGACCTCGCAGACATAGGTGCCGGCAGGGAAGGTGAAGTTGGCCGGGTCATAGAAGGCGGTCTCCTCCATGCCAGGCTCCAAGTCCTCGGGATAGTTGTGCGGCACGTAGGCAGCGAAGACGACCTCGCCGATCGTCTTCTCGCGGTTGGTACCGCGCACGGTAAAACGGCCGTTGGCGAAGTCGATATCGCGTTCGCTCGCCTCCAACAGGTGCGCGGCGATCCTCCTACCCTTCTCGATGATCTTGTCCGCGGCGTTGGCGAGCGCCGACCCACCGACGGCAAGGGAGCGCGAGCCGTAGGTGCCCATACCCATCGGCGTCTGATCGGTGTCGCCGTGGAACACCTCGATGTCGTCGTAGTGGACACCGAGCTTCGAGGCCATCACCTGGGCGAAGGTCGTCTCGTGGCCCTGGCCGTGGCTGTGCGAGCCGGTGAACACCTGCAGCTTGCCGGTGACGCTGAAGCGCACCTTGCCCGCTTCCCACAAGCCTACGCCGGCTCCGAGCGAGCCCACGACCTGGGAGGGCGCGAGGCCGCAGGCTTCGATGTAGCAGGAGAGACCGATGCCGCGGAGCTTGCCGCGGCTCGCTGCCTCCGCCTTGCGGGCCGGAAAGCCATTGTAGTCGGCTAGTTCGAGCGCCGTATCCAGGTGCGCCTCGTAGTTGCCGGTGTCATACGCAAGCGCCACCGGCGTCTGATAGGGGAAATCTCCGGGTTGAATGAGGTTGCGCCGGCGCAGCTCCGCCGGATCGCGTCCGGTCTCCCTCGCCGCCGTCTCCACGAGCGTCTCGATCAGATAGGTCGCCTCCGGCCGACCCGCGCCGCGATAAGCGTCGACCGGAGCCGTGTTCGTGTAGACCGCGTCGACCTCACAGTAGATCGCAGGCGTCTTGTACTGGCCGGCCAACAGCGTGCCATATAGGTAGGTCGGCACGGACGAGGCGAAGGTCGAGAGATAGGCACCCATGTTCGCCGTCGTGTGCACCTTGAGGGCGGTGAAGGTGCCGTCGGCGTCCATGGCCAAACTGGCCTTGGTGACATGGTCGCGACCGTGCGCATCGGCAAGGAAGCTCTCGGTGCGTTCCGCCACCCACTTGATGGGCACGCCGAGCTTCTTCGAAGCCCATAGGCAGACGCACTCCTCGGCGTAGATGAAGATCTTGGAGCCGAAGCCGCCACCCACGTCGGGCGCCACCACACGGAGCTGGTGCTCTGCTGCGAGACCGACGAAGGCGGAGATGACCAGCCTTGCAACGTGCGGGTTCTGGCTCGTGGTGTACAGCGTGTGCTGACCGGTGCCGACGTCGTACTGGCCGATCGCCGCGCGTGGCTCCATGGCGTTCGGGATCAGCCGGTTGTTGGTAATCTCGATCGTCGTGACGTGCGCGGCATTCCCAAGCGCCGCGTCGGTCGCCGCCTGGTCGCCGAGCTCCCACTCATAGACCGTGTTGCGCTCGATCTCGTCGTGAACGGACGTAGCGTCACGCGCGGTTGCGAGGTCGATGACCGCCGGCAACTCCGCGTAGTCCACCTCGACGAGTTCCGCGGCATCGCGAGCCTGGGTGTAGGTTCGCGCAACAACCACGGCGACATGGTCCCCAACATAGCGCGCCTTCTGGTGCGCGAGGATCGGGTGGGCGCCAGCCTTCATGGCGGCCCCGCCCTTGCCCGTGACGGCCCAGCCGCAGATGAGCCCGCCGACGCCGGCGGCAGCAACGTCCGCGCCGGTCAGCACGCCGATGACGCCCGGTGCCGCCGTGGCAGCCGCCGTGTCGACGCGGTTGATGCGCGCATGGGCGAGCGGCGACCGCACGAAGAACGCGTAGGCCTGGCCAGGAACGTTGATGTCGTCGGTGTAGCGACCGTGGCCGGTGATGAAGCGCTTGTCTTCCTTACGCGCGACGCGCGCGCCGATGCCGTGTTCGGTCACCGGACTCCTCCCTGATGATGGTCGATCACTCGGCGGCCATGGGGCTGCTGACCGCACTCCCCGCCGCTGCCTGGATCGCTTTGACGATGTTGTGGTAGCCCGTACAGCGACACAGATTGCCCTCGAGCCACTCGCGGATCTCGCGCTCGGTGGGCTTCGGGTTGTGCTGCAGCAGATCCACCGCACTCATGATCATGCCCGGCGTGCAAAAGCCGCATTGCAGGCCGTGATGGTCGCGGAAGGCCGCCTGCATCGGATGCAGCTCGTCGCCCTGCGCGAGGCCCTCGATCGTCGTGATGGCGCTGCCTTCCGCCTGCACGGCCAGCATGGTGCACGCCTTCACCGATGTGCCGTCCATGTGGATCACGCAGCAGCCGCACTGCGAGGTATCGCAGCCGACGTGCGTCCCGGTGAGCCCCAGGTTCTGGCGCAGCGCGTCGACCAAGAGCGTCCGCGGCTCGACGTCGACCGTCACCGCGCTGCCGTTCACCTTGAATGAGACCTCGGACATCATTTTTCTCCCTGACGCGTACGCCCTGCTCAGCTCAAGAAAAGTAGAAGGACGACGACGGCTGCCACCGCCGCCCAGACAATCGGTCGCTGCCAGAGCGGCGCGGCGCTGCCGCCAACCTGGGCTGCGCGCTCGGCGGTCACGCGGGCCGCTGCCTCGGCTGCCGCCGCGGCGCGCTTCGGCACACCTTCCATAGGGGCCGCCGGCTCGGGAGCCGCAGCGGGTTCTGGGCCTGTCGCGGTAGCCGGCGCCGGTGCTGCTGCCGCCGGCGCCGCTTCCGGTTCGGCCGGGGGTGCCGCAGGCACGGCACCCGCCGGCTCGTGCGCCGAGGTTACGTGCCGGGCGAAATTGGTGAAGAACTCGTCGGCCATTTTCTTGGCGGTGCCGTGCACCAGACGAGAGCCGAGCTGGGCGAGCTTGCCGCCGATGTCGGCGTGCGCCTCGTAGCGGAGGACCGTTTCACCGCCGTCTTCGGCGAGTGCCACCTTGGCGCCGCCCTTGGCGAACCCGGCTGTTCCCTTGCCCTCGCCCTTGAGCGTGTAGCTCTCGGGCGGGTTGACGTCCTCCAGGAAGACATCACCATTGAAGCGCTGTTTCACGGGCCCGATCTTCGCGGTCACCTTGGCGGTGAGCTCCGTCGGCGAGACCTGATTGAGCTCTTCGCACCCGGGAATCGACGCCCTGAGGACCGCCGGGTCGTTGAGCGCCGCCCACACGGCGTCTCGCGGCGCCGGAATCCGGTGTTCGCCGGTCATATCCATTGTTGGTCCTCCAGCGCCACGTTCCGACGTGACGTGATCAAGCTCCAACACCTCTTAGCAAGACCGGGCGCGCGCGCCAATCGCTTGGGCCGGTTCAGCCGCTTTCGTGCTCGCGCAGGCGCGGCAGAAGTTCGGCGAAGTTGCACGGGCGATGTCGTGCATCGAGCTGGAAGACGAGGATCTGATCCCAGGCGTCGCGCACGGCCCCGGTCGAGCCGGGCAGGGCGAAGAGGTAGGTGCCGCGAGCGACGCCCGCCGTGGCGCGCGATTGCAGCGCCGAGGTGCCGATCGTCTGGTAGCTCAGCATGCGAAAGAGCTCACCGAAGCCAGCGATGAGCTTCTCGGCGACACCCTCGAGCGCCTCCGGCGTCACGTCGCGACCGGTGACGCCCGTACCGCCGGTGCTGATCACGACGTCGACCGCCGGGTCATCGATCCAGCGCCGATAGGCGTCGGCGATGTGCGCCGCGTCATCCGTAACGATCGCCCGCGCCGCCAGCTCGTGCCCAGCGCCCTCAAGCCGCTCGACGAGCGTGTCGCCCGAGCGGTCGTCGTCCGGCCCGCGGGTGTCCGACACAGTCAGGACGGCGATGCGCAAGGGCCGGAAAGGCTTCGCCTCGTCGATGCCTGTCATGATGGCGACCGCTCCTCAGCTCGTCTCCAGCATCGCCGTCGCCTGCAAGAGGTCGCGCCAGGCGAGGCCCTTGTTCTGCGGGCGACGGAGAAGATAGGCGGGGTGGAACATGACGGTCGCAGGGATTTCGCTGTCATCGGCCAGCCGGTATCGGAAGACGCGGCCGCGCAACCGGGTGACGCCTTCCTCGACGCCCAAGAGCGCGCGCACGGCAATGCCGCCGACGAAGAGGATGACCTTGGGCCTGATCAGCTCGATCTGCCGCTCGAGGAACGGCAGGCACATGGCGAGTTCCTGCGCCGTCGGCGAGCGGTTGCCCGGGGGGCGCCAATAGACCGTGTTGGTGATCCACGTCGTGGACCGCGGCCTGCCCGCCGCCTCCAGCATGCGGTCCAAGAGCCGCCCGCTCGGGCCCACGAACGGCTTTCCCTTGCGGTCCTCCTCGGCACCGGGGGCCTCACCGATCAGCATCAGCGGGCTCGTCGGATCACCGTCGCCGAAGCAAAGGTTCATCGCGGTGCGCCGAAGCGGGCACGCCTCGAACTCGCGGACAATGGCTTCGAGCTGCGCCATATCCGCTGCGGCTGCCGCCAGCCTGCGCGCGTCCTCGGCCGGCACGGCGCGCGGCGGCGTGGCCG
>JANQNY010000016.1 GCA_028279345.1 Geminicoccaceae bacterium
GCGCGGCACTTGCCGAAGCGAGCGCGTGAAATCCGGCGGCGACTAGGACACGGGCCGTGCCCACGTCCCAGGGGTTCGGCATGACCAAAAGCCCCGGCACCTCATGCAGCGCGCGAAACCGGGCGGCGGCGGGGCGATCGACCATCGCGCGACAGTAAGTCCGGAGCACCTGGGCGAGCTTGTCGAAGATCTCGTCGACATGCGCGCGCTCGGCGATCAAAGGCGGCGCGATGATGCCGGCATCGCCCGTGAACTTGACGTGGAGGCCGGCCTCGAAGAGGCGCTTTGTCGCGTCGAGCCCGCGCGATCCCGGCGCACCGTCCGGCGCGAGATCGATGCCCCCCATCATTCCGTAGCCGCGGATATCGGTGACGATCGGCAGCTCCCTGAGCGCAAAGAGTCGCTCTTGAACGTGGGGCGCCATCGCAGCGCCGCGCGCGAAGATGTCCTCTTGCTCGTAGATCTCTTGCACCACGATCCCTGCCGCACAGGCCGCAGGATGCCCGGAATAGGTATAGCCGTGGAACAGCTCGATTGCGCCCGCGGGCGACGCGTCGACCACCGTGTCGTAGATTCGCTCGTCGACGGCGACAGCACCCATCGGCTGACAGCCATTGGTGATCGCCTTGGCCATTGTGATGAGGTCGGGGCGTACACCGAAGCTCTGCGCGGCGAACGCCTGGCCTGTGCGGCCGAAGCCCGTGATGACCTCGTCGAAGACGAGCAGGATGCCGTGCCGATCGCAGATCTCACGCAACCGATCCAGATAGCCGACGGGAGGGACCAGCGTGCCGGTAGAGCCGGCGATCGGTTCGACGAAGCAGGCGGCGATCGTGTCGCCGCCGTAGAGCTGGCAGAAACGCCCTAGGTCCTCGGCGAGCTCGGCGCCCGAGGGTGGCTGGCCGGGCGCGAAGCGGTTCTCTTCGAGCCAGGTGTGCCGCAGGTGCACGACAGGGAACGTCACCGGATCGAAGACCTGGCGGTTCTTGACGAGGCCCGAAAGCGACGTGCCGGCGATGTTGACGCCGTGATAGGCGCGCTCGCGTGAGGCAAAGCGTGTGCGTTGGGCCTCGCCGCGGGCGCGATGGTAGGCAAGGGCGATCTTGAGGGCGGTGTCCACCGCTTCGGAGCCCGAGCAGCCGAAGAAGATTCGGTTCAGGCCATCGGGGAGAATGCGGGCGAGCCGGCTCGCCAGCTCGAACGAGAGACGATGGCCGGCCTGGAAGTGCGGCGCATAGTCCATCGTGAGCAGCTGCTCATGAACCGCGTCGGCGATCTCGCGCCTGCCGTGACCGAGCGGGCAGCAGAAGAGGCCCGAGCTGCCGTCGATGATCTGTTCGCCGGTCTCGCTCCAATAGTAGACCCCTTCGCCCTTGGCCAGGAGGCGAGGCTTCGCCTTGAAGTCACGATTGGCGGTGAAGGGGCACCAATGGTGCTCCAGCGTGTTGCTGCGCATCAGCGCGCCGAACTCGTCCATCGTGGTTTCCTCGCTGACCATTGCCCATGTTGCACGTGAGAGCCCGGCCTCGACAAGACCGCGCCAGAGCGCGACAGTGCCACCGTGCCGTTCAGGGAGGCTCCGTGCCCGCATCGCTATCGCCCGGAAGTCTCGTCGTCGAAGCCGCCCGACCCCCGGAGGATGGCGACCCGCTGGCGCCGGCGGCCGTCTTCGCGAGCACCTATCGGCTCGTCGGTGAGGTCGGCGCCGGTCGGCCACGCTACGGCCGCTCGGACAACGCGGCCTGGCAGGCGCTGGAAGCGGTGCTTGGCCGACTAGAAGGCGGCGAGGCCACCCTCTTCGCATCGGGCATGGCCGCTTGCGTCGCCGCACTGCAACCCTTTCTCGCTCCGGGCGACACGTTGCTGATGCCCAGTGACGGCTATTACGGCGTGCGTAACTTCGCGGGCGAACTCGAGCGCATGGGCGTGCGCGTGCGGATGGAGCCGACCGCGACCATGGCGGCCGCCGATCTCGCGGGCGTGCGCCTCCTCTGGCTGGAGACGCCGAGCAATCCCGGTCTCGACTGCTGCGACATCGAGGCGCTCTCGGCGCGCGCCCACATGGCGGGTGCCAAGGTGGTCGTCGACAACACGACGCCGACGCCGCTTGGCCAGACGCCCTTGCGGCTCGGCGCAGACATCACCGTGAGCGCCGACACCAAGGCCGTGGCCGGGCACAGCGACGTGCTGGTCGGGCATGTCACCTGCCGCGATCCCGAAGACGCCGAACGCGTGCGCGGCTGGCGTACGCTGACCGGCGCGATCCCGGGGCCCATGGCAACCTTCCTCGCGCATCGCGGCCTCGCGACCCTTGATGTCAGGCTCGCGCGCATGTGCGCCAACGCCAACGCTGTCGCGCGGCGCCTCCAAGCCCACCCGCGCGTGGCGGAGGTGCGCTATCCAGGCCTTCCGGACGACCCGGCCCATGCGACGGCAATGCGGCAGATGCGAAACGCCGGCTTTGTCGTGGGCGTCACCTTCGTCGACGAGGCGTCTGCCCGTGCCTGTCTCGAACGGACACGGCTGGTGACCGAGGCCACCAGCTTCGGCGGCGTGCACAGCGTTGGCGAGCAGCGCGCGCGCTGGGGTGGCGATGCCGTACCTTGGTGTTTCGTCCGCTTGAGCTTCGGCATCGAAGCGGGTGACGATCTGCTGGCGGACTTCGAAGAGGCGCTCGCATGAGGCTCCTGGCGATACTCGTCCTACTCGTCGTCGCGACGCCTGCGGCAGCCGTGCAGGGCCTCTACCGGAGCGGCGACGGAAGCGTTCGCGTGTCGGTCAACCGCATTGCCGACAACGGCATCGAGGTCGTCTTCGAAGGGACGCGCCTGGGCGCCGCCCAGGTCTTCACGCTCTATCCAGACTCGGATCAGGATCTCCTGGTCGAGAAGGCCGCCACGCTCGGCTGGTTTGAACGGCTCATGGGGCGCGAGGCGGAGCGTCTGCCGTTCGACGGCAAGCGACTAGCGTTCGCCCGCGAGACGGCGGATCGGCTCGTCATGACGACGCTCGTCGTCGACGATCGCGGCAGGCCCACGCTCGACCGGGTGGTGTTGGCTGCCGCGGGGGACAAGGCGCGGCTGGAGCACCAGCGCTTCACCAAGGACGGGCTCGAGACGTTCGAGCCGGTCGAGCTCAGTGGAGACCAGCCGTGAGAATGGCGGTGTGGGTGCTCGCTGGCTCGTTGGTGACGGCGCCGGCCTACGCGTTCGACGCTTTTCTGGGTACCTATGTCGGCGCGGCGGAGCTGGAGGACCTGACGACCGGGGCGATCGAGGAGCGCGACGTCTCGACCGAGATCGAGCCCTATGGCGAGGGCGGCTTCGCGGTGGCCTGGACCAGTGTCATCCGGGTCGATGGAAGGCGCGATGTCCCGGGGGTCCGCGTGGTCGAGCGCCGGCTCTCCTTCCAGCCCGTCGACAACGGTGCCTACTATCTGCAGGTGCCAGACTACGACCCGTTCCGCCTGCGCGAAGCGCTGGAGCCGATGGAAGGCGATGCGCTCGCTTGGGCCTCGATCGATGGCGACACGCTCGATATCTGGGTCACGGCCCTGACCAACAAAGGTGAGGGCGAGCTGCAGCTGCACCGCCGCGTGCGCGACGAGGTCGGTCTCACGCTGGACTTCGAATCGTTCGTCGGTGGGATTGTGCGTGCACGCGGTGCCGGCCGCATGGTGAGGGTGGAGTGATGCGGGCCCGTACCCGGCGCCAGCTCGTCGTCGACGTCATCGCCGACCTCATCTGCCCCTGGTGCTATGTCGGGCGCCACAGGCTACGAGACGCGGCGGCGCTTTTGGAAAGCGAAGCCGAGATCGTATTGCGGCACTATCCGTTCGAACTCAATCCGGCGATGCCGACGAGCGGCATGGCGCGACGCGACTACCGCATCCGGAAGTTCGGTAGCTGGGAACGCTCACGCGAGCTCGATGCGCGCGTGGAGGCGGTTGCCGCCGCCGACGGCCTCCCCATGAGCCTCGAGCGGCAGGTGCGGACGCCGAGCACCTTCCGCGCCCATCGCCTGCTCTGGCACTATCGCGACGCGCCAGTGGCAAGGGCGCTGCTCGATGAGATCTATCGCGCGTATTTCGTCGACGGCCGCGACATCGGCCGGGTCGACGTGCTGGCGGAACTCGCGTTCGCCGCCGGCATCGGCGATGCGATGCTTGACGGCATCCTCGATGGCGAGGCGCACGCGGGCGAGGTTCGAGAGGCCGTCGACGCCGCCTATGCTGCGGGCATCCATGGCGTGCCGGCGATCGTGGTCGAGGGACGGCTCATCTCCGAAGGCGCCGAGGCCGCAGCCAGTCTCGCCGACCGGCTCCGCCAGCTGGCTGTGCCCGCTTCGTGAGTACCCGTTCAACCACGTTGCAGCCGACCGCGGCGGTCGTCGTCATCGGCAACGAGATCCTGTCGGGGCGCACGCGTGACGCCAATCTCCCCTATCTCGCGACGAAGCTCGGCGAAGCGGGCATCCGCATGGTCGAGGCCCGCGTCGTACCGGACATCCAAGTGCGGATCGTCGAAGCCGTGAACGCGCTTCGTTCGAGCAACACCTACGTTTTCACCACCGGCGGTATCGGCCCGACGCACGACGACATTACGGCGCGTGCGATCGCCGCGGCCTTCGGGGTGCCGTTCGGGCGCAACGCGGAGGCGGAACGGCGGCTGCGCGGCTACTATGACCCGGAGATGATCAACGACGCGCGGCTGTCGATGGCCGACATGCCCGCGGGCGCTGAGCTCATTGACAACCCCGTGAGCATCGCACCGGGCTTTCGCCTGGAGAACGTCCATGTCCTGCCGGGCGTGCCGAAGATCCTGCAGGCCATGGTCGATCTGCTCATTCCCGCGCTCGCCGGCGGCGCGCCCATTTCCAGCAGCGCGCTGACCGTCTTCGCCGCAGAGGGCGAGCTGGCATCCTTGCTGGCGGAGGTCCAGCTCAAGCATCCACAGGTAGACATTGGTTCCTATCCGTTCTTCCGGCAGGGACGCTTCGGGACGACGATTGTCGCCCGCGCACCGGATGCCGCCCTGGTCCAATCAGCCCGAGAGGCGCTCGAAGCACGGGTTTTGGCGACGGGCTACGAATGGATGGCCTTCGACGCGGAAAGTGCGTTCCCCTCTCATTCATAAAGCTCAAAGGCGAATATATTGCCTGCTTAGCCACCTTGACGTTAGATTGGAGGTGCGTTCACGGTAGGTACGCGCCGCCGGATCACGTGTCATGACACGCCATCTAGTCACAGCAGGGGGTGCGCCCGAAAGCCAACGGCAGCGCGAACCCTCGCTTGTGCTGCTCGATGAACTCTGGCGCCGTCAACCCCAACTTGCTCTGATCAACCTGCTGCTCGGCATCATCGTGGTGATCGTGCTGCTGCCGGTCGTCGGCTGGGAGCCGGTCAGGTTTTGGGCGGCGTTACTCCTGATTTCTCAGGCCCTCCGGCTCCACGATTGGCGGCTCGCACGCCAGTGGCCACCGGAGCTGCGCGATCGCCGCCTGCCGCCGTGGCGGCTTGCGCTGGTGTCTGGGGCGACCGGTATGGCCTGGGGGGTGCTCGCGCTGCTCCTCATCGGCACGCCGGAACCCACGGTCCGCGTGTTCGTGCCGTTCGTCATCGCTGGCATGGCCGCCGGCTCGATCACCGTTCTCTCGGCCTGTCCGCCTGCCTACGCGGCGTTTCTGGCCTGCGCGCTGGGACCCTATGCGATCCAGCAATCCTTCCAACCGGGACCCGAGGCCGACTGGCTGGCGCTCATCACGGCGCTCTACGGTGTGGGTTTGGTGTTGGTTGGCCGGCACTTGCACGCCGGTCAGCAGCGCCTAGCGGCTCTTTACGGGCGCAACGGGAGACTGGTTGCCGCGTTGACGATGGCGCGTGCTGCGCTCGAGGAGCGTGTGCGTGCGCGCTCGGAGGAGTTGGAAGAGGCCAACGCGGTGCTGGCAGAGGAGGTCCGCCGCCGACGCCACGGCGAGCAGCATGCACGCGAGCAAGCGCTCATCGACCCGTTGACTGGATTGCCCAATCGCACACTCTTCCTGGATCGGTTGACCGTGGCGCTCGCTCGGGCGCGCCGCAAGGGTGGGCGCGTGGCCGTCGTGCTGATCGACGTCGACCGGTTCAAGCTGATCAACGACGGACTGGGGCATTTGGCCGGCGATGACGTCTTGCGGAAGCTCGCCCGGCGGCTCGTCAACACCATCCGCGCGAGCGACACCTTAGGGCGTTTCGGGGGTGACGAGTTCATCGCACTCTTCGGCGATCTACGCACGGTCGACGACGCGCTGACCGCGACCGATCACCTGCACGCGGCCGCAGCCGCCACCTGCGACGAGAATCCGCTGCCAGCCGACATATCCTTGAGTGTGGGTATTGCCGTTTATCCAGATCACGGCGAGGCGCCGGAAGAGTTGCTGGGTGGCGCCGACATCGCCCTCTACCAGGCGAAGGTCCGCGGTCGAGCGCGGACCGAGATGCTTGGTGACGCGCAGGTCGAAGCTATCAGAGCACGTCGCCAGAACGCTGTTGCTTGGCGTGAGGCGGTCCTCCGTGGGGACGTCGAGGTGGTTTGCGCGCGCCGGCGGCGCAGCGGCGGCCAGCGGGTCGCTGCAGTGGCGGTTTCTGCCGTCGACCGCCAGATCGGTCCCGGGATCGGGCTCTCCGAGACGGCTCGCAGCAGCGGCTACCTGCGCGAGTTCGAGACCGCCGTGCTGCGTCGGGCCGTGACCGCAGCGGGTCGCACGCGCGGACCGGCTCTTGCTGTCGCTATCTCACGGGCGACCTTGGTGGCCACCGGGTTCGAGGCCGAGCTGCTCGAGCTACTTGCACGGCATCAGCTAGCGCCGCATCGGTTGGAGCTAGCACTCCCCGAGGACGCTTGGACCGACCAGCTCGACGACAATCCGGATCCGGTGATCGGCCGGCTACGCGCCGCCGGCATCCGCTTCCTCCTCGACGCGTTCGGCAGTGGAGCGGCGTCGCTCGACGTCTTGCGAGGTGCGCCGGTCGATGGCGTCCGGTTGGCGCCGGAACTCGTCTCGGGAGCGACGAGCGCGAAGCTGGCCAATGCGCTGCTGACCAGCGTCCTGAGCGTCGCCGCCGCGCGCAAGCTGAACGTGGTGCTGGCGAGGGTCGACGCATGGCCCCTGACGCTCGCGGCCCGTACCGGCGAGTGTTTCGTTGAGGACAACGCCGAGCTGAGCCTCAGGGCGGCCTTCGCAGCGGTTGAGGAAGTCAACGAGCTGCGAGCCTGATCCAGGCGGCGAAGGCACATCGGGCACTGTTGGTCGGCGCTCGCGCGACATTTCACGGCAAGCGTGAAACGGCGAGCGCAGCAGTTCGGCTGAGAGCACGCGACCGGCGCCCCGTCAGGCGCTCGTCGCGGCGGCGCCGCTGGCGTCCCCAGGTGCGCCCGTGCGCCGGTGTCAAACGACACGCGACGAATGGACTGTTTTTCACAAATCAAACACCGATCATTCGCGTTGGAGCGTCGGATCGAATATCCGCATGAACAAGACGTTCAGGGAGAAGCTTTAACCCTGCCCCCCGATCAGGGCCGGCTCGCACACCCTCTTAATGGCGTCGCCGTCATCTAGCCTCCAGCCCCATGATATGAGTCGCGCGCTTGGGCGGCCTCTTTCAAGTTTCGGCGGCGGACTCGAAGAGCTACAGTGTTGGAACAGGCTGGCCAGCACTACGTGCGAGAGCTAACGAAGAAGCCGATCAGGGAAGCATAATGGCCGAGTCGCGCGTGCCACTCGAAGACACCGCAGTTGACGGTCGCCCCGATGAAGCGCGGCGGTTAGCCCGTGAGAGCCGGGACGCCCGCGTGCTCAAGGGACCGTGGCGGTTGCTCACGGCGCTGCTCGGCGCGACCATGGTGCTCGTCTATCTTTATGGCGCCGGCTTTCAGGCTCTCGGGACCCAGTATCATCTGGGTGTCTACGTCCTAATCACCTTCGTGTTGGTCTTCCTCATCTATCCGGCGGGTGGTCGCACAGCGGTCCTGGCGATGGCAGTCGGCGGCGGCGTCCTACTGGCGGTGGCCGCGAGCGCCTTTCTCGTCTTCGATTCCCCGACCCAGTTCTACCAGCAAGTCAGCCGATTTCGCGACACGTGGTCGTATGACGGTTTCGCGGAGGCTGTGGCGAATGATCTGGGCCTCCTCTGGCTGACGCTGCTCTTGATCCCGATCGGCACCGCCGTCCTGATGCCTTTGGACCTCTGGCTGACGCGGCGTGCTCCGAACGTGCCGACGGCCAGCGATCTGGTCATGACCGTGGCGATCGCCGCAGCGGTCCTCTACTGGATCAGCCAATTCGAGGCGCTGAACTATCGCGCCGGTGCCGAGACCCCGGTCGACAAGCTGGTCAGCATCATCGGTCTCGCGTTGTCGCTCGAGGTCTGCCGCCGCGTGCTCGGTTGGTCGATCACGCTGATCGGGCTCGCCATGATCGGCTTCGGCCTGTTCGGTCCCTAC
Organism: Geminicoccaceae bacterium; assembly: GCA_028279345.1. GTDB lineage: Bacteria > Pseudomonadota > Alphaproteobacteria > Geminicoccales > Geminicoccaceae > JAAAPF01. The sequence goes on from JANQNY010000016.1 coordinate 8,481, forward strand.
CTGCCTGATCTGATCGCGCATCGCGGGTTTACCGTGGAGCGCCTGGCGACCGCGCTGTTTCTCACGACCAACGGCGTCTTCGGGGTGATGGCGAGCGTGCTCGCCACTTATGTCATCCTGTTCATCTTCTTCGGCGCGTTCCTGCAGAAATCGGGGGCGGGGCGCTTCTTCATCGATCTGCCGCTGGCCCTAGCCGGCCGTTCGACCGGCGGGCCGGCCAAGGTCGCGGTGATCTCTTCGGCGCTGTTCGGCTCCGTCTCCGGCAGCGCCATCGCCAACACCGTCTCATCGGGCGCGTTCACGATCCCGATGATGAAGCGCGCCGGCTTCAAGCCCAACGTTGCCGGAGCGATCGAACCGGCGGCCTCCATCGGCGGCATGTTCCTGCCGCCGGTGATGGGTGCGGGCGGCTTTCTTATGGCCGAGCTAACCGGCATTCCCTACGCGGAGATCATGCTGCTGGCGGTCGGTCCGGCGCTCCTCTACTTCCTCTCGGTCTTCTGCCTCGTCCATTTCGAGGCCAAACGCCACGGCCTACGCGGCATCGAAGATGGCAGCTTGCCGCATTGGCGCGAGGTGCTGCGTCGGGGCTGGTTCTTCGCCTTGCCGCTGATCGTTATCACCGTCCTCATGCTGATGGGCCGCTCTCCCGGCAACGCTGCCTTCTGGGCGACGCTCGCCTGCGTCGCCGTGAGCTGGCTCCGCTCCGACACGCGCATGGGGCCAGTGCAGATCTGGGACGCCGTGCAGACCGGCGCGCGCAACACGCTCCTGATCGGCGCCACGGTCGGCGTCATCGGCGTCATCGTTGGCGTCATCTCGCTCACCGGCATGGGCCTCAAGTTCTCCGACCTCGTCATCTCTGCCGCGGGCGACAATTTGTTGGTGGCGCTCGTCCTGATCGGCCTCGCCTCGCTTGTGCTCGGCATGGGCGTGCCGGTCACGGCTTCCTACCTGATCGTCGCCGTGCTGGCCGTACCGGCGCTCGGTGCCATGGGCGTCTCGATCATCGCCTCGCATATGATCGTTTACTGGCTGTCGCAGGATTCCAACATCACTCCACCCGTCTGCGTTGCTGCCTACGCCGGCGCCGCGATAGCCGGCGGCGACCCTTGGCGAACCGGCTGGACCGCCTTCAAGTTCGCCAAGATGCTCTACATCATGCCGCTCCTCTTCGCGTACGTGCCGGCTATCCTCCTCGACGGGACGACGTTCGAGATCCTGAGCGCCTTCGTCTCGGCGACGCTCGGCACCATGGCTTTCGGCGCCTTCGCGATGCGCTTCTTGCGCCGCCACGCCAGCCTGCCCGAGTGGTTCATCCTCGCCGTCGCGACCGTGCTGCTGTTTTGGCCGACGTTCGCGACCGACGCCGCGGGCATTGTGCTCGTGGCGCTCGTCTGGTGGCTACAGCGCGACGCGCGAGCCGCCCATACCGTGGCCCCGGCCTAGTGCGAGGTCGAGGCACATGTTTCAACCAGGGAGAATCCTATGCAAAAAGCAAGAACAGGCCGTCCCCTAACCCGGCGCCATGTGCAGGTCGGGCTTGCCGCCTTGGTCCTGGCAGTCGTCGCCGGCGCGCCCGCGGTCGAGGCACAGACCGAGCGTTTGGCCTTTTCGGGCGGACCCGATGGCGGCACCTTCCAGTTCTTCTCCAACGGCATGGCAACGCTCCTGTCGCGCAACCTTGAAGGTGTTGAGGTCTCGAACATGGCGTCTGCCGGCTCGGTCGAGAACCTGCGCCGCGTGAACTCCCAAGACGCCGACTTCGGCATCGTCTACTCGGGCGACCTGTTCCTCGGGCGAGAGGGCCGGCTTACCGACGACCCCAACGCCTACACGAACGTGCACGCCGTCGCCTATCTCTATGGCGCCCCGGCGCACTTGGTCGTGCTCGATGACTCCGGCATCGAGAGCGTCCAGGACCTCGCCGATGAGCAGGTCGCGGTCGGTCCCGCCGGCTCCGGCGCCGCCGCCTCCGCGCAGCGTTTCTTCGAGAGCCTCGACCTGTGGGACAAGATCAGCCCGCAGTTCATCGGCTACGCGCAAGGCGCTTCGGCTCTTGGCGACCGCCAGGTCGACGCGCTCTGGGTGTTCGCCGGATTTCCGAATGCCTCGGTGATCCAGGCGGCATCGACCAACGACGTCCGTCTCTTGCAGGTCTACGAGGCCGCGGGCGAAGGCACGTTGTTCACCGACCACCCCTACTACTCGCAAGTTACGATCCCCGCCGGAACCTACCCGGGCGTGGACTACGACGTCGTGTCGATCCAGGATTCCGCGCTCTGGGTGGCCGGCCGTCACCTCCCCGAGGATCGCGTCCAGTCCGCCGTCGAGGTGGTCTACAGCGAGGATGGCCTGGACTTCATGCACGGAGTCGCCAAGGCCGCGCAGGCGATGTCGGTCGACAGTGCACTGAACGGGATCGTCACGCCGGTCCACAAGGGCGCCCAGGCCGTCTGGATCGAGCACGGCAAGACGCTCAGCGACGCTCAGCAGTGAGGTAGGCGCGGGCCGCGAGCCGCGGTCCGCGCCGACGCTGGCAGGGCGTCTCCAACTGCCCGTATCTTCGCGGAGCGTGGCGTGCGGCGCTGCCCTTCCTCGGCGTGCCCTTCCTGTTCTTGATCATGGTCACCTACATCCCGTGGCTTTCGACCTTCCTCCCGACGACGCTGATGGGACCGGAGGTGATCGTCCAGTAGGCGCCGACCGGCCGCGATCCCGCAGTCGGTCAACACTGGTTTGGGATGGGAACTCTTGGCTGGGACCAGCCGTGCGATCTCCCTTCCGCCCGCGAAATTGGGTTGGCATCGTGCGCTGAAGGGAGGATCAGGGGCGGGTCGCGCAAGTGGCGGGCGACACGCTAAGCCGCCGGCTGCACCGCCTTGCGGTTGGCCCGGCGCTGCGGCAGCAGCACCGCCAACCCGATCGCGACGCCGATCGCGTCCGTAAGAATCCCGCCCTGGATCATCAACACCGCGCCGGCGATGAGCGCCAACCGCTGCAGGATGCCCAGTGAAGCAAGCAGGTAGCCCTGTACGGCGGCCGACAGGAAGTAGACGCCGACAAGCGCCGTTGCCGCGACCTGGAGGGCCTGAAACAGCGAACCCTCCAGCAGCATGGCGGGGCTGTAGAAGAACACGAACGGCACGATGAAGGCGGCGAGGCCAGTGCTGAAGGCGCGGAAGGAGGTCCGCATCGGATCGGCGCCGGCAATGCCCGCGCCGGCATAGGCTGCGAGTGCCACAGGTGGCGTGATCGCCGAGATCACCGCGAAGTAGAAGACGAAGAAGTGCGCGATGAGCCGCGACGTGCGGTCAGGGTCAGCGTAGCCGACGAGCGTCGGCTCGATCAGCGACGCGAGGCCGGGGGCGACGACCGAGGCAGCGACGGCGTAGGCTGCGGTGGTCGGCATGCCCATGCCGAGGATGATTGCGACGATCATGGCGAAGATCATCGCGAGCAACAGGCCGATCGCTTCAGGGAAGAACGGTGACGAGGCCACGCCCAGCAGCAGCGACGAGAACCTGGCGCCCACGCCCGTGAGCGCGATGACGCCAACGATGAGCCCGGAGCAGGCGCAGACCGCGATGATCTGGATCGACATCTCGGCGCCGATGCGAAGCGCCTTCAAGATGGCACGCGGACCCATCGCATAGGGCGTCAGCCAGCTCACCACGGCCGCGGCGGCGGTAGCCAGCGTGCCGGCGCGTATCACCGAATAGCCGGCGAAGAGCGCCGTAATCAGGATGACGATCGGAATGAAGAGGTAGGCCTGACGCATCAAGATCGCCATCTTGGGCAGCTCGTCGTCGCTCATGCCGCGCATGCCCGTTCGCGACGCTTCGAAGTCGACCATGAAGTAGATCGAGGCGAAGTAGAGGATCGCCGGAATCAGCGCCGCCAGCACCAACTCGGTGTAAGGGATGCCGGTGATCTCAGCCATGATGAAGGCGCCGGCGCCCATGATCGGCGGCATGATCTGGCCGCCCGTGGAGGCGGCCGCCTCGATCGCACCGGCCGATGGCGGGCGGTAGCCGACCTTCTTCATGAGCGGAATGGTCAAGGAGCCGGTGGCCACGACATTGCCCGCCGACGTGCCGTTGATCATCCCCATAAGGCCCGACGCGAAGACCGCCACCTTGGCGGGCCCGCCACGCGCCCGGCCTGCCGCCGCGAAGGCGAAGTTGACGAAATAGTCACCAACCTTGGACGCCTGGAGAAAGGCCGCAAAGATGATGAACAGGATGATGTAGGTCGACGAGACCGCCGTCGTCGGGCCCAGAATACCCTTGTCGGAATAGATGTAGGTGATGGTCTCGGTGACGGAGAATCCTTCGTGGCGCAGAAAGCCCGGCATGAACGGACCGACAAACGCATAGGCTACGAACACGGCGGCGATGCTGACGAGCGCCATGCCGGCGACGCGTCGGGTGAGCTCGACGATGAGCAGCATGCCCGCAAGACAGATCCAGACATCAGCAGCAGGTGCGAAGCTGGTGCCGTTCGAAAACCGATGCCGGTCGAGGATCAGCAGCAGATAGGCGAGCACGACGAGCGCAGCTGCCATCAGGATCCAGTCGGTCCAGAGGACGCGGTCGCGCCGCATCGAGCTCGTCCAACCAGCAACGATGCCGATCACGGTGGCGAGAGCGACCGCTGGGGCACCAAGCGGGAACAAGCCCTCGGCCGCATTGACCATGCCACCTGCGGCGTGGGTCATGTAACCTTGGACGAGTGGTATGGCGGCGAAAGCGAGCAGCGCGCCTGAAGCTACGGCGAGCCAGAGATCGACGGTAGAGGAGATCAGCGAACGCGACTGACCGTCCGCAAGGAACACGCGCGCCGCAACCAGGCCAAAGCCGAGGACAAGCGCGCCCGCGACATGAACCAGACGAAATGTCCATGTCTCGAGCGGGGCAATGTTGAGCGCGTAGAGGTGGAAGCTCGTATACGCGATGCAGAGCGTGCCGAAGAAGACCCAGAGCCAGCCACTGAACGTGCGCTGGTTGTTGGCCACCCGCTCGTCGTCCACATCCTGGGCGATCAGCTTCGCGTCATCGGTGGCCGACTGGGCCGCCGCGCGGTCCTGAGCCATGAACCCTTCCCCCCCCTTTTGCGCCGGTCGCCCGGCGAGGCGGGCTCACGCTCCTCCTGCGCGAACCCGCCGGCCGTCAGCTTATCGTTTCAAGATCAGCCCTTGAGCTCATCCGGGACGTCGAAGCCGTTGTCCTCGTACCACTTCCAAGCACCGGGGTGGAACGGCAGGAAGGTGTTGCGATCCCAGTACTCTGGCTTGGTCGACTGAGCGGCCCGATGGATCTCGATCATGCGCTCGTTTTGGCCGAGCACGGTCTCCATCACGTTGTAGACGAAGCTCTCGGGCAGATCGGCGTTGGCGATCGCAAAGTTCCACATCGACACCGTCTTCTTGTCCTCGTCGAGCGACTGGTAGGTGCCCGCGGGGACGACGAACGGCGAGACAGGGAAGCTGTCTTGGATCGTCGCCAGCTCCTCGTCGGTGAAGTTGGGCAACAGGATCGCGTTCTGCGCTTCGAGCTGGCTGACGGCGGGTGTCGGGATGCCCGCGGCGAAAGCGATGACGTCGGCGAGACCGTCTTGCAACTGGCCGGCAAGGTCGGCCCAGCTGCCGTTGCGCTTGTCGAACTCCACACCGACCGTTTCCAGCATCGCCGGGAAGTAGGTATCGGAGGTCGAACCGGCGGGGCCGAATCCAATGACGGCGCCGTCGGGGATCTCCGAGATCTGCTCGACCCCGGAGTTCGCGAGCACGGTGACGACGAACGGAGTCTCGTACATCGGGAACAACGCCTGCACCTTGTCGTGCGGGTTGCCCGGGGCGAGGGGGCTGCGCCCGTTGACCGCCTCGTAAGCCGGCCCCATCGTCGTCATGGCCATTTCGACGTCGCCGGTATGGACGAGCGCCATATTCTGCACTGGTCCGCCGGTGACTTGGCCGCCAGCCGCGAGACCCAGCTCCTCGGCCACGAGATTGGCCCATCCGGAACCGTAGGTGAAGTATGTGCCACCCTGGCTTGCTGTGCCGACGGTGAAGCTCTCGGGCCAGCCCGTCCGATCCTCGACGTCTACGGACTGTGCCAATGCGGCACCGCTCAGCGCCACCGAGAGACCGGCGCCGAGCACAAGCTTGTTGTTGATGATCACGAGGCTCTCCTGACCTAGCGTAAGGTTCAAGTTCTTGGTTGCGTCGGCTCGGTAGCTGACGCGAGGCGGGAACATGGCTTATTCCTCATGGCGTGCAAGCAACATTCAAACGTCCGTGACCAAGTGTCACGAAAGTGCCGCATCGATACTGCATGACGGAATAATGAATGACGCCTTCACACTAAGCGAAGCCTCATCTCCATGAGGTCGGCGCCGCCGATCATTTCGCGACAATTAGTCGCGGTATTGCGTGCTGGCCTACATCTTGCGCGCGGCATCTATGGCTTAATGGCCGAGAACACCACGTTCGCAAGATCACGCTTGCGTCGACGCGACCCGAAGACCAACCGAGGCCACGTCGGTGCAGCTAAGAGTCCAGGCGCAGCTCGACATCGTCTGTTGTGTAGGTGACGAGTTCAGGCGGCGTGCCGAGCACCGCGTCGCCAGCGGGCGTGTAGGTTTCGGTTCGGTACTGCGCTGGGACGTCAGTGCGGAAGTAGGCGCCGCAGACCTCACCGATCGAGGCGAACATCTCCATCACCTGCGCCGCTACCGTGGCGGCAATGTCGGCGTCGACGGCGTCGTCCGACATGATGTCGAGATCCGCGTTGGCGAAATCCGCGCAAGCGAAGCCGGTATCGTTGACCGTGAACGGTACCGTACCGATGGCGGTCGTATCTTCATCGACCTGGAACTCCGCGATCGAGGAGCCGGACGACCCGGCCAACACGTAGTTCGTAACCAATGTGCAGGTCTGGCTGGCCGGATCGTAGTCGGTGCACTCGGTGTCCGAGGCCTCATTCTCGCGCAAGACCTCGGGAAAGGGCACGAAATCGGGACGCGCGGCGATGGCGTCGAGACCGCCCGTCTCGGTCATGCCGCCCTGCGTCGTCGCGCAGCCAGCGGCGAGCAGAAGTGCCGGGAGCGCGCTGAGCGCCGCACGGCATCGCCAGATTTCGTCGGTCATGACATGGTTCCCACTACTGTGATTTATGAGCTGCTGATGATCCGAGTTGAATCGAGGGCATCGAAGCAATCGGCCAGATTGAACTATCGGAATAAGCTTGGATTTCGCACGTGGCTACCTCGCGTTCGGTCGATGTAGCCGCCGAAAGGCCGGAGCCGCAAACGAGCGCGCGTTGCGCCTCAGCAAAGGAAGTCACATCCCGTGCGCGTCGAACCGAGAATTGCAGCCTTTCACGACGAGATGACCGCGTGGCGGCGCGACCTGCACGCCCATCCGGAACTCGGCTTCGAGGAGCACCGCACGAGCGCCTTGGTCGCCGAGAAGCTGGCGGACTGGGGGCTGGAGGTGCATCGCGGGCTTGCTGGCACCGGCGTCGTCGGCACGCTCGAGGGCGCGAGCGGCAAGAGCAACGGTGCGATCGCCCTGCGCGCCGACATGGACGCGCTACCAATGACCGAGCAATCGGGCGTGCCGCACGCCTCGACCTCGCCGGGCAAGATGCACGGCTGCGGCCATGACGGGCACACGACGATGCTGCTCGGTGCCGCCAAATATCTCAGTGAAACCAAAAGGTTCGCGGGACGTGTTCACTTCATCTTTCAACCCGCCGAGGAGATGTTTGCGGGCGGCGGACGGATGGTCGAGGAGGGGCTCTTCGAGCTGTTTCCGTCCGATCAGGTCTACGGCATGCACAACGCGCCACAATTCAAGGTAGGCGAGATCGGCGTGCGCGTAGGGCCGATTTTGGCCTCGGCCGACTCCTTCGAGATCGTCATCACCGGCCGCGGTGGCCATGGCGCCTATCCGCACCATACGGTCGATCCGATCCTGGTCGGCGCGCAGGTGATCACGGCGCTACAGAGCCTGGTCGCGCGCGAGGTCGACCCACTGGACTCAGGCGTGGTGTCGGTAACCCGCATGCACGCGGGCTCTGCCGACAACGTCATCGCACCGACGGCGGTGCTCGGGGGCACTGTACGCGCCTTCAAGCCGGAAACACGGCGACGGCTGATCGACGGCGTTCATCGCATCGCGAACGCCATCGCCGAGGGGCTCCGGGCACGCGCGAGCGTGCGTTTCAGCGACGCCGTCTACCCACCGACCATCGCGACTGAGGAGGAGGCACGCCACGCGGCGCGGATCGCTGCCGAAGTCGTCGGCGCCGATGGCGTCGTCTGGGACCACCCGCCGGCGATGGGCGGGGAGGATTTCGCCTTCATGCTCCAGAAGGTGCCTGGCGCGTTCGTCATGCTGGGCCAGGACGGCAGCGACGACCCCATTCAGTGCCACGACGCGCGCTACGACTTCAACGACGCCATTCTGCCGATCGGCGCCACCTTCTGGGCGCGTCTCGTGGAGCGCACGTTGGCACCGGCGACGTGAGCGCGCTCAGCGCGCTGAGCGTGGGCCGAAAATGAGCCAGGCGATGAAGCCGATGAGCGGGAAGACGATGATACCGACCGTCCACAGCGCCTTGGCGAGCGTTGAAGCGTTGCTGCCGATCACGTGAAAGAGCGCGTAAACGATCAGGACGAGGAAGATCAGGCCGATGATGCCGAATTCGATACCGAACATACCGCTTCCCCGCTGGCGTTGACGCCCGGGCGTAGCGCCCAGGCGCGGCAGCTGCAAGGCCTTGCGCACGCAAGCCTCGGCCGTGCATCACGAAGAGGAACCGTAGGGAGGTGAGAACCATGGAGCTCGAGGGAAGCGTCGCGCTCGTGACCGGCGCTGCGTCCGGCTTCGGTCGAGCGATCGCAGAAGCCTATGTCCGCGAGGGTGCGCGTGTGGCATGTCTCGATATCGATGCCGAGGGCGCCGAAGCGGTAGTGGCGGGACTGGGGGACGCGGCCATCGCCATCGGCGGCGACGTCGCCGACGGCGCGTCGGTGGCGAGCGCCGTCGATGCAGCGCACAACGCGTTCGGCCGGGTCGACATCGTCGTCAACAATGCGGGCATCAGCCATCGAAACCAGCCGATGCTCGACGTGGACGAGGCTACTTTCGATAGGGTTTTCGCCGTCAACGTGAAGTCGATCTTCCACATGGCGCACAGCGTCGTGCCGATCATGCGGGAGCAGGGCGGCGGCGTGATCATCAACGTCGGCTCGACGGCCGGTATAAGGCCGCGGCCCGGGCTTACCTGGTACAACGCGTCGAAGGGGGCCGTGAACATCGCCTCGAAGTCGATGGCGGTCGAACTCGCGCCCGACGGCATTAGGGTGAATTGCATTGCGCCGGTGATGGGTGAGACGGCGCTGCTCGAGACGTTCATGGGCGCGCCGGACACACCGGAAAACCGGGCCAAGTTCGTCGCCACGATCCCCATGGGCCGCATGAGCCGTCCGGAGGACATCGCCCAGGCGGCCGTTTACCTAGCGTCCGAGCGGGCGAACTTCGTCACCGGCGTCGTGCTGCAGGTCGACGGCGGCCGCTGCGTCTAGGCGTTCGCACCGATCCTCCCGGAGAGGCGTTCCCGCAAGTCAGGCCACTCGTCCTTGAGGATCGAGAAGACGACGGTGTCCTGGATGCGCCCGGTCCACGTCGGCTTCTCGCGTCGGATCGTGCCTTCCTCGACAGCACCGAGCTTCGCGACCGCCGCCCGGGAGCGTGCGTTGAGCGCGTCGACACGGAACTGGACGCGCCGCGCGCCCGACGAGAAGGCGTGGTCCAGCAGGAGCAGCTTGGCCGTCGGATTGACCACGCCACCGCGTACGTCGGGCTGGTAGTAGGTCGAGCCGATATCGACGCTACGCCACGCCGCGTTGATCCGGAGATAGCAAGTGATGCCGACGACGTGGCTCTCGAGCAGAACAGCGAAAGGCAGCGCATAGCCCAACGCCCGCTTGCTCAGGAGGCCTTCCCAGAAGGGCGCGAAATGCTCGCCGGCCATCGGGAACGGGTAGAGCGTCCAGATGTCGGGATCGGTATCGACCGCGCGGCGCAAGCCCTCGCGATGGACCGCGTCGAGCGGTTCCAGGCGGGTCTGCCGAAGCGCTAACGTTCGGCCACGAAGCTGCATCTCTCCAAGCTCACCCGATGAACGCCACGACATCGAGCAGGCGCTCGACACAGGCGTCGGCGCCGGCCGCGCGCAGGCTCGCCTCATCCGTCGTGCGGTGATCCGGACCGGCGAGCGCGATGGCCGTCATGCCGGCGGCTTTCGCGGCGCGGATCCCGTGGTCGCTGTCTTCGACCACGACACACCGGTCGGTCGGAACGTCCAGCATGCGCGCTGCGTGGAGGAACACGTCGGGCGCCGGTTTGCCCTGGGCGACCTGGGCACTGCTATAGAGATGCGGGGCGAACGCCGCGGTGAGGCCGGTCCGATCGAGCGAGCACCTCAGCCGCTCGGGCCCGCTGTTGGAGGCGATGGCGAGCGGCACCTTCAGACGCGCCACGAGCTCCAACGCCCCTGGCATGGGTCGGAGTTCTGCCGCGAGACGTTCGATCGCCAGCTCGTCGATCCGCGCCACGGCCGCGTCGATCGGCACGTCGATCGCCTGCTCGCCTGCCAGGATCGTCGCGATCTCGTGATCCTGTAGCCCCGTGAAGCGCCGGCGCATGGAAGCGACGTCGATCTGGAGGTCGAATTCGGCGAGCGCGTCTACCGCTGCAGCGGCGGCAATCGGCTCGCTGTCGACGAGCGTGCCATCGAGATCGAAGATGACCGCGGCGGCGGCGAAGGGAAGCTCTCGACGTTGCGCCAGCTCCTTCAGGAGAAGAACGCGCGGATGCGCGTCGCGGCCATGCGGGTCGGGCCCTCGGCACACCTCGCGGAAGCCATGCCGCGCATAGAAGGCGCGGAGGTGATCCATCATCACGGCAGTCTGCAGGCGCAAGGTGACCGCACCTGCGTTGCGCGCCCGCGCCTCGACGGCGCCGAGCAGCAGCGAGCCGAAGCGCCGCCCCTGGTGGGCCGGGTTGACGGCCAGCCAGTCGATCTCCCAGGCGGCGCCATCGACGGTCGTCACCACGACGGCCGCCAGCCGGCCGTCGATCTCCAGGCCCCATACCTGGCCGGAAGCGAGCGCCTGCGGCAGCCGCGCATACGCATCCGGAGCGGACGTGCGCCCCAGGCGCGCGACATAGTCGGCGAATGCGGCGCGCAGCAGCGCCTCGCAAGCGGCTGCCTCGTCGGCTCGAAGAACTCGTACGTCGTTCGTCATCCACCTCCCGTGCTGCTGCCGGCCAACCGATAGCGAGTAGGCCGCAGCGCGTCATCGGCTACGAGCTTCAGGCTGGTCGCGTCAGGTGTGATCCGCCGCCTCGGTGGAGGCCGCATCGATCGCGGCCGCGGCCTCGGCGAACCGCTCCGCGTCGGCGATGACGCGCGGCACCTTGTGCTGCCCACCGAGCTTGCCCTCGCGCCTGAGCCAGGCCGTGCAGGTGCCGGGAGGCAGCAGACGGACCTCGGGCGCGCCCATGCCGACATCACCCTGTCGGTGCGCCGCATAGTCGTCGTTCAGCTCGCTGAGGCGCTGGTCGATACGCCCGGCCACCTCAGCCGCGTCAAGCGTCGTCGGACTGCCGGTTTCGACATAGATGATGTGATGGCCCAGTCCGCGCACGGGCAGGACGGGCCCGGCCACATATTCGGTCAGTTGCGCGCCGCCAGCCTCGACTGCTGCGGTCACTGCCGCGTCGAGTTCGCTCTGGATCAGATGCTCCCCGAAGGCCGAGAGCATGTAGGCGGTGCGGCCGGTGATCCGGAGCCGCGGCGGTCGGGTCTCCAGGAACGAGACCGTATCCCCGAGCACGTACGAGAAGAGCCCGCTGGGACTCGTCAGGACGACCGCGTAGTCGACGCCGGCCTCGACCGTCGCGAGCCAATGACGCGTAGGGTTCTCAAGGTCCAACTCTTCGGTCGGCACGAACTCGAAGAAAAGACCGGTATCGTACGAGAGAAGCAAGCCTTCGCCGGGTCCGCGGTCCTGAAAGGCGATGAAGCCCTCACTCGCCGGATACACCTCGCGCGTCTTGGCACCGGAACGCCCGAGATAGCCCTTGAAGCGCTCGGCATAGGGCGCCCAGGCGACGCCCCCGTGGATGAGCAGTTCGAGGTCCGGAAGCGGCCAACGCTCGTAGAGCCCGTCGAGCCGATCGAAGAGGACCAGCACCCAGGCCGGGACACCGGAAAGCGCGGTGATGCGTCGTCCGGCGAGACCCTGCGCCAGCGTCTCGAGCTTCGCGTCCCAATCGTCCATGAGCGCCACGTCGGGTGGTGGGTAGGTGAGTGGCCGCATCCAGCGGGGCGCCGACTTCGCGGCAATACCCGACAGGTCGCCGCTCCAGACGCCGGGGGCCTCCTCCACGAGCGCGGTCGAGCCGCCCAAGAAGAAGCTGCGCCCGGCGAACAAGCGACTGCCGGGCGTGGCGACGAGATGGGCGCCCAGCATGTCGAGCGCCGTTCGGTGGTTCTGCTGCAGCGTTGCGCGCGTCAGGGGAATGTACTTGGTGCGGCCGCTGGTCGTGCCTGAGGTGACCGCGAAGAAGGGCACGCGACCGGGCCAGCTGACATTGTCCAGGACGGGGAACCGCTCCTGCCAGTAGTCCTGCCAGAAGGCCTCATAGGCGCGCACCGGCACTGCGGCCTGGAAGTCCTCGATCGTACGCACGCGGTCGAACCCGTGGTCGCGGCCGAAGCGGGTGTCCTGCGCGCGTTCGACCAAACGCCGCAGCAGGCGCGCTTGCGCTGCCACCGGGTCGTTTGACCAGAGTCGGCCCAATCGCCGGTGTGCCAGCGGGCGCACCAGCCCAGTCGGATTGAAGAGTCCGCTCATCCGCTCGACGCGGTTGTCGTCCGCACGACGCGCGGAAAAGCCTTCTCGACCGCGGCAGGGGTGAGTGGCAACTGCAGATAGCGGCCCTCACGCCAGAGCTCGATCTGATCGGCGAAGTTCTTCGAGCCGAGCCAACCGTCCTGCCCGCCGAACAGGACAAACCAGTTGGCGTCGGGGTCGGCCATGTCGCTGATGTGGCGTGACTGCGCGCCGAAGGTGGCGCGATGGCGTCCGTTCACCAGGTTGTGGCTGCGCTTCATCAAGGTCTCGCGTGAGCCTGCGCTCGGCAGGTCGGAGACGCGAAAGGCCCGCCCGAGGCCCGGGATGTTGCCGAGCAGGTGCTGCACGCGCACCCGATGCATTTCACCCCAGACCGGAAAGTCTGCGGCATCGGCCTCGGCCGCCTCAAGCGCCTGTTGGAGAAGCTGAAGCCGTGCCGGCGGAGGCCGCGCGTCGAGATCCGCCAACAGGAAGGTCTGGAGGTTGGCCCAGCTACCGTCGAAACGCGAAACCTCGCCATTCGCTCCGTAAAGCGCGCGCGTGAGGTGAAAGAGGAGGGTCTCGAACACCACGGGCCCGCGATCGTCGATCCCGTAGGCGCCGTCCCAATTCTCGAGCTCGTCGAGCAGCGGGTGCAGCAGGCTGAGCGCCTGGGCGCGTTCGCGGACACCTCGTGCGAGCGCTGCCGCGGGCTCGGAGACGACATCCACCTGTACCGCCCGCAGCTCCTCGAAGCCGACACCATCCGCACTCTCTACGAGGTGCGCCATACGGTCCACGCGGTCCTTGGGGCTGAAGAAGTAGCCCGCGGGCCGTCCGATGTAGTCCGGGCGATCATTGGCCGAGGTGATGAACCCAGACTCGGGGTTCTTGAGCCAGTCCATCGTCGTGGACGTGTCGTAGCCTTGCCAGCCGGCCGTGCCCCTCAAGACGAAGTCGCGCTCCTTGAGCGGGCCGCGGATGGGGAGCTTCGCCGCCATGAGCTTGGCAATGTCGCCGTCCTTGTCGACCGCCAGCATGTTCTGGGCGCTCACGCCATAGCTTTCGAAAGCCGCACGAAACGCGTCCACATTCTCGGCCCGCGCTCCCGCAAGAAAGGCGCTAATCTCGTCGGTAGGCTCATGGCCGACCCAGCGGAGCGCCAGATCCTCGCCGGGGCGCGCCGGGACGAAGCGCGAATCGGAGAGGATCGGGCCTTCGGGTGACTGGCGGCGGACGATGTCGGTGTCACGCCAGAAGCGGGTCTTGAGCGTGATGCGCTCGTTGATGGTCCCATCGGCGCCCGCGACGTCAACGATGTCCGAGGAAAGCGCGCGTGCATTGGTGCCGCCCCAGGCGAGATCCGGAGAACGACCTAACGCGAAGAAGGGCAGCCCTGGGATCATCATGCCGACGACCTCGTAGGAGGGCGAGCGCGCACCGACCAGCAGCCAGAGGTTCGGCAGATTCAAGCCCAGATGGGGGTCGTTGGCGAGCAGGGCGCCGCCCGAGGCCGAAAGGTCCGGTGCCACCGCCAGCGAGTTGCTGCCGGCCTTGCTTGTGCTCGCCAGCAATGCGGCCAGAGCAGTGGCATCGGGCGTGTCCACCAGCTCCGCGTCACCTGCGGCCAGGCCCGCCACCTTCAGCCGCTGCCAGGTTGTGGGCCAATCGTCCTCAAGCCGGGCGCGCAAGGCGCCGAAGAAGGCGAGCCAGTTGACATCAGTGCCGGCGAGCCGGCCGATGGTGACCAGGTCCTCCGGGCGCCAAGGCTCGGGGCCAAGACCCAAGAGCCCGAACTCCGGCGGCGGCCGGCTATGGGCCTGGTGCCAGTTGAGGCCCGCGGTGAAGCGCTCGACGAAAACGCGCGTATCCGCGGGCCAGGACGCGACGACATCCGGCGCAGCCTTGCCGTAGTCGAGCATGCGGAGCGCTTCGTCGATGCCGCGTGCGGGCGGTCCCGCGAGCTCGGCGAGCCGGCCTTGGCTGATGTGCTTGAGGACGCGGAGCTGGCCGGCACGGAGGTGGTGGTGAACGACGCCGAGCGCGAAGGCGAGGTCGGTGTCGGTCTCGGCCTCGATGTACGGGACCGCGTAGTCGTTCCAGCGGATCGTCACCGGCTGCTCGGTCGGCCAATCGCGCGCGGGCAAAGCGTCGATCCGGTCGCCGACGGAACGCTTGGCGGGAAAGAGAGCGCTACAAGCACCGATCAGCAGCATCATGCTCAATACGACAACGAATCGAACCACAGGAAGAACCGGCTAGGGCGAAGCGATGGTAGGCATCGCAGAAGTGTGGCGCCCGAAGCCATGCGCAAGGGCTCACATGCCGGTCAGTCCTTCGAGGGCGCGCAGCGCATCTTCCAGGACGACGCACGCCGCCATGGCGTCGCCGCCGCCGCGGTCCGTGGCTTCGACCGTGCTCCAGCGCTCGTCCTCGAGCCAGATCGGCAGGCCGAGCGCCGCGTCGATGGCCTTCGCCGTGTCTTTCACGGCCTGCGCGCGAGGGCCGAAGCTGCCGTCGGCATTCAAGGGAAAACCAACGACCAGGGCCACGGCCTCGCGCACCCGAACGTGATGGTCGATCTGTCGCAGGTCATCGGCGAAGCGACGCCGCTGCCAGGTCTCGACGGGGGTAGCCAACAGCCGCGTCATGTCGGTGCCGGCGAAGCCGATCCGTCGCTTGGAGATGTCGAGCGCCAGCAATGAACCGAACTTCGGCAGGCCAGCGGCGAAGGTCGCGAGATCATCAACGAGGGGCATGGCTTCGCCGTGCCGTGGCTCGTCAGGCGGAGCAAGTGAAAAGACGCGGGTGTCGTGCTGACTCAGCCATCGTGTGACGCGTTCCAGGGGCACGGCCGTCCGCTTGTTCGCCGTCCAGCGGCCGTGTAGCGTTCGAAGCGGATTTCGGTTCGCCGCTGCCGGCAACCGTCTGGACATCAAGGAAAGAGTATGTCGCTCGACGAAGCTACGGTCGCGCGCATTGCGCGCTTGGCCCGCATCGAGGTGGAGGACGATCGCTTGCCCGAGCTGGCACGCGAGCTCTCCAACATTCTCGGCTGGGTGGAACAGCTCGGCGAGGTCGACACGAACGCCGTGGAGCCGCTCCGCGCCGTGATGCCGATCCCGTCGCGCCGGCGCGCCGACGTCGTCACGGACGGCGACCGGCAAGCCGACGTTCTCGCCAACGCGCCGGCGTCGCATGACGGCTACTATGTCGTGCCGCGGGTCGTCGAATGACCGCGTCGCTCACGGATCTCACGCTCAAGGACGCCCGCGCCAAGCTGCGCGCCCGCGAAATCAGCTCGACCGAGCTGACGCAAGCCTATCTCGACGCCGTGGCCCGGTATCGGGACTGGAACGCCTTCATCACCGAGACGCCGGAAAAGGCGCTCGCCATGGCCGACGCCTCGGACCGGAAGCTCGCCGTGGGCGAGGGCGGGCCGATGGAGGGGCTGCCCATCGGTATGAAGGATCTCTTTTGCACGGCCGGCACGCGCACGACCGCCGGCTCGCACATCCTCGACGGCTTCACCCCGCCTTACGAATCAACGGTGAGCGGCAAGCTCTGGGCGGCCGGCGCTGTATGTCTCGGGAAGACCAACATGGACGAGTTCGCGATGGGCTCGTCCAACATCACCTCCTATCGCGGCCCGGTCGCGAGCCCGTGGACGAAACGCGCCGAGAACAAGCCGCTGGTCCCGGGCGGCAGCTCCGGCGGCTCGGCAGCAGCGGTCGCGGGCCGGCTGTGTGTCGCCGCCACGGGCACCGACACCGGTGGCTCGATCCGCCAGCCCGCGGCGTTTGCCGGCATCTGCGGCGTCAAGCCGACCTACGGCCGCTGCTCGCGCTTCGGCATCGTCGCCTTCGCGAGCTCGCTCGACCAGGCCGGCGCCATGGCGCGCACGGTGGAGGACTGCGCGATCATGCTGGAGGCGATGGCCGGCTTCGATCCCCACGACAGCACCAGCGCCGATTTGCCGGTCCCCGACTGGACCGCCGCGTGTGCCAAGCCCGTTCGCGGCCTCAAGATCGGCATTCCCAAGGAGTATCGCGTCGAGGGCATGGACCCGGAGATCGATGCTGTCTGGCAGGGCGGGATCGACTGGCTTAAAGCCGAGGGCTGCGAGATCAAGGACATCTCGCTGCCGCACACGAAGTATGCGTTGCCGACCTACTACATCATCGCGCCCGCCGAGGCGTCCTCTAACCTCGCGCGCTATGACGGCATGCGCTATGGCCTGCGGGTGCCCGGCCGGAACCTCGTCGAAACCTATGGCAAGACACGCGGGGAGGGCTTCGGCGTGGAGGTGCAGCGGCGCGTTTTGATCGGCACCTACGTGCTGTCGGCCGGCTACTACGACGCCTACTATCTCAAGGCGCAGAAGGTACGCCGGCTCATCTCCGACGATTTTCTCAAGGCGTTCGAAGACGTCGATCTCATCCTCACGCCGACGGCACCCTCCGCCGCCTTTCGCGAGGGCGACAAGATGGACGACCCCGTCGCCATGTACCTCAACGACGTGTTCACCGTGCCGTCGAGTCTGGCGGGTCTACCTGCGATGAGCGTGCCGGGCGGGCTCAACGGCGACGGACTGCCCCTGGGTCTGCACCTGATCGGCAAGCCTTGGGACGAGGCGACGGTCTTCGCCGGTGCGGCAGCGCTCGAACGCGCCGCGGACTTCGATGTGGTGCCGTACGGCTTGGAGCGGGCGGCATGACCTACACGATCAAGGGTGCCACCGGCGAGTGGGAGGTGGTCTGCGGGCTGGAGGTGCACGCGCAGGTGACTTCCGAGGCGAAGCTCTTTTCGGGTGCGGCCACCGTCTATGGCGGCGCCCCGAACAGCCAGGTGTCGCCAATCGATGCCGGCATGCCGGGCATGTTGCCGGTGGTGAACCGGGAGTGCGTCGCTCAGGCGGTGCGCACCGGGCTCGGGCTCGAGGCCGAGATCAACAAGGTCTCGGTGTTCGAGCGGAAGAACTACTTCTACCCGGATTTGCCGCAGGGCTATCAGATCAGCCAGTACCAGCACCCGATCGTCGGAAAGGGCGAGATCCACCTCGATCTCGAGGGCGGTGACACGAAGACGGTCGGCATCACGCGGCTGCATCTCGAGCAGGACGCCGGCAAGTCGATGCATGATGCGCAGGACGGCGCGTCGCTGATCGACCTCAATCGGTCGGGCGTGGCACTCATGGAGATCGTCTCCGAGCCCGACATCCGCTCGCCCGATGAAGCCGTGCTCTACATGCGGAAGCTGAGAACGATCCTCCGATATCTCGGGACCTGCGACGGCAACATGGAAGAAGGCTCGCTTCGTTGCGATGCCAACGTCTCGGTGAGGCAGGTGGGCGAAGACGGCTTCCGCACACGTTGCGAGATCAAGAACGTCAACTCGATGCGCTTCGTCGCCCGCGCGATCGAGTACGAGGCCAAGCGCCAGATCGAGCTTTATGAACAGGGCGGCGACGTCGAGCAAGAGACGCGGCTCTTCGACAGCAACAAGGGCGAGACGCGGTCGATGCGCTCCAAGGAAGAAGCGCACGACTATCGCTACTTCCCCGACCCCGATCTCTTGCCGGTCGAACTCACGGATGACGAGATCGAGGGCTGGCGCGCGGGTCTACCCGAGTTGCCCGACGCCAAGAAGCAGCGCTTCATCGACGACTTCGGCCTCGGCGCCTATGACGCCGGGGTGCTGGTCGCCGAGCGGGCGACGGCTGACTATTTCGAAGCGGTCGCCGCCAAGGCCGAGCCCAAGGCCGCGGCCAACTGGTGCATCAACGAGCTGGGCGGGCTCCTCAACAAGGCCGGAAAGGGCATCGAGCAGAGCCCGATCGCACCCGACCAGCTCGCTGCGCTCCTGGCGCTCCTCAAGGATGGCACGCTCTCGGGCAAGCTCGCCAAGGACGTCTTCGCGCTGATGTTCGAGACCGGCGACGATCCCCAGAAGATCGTCAAGGATCGTGCCCTCGAACAGGTCACCGACATGTCGTCGATCGAGCCGATCATCGACCAGCTCATCAAGGACAATCCCGGCCAGGTCGAGACCTACAAGAAAAACCCAAAGGTGATCGGCTGGTTCACGGGCCAAGTGATGAAGGCCACCGGCGGCAAGGCCAACCCACAGGCCGTGCAACAAGTCCTCAAGCCGAAGCTTGATGCCGCGTAGCACCGATGGCGCAACGCGTCCGAAAGCAACGTCGGAAGGGAAGCCGAACGCCACGACGACCCTCTAGTGGTTCGCCCGTAACGCTTGGAACGCTCTGGTGCGAGCGGCGATGATGGCGTCGGGGTGGGCGCGCCAGACAATGGGTCGGGGCCTGGTGTCGTGCTCCTCGACGAAGCGGTTGATGGCGGCTTGCAGGTCAACGACAGAGCGGAAGACGCCGTGCTTGAGCCTTCGGCGCGAGAGCTTGGCGAAGAAGCCTTCGACCGCGTTGAGCCATCGATCGTCAGGAAGACGATCGATCCATCCGCGAAGCGGCGCAGGTCAATAGACCTGCGCGGGAGCCGGAGGTGGGCGTGAAGTGGAAGGTCCAGGCGTTGAGCAACCGAATGAACGCCTGGTGCCGGTGGCGCTGCTTATTCCGGCCGATGACGGTGCCGTCGAGCACGTTGAGCGTGGTGGTGCCGTGGCGCCTGCAATCGTGGGTCATCGTGGCCCCGCGCCCTTTCTTCATCGGCAGGCCCGGCCCTTGGCGGTCTTGCTGACCGCCGCTCCTCCGGAGGCGGATCATCCGCCTACTGGCGGATGATGGGTGCGATCCAGGGCTTGGATCTGGCTCTTCTCGTCGAGGGAGAGGACGACCGCGTGCGCCGGCGGGTCGACATAGAGGCCGACGATGGCCTCGAGCTTGTCGGCGCAGGCCGGATCGGTGGAGAGCTTGAAGGCGCGGAAGCGATGTGGCGCCAGACCGTGCGTCTTCCAGATCTTCTGCACGGTCGAGACGGCGAGCCCCATCCGCTTCGCCATCGCCTGAGCCGTCCAGTGCGTCGCCGCGCGCGGCGGCGGCGCCAGACGTGCTTCTGCGGCGTGTTTCGATCGGCGACGATGGCTTCCAACCGCCGCCGAGCCGCGTCATCGAGAGTGATCGTCGTTCCTGCCCGCATGCGCCAATCTCGCACGCGGCGATGGCAACGGCTGTCCCAAAAGGGATGCATCCGTTCCGGTTGAAACACTAGGGCTGGGGATCAGAGCAGATGACCACAGGATTCCGGTTCCGATTGGATGAGGAACCGGGGTCACGTCACCGCCAAAAGACTGAGGAGAAGTATCGCAGCTTCACCGCGGGCGTCGTTCGCGTTTAGTGCATTCGGTGGTGCAAGTTGCTGAGGATCCAAATTGTCCCACCTATGAGTATTACCATGATCAGCGTGGCGAAGAGAATCAATTCCAGATCTTCGCGCTTTTGTTTGGAAGTACTGATGTGCAAGAAGAAGTGTGCGTGGACGACGACCTGAACAAAAGCACACACGCCTATCACGGCTGCTGCCCGCATGCCCGCAAGCGCCTCGGTCCAAACAACCCAAAAAGGAATAGCCGTCAGCAATAGGGCGAGGATGAATCCCATGACGTATTGCGCGTGTTCGGAGTGTTTTTCCATCAGAGTAAGCCTCCAAGGAACACCACTGAGAAAATGCCGATCCAAATGATATCGAGGAAATGCCAGTAGAGTGCCCAGACCATCAGGCGCTGTTTGATCACGCCGCGAAGTGACTGCATCCCAATTTGGTTAATCAGCACGAGGATCCAGATCAGCCCCACCGTGATGTGCAGCCCGTGCAGGCCCACCAGCGCCGTGAAGGACGACATCCAAGCGCTACGCATCGGTGGCGATCCCGCTGCGAACATCTCGACGAAGTCGCGGATCTCAAGAGCGAGGAAAACCGCACCGAAGAAGAAGGTGAGCGCGAGCCATCTGCCGAGACTGCGCGGGGGAACCGGCGCGTCGGAGACATGGTCGTATTTCAGTGCGAGGCTAGCCATCCCGCAGGTGAGGCTGCTGAGCAGCAGGGCTGCGGTCTGCAGAGCGACACTGCCGAGGTCGAACAGCTCTTTCGGCCCTGGACCGCCGGCGGTCGCGTCGCGCATCACCACGTAGGTGCCGAAGAGCATCCCGAACAGCACGAGATCGCTCATCAAGAACACCCAAAACCCGAAGACGAACGTCTCGCTCTTCGCGTGGTCTGGGCCGTGAGCCTCGCCGAGATTGAGCCCGGGGTAGAGCTGCATCGTCATTCGGCGGCCACCATGTCGGGAGCGGCGCGGCCATGATTGAGCGCCGAGATCTCCTCGTCACGCGTGACGCCCCTGTCCTGACGCGCGCTTTCACGCCATTTTCGGTCTTCGCGGGCAACGTCGTCGGCGGGAATGGTGATCTCGGTTGGCGGATAGAAGGACCCAACCACGATCGCGCCGACCAATAGCGCCAGTGCGACGATGGCCAGCCACCAGAGCCACCATACCATTGCAAAGCCGAGCAAGGTCGTCGTCACGAGCACAACGAAACCGATCGACGTCTTGGCGGGCATCGTGATCGGCTCATAGTGGTCGAGCGGCGCGTAGACGTCGCCGCGTTCCTTGGCCGCCGCAAATGCGTCGACCCCGGTGACCTGGGGGCGTACGGCGAAGTTCCACGGCGGTGGCGGCGCCGACGTCCACCATTCGAGCGTTCGTCCATCCCAGGGATCGCCCAGGGGTGTGGCCAGATGTCGTCGATAGACGATGCTCACGACGATCGTCAGCACGACCGTGGTGAGGGCGAGCAGGATGATGAGCGAGCCGTAGAATGCGACCTGCATCAGGGGCTCGTAGCTCGGGTCTTGGAAGCTCGCCGAGCGGCGCGGCATGCCCATCAGGCCGAGCCCATAGAGCGGAAAGAAGGTCACAGAAAACCCGACGATCCAGAGGACGGCCGCCAGCTTGCCAAGCCCTTCATGGAGGCGAAATCCGAACACCTTGGGAAACCAGTAGTGGATCGCCGCCAAGATCCCGAACAAGACGCCGGGGATAATCACGTTGTGGAAATGGCCGACGAGAAACAGCGAATTGTGTACCTGGAAGTCGATGCTCGGGTTCGCCAGCATGATACCCGAGAGCCCGCCGATGACAAAAAGAAAGAAAAACCCGGTCATGTAGACGATCGGCACGGTCATCCGAATTCGCCCAAGATTGAGCGTGGCCATCCAATCGTAGATCTTCACGCCGGTTGGGATGGCAATCAGCAATGTGGCGATGCCAAAGGCGGCGTTGATGGTTGCGCTCTGGCCCATCGTGAAGAAATGATGAACCCAGACCATGAAAGAGATGACCGCGATGCACAGCGTCGCGCCGACCAGTGTTTCGTAGCCGTAGAGCCGTTTGGCCGCGAAGGTCGCGGAAATCTCCGAATACACACCAAAAGCAGGAAGAATAAGAATGTAGACTTCCGGATGGCCAAACATCCAGAATAGGTTGGCGTAGACCATCATGTTGCCGCCCAGATCGTTCGTGAAGAAATGGAAGTCCAGATAACGATCAAGTGCCTGAAGTGCGGCTGCAGCAGTCAATGGAGGAAGTGCAAAGACGACCAAGATTGAGGTGACAAGCGCTGTCCAGCAAAAAAGAGGCATGCGCATCAGCGTCATGCCCGGCGCGCGCTCTTTGTAGATCGTGACAGCAAAGTTGAGGCCAGTCAGTGTTGATCCTACCCCAGATAATAATATGGCCCAAATCCAATAGTCCGGGCCAACGCCTGGGCTAAACACAGCACCCGTGTAGGGCGGGTATGCGGTCCATCCGCCGGTGGTGAACTCACCTACGACCAACGAGATCATCAACAACGCCGCGCCCGTTGCGGTGAGGGCCAGGCTGATTTGATTCAGCACGGGGAAGGCCATGTCCCGCGCACCGATCTGCAGCGGCACAACGAAGTTCATCAGGCCAAAGATGAACGGCATGGCGACGAAGAAAATCATGATCGTGCCATGGGTGCTGAAGAGCTGGCCGAAGTGATCGGGGTCGAGCGGGCCGCCGCCGAGCGCCGCCGATTGATTCCAGCGCATGACGACGCCTTCGATGACGCCGCGCGCGAGCATGACCAAAGCCAGCGCCATGTACATGACGCCGATCCGCTTGTGATCGACGCTGAAGAGCCAGTCCCGGAACAGCGGCGTCCACAGCCGAAAAACCTTGAGAACCAAAATCGCCGCGACGCTGCCAACGATGACCAGACCTGCAGCGCCACTGTCTACCATGTTGTTGATCGTGGCGTCCTCAAACACGTGGAGAACGGCCAGTGAGTCGACGCTGAGCCGGCCGAACAATGCATCAGCCATGATCGGCGTGCTCCATGGGGCCGCAGCCGGCCGCGCCAGCGCCGTGCATCACCATCGGCTCTTCCGGAAGCTGTGATCGCTCTGGGTCGTAGGTGTCGCTGCCGGGCTGGTGTGACGGGTCCAGCGCGGCACCGGTGTGGTAGCGGGCCATGATCCGACCGAAGAGATCTGGCGAAGGCGCGCTGAGGTGTATCGGACCGTCGGTCTCGCTGCCGATCGCCTTGCCCGTCGTTGAGAGATCGCCGCGGATACCGATCCGCGCGTAGGTTGCGTCGGTGAGGCTTAGGTCCGACTCACGGACAGCCTGCACCCAATCGAGCCAGTCCGCTTTGGGGACCGCTCGAACCGGAAAGCGCTGCTCAGGAAAACCGTCGCCGTTGTATTGCGTATTCTCGCCGCGGGTCTCGCCCTCTTCGCTGGCCTTGAAGTGCAGCGCCGTGCGCATCCCCGGCATGGCGTAGATCTGCCCGGCCAGGGCCGAAATGCGGAAGCTCTGCATCACCGTGTCGGTCGTAAGTTCCATCGCGACGGGACGGCCCACCGGCACCACAAGCTCACCGACCGTCGCGATCCCTTCGTTCGGAAAAATGAACAGCCACTTCCAGTCCAGCCCTACGGCTTGCACGCAGACGGGGTCGCCGGGGAGCGGCTTGTAGGGATCGAGCCGATGCGTCGCAGTCCAAAGCTGTGCCGCGAGAGCAATCACGATGACAATCGGCACGCCCCAGATGAAGACCTCGAGCTTCGGGTTGTACGCCGAATGCGGACGATAGGTGGCGCGGGCCGATCGGCGATAGCGGATCAGGATGATCGGCGTGAAAAGAAAAACCGGCAGGATTGCGATGCTCGTCCAGGCAATGACTCGGAAAAAATGATCGCGTTGATGCTCCGCAATGGGGCCGAGCGGACTCAAAAACGTGTGCGACGGCTGCGCAAGTGTATCGGCAGCGAAACTCGATGCTGTAAATGCAAAAAAGAGGACAAGCCCCACGGCTTTTGCGGCTTTAGCTCGAGCGGCTCGATCGTTCACTCGGCTGACTAACATGAATTCTTGCTGACCCAGAAGTTCGTTTATCGCGTGACCGGAGTCTTCGACGTATCGCAAGGTGCTGTGCTTGTGTCCGGGAGTTTTCCTCCGCGATGGTCGAGGACATGTCGCCGCTTCTCGCGGTGGTGGGACCCAGGTCGCCCACGCGCGCACGAGAAATGAGTGGACGGGAGATGGGTGCAGAGTCAATACGGAATTAAGATGCGGTCAGGTCAAATAAAGTAAGTCAATTGCAATACTAAAGTAGAGAGGCCGTATCTGATCTGTCGCTCCTGGGCCGTTGACTTCTGATGACCTGGGTCGTTGATGCCACCGTGAGCGCCCCGACGGAGCTTGTCGACCTGTTCGTCGGTTGCAGGTGCGCTGGAGGTTCACCTGTGTCGGGCCGGCACCGAGACGCCCGGTCCGGGCCGAGAGAGCAGCCGGTCTCCGCGAGGGGCGCACGCCAGCCCTCCGATACGGGCGCCTCAGGTCACGACGTCGGGGCTCGATCGACCCGTCCGTGCCCTGATGCCGGCGACATGATCCGCGATTGCGACCAGATCGGCCAGCGCCGCTTGCGTCTCCTCGTGCTGGCGCGCGGGGTCGGGCTCGAAGCGGTCGATGTAGAGCCTGAGGGTAGCCCCCTCGGTACCGGTTCCCGACAGGCGATAGACGATGCGTGAGCCGTCGGCGAAGCGAAGCCGCACGCCTTGCTTCGCCGCGGTCGTCCAATCGACCGGGTCGTGGTACGTGAAGTCGTCAGCCGCGGCGATCTCGAAGGCGCCGTACCGTTGCCCGGCCAGCGTGCCAAGATCAGCGCGCATGTCGAACATGAGCTGCTCGGCCACTTCGGCGTCGATCGCCTCGTAGTCGTGCCGCGTGTAGTAGTTGCGGCCATAGGTTCGCCAGTGGTCGTGGACGATCTCGCGCACCGACTGACGGCGCGCGGCCAGCACGTTGAGCCAGAGCAGGACGGCCCAGAGACCGTCCTTCTCGCGCACGTGGTTCGAGCCCGTGCCGGCACTCTCCTCGCCGCAGATCGTCACGCGATCGGCGTCGAGCAGATTGCCGAAGAACTTCCAGCCCGTGGGCGTCACATAGCATGGCACGCCGAGCTTCGCGGCCACCCGGTCGGCTGCCGCCGAGGTGGGCATGGAGCGCGCCACCCCCTTGATCCCGTCCGCATAGCCGGGCGCGAGGTGGGCGTTGGCGGCGAGGATGGCGAGGCTGTCGGACGGGGTGACGAAGACCCCTTTGCCGAGGATGAGGTTGCGATCGCCGTCGCCGTCGGAAGCAGCGCCGAAGTCAGGCGCGTCCGCACTCAACATGAGCTCATAGAGATCCTTGGCGTGCACGAGGTTCGGATCGGGGTGGTGCCCGCCGAAGTCGGCGCGCGGCGTGGCGTTGACCACCGTTCCTGGAGGGAAGCCGAGCGTCTGCTCGAGGATCGCCGTGGCGTAGGGGCCGGTGACGGCGTGCATCGCATCGAAGCGCATGCGGAAGCCGCCGGCGACGAGCGCTCGAATGCGCTCGAAGTCGAAGAGCTGCGCCATGAGGTTCGCGTAGTCGGCCACCGGATCGATCACCTCGACCGTCATCGGGCCGAGCGTTGCGCTGCCGAGTATGCCGAGATCGAGGTCGTCAGCGTGCACGATGCGGTAGGCGTCGATGACTTGGGTGCGGGCGTGAATCTTGGACGTGAGGGTCTCCGGCGCCGGGCCGCCATTGGCGATGTTGTACTTGATCCCGAAGTCGCCTTCGGGGCCGCCTGGATTGTGGCTGGCGGAGAGCACGATGCCGCCGAGTGCCTTCCGGCCCCTGATCACGCCGGAGGCGGCCGGCGTGGAGAGTAGGCCGCCCTGACCCACGAGCACGCGTCCTACGCCGTTGGCCGCGGCCATCTTCAAGATCGTCTGGATCGCCGCGTCGTTGAAGTGGCGGCCGTCGCCACCAACCACGAGGGTCTGTCCCTCCAAGTCCTCGAGCGTGTCGAAGATCGCCTGGACGAAGTTGGCGAGGTAGTGTGGTTGCTGGAAGTGCGGCACCTTTTTGCGCAGGCCCGACGTGCCCGGCTTTTGATCGGCGTAGGGCGTCGTCGTGATGGTCTCCATCGTGGTCCTCCGCTGCGCTCGTGTGCGCCGTCGCGACGCCGCCGGCTCGGCTTACTAGCCGGATATCGCTGTCGCGCAACCGGGGGGGGGGTACGCTCAGCCCCCTCTCATCGCTCGGGCCGCCTTGGCGAGGGCGGTCACCTGCGCCCAGTCGCGACGCGCGACGGCGGCGCGCGGTGTCAGCCATGACCCGCCGACGCAGCGGACATTGCCCAGCGCGAGATAGGTTGGCGCCGACGCCGGCGTGATCCCGCCGGTTGGACAGAACGCCGCCTTCGGCAACGGCGAGGCCAATGCCCGGAGTGCGGCGACACCACCCGCAGGCTCGGCAGGGAAGAACTTCATCGCGCGCCAGCCTCGCTCCAGCAGCCGCATGATCTCGCTCGCGGTCGCAGCCCCCGGCAAGAGCGGAAGGCCGCCATCCTGGGCGGCGTCCAGCAGGTTGGGCGCGGCGCCCGGGCTGACGGCAAAGGCCGCGCCTGCGCGCCGCGCCTCCACCAGTTGATGTCCGTCGAGGACGGTGCCGACGCCTGTCGTCATCGCCGGCACTGCGGCGGTTACCGCTCGGACGCAGTCAAGCGCCTGTGCCGTCCGGAGCGTGATCTCGATCGTGTCGATCCCGCCCGCGAGGAGGGCGTTCGCCAGGTCGACCGCAAGCGGAGGCTCTTCAACCGTGACCACGGGGAGCACCGGGCCCCGGGCCATCACTGCGAGCAGCGCCTCGTTCTGCACCACGCTCGTCCCTCCTCGAACTCGCGCCGGCCTCGTCCTCGCGCGGCATGCGCGCTAGGCATTAGCGGACGAGACGGGTTGCTGCTCCCCAATCGCGCATTTGAAGGTCCGGTGAACGTCTCATCGCGCCGGTCACTTGGCAATCGGCCTAGGAGCTATGCGGCGTCGACCAGTTCGGCGATGAAGGCTGGCAGCGCGAATGCGGCTTGGTGGACGGCGGGGGTGTAGTAGCGGGTGCCGATGCCGGCAGCAGCGAAGCGCTCGGTCAGCGTCGCGCGTTCGGGTGCGGGCGCCGGGGTGCCAGCGTAACCGAGCGTCATGTGCCCGCCGAAATAGGTGGGAACGGCGATGATGTAGGCGGTCGCCTCGGGTAAGGCGCGGCGGAGATTGCCGAGGCCCGCCTTCAGCTCGCCGGGCTGCAGGAACGGCACCCCATTTTGCGTCACGACGACGCCGCCGGGCTTCAGGATGCGCGCCACGTCCCGGTAGAAGGGTTCCTGGAACAAAACCTCACCGGGCCCGATGGGGTCGGTCGAATCGACGAGCACAGCGTCGAACCATCGCTCGGTTTGGGCAGCGAAAACGCTCCCGTCGGCGATCACGACTTCGAGCCGCGGGTCGTCGAAGGTGCCGCGATGGATCGATCCGAGGTGCCGCTCGGCGAAACCGATGACGTCGGCGTCGAGCTCCACCAGCGTCACTCGCTCGATGGCACGATGGCGCAGCACCTCGCGGGCGAGCCCGCCATCGCCGCCGCCGATGATGAGCACCTCGCGCGCCTTGCCGTGGGCGAACAAGGGCACGTGGGCCATCATCTCATGGTAGACGAACTCGTCGCCCGTGGTGACCTGGGTGACGCCGTCTAGCATGAGCACGTCGCCGAACGTCACGTTCTTGAAGAGCGCCAGATGCTGATGGTCCCCCGCTTGCTCGGCTAGGACCTCGGTCGCGCGGAATGTCAGGCGCACGTCGTCGTGGAGGGTCTCCTCGAACCAACGGCCATCGCTCACGCGAGCGCACCGCGACGCAGGGTCTGGACCTCGACGCGGTCCGGCCGGAACGCCTGCTCGAGCACGTCGACGCAGCGCTCCGGACGAGCGCCACCGCACATGAAGACGTCGAGCGCTGCGTAGTCGCGCTCGGGCCAGGAGTGTATCGAGATGTGGCTCTCAGCGAGTACCGCGACACCGCTCAGGCCGCCATTCGGCTCGAACGGGTGCAGGTGGATGTGCAAGAGCGTGGCGCCGGCGGCTTCGACGCAAGCGCGCATGGCCCGCTCGACGTGGGCCTGATCGTCGATGCGATCGGCCCCGTAGAGGTCGATGATCAGGTGCACGCCGGCGAAGGTCGCACCGTCGCGCTCGATGAAATAGTCCTGACGCGCCGCTGTCGCGACGGTGGCATCCAGGGTCTCGGCTTCCGTTTGGGAGGTTTCGCGCCGCTGCGCACCCATCCCCAATTGGAAGAGGGCGTCTGACGACATGGCGTCCTCCCCAACCAGCAGATGTCCCCGCGCCTTCGCGGGAAGCGCCTTCTAGGGGTGGAGCGCCCGGTGGGTCAACGGGTGTCTCACCTCAAGGCTCGAGCAGCACCAGGTGGTCGCGGTGAATAACCTCGTCGCGACCCCTGAAGCCGAGCAGCTGCTCCGTGGCGTCGCTCTGGTGCCCGGCGATCCGCCGTGCGTCGTCGGCGTCATAGGCGGAAAGGCCCTTGGCGATGGTTCGGCCGGCACGGTTACGCACCAGAACCGCGTCGCCGCGAGCGAAAGCGCCTTCGACGGCAACGACGCCTGCGGGGAGCAGTGAGCGGCCCGCCCCGAGAGCGCGTGCCGCGCCATCGTCGACGACGACGACGCCCATCGGCCCGATGGCGGCCGCAATCCACTCCTTGCGGGCGCGGCGCGGCGAGGTTCTGGCTGCGAACACCGTATGCCTCGCACCTTCGAGGAGACGTCGGAGCGGGCGTTCCGTGCGGCCGTCGGCGATGACCACGGCACAGCCCGAGCGGGTTGCGAGATCCGCGGCGACGAGCTTTGCCACCATGCCGCCGGTGCCTACAGCCGAGCCGCGACTGGCCGCCATAGCCTCGATCTCCGGCGTCAGCTCGGCAATGCGCGCGATATGGGCAGCGTCCTTCTGGCTACGGGGATCGCCCGTGTAGAGGCCATCGACGTCGGAGAGTAACAGCAAGAGATCGGCGCTCGCCATGATCGCCACCCGCGCCGAGAGGCGATCATTGTCGCCGAAGCGGATCTCGGTGGTCGCTACCGTGTCATTCTCGTTGACGACGGGTACGGCGCGCAGCCGTAGAAGCGTTTCGACGGTCGCGCGCGCGTTCAGATAGCGCCGTCGGTCCTCGGTATCACCGAGGGTCAGCAGCACCTGGGCGCACGCGACGCCTACTTCCGCCAGGGCAGCCTGATAGGCGTGGGCGAGGGCGATCTGCCCGGCGGCGGCGGCGGCTTGCTTCTCCTCGAGCCGCAACGTGCCTTTGGGAAGAGCCAGCGTACTACGACCGAGCGCAATGGCGCCCGAGCTCACAACGACAACCTCGCGCCCTGTGTTGACCAGCTCCGCAAGGTCGCGCGCGAAGGCCTCCAGCCAGCCGCGCCGCAGGCCGCCAGCCTCGTCGACCAGGAGCGCCGAGCCGATCTTGACGACGAGGCGGCCGACGCCGTCGAGGATCGCCGTCATGCGGCCTCGGCGGCGCGCCTTGCGCGGGCGGCGTCGACCTCCTTCTTGGCCGCCCTGAGCAGTGCCGGAAGGCCGGTGTGGACCACCGCCGAGAGCCGGAACACGCGACCGCCGCTGGCCTCGCGCAGGGCCGCTTCCGCAGCGTCCAAGGCGGCGTCATCGAGGGCGTCGATCTTGGAGAGCGCCACGAGCTCCGGCTTCTGGGCGAGGCCCTGACCGTAGGCTTCGAGCTCCCGGCGCACGACTGCATACGCAGCTTCAGGAGCGGGGTGACCGGCATCGACCAGATGGACCAGCACGGCACAGCGCTCGACATGGCCGAGAAAGCGGTCGCCCAGGCCCACACCTTCGCTCGCTCCCTCGATGAGGCCCGGAATGTCCGCAAGGACGAAGGCGTCGTGATCGAGTTCGACCGTGCCAAGCTGGGGTGCCAAGGTCGTGAAGGGATAGTCGGCGATCTTCGGCCGCGCGTTGGTGGCGGCAGCAAGCAGCGTCGACTTGCCGGCATTGGGGAGCCCAACCAGCCCGACATCCGCCAAGAGCTTCAGACGAAGCCATACCCAGCGTTCCTCACCCGGATAGCCGGGATCGGCGCGGCGGGGTGCCCGGTTGGTGGACGTCTTGAAGCGGGCGTTCCCGAACCCTCCGTCACCGCCCTTGAGGAGACGCACCTCCTGGCCGGCGGTGGTGAGATCGGCGAGCACGGAAGTGCGGTCGTCGGCGAGGACCTGGGTGCCGACGGGCACGGTCAGCACGAGCGGCTTGCCGCTCCTACCAGTGCGGTCTGAGCCCATGCCATGATGGCCGCGTTCTGCCTTGAAGTGCTGGCGGTAGCGGAAGTCGATGAGCGTGTTGAGCGCCCCATCGGCACGGACGGCGACGTCGCCGCCCCGGCCACCGTCGCCGCCGTTGGGACCGCCGTCGGGGATGAACTTCTCGCGCCGAAAGGCGACGCAGCCATTACCGCCGTCGCCAGACTTAAGGAACACCTTGGCTTCGTCGAGAAACCGCATCGTTGCCTCGGACGCGTGCCGGTCGTCGCCGGTGACCGGCGTTCTGCCTAGGCGCGCGGACGGCTGGAGCCTACTCGGCGGCGTCGCCTACCGGCGCCACGCCGACGAAGGTTCGGCCCTTGAAGCCCTTCTTAAAGACCACCCGACCCTCGGCCTTGGCGAACAGCGTGAAGTCGCGGCCCATGCCCACGTTCACGCCGGGGTGAAACTTGGTGCCCCGCTGCCGCACGATGATGTTGCCCGGGATCACCGCCTCACCGCCGAACTTCTTGACGCCCAGCCGTTGGCCGGGGCTGTCGCGGCCGTTGCGCGAGCTGCCACCTGCCTTCTTGTGTGCCATCGAGAGCTCCTCGTCCGAGACGCCGCGCTCAGGCGCCGGCGATGTCCTTGATCCGCAACACCGTGAGCGATTGACGGTGCCCGGCCTTGCGTCGCGAGTTCTTGCGCCGCCGCTTCTTGAAGATCACAAGCTTCGGTCCTTTGACCTGCTCGAGCACCTCGGCCGTCACCGCGGCGCCGTCGACCGCAGGCGCGCCGATTTTCGCCTGCCCGTTTCCGCCGATCATCAACACATCGGTCAGCTTGATCTCGCTGCCGGCCTCGGCCTCCAGCCGTTCCACCTGAATGACGTCGTCGGCGGCGACACGGTACTGCTTGCCGCCCGTCTTGATTACTGCGTACATGGCTTGACCGAAGCAAAGAGAGGGGCACGCCCGAATCGGGCGGCGGGGCGAGAAAATACTTCGGTGGGTGCCGTTGTCAACGGCGTCGCCGGCATCGCCCTTCGGGAGGTGGTGACGTCTTGAGCCAGTTCAGCCTCGGCATTGAAGAAGAGTACCTGCTGGTCGACCCCGAGACCCGCGATCTGGTGGCCTCACCGGATCCGGCGTTCATGGATGCCTGCCGCGATATCGCGGGCGATCGCGTGACCAACGAGCTCCTCCAGGCCCAGGTCGAGATCGACACGCCCGCCTGTTCCGACGTCGCAACGGCGGCGAAGGAGCTGCGCCGGCTACGCGCTGCCGTCATCACGGCGGCGGGCGCTCACGGGATGGCGGTGATCGCCAGCTCGACCCACCCCTTTGCCCAGTGGCGCTCGCTCAAGCGCGTCACCAAGCAGCGCTACGACCAGCTCGCGCGCGACTTCCGCATCATCGCCGATCGGCTCGCTATCTGTGGCATGCACGTCCACGTCGGCATCGATGACGCGGACGAGCGCATCGATCTGATGAACCAGGCGACCTACTTCCTGCCCCATTTGTTGACGCTCTCGACCAGCTCGCCGTTCTGGCAAGGCGAGCACAGTGGCCTAATGGCGTATCGGCCGACCGTCTTTCGCGACCTGCCACGTAGTGGCTTGCCGGAGCATCTCGAAAACGACCGTCAGTGGCAGGATCTTCTCGGCACGCTCGAGGAGACGGGCCTCTGCGACGACGGCTCCAAGATCTGGTGGGACCTTCGGCCTTCGATCAACTTCCCGACCCTTGAGCTGCGGGTCTGCGACATCTGCACGCGCGTCGAGGATGCCGTCGCCATCTCGGCCCTCTTCCAGTCGCTGGTTGCCACCCTGCATCGGCTTCGACAACGCAATCAGTCCTGGCGCTACTACCGCCACCTGCTGATCGAGGAGAACAAGTGGCGCGCGCAGCGCTATGGCGTGCGTGGCGACCTAGCGGACTTCGGCTGTCGGAACCTAAAGCCCTTCAGTGACTTGATCGAGGAGTTGATCGAGATCGTCGAGGAGGCAGCCCTTGAGCTTGGGTGCCTCGCTGAGGTCTCGCGAGTCCGGGCAATCGTCGCCGAAGGAACGTCGGCGGACCATCAGCTCCGCGTCCATCAAGAGAGCCTCGATGCGGGGGCCGACGGCAAGGAAGCCCTCATTGCCGTGGTCGATTGGCTGATCGAGACGACCCGCGCCGGCATCGGTAGCGACGAGCCGACCACGACCGCCGACTTGCTGGCCAAGCGCGCCACCACGTCCTAGGTCTCGCTCTCCGTTTCAACAGGTGAGCGATGTCTGATCTCGATCCCATAGAGGACGCCATCCGCGCGATTGGCGAGGGCCGCATGGTGGTTGTCGTCGACGACGACGACCGCGAGAACGAGGGCGATCTGGTCATGGCGGCCGACCGTTCGACGCCGGAGCAGACGGCGTTCATCATCCGCCACACCAGCGGCATCCTCTGCGTACCGATGACCGCAGGCGAAGCGCGGCGGTTGCGGCTCGACCCTATGGTGAGCGCCAACGACGCCCCGCTCAGAACCGCGTTCACAGTCTCGGTGGACTATCGCGAGGGCCTGACGACGGGCATCTCCGCGGACGAGCGGACGGCGACGATCCGCGCACTCGCCAACCGCAATTGCGGTGCCGAAGACTTCGTGCGACCCGGCCATGTGTTCCCGCTGGTCGCTCGCGACGGCGGCGTGCTCGTGCGCTCGGGACACACCGAGGCGGCGGTCGACCTTGCGCGACTGGCCGGCGCGGCGCCGGCGGCGGTGATCGGCGAACTGGTCAACGACGACGGCACGGTGAAGCGGCTGCCCGACTGCCGTGCCTTCGCCACGGAGCATGGCCTCAAGATCGTCTCCATCGCCGACCTGATCGACTACCGCCAGCAACGCGAGCACCTCGTCGAGCGGGTCACCGTCTTCCCGGTGGACACGCCGGCAGGGCGTGCCGAGGCACATGTCTACAAGACACCCTTCGACAACCTTCAGCAGGTGGCGCTGGTCTTCGGCGACACCGCGGGGCCGGTTCCGGTTTTGGCGCGTATCCACCGCGAGCAGGTCGTGGCGGACTTGTTCGTCAGGGCACCTGGCGAGGAGCCGACGCGCCGGGCGCTGGAGCGGATCGGCCGCGAAGGCAGGGGCGTCTTGATCTATCTCAGGGATGGGCTCGCCGTTCCACCCCGCGCTCTTGAGCCCGAGAGCGGCGACCATGAGGACCATGGCAGCGCCCAGGCGCGACGCGACCGCTGGCGCGAGGTCGGCATCGGCGCGCAGATCCTGCGCGAGTTGGGCATCACCCGCATCAGGCTCCTGAGCTCGAGCCAGCGCCAGTATGTCGGGCTCGATGGCTTCGGCATCGAGATCACCGCGACGGAGCCGCTGGAACACTAGAAGTCCGGCTACCGGTCCCCCGGTGCGCGGACGGGCCAGCCGACCCGAAGAACGCGGCCGTGGTGCAAAAATCCTTGGCTCAAGGGACGCGAGCTTTCTACAACAGATTCCGCGTAAAGCGGGTCCCGGCGGCAACGTGCGGAGCCCCACTTGTGATCAGGGAGAGAATCATGACGTTCTGGCAGACCCTGCGTTGCGGCGTCTTCGCGGCGGTTCTCGTCGCGGGACCGGCGGCCGCAGCCGAGGTCGACAGCATCCACTTCCTCGTGCCGGGCGGTGCCGGTGGCGGTTGGGACGGTACGGCGCGTGGCACGGGAGAGGCGCTCACGAAGTCTGGGCTGGTCGATCAGGCGACCTACGAGAACATGTCCGGCGGCGGCGGTGGCAAGGCGATTGCGTACTTGATCGAGAACGCCGAATCGAGCCACGGCACGCTGATGGTGAACTCGACCCCGATCGTGATCCGCTCGCTCACCGGCGTCTTCCCGCAGAGCTTCCGCGACCTCACGCTTGTTGCGGGCACCATCGGCGACTATGCGGCCCTGGTCGTGCTGCCGGACAGCCCGTTCGAGAGCTTCACCGAGGTCGTCGAGCAGTACGAGTCCGACCCGCGCTCGTTCGCGGTCGGTGGCGGCTCGGTGCCGGGCGGCATGGATCACCTCGTGGCCGCCATGGCCTTCGAGGCCGCCGGCCAGGAGCCGACGGCGGTCAAGTACATTCCGTTCGACGCGGGTGGCGATGCCATGGCGGCGTTGCTCTCGGGCGAGATCCAGGTGCTATCGACGGGCTTCTCCGAGGCGGTCGAGCTCGCGCGCTCGGGTGACGTGCGGATCATCGGCATCACCGCGACAGAGCGGGTACCCGCCTTCGAGGAAGCGCCGACGCTCAAGGAGCAGGGCTACGACGTGGACTTCGTCAACTGGCGCGGCTTTTTCGGTGCGCCCGGCCTGCCGGAAGAACAGCGCCAAGCCTATATCGAGGTCCTCGAGGCGATGTACGAGACGCCTGAGTGGGAAGACGTGCGGGCGCGCAACGGGTGGGTCAATATCTGGCACCCGGGCGACGACTTCACGGTCTTTCTGGAGGCGCAGGAGGCGCAGCTAGGCGACCTCATGAAGAAGCTCGGCTTCCTCTAAGACTCTCCGAGAGGGTGGCGCGCCACCTGCGCCATCCTCTCCAAGGAGCGATGCTTTGGCGGCAGATCGCTGGATCGCCCTCGGGTTTCTCGTCCTCTCACTCGTCTATGGCTGGGCGGCCTGGAACTACCCGATCCTACCCTTCGAGCAGAACAACCCCTTCAAGCCGAACACCTTGCCTATGGGCCTGGCGGTTGCGGGCGCCCTGCTGTCGCTGATCATCCTCCTCGGCGGTCGTGGCGACGCGGCGGCCGACACCAAAGGTGCGCAAGGCCTCACCCTTGCGCGGCTGATGAACTACGCCTGGGGCGAGGCGCTCGGGCTCATCCTGGCGATGATTGCCTACGCGCTGCTCTTACGCCCGTTGGGCTTCCTGCTCGCCACCGTGCTCTTTCTGGGTGGTTCAGCGGTGATCCTCGGCGAGCGCCGTTGGCACTTGCTCGTCCCGGTGGTCGTCATCGGCGCAGGCAGCATCTGGTATCTGGTCGACGAGGTGTTGGGGATCTTCCTGCGCCCCTGGCCCTGGTTTCTCGCAGGATAGGCGGCTTCCATGCTCGACGGCGTCCTCGCGGGTCTCGGCACTGCCTTCTCGTTCTACAACATCCTCATGGTGGTTGCCGGCTGTCTGATCGGCACCCTGATCGGCATGCTCCCGGGGCTCGGGCCCATGTCGATCATCGCCATCATGATCCCCGTGGCGATCCAGCTTGGTGACCCGTCCAGCGCGCTGATCATGCTCGCGGGCGTCTACTATGGCGCCATCTTTGGCGGCTCGACCTCGTCGATTCTCATCAACGCGCCCGGCGTGGCCGGCACGGTTGCGACCTCGTTCGACGGCTATCCGATGGCGATGCGGGGCGAGGCCGGCAAGGCGCTCACCATCGCCGCGGTCGCCTCCTTCGCCGGGGGTACGGTGGGCGCGGTCCTCTTGTTTCTCTTCGCACCCGCCCTGTCATCAGTGGCGGTGCTCTTCTGGTCCGCCGAGTACTTCGCGTTGATGCTCGTGGGCCTCTCGGCGATCGCTGCCTTTGCCGGCCGCGGCAAGGTGGTGAAGGCGCTCTTGATGACCGTCTTCGGGCTCATGCTGGCCACCGTCGGCGAGAGTGCCCTCTTCAACGCGCCACGCTTCACCATGGGCCTATTAGACCTGCAGAGCGGGTTCAACTTCGTCACCTTGGCCATGGCGCTCTTTGCGCTCC
This sequence comes from Geminicoccaceae bacterium, assembly GCA_028279345.1. GTDB lineage: Bacteria > Pseudomonadota > Alphaproteobacteria > Geminicoccales > Geminicoccaceae > JAAAPF01. The sequence goes on from JANQNY010000016.1 coordinate 44,746, forward strand.
CTGAGGCAATCCACCTGATCCTCGATCCGTCCCGCGGTGCGGCGGCCAGATCGGGCGGCACGGACATCAAGAACCTGCGGATCACGCGAGCAGAGGCCCGCCGCATCGCACCGGTCGTGGGCCGTCAGTCGATCCAGGGCTTTCTCATCGGCGTGATGCCCGGCGCGGGCGCGACGCTGGCTTCGTTCCTGGGCTATGCGGTCGAGCGCAACCTGGCGAAGGACGACGAGCGGGGCGAGTTCGGCAAGGGCTCGATCAAGGGCCTTGCTGCGCCCGAGACCGCCAACAACGCCGCCTGCACGGGCTCCTTCGTGCCACTCCTGACCCTCGGCATCCCGGGCTCTGGCACCACCGCGATCCTCTTGGGCGCACTCATCGCGCTCAATGTCAATCCGGGCCCGCGGCTGATGATCGATCGTCCGGAGGTCTTCTGGGCGGTCATCATCTCCATGTATCTCGGCAACATCGTGCTCTTGGTGCTCAACCTGCCGCTGATCCCCTACATCGCCAAGCTGCTGGCGGTGCCCAGGAACTTCCTCATCCCGTTCATCCTCTTCTTCGCCATGGCCGGCGCCTATATCGGCCAGAACAACTCGACCGAGCTCTTGATCCTCGTTGGCCTCGGCGTGATCGCGACCATCCTGCGCTTCGCGGACTACCCGCTGCCGCCACTCCTGATCGGCTTCATCCTCGGACCGATGCTTGAGAACAACTTCAGTCGCGCCATGCTCAATGCCGACGGCATCAGCTTTCTGTGGGAACGGCCAGGGACGCTGGCGCTGGTCATCCTGGGCATCATCCTCGTGCTACTGCCGTACATAGGCCAGTTCCGCGCCCCGCGCAGGGCGGCGCAAGCGGACTGACGCGGGCGCGGCCCCGGCCCTTCCTTGGACAACCGGCCTCGCCTATCCCACGATCTTCCTTCTTAATCCTCATGTCCGACAAACCGATGTCGGCACGTCACATATGGCACAGGAGATTGACATGCCATCAACAACGAGATAATCGCCAAAAGCGTGGTTTATTTCGCGGATCGTATCGTATTCCGTTGAATGTAGCCGCGTATGTAAATATATTAACAATTAGCGTGACTGGAAACAGGATGACCTCCGACAATCAAACAATTAGTTATCTTGATGTCATAGGTTCCGAAGAGGATATTGCGGATATCCAAGATCTTGTTAAGAATTTTAAAGATGTAAAAATTAGTGATTCCGATGTTTTTTCACCAACTGACAGTGAATTTAGCGGCGCGGAGGTCGTAATCGGTTTAAAGATTGTTGTCCTTTGTATCAGTGGAGCGGCCGCCACCGTCAAGCTTTTGAATGAATTGCACAGATACCGAAACCGATCACCTAGTTTATTTGTGAGGCCGAACGAAACGAATTGAATCAACCGGTGGTTGAGAATTTCCATTCTCTAGTTCTACGCTCAACGTTGTAGATTGTTCAGCCGATGCCTGCTTGGGCGCAACTTGATACGGCCACACTCTGTATCCGGTGGGATTATGGTTCCCTCACGCGACCGAACGGATATCCGCAACGCTTTGATTTTTCCGCCCCCGACCACAAATTACATGCGAACCTCTTTTACTTGGACGATTCTTCGTGTTCCGAATATCTGTGTCAGATCGATGACTACGAGCAGCGTCTTCGAAGCGGCTTTCTTTGCGCAATGCAATGGCATGAGCAGCGACATTTCGTAGATTTTGTACTCACGAATTTCGGAGCAAGTCGCGTCCGCGCATACCTTGAGATGTATAGCAGTTTTGATCACCTCCTTGGTGCACTGTGCGATGTGGGTCCTGATGTGGGATTCCCATTGAGTGTGTACGGGGACGAGGTAAGGCGATCTCGCCTAGGTGCGAGAGAACCAAGTGAACGTCTCGCCGACATTGCACGTTACGTGAAATTAAGAGCTACGTTTTTTGACGGCGATCATTACGAGCTCAGGGGTCCGAGCGGTTCAGTCTATTTTGGTGGTCCCGCGCAACTTGAAGCGTTGGCATTCTATGCACAGTTCGGGGTGACACAAAGCGTCTTTGGTCTCAACTTCGCTCGTGAGGTCTGGCACCGCACACCGTCATCTTCGCGCTCCGCTCCGATAAATAGATCAATTGAATCACTCTTCAGAATTTTTGGCATAGAATTTATTACAGAAACTTCTAGCGGAGACTTCCTTGATGTCAGATTCATTCACGCGCTGTTGTTGGGTTCTCTTTTTTGCACACGAAAGGATTCATCTACGGAGATGGACGAGCACGAAATGGCGCGCTATTCGCCGTCAAGAAGGCTGTTGAAACTTCTTGAGTTCTTTCACGCTGCTGGTTTTGCAGGACGTGTCGAGAGACCACTTGAAGCTTGGGAAAGGGTGGAGGACGCGAGTCTCAAGCTTTGGGGCCGAACTTGTACTGAAGAGATGCAAGAAGATGTAAAGTTTGAGGGCGAGTTTTTACAGGAGGTGGTGAAACGCGATCAGACAAGGTCGTACGCACTCGATGTGTTTCGTGATTTTCACCGCATGAGGTGTCTGCTTTTGAATTGCCTTATTGAAGATCCTTCGAGCGTTGTCGAGCCAAGTCGTTATTATGAAGAGACGCGTTTGAAGGTGCGGCCATCTCAGGTTCTTTGCTTTAGGTCGCCTCTCAGCGGAGATTTGGATGCTCAATCGGTCCTGTTTTGGTCTTTGGACATGTTTGGAGAACCTAGTGCGTCGGCACTGTTAGTTGATCGGTGCCCCGACGAAGGAACTATTGCAGATAATTTTATAGAGCCCGTTTGCAAAGAAAGCTGGAAACTGGTAACGCTGAAAATGGCACCTCTTGCGAGGCTGTCGCAATCTGGCCGCCGTGTTAGAAGTCTTTTGGATCGTGAAATATTGGAAGCGGAAGGGCACCTACAGCAGTTGGGTCTTAAACCGATGTACGAACCATTGTATCGGTATCCGATAACTGATCGAAGTGCCGCACTTTATTTTGAGATGGTGAACTTAGATACGATGAATTGCGATTTCACCGGCGAAGAGTTGGTGTCGGAACAAGCAATTCTTATTTCATCGTGGGATTTTGTTGCCTTTCGAAGATTGCGTGACCATGCAATTCTTGGGCGACGTTCTGCGAACATTATTAGGGATATGCAAAATGGTGAATTCGGGCTGTGGATGACTCACCGGAGGTATTGGGAGCTTGTTCAGTAAGTCTGTTTTGAATGTCGGTATTATTGAGTTAGGAGGTAAGGAGATTGTATTACGTGAATATGGGACAGCGTATAGGGTCGGACGCAGTAACTGAGATGGAGGGCCGGCATTAGGGCCAAAGAAAATTGATCAAGCAATAGGCGTTTTTTTCCGGCACTTTATAATTGTGCACTGAAGTATCTGATTAGGAATATCTGTCGACGTTCTCCAGCGCTGCGGAGTCTGGCGCTACCCGCCGGTGACGCTCATGTGCCGAGCGACGGCCGGCCGCTTGCGGCGGCGGTCGATGACGAAGTCGTGGCCCTTGGGCTTGCGGGTGATGCCTTCTCGGATGGCAGCGATGAGGGCTGCGTCGTCGGCGTGGGCGCGCAGGGGCGCCCTCAGGTCGGCCGCGTCCTCCTGACCCAGGCACATGTACATGGTGCCGGTACAGGTGACGCGCACGCGGTTGCAGCTCTCGCAGAAATTGTGGCTCAGCGGCGTGATGAAGCCGAGCCGGCCGCCGGTCTCCTCGATCCGCACGTAGCGCGCCGGCCCGCCGGTCGAGTAGGGGATATCCGTCAGTCGCCACCGCTGTTCGAGGTCGGCGCGGACACGCGAGAGAGGCAGGTACTGATCGGTCCGGTCCTCGTCGATCTCACCCAAGGGCATCGTCTCGATGAGGGTGAGGTCGTAACCCTCCGCACCGCACCAGGTGATCATCCGGTCCAGCTCGTGCTCGTTCACGCCCTTGAGCGCCACGGCGTTGATCTTGATCTTGAGCCCGGCACGCTTGGCGGCCTCGATCCCGCTGGTCACCTTGTGGAAGTCGCCCCAGCGGGTGATCTGGCGAAAGGTCTGTGCGTCAAGCGTGTCGAGCGAGACGTTGATGCGTCTTACGCCCGCGGCGACCAGCGCGTCGGCGTGGCGCTCGAGCTGGCTGCCATTGGTGGTCATGGTCAGCTCGTCGAGGGCGCCGCTGGTGACATGCCGACCGATCGCTTGGACCAATTGCATGATGTTGCGACGGACCAGCGGCTCTCCGCCTGTGAGCCGGATCTTGCGCACACCGAGCGCGATGAACGCCCCGGCGAGGCGCTCCAGCTCCTCCAACGTGAGCAGCTCACGCTTCGGCAGAAACGTCATGTGCTCGGCCATGCAGTAGCCGCAGCGGAAATCGCAGCGGTCGGTGACCGAGAGACGGACGTAGGTGATACGCCGCTGGAACGGATCGACGAGCGGGGTTGTCAAGCTGGCCTTCCCTGGTTCTTGCGCCCGACCGCGGATTCGTATCTAGGGGCTCGCCGGGCGGAAGGGAACGCCCGAGCGTCGTTCTGCGTGGGGACCGAACACGTTGAAGCTCCATTTCTGTGCTGCGGACACGCCTCATGCGCGGGCTGCACAGCGCACGCTCGCCGGCCGCTACGGCCAAGCGGATGTCGGCGAGGCGGACGTGCTGGTGTCGCTCGGCGGCGACGGCTTCATGTTAGAGACGCTGCACGGCACGATCGACGGGCCGCGCCCCATCTACGGCATGAACCTGGGTACGGTGGGCTTTCTGATGAATGGCTACCACCAGGAGGACCTGCCCGAGCGCATCGCGCGCGCCGAGCCGACGCTGCTCTACCCGCTGCGCATGCGCGCGCTGCTAGCGAACGGCGAGGCTGAAGAGGCGCTCGCCTTCAACGAAGTCTCCCTCTTGCGCGAGACCCGTCAGACGGCCGTGCTGACGGTGTTCGTCGACGGCGTCGAGCGAATGAGCGAGCTCGTTTGCGATGGGCTGATCGTCGCCACGCCGGCGGGCTCGACGGCCTACAACCTCTCGGCCCAGGGCCCCATTCTGCCGATCGGCGCGTCGCTTCTCGCGGTCACGGCGATCAGTCCGTTCCGGCCGCGTCGCTGGCGCGGCGCGCTGTTGCCGGACACGGTCCGCATCAACATCCGCGTCAACCAGCCGAAGAAACGGCCGGTGAGTGCGGTGGCCGACTACACGGAGGTCCGCGACATCTCGGGCGTGGACGTCTGGCAGGATCGAAGCGTCAACCTGCAGGTCCTGTTCGACCCGGAACACAATCTCGAGGAACGCATCCTCAAAGAGCAGTTCGAATTCTGACCCCGGCGGTCTTGCTACCCGATTGGTGGGCCTGGGGGGCCGACCGCACGGGCACGGGCACTGCCGCGGGGCAGGCCGAGGCGGCGCTCGCGATAGAAGATGAAGAGGCCGGCACCGATCACCAGGCCGGCTCCGAGCATGGTGGCGAGCGCCAACCGGTCGCCGAAGACGAAGACGCCGATCAGCGTCGCGTAGACCATCGCCGAGTAGTCGAACGGCGCGACGGCACTCGCCGGTGCGTGCACATAGGCGCGGGTCATGAGGATTTGGCCGAGGCCGCCCAGGAGGCCAATGCCAAGCAGCGTCAGGCCCTCTTCGAACGTCGGCCAGATCGCATCGAAAGGCAGCGTGGCCCCCGACACCACGGTGCAGGTGAAGGCGAACCAGAAGATGATCGCTGCAGGCTCCTCCCGGGTCGCGAGCGCGCGGACGCTGATGGTCGCGAGTGCGACACAGAAAGCGCCCGCCAGCGCGATGAGGAGGCCGATCGAGCTGGTGTTCGCGGCGGCCAGTCCGTCACCTAGCAACGCGAGTCCGGCGGGCTGGAGCATCAACAGAATGCCGACGAAGCCGACCCCGACGGCACTCCATCGGTAGACGCCAACGCGCTCGCGAAGGACCAGAGCCGCCAACATCGGCGTGAAAACGGTGGCCGCGAAGCCGATGGCCACGACGTCCGGCAAGGGTGCCAGGCTCAAGGCTGTGAAACCACAGAACATGGCTGCGAGCCCGGCGGCCGAGCGTAGCGCGTGCCCGAGCGGGCGGCTGGTTCTGAGCGAGCGAACCCCGCCCGCGCGCCAGATCAGCCAGGCGATCGGCAAAAGCGCAAAGAAGGAGCGGGCGAAGACGACCTGACCGGTGGGTATGGCGCCGTCGAGCGATTTGACCAAGGCTGACATGCACGAGAACAGCCCGACCGCGCCGAGCTTGAGCACTATGGCGCGGAGAACGCGACTTTCGTCGGTCGAATGTCGGGTGAGGTGGCCAGCCAGCGAACATGCTCCGTCACGAGCTGGCGTGCGTAACGTGTCCACAGGTGTGACGCCTTGGACCAATGGTCGAAGGCCTGCTTGATTCGGCGCAAGGACGCCGAAGTTATCGCGACGTAATGTCGCACAGGCGATGCTGCGATCCGCTTAGACAGGGATTCTCGGCGTCGGTCGGTTGCGGTCGCCAATCGCGGCCGAGAGGAGGTGCCGATGACGATCGAACTCGTCGACGTGCTCAACGAACTGCCCGCCAACGCGGCTATCGTGGGTCCTGATGGGACCATTGCCGAGGTCAACGAAGGCTGGCGCCGCTTCGCTGCGGAAAATGGTCTCGACGACGGCATTTACGGGCGCGGCAGCAACTACCTCAAGGTGTGCGCTGCCTGCGCGACCGACGACCCGTTCGCCGAGGAGGCAAGCCAAGCGCTGAGCGCTGTCCTCGATGGCCGGCTCGAGCGCTTCGCGTTCACCTATCCGTGCCACTCCGCGCATGAGCGCCGCTGGTTCTTCTGCCTCTTCCTGGCGGTTCCGTACGGTGCTGTCGTGCTGCACTTCAACCACCTGCAGCAGATGGACGGCCATCGCCTCATGCGCGACGCGACGTCACGCATTCGCCGCTTCTTCGGCGTGGTGCCAGAGACGCTCTTTGTCGGGCCGGCGGCCAACGACGACGCACAGTCTGCAGCGCACGGCGACTGATCGAGTACTGCCCTCGGCCGCAAGCGCGGTTCTGGCTGAAGGCACCGTCCCAAAGGCGGTCCGACCGTCGTCCGACCCAGCCGTGGCCAGGTCTTGAGAGGTGCGATCCGCACGTCGACAGGAAGATGCGGACGCCACTGCGCGACATCGATCAAGTGGCAGTTCGCTCTCGGCAACGCACGCGCCGTCCGCTGTCATCGGCCGGAAGGCGGCTGAAACAATCCGTCGAACGGGTCGCTGAGCTGCCTTGCGCCGCTCTTGCGGGCGCACACATCAAGATCGGGAGATCTGGAGCGGCAGGATGGCGAACGGCATGGCGATGGGACGACGGCCGGCATCGCTGGCAGCAGCGCTGGCCTCGCTGCGTCGTGACAGTGCCACGGCGCGGACGGTCGGTGACGTCGTCCACCGCCTCGCGGATCGCTCGGCCATTCTCGTCATTATGCTCGCGGGGGCATTCGCGGTGATCCCGTCGCCGGGTCTGCCGGTGGGGCTTGTCTTCGGCTCGGTCGCGGCTCTGGTTGCGCTGCGCATGGCGTTCCGCCCGGGTCGGGTGACGTTGCCCCATGTGATCGCGCGGCGGCCGGTGCCGCAGGCCGCACTCGAGCTGGTGGCGCGCCGGGCGGTGCCGCTGCTACGGCGCCTCGAACGTGTCACGCGTCCGCGCCTGCGGGCCGTCGCCAGCGGCATCGGTGCTACGGCGGCCTATCTAATGGTTGTTGTGCAGGCAGTCCTGGTGGCGCTGCCGATTCCTTTTCGGCAACACCATCCCCGGCTTGGCCATCCTGCTCCTGGGTCTCGGTCTCGGCCGGCAGGACGGCGCCGTTACCCTCGTCGGTCACGCTACCGGGCTGGTCGCCTTGGGGGCCTTGGGCGTGCTCGTGCTTGCGGTCGTGACAGGGATCAATACGGCAACCTAGCGGGTGGCCGAGTGTCAGCTTCTCAAGATGAGCACCGCGTTGTCGGAGCGCGTCAGTGGTCGCCCAGATGCGACTGCTGAACAGACCTGCTAGAGCGACCGGCCCTCGTGATCGAACAGATATGTGGTGTCGGTAGGTACGGCGACGTGGACGCGGTCACCGGCGTGGATCACCGCCTCGCCAGGTGCTTTGACGATCAATGGGCGCTCGCCGCCAACATCCACATGAATGGCGCTCTCGCCGCCCATCTTCTCGACGGCTACGGCCTCGCCGGCGAGGCCACCGTCGTTGGTGAGGCTCAGATGCTCCGGCCGCACGCCCAGCGTCACTGCGTCGTCGGCTAGGTCCTCGTGCGGGCGCCGGGCGGCGACCGTCGCGCCCGACTTGAGCCGCAGCACCAGGTGGTTGCCCTCCGCGCCGGCGACCTGCGCCGGGACGAAGTTCATCGTGGGCGAACCAATGAAGCCGGCGACAAACTGGTTCACGGGCTCGCGGTAGAGGTCCATCGGCGCGCCCACCTGCTCGACGCGGCCGCCATTCAGCACCACGATCTTGTCGGCCAGCGTCATCGCCTCGATCTGGTCGTGGGTCACGTAGATCATCGTCGCTCCGAGCTGGCGGTGCAGCTTGGCGATCTCGACCCGCGTCTCGACCCTTAGCGCGGCGTCGAGGTTGGAGAGCGGCTCGTCGAAGAGAAACACCTGCGGCTCACGGACGATCGCCCGGCCGATGGCGACGCGTTGCCGCTGACCGCCGGAGAGCTGGCGAGGCTTGCGGTCGAGCAGGTGGTCGATCTTGAGGATGCGCGCGGCTTCGTGGATGCGCGCGGTCCGCTCCGCCTTGTCGGCGCCGGCAAGCTTGAGGCCGAACGCCATGTTCTCCTCCACGGTCATGTGCGGGTAGAGCGCGTAGGACTGGAAGACCATGGCGATCCCCCGGTCCTTCGGCGGCTTGTCGTCGACCTGCGTGCCCCCGATCCAGATCTCGCCTTCGCTGATGTCCTCGAGGCCGGCGACGAGCCGCAGCAGGGTGGATTTTCCACAGCCGGAGGGGCCCACGAAGACGCAGAACTCGCCTGAGCGAATGTCGAGGTCGACGCCACGGATGACGTGCGTCGCGCCGAAGCTCTTCTCCACGCGCTTGAGGGTGACGTCGGCCATGCTCGGCTCTCCTAGCGACGGTCGGCGACAAGAACGCCGTGCGGCTGGAAGGTGACTAGGCGCCCCTCGACCACGGCGGGCTGTGGGACCGGCGCCGTTGGGGCATTGAGTTCAAAGTCGATCGCCCACGTGGCCGGCGTATCCGAGAGATTGAACGCGCAGACCACGCTCGTGCCGTCGAGACGGCGTTCGAACGCGAATAGGGGTGCCGGCGCCTCAAGGCGGGACCATGCCCCGAGCCGCAGTGCCGGTTGCTCCCGGCGCCAAGTCAGAAACCGCCGCGTGCTCGCCAGCACGGATGCGGGATCGCCGACCTGCACGTCCACGGCGCGCACGCGATGCGTGTCCGCCATCGGCAGCCAAGGCGTGCCGGTCGTGAACCCCGCCTCGGCGGCGTCGGCCTGCCACGGCATCGGCGTACGGCAGCCGTCGCGACCTCGGAAGGTCGGCCAGAACTCGATCCCATAAGGGTCGTGCAGCTGTTCGAAGGGTACGTCCGCTTCTTCAAGCCCCAACTCACAGCCCTGGTAGAGGCAGATCGAGCCGCGCAGACACGTCAAGAGCACCGGCAGTTGCCGTCTGAGCGTGTCCGGCGGATTGTCGCCGCCCAAACGTGTCGGCGCGCGCACGATGTCGTGGTTTGAGAAAGACCAGCAGGGCCAGCCATCAGCGATGCCCACCTCGAGCTCGTCGATCACGTCACCGATGGCATCTGGTCGGTAAGCGGCCGAAAGCAGATCGAAGGTGTAGGCCATGTGGATGCCGCGCCCGGCTGCGCCGTAGGCGATGACGTTCTCGAAGGCACGGTCGCCGGTGATCTCACCAAGGAGCAGGATGTCGCCATACCCGTCGGCAACCTGTCGCAGCGGCTCAAGTAACAGTGGAGCAACGTCCTTCAACCCTTTGTTATGCAACTGTATTTGTCGGCCAAATGGGGCGCCGTCGGCGAGGCCGCCCGGGATGCGGGCGTCGGGTGGTCGGACGGGGTTGGAGCGCAGCTCTGGGTCGTGTACCGCACAGTCGATGGCATCCAGCCGAAAGCCGTCGACGCCGCGCTCGAGCCAGAAGCGCGCGACGTCCATGAGCGCTGCCACGACATCCGGGCAATGCACGTTGAGGTCCGGCTGCTCCTTGAAAAAGTTGTGCAGGTAGTACTGTCGGCGCACGGGGTCCCATTGCCAGGAGACCCCGCCGAACACCGACAACCAGTTGTTGGGCGGCGTGCCGTCGGGCGACGCATCCGCCCAGACGTACCAATTGGCCTTAGGATTGGTCCGATCCTGCCGGCTTTCGCGGAACCAGGGGTGGCGGTTGCTGGTGTGGCTGAGCACGAGGTCGACGAGCACCTTTAGACGACGCGAATGCGCCGCTTCGATCAGACGGTCCGCATCCGCAAGCGCCCCGAACATCGGGTCTACGTCGCAATAGTCCTCGACGTCGTAGCCGTAATCACGCTGCGGGGACTTGAAGAAGGGCGAGATCCAGATCGCATCGACACCCAGATCGCGAACATAGTCGAGCTGCCGGACGATCCCCGGCAGATCGCCGATGCCGTCGCCATTCGTGTCGAGAAACGACCGCGGATAGATCTGGTAGATGACGGCGCCGCGCCACCAGGGAGAACCGTTCATCCTTTGACCGCTCCTGCGGTGAGTCCCGAGACGATCCGGCGCTGGAAGATCAGCACGAGCACGATGAGCGGCACCGTCACCACCACCGAGGCGGCCATGATGTTGGCCCACGGAAGCTCGAAGGCGGAGGCGCCCGAGATGAGCGCGATGGCGACGGGAACGGTGCGCTGCTCCGAACTCAGGGTGAACGTCAACGCGAAGAGGAACTCATTCCACGCCGCGATGAAGGCCAGTAGCCCGGTCGTCACGAGCGCAGGCCCCATCAGTGGCAGGAACACCTGCGTGACGATCACGAATGGCGACGCCCCGTCGACGAAGGCTGCCTCCTCCAGCTCCTTGGGCAATTCGCGCATGAAGGTCGTGAGCACCCACACCGTGAAGGGCACGGTGAAGATCATGTAGGAGAGCACAAGCGACAGGAGGTTATTGTAGAGCCCCAGCGAGCGGACGAGCTCGAACATGCCGGAGAGGACGGCGATCTGTGGAAACATCGAGACGCCGAGGATGGTGAAGAGTAGGAGGCGCCGGCCTCGGAACTGGATGCGGCCGAGCGCATAGGCGGCGAGCACCGAAAGGCTCAGCGCCAGCAGCACAACGCTCACAGCAACGAAGACCGAATTGAGGATCTGGCGGCCGAACGGCTGTTCTCTGAAGATCGAGACGTAGTTGGACCATGCAGGATCGGGCGGCCACGGGCGGGCCTCGAACAGCTCGCTGCCACTCATCAACGAGGTGTTGATCGCCCAGTAGAACGGAAAGACCGTATAGATGAAGAGGATGATGAGGAGGGCGTAGAAGACCCAGCGCCGCCAAGCTCCGTTCACGCCTTTTCCTCCCGCCCGACGCCGCCCGCGGTCAGGTAGATCACGGTGAAGACGGCGATGATCATGAAGACGAGCGTGGCGGCCGCCGAGCCGTAGCCGACGTCCTGGAAATCGACGAGCTGCTGCCGCGCGTAGATCGACATGGTCATCGTGTCGACCTTGTTCCCCTGCATGACATAGACGAGGTCGAACATGCGCAAGGCGTCGAGCGTCCGGAAGATGATCGCCACGAGCAGCGCGGGCTTGAGCAGGGGCAGGGTGACGCGGAAGAAGGTCGTCACGGGGTGCACGCCGTCGATCCTCGCGTTCTCATAGCAGTCCTGCGGCAGCATCTGCAGCCCGGCGAGGATCAGGAGCGCCATAAAGGGCGTCGTCTTCCACACATCGACGGCGATCACGGCGGCCATGGAGAGCTGCGGGTCGGCGAGCCAGGCCCAGGGCTCGCTCGTGAGGCCGACGAACAGCATGATCTCGTTGATCACGCCGTAGACGTCGTTGAACATCCACCGCCACATCTGGGCCGATACCACCGTGGGAATCGCCCAGGGAATGAGGATCGCCGCGCGTAGGAGCCCCCGCCCTTTGAAATGCTCATGGAGGGCGAGTGCGATCATGAGACCCAGGACCGTCTCAATCGAGACCGAAACGACCGTGAAGAAGACCGTGTTCCAGACCGAGCGCCACCAGTCCGGATCGGTCATCAGGAATTCGTAGTTCAAGAGCCCGACGAACTGGCGCGCCTGCAGGTCGGCCAGGTTGGCGTCGGTGAAGCTCAGGGCGATGGTGCGCGCCAACGGCCAGCCGGCGACCATCAGCAAGACCACGATCATGGGCGTCAAGAAGAGCCACGCGCTGCGCAGCCGCTGGCGCGTGAGCTCGGTCTCCCGCCTTGCCACGGCCGGACCCGCGCCTACCAGTTGCGCGCGAGGCGGTCGAGGCGGCGTTCGAGTTGGGCGAGCGACTGTTCGGCGGTGACGGTGCCGTTGAGCGTCGCGTGGACCGCATTCCAGAACTCGGTCGAGACCTGATTGTAGCGTGTACCGGTGACGCTAGACGGCCTGGCGACTGCGTTAACGAACGTGTCGTACAGCTCGCCGAAGAACGGATTGGCGTCGAGCACCTGCGGGTCCTCATAGAGCGCGGTGATCGTCGGGTTGTAGGCACCTTCGATGGCGCGACGCTTCTGCTCCTCGTAGGAGGTGAGGTAGGCGACGAGCTCCACCGCCTCCTCCTGCATGTCGGAGTATTTCGACACGGCTAGGTTCCAGCCACCGAGGACGCCGGTGCGTTGGCCGTCGGCGCCACCCTTGGGCAAGGCCACGACGCCGACCTTGTCCTTGACCGGGCTGTCGTCAGCGTTGGCGAGCGCCCATGCATAGGGCCAGTTACGCATGAAGACGGAGTGCCCTGCCTGGAAGACGCCCCGCGCCTCCTCCTCCTGGTAGGCAAGCACGCCCTGTGGGGAGATGGTCCCGATCCAGCCCGCTGCCTCGTCGAGCGCCGCAACGGCTTCCGGGTTGTTGATGGTCACCTCGCCGGCCTCGTCGACGATCGTGCCACCGCCATAGCTGTAGACCCACTCGAGCGCGTTGCAGGTGAGCCCCTCATAGGCGTTGCCCTGAAAGACCAAGCCTTGCATCCGGCTGTTGCCGGCTGCTCGTTCGGCTGCCTGGATTTCTTCGGCCGCTGCCGTGAGCTCCTCCCAGGTCGTCGGCGGCTCGTGCCCATACTGTTCCAGCAGGTCGGCGCGATAGTAGAGCAATCCAACATCGGTGAACCAAGGGATCATCTTGAGTTCGCCGTTGACCGTGTTGTTCTGGACGAGGCTGGGAAAGTACGCGGACATCACCTCCTCGTCGAAGTCTGCGCCGAGATCGACGAAGTGCGTGCCGAGGATGCCGGGCCAGATCACGTCGACCTGGTAGACGTCGATGTCGCCGCTGCCTGACGCGAGGATCTGTTGGTAGAGCGCCAAGCGCTCGCTGCTCGAATTGGGCGTGGACACCACCGTAACGGGCACGCCGCTCTGCTCCGACCATGCGGCGACGCCTTCCTGGCACAGCGCCAGCTCTTGCCCCACGGCACCGCAGGAAATGGCGAGTTCCTGGGCCGCGGTGGGGCTACCATGACCACAGAGGGTCAACGTCGCGCCGCAGATGGCGCCTAGCACCAAGACGTTTCTGTCCGACCGCATCCATCCCCTCCCTGACTTCATGCTTCGTTCGCTTGGGCTGAGCCTAGGCATCTCGACGGCTCTAGTACAACCTCGACGCGCGATTTTTTTCTCGCTTGTCCGTCGAGCGACCTCGTGATGGCTTCCTTGCCCCGACACGACCTGGCAGACGCGGTCGTAGACGAACGACGGAGGCGCGCGTCGGCCATGGGCGCAAAGCTCTGGATCCGCATCGATCTGGGCGCACGGGGACGGATCGGACCAGGCAAGATCGGGCTCTTGAAGGCGATCGACCGACACCGCTCGATCTCCGCGGCGGCCCGGGCGACAAGCATGTCCTACCGCCGCGCCTGGAACCTTGTGAGCGCGCTCAACGAAACCGCCGGCGAGCCCGTGGTCGCGACGCATGTCGGCGGAGCGAGCCAGGGAGGCGCCTCACTGACGCCAGCGGGCGAGCGCCTCGTGGAGCTCTACGACCGGGTACAGGCGGAAGCCGAAGCCGCCGCACGGCCGACCCTCGATGCCTTGGGCTGAATTGACACGATCGTTATGCGTGATCATGCATAGCGCCAAGGACCGAGCGGAGCGATCGACCATGCGCTCGACATTGCTCGCCGCGATGCTCGTTGCCGCCCACGGCGGCCTTGCCCGCGCTGAGCCCATCACCGTATTCGCTGCGGCGAGCCTCACGGACGCGCTGGAGGCGGTCGGCGCGGCCTACGGTGCGAGGACCGGCGCCGAGCTCCGCTTTGCCTTCGCCTCGTCATCAACGCTCGCGCGGCAGATCGAGGCGGGGGCGCCGGCGCACATCTACGTGTCGGCCGACGAGCGCTGGATGGACGATCTCGAGGCCCAAGGCCTCATCGAACCGGGGACACGGGTGAGCCCGATCGGCAATCGGCTCGTGGTGATTGCCGCCGACGAGCCTAAGGGTGCTGCCGGTGACATCGGGGCTCTCCTCAATGTGGACGGTCGTCTCGCGGTTGGTGATCCGGAGCATGTGCCCGCCGGTCGCTATGCGCGCGACGCCTTGGAAACACTGGAGATTTGGGACGATGTCGAGCCGCGGCTGGCGCGCGCCGACAACGCGCGGGCGGCCCTCGCGCTCGTCGAGCGAGGCGAGGCGCCCTATGGCGTCGTCTATGCAACCGATGCGGCAGTCGTCGACCATATCGACGTGGTGAGCACCTTTCCGGCCGATAGCCACACGCCGATCACCTATCCCTTCGCCATCGTCGCGGGCGGCGACGGCGCGGATGTACGCGACTTCTTTACCTTCATGACCGGCGACGAGGCGCTCGCGATCTATGCGCGTTTCGGCTTCGTCGTCGGCTGAGGGGCGCTCGTGCTTTCCGAAGCGGAGTGGCAGGCGCTTGCCCTGAGCCTCAAGATCTCGCTCGTGGCCGTGGGCGTGGCCCTGCCTTTCGCGGTGCTGGCGGCGCTCGCGCTCGCTCGTGGGCGCTTTCCGGGCCGCGCGCTCCTCGACGGGCTCGTGCATTTGCCGCTCGTCTTGCCACCGGTGGTGATGGGCTATCTCTTGCTCGTCACCTTCGGCACCCGTGGACCGCTTGGCGGCTGGCTTCTCGAGACGTTCGGCATTCGCTTTGTCTTCAGCTGGACGGGTGCCGCGCTCGCGGCTGCGGTCGTCACCTTTCCCTTTCAGGTGCGCGCCATCCGCCTCGCCATCGAAGCCATCGATCCGGGGCTGATGCAGGCCGCGGAAACGCTGGGCGCAGGCCCGGTCGACCGGTTCGTCAATGTGATCCTGCCGTTGGCGTTGCCCGGGATCATCGCCGGCGCCATCACCGCGTTCGCCGCGAGCCTCGGCGAGTTCGGCGCGATCATCACCTTCGTCTCGAACATCCCGGGCGAGACGCGCACGATCCCGCTGGCCATCTACACGGCCATCCAGACGCCCGGCGGCGAAGCCGCCGCTGCGCGACTCGTCGCCTTGGCGATCATGCTCGCCTGTCTGGGCCTCGTGCTTTCCGAGGTGGCGGCACGCCGCGTGCGGACGCTGATGGGTCAGTGAGCCTCGAGGTTGCCGTCTGCCATCGCCTGGGCGCCTTCACGTTGGATGCGGCCTTCACCGTCGACGAGCCGGGCGTCACGGCGCTCTTCGGTCCGTCGGGGGCGGGCAAGTCGACGCTCGTGCAGGCGGTGGCGGGGCTCATCCGCCCGGACAAGGGACGCATCGTGCTGGATGGCGAGGTCGTCTTCGACGCCGGGAGCGGTCGTCACCTGCCGGCACGCCGACGGCGCATCGGCTATGTCTTCCAGGAGGGGCGGCTCTTTCCGCATCGCTCGGTTGCCGACAATCTGCGCTTCGGCGCTAGGCGCGCCGGCGGGCGGCCGGCGACGGTCGGGTTCGACGAGACGGTCGAGCTCTTGGGCATCGACCACCTGCTCGGTCGCAGGCCACGGGCGCTCTCGGGCGGTGAACGTCAGCGTGTGGCGCTCGGCCGTGCGCTGCTCTCGTCGCCGCGGCTGCTTCTCCTCGACGAGCCGCTCGCCGCACTCGACCAGGCGCGCAAGGCTGAGATCCTGCCATTCCTCGCTCGGCTCCGCGACGAGGCGCGGGTGCCGATGGTCTACGTCACCCACGCGCTCGACGAGATCACCCAGCTCGCCGACACGCTCGTCCTGTTGAACGAGGGCCGGGTCGTGGCCACGGCACCGGTGCTCGATGCGATGGCGCGGCTCGACCTCTTGCCATTCACCGGCGAAGCGGAGGCGGGCGCCGTCATCGCGTGCACGGTCGAACGACACGACACGGCGGACGCGTTGACCGCCCTCGCATTTCCCGGCGGCACGATTTGGGTGTCGGCGCTGCCCGCACCGATCGGGGCCCGGCTCCGCGTGCGCATCCGGGCGCGCGACGTGCTCCTGGCGGTGACGGCTGATGTCTCGACCAGCGCGAACACCGTGCTGGAGGGTCGCGTCGAGGCGATCCGGGACGAGGGCAGGGGCGTCGTCGACCTGCAGCTCCGAGTAGGTGCGGCGCTCATTGTCGCGCGGCTGACGCGCCGTTCGCTGGCGCGGCTCGGCCTTGTCGTGGGCGCACGAGCAACGGCCCTTGTCAAAGCGGTCTCGATCGAGGCTCGCGCCTATTCGAGCTGAGCGAACCCTCAACCGACGAAGGCGACGATGGCGCCCGCGGCATCCTCTGCCGCGACCGCGAAGCCGCGCTGCGTCTCGTGAGTGGCGACGCCATTGCCGGCAACGCAGCGGCGCGCCTCGGCAAGGTCGGTGCAGCGAATCTCGACAGCCGCGTAGGGTGCGGGTGACGGACGCAGGCCCGGAAATCGCTGGCGAAGCGCGCGGGGTTCCAAGAGGACGATGGCGGCGGTCCCGGTCGCGACTTCGAATCCGCCCGCGACGGGCGTCGTGCGACCAGCGCCGAATAGGCCGGCAAGAGCATGCGCTGCGCCCTCCGGGTGGTCGATGGCCGCGAACAAGCCCGCCAGAGCGCGTGCACCGTTCGCGTGCCGCCTCAGGCCCGGCTGCCAGACGGTCTCGCGGGTGTGGTGCTGGCAGAGGAAGGCATGGCCCAGCGGGACCGCGTCGGGCGCGAACGATGCCACGGTGAATGCCGCGCGGCTGGTGGTTCCGTCGCTGAGCTCGACGGGTCGCTCGAAGTCCACGGGATCGCCGATGGAGACACCTCGCGCTCTGAGAACCTGCACGCCCTCGCGCGTGTCGGCGATTTGGCAGGCGACGGTGGCGATCCCTTCATCGGCGGCGAGCGTTGCGCGGTAGGCGGCATTGGCCGGTGTCGGAGCAACGATGCCGAGCAGTTCGACATAGTCCTCCTCAAACATGATCGTGTGGTTAGCCGTTCCCATATGCGCGCTGTGCCAGCCCTTGGGGCTCACGGTGAACCCGAGGCGTCGCCATTGCTCGGCCGCGGCATCTAGGTTGTGAACGAGCAGGAAGACGTGATCGATGCCGGTGACCGGGTGCGGCATGGCTGGGGGATTCAAGACGCGGCCATCGCGGCGGGCTCATCTTTCATGAGCCAGACCGCCGTGTCGTGGAAGACCGCGCCGCGGGCGGGGCGGGCCGGCTCGGCGCTGATCAGGCGGTTGATCCCGACACCCTCGATGAAGGCGTCGTTGGGCCAGATGCTCTCGATCGTCAGCGTGCCCGCGAGCGCGCCCTCCCGGCGTTCGGCGTGGAGCAGGATCGAGCCCAAGCGATTGCCGATGCGGACGAGGTCACCGTCGGCGATGGCGAGCGCGTCGGCATCGGTGGGCGGGATCAGCAAGGTCGGACGCCCCATCTTGGCGCGGCTCGTCCGGGTTTCGCTAAAGCTCGTGTTGAGGAATTCGCGCGCCGGCCCGGCAACGAGGCGATAGGGGTGCTGTTCCGTCCGCTCGTCGATGATGGGCGCGTGGTCCGGGAAGGCTGAGATGCCGTCCGCATCCACGCCGAGCGCGGCCCAGGGCGCCTTGAAGCGGAACTTGCCATGCTCGGTCGGAAACCCGTCGAGGAAGTGGGCCGTCCGGAAATCGGGCGCGAGGTCGAGGCCTTCGTTGGCGACGATGGTGTCGAAATCGGGCCAGCCGGAAGCTCTAAGGCTCGCCTCGATCAACTCGCGCGCGGTCATGCCGAAGCCAGGGTGCTGCGCGCCGACGCGCCTCGCAATCTCCTGGATGACCCAGTGGTTCTCCCGACACTCGGCCGGCGGGTCGAAGCGTTTGGGGCTAATCTGCAGGATCGTGTGCCCCGAGGCGCGATAGATGTCGTCGTGCTCGAGGAACATGGTCGCCGGCAGCACGAGGTCTGCGTGCTTGGCCGTGTCGGTCATGAACTGCTCATGCACCGCGACGAACAGGTCGTCACGTTTGAGGCCCCCGAGCACGCGATCGAGCTCGGGCGCGACACAGGCTGGGTTGACGTTCTGCACGAGCATCGCCTCGACCGGCGGACCTCCCTTGAGCGCGTCATCATCGCCCGTCAGCACGCGACCGATCTGCGACATGTCCAGCATGCGGACCCGATGGTCGTGCACATCCGCACCGTTGATGAGCGTCAGCTCATGGGCGTACAGGTCACCCTGGTTGTAGAGCGCACCACCACCCTCTACTTGCCAGGCGCCCGTGACCGCCGGCAGGCACGCCGCGGCATGCATGCTCATGGCGCCGTTGCGCGAGCGCGTGAAACCGAAGCCGAGCCGGATGTAGCTCCGCTGCGTCGCGCCGTAGAGCCGCGCGAAGTCGCGAATCGACTGAGGCTCTAGGCCGCAGATCTCGGCCGCCCATTCGGGTGTTCGCGTTTCGAGGTGCGCTTCGAGCCCCTGTGGGTCGTCGGTGTAGCGCTCCAGATAGGAACGGTCGGCCAAGCCTTCTTTGAACAGGACGTGCATCACGCCGCAGGCGAGCGCTGCGTCGGTGCCCGGGCGCACCGGCAGATGCAGGTCTGCCTGCTGCGCCGTCGGCGACCGGTAGGGATCGACGACCACGAGCTTGGCACCCTTGCGCCGCGCCTGGGCGATGAAGCTCATCAGCTGGACCTGCGTCGCCACGGCATTGAGGCCCCAGAGGACGATCACCTCCGAGTGCGGGATCTCGGTCGCGTCGACGCCCCAGCGCTTGCCGGCACCGGCGTTCCAGCCGGTCGTCGCGATGCGCGTGCAGATCGTGTCGTCCTGGCCCGAATAGCGCTTGGCGTGGCGTAGCCGATTGATCCCGTCGCGCTGCACCAGGCCCATCGTGCCGGCGTAGTAGTAGGGCCAGACGGCCGCCGGCCCGTGCCGTCGCTCCGCTTCTAGGAACGCCTCGGCGATACGGTCGAGCGCTTCGCCCCACGCGATCTGCTGGAACTGCCCGCTGCCTTTGGGGCCGGTCCGCACGAGGGGCCGCAGCAGTCGGTCCGGGTGGTGGAGGCGCTCGGCGTAGCGCGCGACCTTGGCGCAGATGACGCCGTCCGTGTAGCGATGCCGGCGACTTCCGCGGATCCGGCCCAGGGACCCGTCTTCGTGGCGGTCGAACTCGAGCGCGCAGACGCTCGGGCAATCGTGCGGGCAGACGGCCGTCTCGCGCATCGGCTCCCCCTCATGTCGAACCGCTCGCCGGTCCGTTTTCCTGGCGCCATGACGATCGTCAAAGCACGGGTTTGACCTAAGTGCTATGTCATAGAGCGGTGTTCACGTCACCGCTTTGGGAGACTCGTGCAATGACGATGTTCGACGACCGGCTCAAGGCGGAACTCTCGAAATTCCAGCACGACATGGAGTTCGCGTTTCGCGTTCGGCTGCGCCGCAACCGCCTGTTCGCCCTGAAGGTAGCAGAGCAGCTCGGCCTCACCGGCGACGCGGCTCTGGACTACGCGAAAGCGGTCGTGATGGCCGACTTCTCGCAGGTCGGCGACGATCCCGTGTTGCGCAAGGTCGAGGACGACTTGCGCAAGAGGGGCGGGGAGGTCGATGTGGTTGGGCTCGAGCGCGAGCTCGCGAAGATGAAGGAAGAGGCGGAAGAGCAGGTCATGACCGAATGACGAATCGCAAGCCCAAGCCGACGTCACCGGAGCCCAAGCCAGCTGTCGAGCGTCGCGACCGTCGCGCGCCCGAGCCGCCGGCGCAGCAGCCGCCCGGCGAACGCGGCGGGCCGAAGGGGCCTGAACCCACGCGCTATGGCGACTGGGAGAAGGGCGGACGCTGCTTCGACTTTTGACGGCCCATGCTGCCAGTCGTTGTCCATCCCGCCTACAGCGTACCGCTGCCGACGGGGCATCGCTTTCCGATGCCCAAGTTCCGAGCGCTTCATGACGAGCTTGAGCGCTCGGGGCTGATCGGCCCCGCCAACCGCTTCGTCCCCGCGCTCGCACCACGGAGCTGGCTCGAACTCGCTCACACGCCGCGCTATGTGACCGACATCTTGGCCCAAACGCTGCCGCGCGAGGCCGAACGTCGCCTGGGTCTGCCGGTCACGCCCGCGTTGGCCGAGCGCGCACGCGCCGCCACGGCCGGGACGGTGCTCGCCGCACGGCTGGCGCTGGAGCATGGTCTCGCCTGCAACACGGCGGGCGGCAGCCACCATGCCTTCGCCGATGCCGGTACCGGCTTCTGCGTCTTCAACGACGTCGGCGTGGCGGCGAGGCTCCTGCTGGCCGAAGGCCTGGCTCGCCGGGTGATCGTCATCGACCTCGATGTGCATCAAGGAGACGGTACCGCCGACATGTTCGCCGACGACGATCGCATCTTCACCTTGTCCTTCCATGCAGCGAGCAACTTCCCGGCGCGCAAGAAGGACAGCGATCTAGACGTCCCGCTTCCACGCGACCTCGGTGACGACGCCTATCTCGACGAGCTCTCGGCAACGCTGCCGCGCGTGCTCGCCGGGTTCACGCCCGATTTCGTCTTCTACAATGCCGGTGTCGATCCCCATCGCGACGATCGCCTCGGTCACCTGGCATTGAGCGATGACGGCCTCCGTCGCCGCGACCGGTTCGTGGTCGACGAGGCGACGCGGCGCGGCGTGCCGTTCGTGGGCGTGATCGGCGGCGGCTACGACCTCGATACACGACGCCTGGCGAGGCGGCACGCGATCCTTCACCACACGGCCAACGCCGCGCTCTCCGCTCTCGGTTGACCTCGGCGCCGCACGCTCGCCGATGGCAGTCCTGCAGCAACGCCGTTGCGATCGGCGTGCGTCGCGCCACTTAGGGCTGATCGCGCTGTTCGGAGAGATCGATGTTCGAGCTGTTCTACTGGACCACGCCCAACGGCCATAAGGTCACCCTGTTCTTTGAGGAGGCTGGGCTCGACTACCGGCTGCGGCCGGTGAACATCAGCACTGGCGAGCAGTTTGCGCCCGACTTCCTTGAAATCGCCCCCAACAACCGGATTCCGGCGTTGGTCGATCATGCGCCGAGCGACGGCGGTGAGCCGCTCGCGGTCTTCGAATCCGGCGCCATCCTCGAGTATCTTGCCGACAAGACGGGCCGGTTTCTGCCGCGCGCGCCACGTCAGCGCTTTGCCGTGCTGCAGTGGCTCTACTGGCAGATGGGCGGCCTGGGCCCGATGCTCGGACAGAACCATCACTTCAAGCAGTACGCGCCCGAACCCTTGGAGTACGCGATCACCCGCTATGTCAACGAGACGACGCGTCTCTACCGCGTGCTCGACGCTCAGCTTCAAGACCGCGCATTCATCGCCAGCGACTACTCGATCGCCGATATGGCCTGCTATCCTTGGATCGTGCCGCACGAGCGGCAGGGCATGACGATCGCTGAGTTCCCGAACCTGCAGCGCTGGTTCGAGACGATCCGGGCGCGTCCGGCGACCGAACGTGCGTACGCGCGCGCAGATGAACTCAACACCAACCCGACCGTGACCGAGGACGCCAAGAAGATACTCTTCGGCCAGACCGCGCCGACCCGCCCCGGCGACTGAGATGACGCTCGAGCTGGCGCACGCGGATTGGGGCGGTAGCGGCGAGGCCGTGCTCGTCATGCATGGCCTCTTCGGGGCGGGGCAGAACTGGCGGCGCGTCGGCCGCCTGCTGACAGACCGCTGGCGCGTGATCGGCGTCCATCTGCGCAATCACGGAGCGTCGCCTTGGTCGCCCTCGATGACGTACGATGACATGGCGCGCGACGTCCTGGCGCTCCTCGATCGGCTTGAGATCGACGCCTGCAACCTCGTCGGGCACTCGATGGGTGGGAAGGTGGGCATGGTCGCGGCGCTCAGAGCCCCAGAGTGCGTGCGCCGGCTGGGTGTGATTGATATTGCGCCCGTTCCCTACGATCACGACCATCGCCTGGAGATCGACGCCATGCGCGGGCTGGACGTCGCTTCGATCGCGTCCCGTCAGGAAGCCGACGCCGCACTCGCCGCGACGATCGACGATGCGTCGCTGAGGGCCTTTCTCCTGCAGAATCTGGAGAGCGCCAACGGTGGCTACCGCTGGCGCGTCAATCTGGAAGGGATCGACGCGCACATGGCCGAGCTGACGGACTTTCCGGCGGACGTCGATCTGCCGTTCGAGGGACCGTGCCTTCTGCTCGCGGCCGGCCGCAGTGACTATGTCGACGAGCGTGGCCGGTCTGCCATGCAAGCTCTCTTTCCGCGAACGACGTTCGTGAACTGGCCGGAACAAGGGCACTGGCCGCACGTCGAGCGGCCCGACGATCTCGCCCGACTGCTACGCGACCTGCTCGACAAGCCTTCCTGATCGCGGATTCAGACCACGAGCCGCGCGTCGAAGCCATCTTCGTCATAGGCGAGCCGGGTGACCTTGCCGTTCACCCGCGTCTCCAGGAGGACCCGGCGTCCCCACAGCGCATGCAGGTGCTGCAGGGTGCGCTCGGCATAGCCCAGGTGCAGGTCGCGCCCGTCATGGTCGTGGCAAAGGTAGAGTTCGCGGCGACGGTTGAAGTCCGCGTCGGTGATGCGGATGACGGGATTGGTGCCGCCGCCGACCTGGGCGATCAGCTTGCGTTTCACATCTTCCCAATGATCCTCGTCGGAGACTTCGCTCACGACGAGCTTGTCGCCGCGGGGCTCGTAGCTGAACAGGTCGAGTTCGCGCATCGTCTCAGCATCGAGGAAGCGACGAAGAAACGACGCGTCGCGATCGGTCTCGCGCACGGCCCAGATCGCGTCCTCGCCGTGGCGCTCGGCGATCTTGTGCCAGAGAACAAAGCCCAGATGGTAAGGGTTCAAGGAGCCCGGGTGCGGGCAGACGACCTGGTTGTGCCGGACCATGAACTCGAGCTGCACGTCGTGCGGTAGCGGCAGACTCTCGAGGATACGGTGGTGCCAGTAGCTGGCCCAACCCTCGTTCATGATCTTCGTCTCGATCTGCGGGAGAAAGTAGCGCGCTTCCGCATCGACAATGTCGAGTAGATCGCGCTCCCACACCTCCATCTGCGGGTGGTGGTCGCGGATGAAGGCGAGGATGTCCGCCGTCGGCTCTTCGGGAAAACTCTCCTGTGGCTCCTCGATCTCCAGCGGCTTGTGCAGGTCCGCGAACGGGTCGGCAACGACCGCCGGTTCGGGGCGCTCGCGGCGCGGCGCAATGTGTTTGGCGACGGCGTCGGCGGTGCTGATGCAGAATGCCAGAGCGTGCGCCGCGTCGAAGACCTGCTCGACCCGCTCGTCGCCGATCGACGGGTCCTCGATGTAGCGCCGCACGCGGTCGGCGCGCGCCTTGAAGCTGCCGATGGTTTCGCCGGCGTTGGTCGCGGACGCGAAGGTGAAGTTGTTCTTGAAGAAGTCGTTGTGCCCGTAGACGTGCGCAATCGTCAGAATCTGCAGGCAGAGCGAGTTGTCGGTCATCAAATAGGCGAGGCAGGGGTCGGAGTTAATGACCAGCTCATAGGGTAGGCCCGTAACGCCATAGTCGTAGAGCGTGCGGGTCTTCTCGTAGGCCTTGCCGTAGGACCAGTGCGGGTAGTGCGACGGCATGCCGTGATAGGCCATGTAGCCCAGCATGGCTTGATAGTCGCAGAGTTCAAACTCCTGCCGGAAGCAGTCTAGGCCGAACGCCCCCACGCGCTCGCGGATCCGCGCGTCCCAGTCCTCGAGGTCGGCCACCGTCCAATTCGTCATTCGGCGTTGGCCCGGCGTTCGCTCGAGAGAAACGCCCGGAAGCTGGGCCAGATATCCGCCTTCCCCTCGATCAGCACGGACTGATAGTTCGGCCGCTCGAGCTTCTGGAACAGCTCGAGCATGGAGCTCTCGTAGAAGTGGGAGCCCATCGGCTTGATCTCGCCATAGCCGAAAAGGTTGCAGAGGTCGCAAAGCTCCTCGGCGGCGCGTAGCGTCGCCTGATTATCGCTTTCGAAATTGTCGCCATCGGAGCAGTGGAATGCGTACACGTTCCAATGCGCAGGATGGAATCGGTCGTTGATGATCTCAAGGGCCTTATTGTATCCTGAGGAGATCATGGTGCCTCCCGACTCTCCTTTGTAGAAAAAATTCTCCTCAGAAACTTCCTGAGCTTGGCTGTGGTGGGCGATGAACACCAGCTCCACGCGCTCGTAGCGGGTGCGAATGAATTGGTAGAGCAAAAAGAAGAAGCTGCGTGCCAAGTATTTCTTGAGCGAGTCCATCGAGCCCGACGTATCCATGATGCAAATCACCACAGCGTTGCTCTCGGGCTTGGTGTCCTCGACGAGTTTCTTGTAGGTCAGGTCATCGTTGATGAAAGGAAATCGGGGTTTCTCGGACGCATCTTCTGCATCTGGCAGCGGCTCATGCGGTTCGAGCGACGGTTCACCAATGCCCCGCGACTTCATGCGCCGCACCCGGGCTTTCGCGGTCCGCTTGCGATCCAGGTGCACACGCACCCCGGCGCGGCGGTACCCGCGGCGCTTCACGGTGCGTTCGGCAATGACGTCCTTGAGGATCCTGCGCTCGAGATCCGGCAGCTCCAGATCCTCGAACATGACGTCGATCAGCTCCTCGAGCGTGACGTCCGTCTCGTAGTAGTCGAGGCCAGGCTCGTCGCCAGCTCTGCCCGGTTCGCTTTGGCCGCTCTTGCGCTCACCGACGACCTGGCCCGGCTGGGTGTCGCCCGCGCCACCGCCCACGCCGCCATGATTGTCGCCGAAGACGAAGCGATACTCTTTCACGCCGCGAATCGGGATCTTGATGACCTTGTCCCGATCGCGGCCGATGATGCTCTCCTCGGCGATGATGTCCGCGATGTTCTCGCGGATCGCCGCCTTGAGCTTCTGGCGATGCCGTAGACGGTCTCGCGCGGTGCGGTCGCTCTTGAGCGCATCGCTGGACGCGAAGGGCCGGAAGATCGATTCGACCACGATGATGCCGCTCGCTCTCAGTCCTTCCAGAGATGATTAGCCGCGTACTTCAAGATAGTGTCGACCGTGTCTTCCGGATAGCCGTTCTCGATCAGCGTATGTACCATGCGGTCGTAGCGCTCGCGCTGCTCCTCGTCCCGCGTCCGCGCCTTCGTGATAATGCGACTGATGTCGCGCACCGAACTCATCAGCTTCTTCTCGATGGCATCCTTCAGCGGCTCGTAGGCGGTATAAGAGACGCTTTCACCGCGCCGCGTTGCGCGCCATAGAAAGGCGATCACCTCCTGCCTAAAGCCTTCCGCGGCAGGTCCGATGATGGCGATCTGCTCCTCGATCGATTTCAAGAAGGCGTCGTCGGGGTTGAGGTCTTCGCCCGTGTGGGTGTCCTTGAGCTTCGTCTTGGTGACGAAGGCTTCCGCGTGGTCGAGATAGTTCTGGAAGAGGGTCTCGGCCTGCTCGTGGAACGAGTAGACGAAGGCCTTGGTGATGTCCTTCTCGAGCAGCTCCAGATAAGCCTTGTGGAGCGTGTCCTGTAGGTATTCGAGGTACTGCTTCTTCACGTCATCGGCGAGATCCGCTTCCCGCACCATGTGGATGAGGGCCTCGCGGACGCCGAGCGGCGTGATCGATGCCGTGGTCTGGCTGAGCGCGGAATCCAGCGCCTTCATGATGAAGCGCGTGGAAATGCCGAACATGCCTTCGCGCTTCGCGTCGTCGTGAAGCTCACGCACCGAAATCTTCTTGGTGCGTCCCTTCTCGACCACCTCGTCGCCGTTGTAGAGGCGCAGCTTGGTCATCAGGTCGCACTTCGGCGTCGATTCCAGCCGCGTCAGAATGGCGAACATCGACGCAACCTCGAGCGTGTGCGGCGCCAACTGCGCTTCGAAGTTCGAGCGGTCGATGAACTTCCGGTAGATCTTGATCTCTTCCGAGAGCCGTAGGTTGTACGGCACCTTGACGACCACAATGCGATCCAGAATCGCTTCGTTGGTATGGTCGGAGCGAAAGCGCTGCCACTCGGCTTCGTTTGAATGCGCGACGATGCAGCAGTCGACATAGCAGGTGCCATGCCGGCCGGGTGCCGGGATGAACTTCTCCTGCGTCGCCGTGATCATCGTGTGCAGGTATTCGGTGTCATTCTTGAACACCTCGATGAACTCGACCATGCCCCGGTTGCCCACATTGAAGGCGCCGTTGAGCTGAAGGATGCGCGGATCACCCTCGGAGAACCGGTCGAGCTTGGAGATGTCCTCCGAGCCGATGAGTACCGAGGTGTCCTGATTGTTCGGATCGACGGGCGGTACGACGCCGATCCCGCGCTGGCCACGCTTGGAAAAGCTAATGGTTCGGACCGGCATCTCTTCATAGCGTCCGTCGAATTCGTTGAGCAGTCGCCAACGGGTCGGTGGGCACAGATCGCCCTCGATCTTGACACCCAGCATGTCCTCGAAGGCAGGCCGGAGGTGTCGCGGGATCAGGGTCAGGGGGTTGCCGAACATCGGGCAGCCGTCGATCACGTACAGCGGCGGCAGCTCTTCGAGACCGCGCTTGAGACGTTCCACCAACGAGCTCTTACCCGACCCGACCGGCCCCATCAGATAGAGGACCTGCCGCGCCTCTTCGCCGCCCATGGCCGCGGCGTAGAAGTAGCGGGCGATCTTCTCGAGCGTCCGCTCCATGCCGAAGAACTCGTCTTCGAAGAAATGGTAGGTGGGGGGGATCCTATCGCCGAACAGGCGACGCAGCCGCGCGTCCCGTTCCGGATCGGCGGGTTCAACACCCGGGTTCATGATCATTTCATAGACACGCCGATGCGCGAGCCAAGCCAATGACGCGTCCTCTTTGACCCGCTCGAGATACTCCAAAAACGTGCCACGCCACTCGAACTTGCGACGCTCGGCACGATCCTTGGCGATCAGATCGGCGAACTCAGTCTTCGGCGCTTGCGCCATCGGCATCGATCCTTGCTAAGTCAAACCGCCGGGTTTGGAGCAACGTACCTCGCGGCGGCGGCATTCTGCCCGAGCTTAATGTAGGTGAAATGACGGACCGTGCCATATCAACAATCGCCGCCACACGGTGATCATTCAGCAACATGAACAGGATTTCAGTGCTACATCACGCGCACCTGCCTCCATCTACGTCGCCCATCGCCCGACACGCCGAGCGCATGATTTGTCAAAACGAGAGAGGCCGACCGCCGCGCGGCACGGAGATGCGACGGCACCAGCGAGCTTCGTTGTGACAGTACCGCATCTGTGCCTTCGTTGACAGGCCCCAAGGCCCGCGCGACGCAACGACGCGTCACGGAGTATCGCATCAGATTGACGGCAGCCGTCGGACGCGCAACCTGAACGGACCCGCGCCGACGCGTCGCTGGACGGTCGGCCAGGCACGGAGCAAAACAAAATGAAGCGGTGGGGTGTTCTCGTTCTCGCGGGAATAGTGATGGCGGGGGCCGATGCTGGTGCGTCCGGCTTCGCCATTCGTGAACAGAGCGGTAGTTTTCAAGGTCTCTCGTTTGCCGGCGTGGCGGCCGGAGGGGCCGATCTGTCGACGATGTACTTCAACCCGGCGACGCTTGGTCTGCACGATGGCATTCAGGGGCATGTTGGGATCAGCTACATCATGCCCAAGGCCGAATTCCAGTTGGAGGAGGCCGAAACGGCCGTCGGCACGCCGATTTCGGGGCCGGAAGGAGGTGACATCGCCGAGGACGCCGTCGTTCCGGCGGCGTATGGGATGTTCGGTTACCGCGACTGGCGCTTCGGGCTCGGCGTCACGGCGCCGTTCGGTCTGAAGACCGAGCAGCCGATCGACTGGGTTGGTCGCTACTATGCGACGGAGAGCGAGCTCAAGACCATCAACATCAACCCGGCGGTCGCCTACAATATCTCGCCGCGATTCACGGTCGGCGCCGGCTTCGTCGCGCAATATGCCGACTCGACCCTCGCCCAGGCGCTCGATTTCGGATCGGCCGCGTTCGCGCCGGGGCTTCCTCCAGGCTTTGCGACGGCGGTCGGCGCCACACCCGGCGAGAACGACGGCTTCTTGAAGGTCGACGGCACCGATTGGGACTTCGGCTTCACACTCGGCGTGATGGCAGAGCCGATCGATGGTACGCGGCTAGGGGTCGGCTACCGCTCGCAGATCAATCACAGCTTGGAAGGATCGGCCGACTTCGATCTCGGCGGTCAGGTGGGCGAGGCGCTCAACCTGCTCAGCGGCGGTGCTCTGGAGGACACCGGCGGACGAGCGGCGCTCTCGACGCCCCAGATCTTGAGCCTCGGCGTTCGCCAACGTGTGACCGACGAGGTCGACGTCTTGGGAACGGCGGAGTGGACCGGCTGGAGCACCTTCGATGAGCTCGTGATCAATTTCGACAACCCGGACCTGGCCCCCGAAGTCACCAACGAGGATTGGCGGGACACCTGGTTTTTCTCGCTCGGTGTCGAGTATCGTCCGCTCGAAGAGCTGACGCTGCAGACCGGCGTCGCCTACGATCAGTCGCCGATACCGGACGCGACACGCACCCCACGCATACCCGGAGCCGACCGCACATGGCTCTCCTTCGGCGCGGCGTGGCAGCCTGCGACATGGCTCAGCGTGGGCGCGGGGTACTCGCGTATCTGGGTCCAGGATGGGCCGGTCAATCTCGATGATCCGGACGCGGGCCGCCTCAGGGGCACCTTCGACAACGGGATCGACATCGTCACATTGCACGGCACGCTGCGTTTCTAGCGTATCCTGCAGGTTGCAGCGATACTAGGAATATGATCTTATATGCGTGTTCGACCACGTGCCGGGAAGCCGGCCTCGATAAGGGCAGCACGCATCATGAACCCGACGAAGTTCTCACGCGACACCAGCGGCCACAGCGTCGGTCTGGCGCACTGGAAATGGGGTAGCAGACGGACGCTCATCCTGAACGACACACCTGTCCGCACGAGCGAGGCCTTCGACGGCCACTCCGTCTTCATCGAAGCGACCGTAGCATGTCACCTCCGTCTGGGCGACACCGACGTGGTCGCCGACGCGACCGATCCGGTGCTCAAGCCAGGAGCGGTCTATGCGTTTCCGCGCGCCCAAGGTGAGACGCATCTCTCGGTTGTCGCAAAGGGCGGGCTGGGCAGCGGGACCGTCGAATACTGGCAGGCCGACAGCTTCGTCGAAGCCTGAGCCTTGTGGTAGCGCGTCAGTTCGGACGTCTTGAGGCGGCTTCCCAGCTGATCAGTCATTCCAGCGAGTGTGGCGCGCCCGGCAGGGCTCGAACCTGCAACCCTCGGCTTAGAAGGCCGATGCTCTATCCTGTTGAGCTACGGGCGCCTGCTGCCATGAAGCCGCGGGCGCCTTCGGCGTGCAACCTGGGAATTGGAGATCGCACTCAGAACCGCTTCACGAAGTTGTCGCTGTAGGACTTGGGTCGCACGACACGCTCGTGCGGTTCTTCGACGACAAAGGTGATGCCGGCTCTGCGCGCATAGGCGATCGCGGCCTCCTTCGTCGGAAAGCGCATGTGCACCTGCTGCTCGGTGTCGCCCGAGCCGACCCATCCGATCAGCGCGTCCGGCTCGCGCCGTTCGCGCGGTTCCATTTCGAGCACCCAATAGCGCGTCTTGGCGCGTCCCGAGGAGACCGCCGTCTTCGCCGGTCGGTAGATCCGTGCGTCCATGCCTACCCGCCGTCGCTGATGTCGCCGCCTTATGGCGCGACGGCGCGACGAGGTCCAGCAGCGGAAACTTGCGATTTTGGCGAACGGAACGGTTCTCATTCGGCGACGGCTCAGCCATGTTTGGGATATTGGTTTCGAGCAGGCGCCGACAGAGGGTCGGCGTCAGCGCCCACGACGGAGATGCCTGATGGCCGATGACCGGACGGAAAAGGGGACGGCGGTACGCCGTGCCGTGCTCGGCAACGCGTATGTCGACCGCAAGAACGAGCAGACCCACGACTTCGACGCCGACTACCAGCGGTTCGTCACACAGACGGTTTGGGCGGACGTCTGGGCACGCGAAGGGATGGATCTGCGCACGCGCTCGCTGATCACCCTTGCCATCGCGGCGGTGCAGCATGATGCGGAGGAGTTCACCCTGCACATCCGCGGCGCCCGGAACAACGGCGTGACGCCCGAGGAAATCCGGGAGATGCTGCTGCACGTCGCCGTGTATGCCGGCATCCCGGCGGCCAACACCGCGCACCGGCTCGCCAAGCGCGTGCTCGCCGAAGAGATGGTCGAGGGCAGCATCTGAACCACGAAGCCGTCGGACCCGGCGGCCTCCGGGTGCCCCGCGGGCGCGACCTGCCGCCCGCCCGGCCGGCCTCGGTGGCTCGCGGGGATGCCTCATGATCCCGTGCATCATCACCGTCGCGATCACGGGCTCGGTGCCGACCAAGGCCGACAACCCTGCCGTCCCGATCACCGTCGCAGAGCAGGTCGAGAGCACGCAGGCGGCCTTCGAGGCAGGGGCCACGCTCGCCCATTGTCACGTTCGTCAGGACAATGGCGCGCCGACATCGGATCCGGAGCGCTTCGCCCATCTCAAGGAAGGGTTGGAGCGTCACTGCCCTGGCATGATCATCCAGTTCTCGACCGGCGGTCGCTCCGGCAGCGGGCGCGAGCGGGGCGGCATGCTGTCCCTACGCCCGGACATGGCGTCACTCTCGACAGGCTCCTGCAACTTCCCGACGCGGGTCTACGAGAACAGCCCCGAACTCATCGGCTGGCTGGCCCGCGAAATGTTGATCCACGATGTTAAGCCAGAAATCGAAGCCTTTGATCTATCAATGATTTTCAAGGCCGTTCAGATGGCTCATGACGGCCTGATCAAGGCGCCTTTGCACGTCCAGTTCGTGATGGGCGTCAAGAACGCGATGCCGGTCGATCGGGACTCGTTCGTCTTCTTCGCGGAGACCCTGAAGCGCCTTGCCCCCGATGCCACCTGGACAGGTGCTGGGATCGGCAAGGATCAGCTGACCGTGAACCGCTGGTCACTCGAACTCGGAGGTCACTGCCGTACCGGCCTCGAGGACAATGTTCGTCTCGCCAAGGACACGCTTGCGCCATCCAACGCGGCGCTGGTGGCCAGCGTTGCCGAGCTCTGTTTGGAGTACGGACGGAGGCCGGCGACGGTCTCGGAGGCGCGCTCGATCTTGGGTCTGCGCTCTGCCGCTTAGTGCATCCGGAGCGTCACCGGCCCGCGGCGCACCTGTTTCCTAGCCCGCCCCGATATCGATGAGGACCTCGTTGCGCCGCAGAAAACCGGGCGTGAACGGGTCATTGTAGTAGGCGTAGGTCGCGGGTGCGTGCGCAGCGAGATCGCGCGCGGCGAGCCACGTTCGGAGCCTCTGTTCCTGCTCGGTGAAGCGCGCATCGTCCCAGCCGCCGTCGAACCGGACCGCGGCCATGCGGGTGGGCGCCGTCTCCAGGAGGCGCACGTCGGCTGCCGCCGGTGCCGGCAGATCGTCGAGATTGTACCCGGAGGGCATGATGAACCGCACGCGCCACGACGCGTCGCCAACGGGCTCCTGTGTGACGGGCGCGGTCATGGAGATCTTCCGACCGTCGCGTTCCCTAGCAAAGATGTAGCGGGCGAGCGGGCCGAAACCGGCACGAACGGCGTCCCGCCGCGAGCCTTCGGTGGTCACCTCGGCCACGCGCAAGGCCGGGTAGATGCGAAGCTCGAAGGCGCCATCGCGCTCGGCGATCTCATAGGGCCACGTCTCGACCATGCGACCATAGATGAGAAACGCCGCGTAGGCGCCGACAGCGAGGAGCCCGAGGCCCCCCGCGAGCAAGAAGGCGTTGCGCACCGTCAGCATCTCCATCAGGTGCCGTAGGTTTCGTCGAGGTAGCGCAGGATCTCCTGCGATTCGAAGAGTTCGGCGCCCGTGTTGGGGTCGACGAGGAACGGGACCATCAGCTTGCCCGTGCGCTTGAGCAGCGCGCGGCGGTTGGCCGTTTCCGGCTGGATGCTGAGCCCTACGCGCTCGCGCAGGAAGGGCGGGACGCTCTCCCGAAGACGGGTGCGGCCGGCGCTACGCAGCCGATAGGGCAACTCCCGCTCACTAAGACGTTCGCGAACCAGCCGCGCAAACGGGCTGCTCTCGATGCTCCACAGCTCAAGCGGCTGATCTGCGTGCCTGGATGGGCGCGCTCGGCTACCGGCGCCGGCCCGCCACGCCGACGCGATCCCGGACGAGACAGTGTCCACGACGCGCAGGCGCCAATGGGCAGGCAAGGGGCGTCGCCCGTATTTTTCGAAGAGGTAGGCGACGATGTCAGCAGATTCGTAGAGCTGCCGGCCGGTGTTTGGATCGATCAGAAAGGGGAACTGCGCCTTGCCGCCGCGCTCGATCGAGGTCGGACGAAAGCGGGTGCCGCCCTTTGGACAGGGGTAGACCGCGGCGTCCAGGTCGAGTTCCGTGAGCGCTTCGCGAACGAGACGGCAGAAGGGACAGCCCTCGAACTCGTAGAGCTCCAAAAGACGCTCCGGCGTCGACGCAGCCGGCTTGGTGTAGATGCCGCGCCCGAGCCGCGCTGCCGTGGCGAGCACGGACGTGGTCGTAGAGACGCTCGCGGCCAGAGACATTCGAAACCTCGACACAGGATCACGCACCCAAGATTGGCTTGCCGAAACTTTTGGCAAGCCGTGCTCGCCGACTGCGGGGAGAGCTAGCCTGCGAGCACGCCGTGCAGGAGCGCCGCGCCGAGCGCCACGATCACACCGGCTGTGAGCGGCAGGCGGAGCTGCGGATACCAGGCGGGTGCAAGCCCCTGTCGCACCAGCTTGAGGTCGAACCGCAGCACCATGACGAAGGCCACGAGGATGAAGGCGTAGGGCCACGGAAAGGGCGTAAATGGGCCAATCCACGCAATGAGTGCTGGAACCACCGATAGTCCGAGGACCCGCCAACGTTGCGCGTCGTCGACCTGCGGCAGGCTGCCGAAACCCCACTGCGCGCCGGCCATGAAGCCGGCGATAACCATGGCGTAGGCGATGATGAGCGTGTGCAGGAAGCCTGCCAGCAACGGCGGCGCGAACCAGACGAGGAGCGCCGGCACGACGAATGGGATCAACCCGGCGAAACCGAGAATCAGCGCCGGGCGCGGGACCCCGGGTGGCGCGCTCAAGGGAGCCTCCGGAGAGCGTCGAGCAAGCGCTGAAACACGGCGTCTCCATCCACGCGCTCGAGCACGAAGGCGTTGGCGAGCCGGCCGCCGCGTCCCGACACATCGACGATCGTGCGCCCGCGGCACACGCCTTCGGTGACCACCTCCACGTGACAATCGCGGCCCCTGAAGGCTTCCGGCATCAGGAGGTAGGCGACCGCGAGGGGATCGTGGAGCGCGCCACCGTCGCTGGCCCGGCTGACATAGAGGTCAAACATGTCGGCGAGGGCCTTGCTCGTCGCGTTTTCCAGCGCACGCAGCGCGTCGAGCCGGGCGGGCGTCGGCCGCACCTGGGTTGTGACATCGAGGCCGAGCATCACGATCGGCACGCCGCTCTCGAACACGACCTTGG
The DNA here is from genome assembly GCA_028279345.1 of Geminicoccaceae bacterium. GTDB lineage: Bacteria > Pseudomonadota > Alphaproteobacteria > Geminicoccales > Geminicoccaceae > JAAAPF01. The sequence goes on from JANQNY010000016.1 coordinate 78,720, forward strand.
CGGCGTGCGGGTCGACATAGATGTTGAACTCAGCGGACGCGGTCACATTGCCGAGACCGATGGCGCCCCCCATCAAGACGATGCGACCGAGCCGGGAGGCGATCGACGGCTCCTTCACCAACGCCATGGCTACGTTGGTCAGCGGACCGATGGCGCAGATCGTCAGTCCGTCATGTGCGTGCGCGAGGTCGATGAGCCGATCGATCGCGTGCGGGGGAGCCAGCTCGGAGGCAGGAGGCGGCAGCTCGGCGCCGTCAAGGCCGCTGTCGCCGTGGACGTGCTCGGCGGTTTCGAGGGCGAGCACCATGGGCCTACCGCAGCCGGCGTGAACAGGAACATCGTGCCGCCCGGCCAGCGTGGCGAGGCGCCGGGCATTGGTGCTGGTCCAGTCCAGCGGAACGTTGCCGGCGACGACAGTGATGGCAGCAAGGTCGAGCGCTGCCCCTTCGGCCATCGCCCAGAGCAGCGCCGCCGCGTCGTCGACGCCGGGGTCGCAGTCGATCACCACCGTTTGCATCGAGCCTCTTCCGCTTTCGCGCTTTCCTACACGCTCGGCTATCCTAGGTGTGGGTGCGGGCCAAGGAGAACAGCCATGGGTGCGATCGACGACCGACTTCGAGAGCTGGGTATCGTCTTGCCGGCAGCGCCGGTGCCCGCGGCAAACTACGTACCGGCAAAGATCGGCGGCGGCCTTCTGTTCGTTGCCGGCCAGGTGCCGATGCTGGACGGCAAGATTGCGCATGTCGGCAAGGTCGGCAGCGACGTCGACCTCGAGACCGGCCAAGCCGCCGCGCGGCTTTGTGCTGTCAACATCCTGGCGCAGGCGAAGGCGGCGCTCGGTGGCGACCTCGGCCGCATCAAGCAGACGCTCAAGGTGCAGGGCTTCGTCAACTGCGCGCCCGATTTCGGCGATCACCCGAAGGTGATCAATGGTGCCTCCGACCTGCTCGTCGCCGTGCTCGGCGAGGCAGGGCTACACGCACGTTTCGCCGTCGGTGCCCCGAGCTTACCCTTCGACTGCTCGGTCGAGGTCGACGCGACCTTCGAAGTCACGTGAGCGAGGCTGCCGATCTCAGCCTTGTTCAGGGCATCGCCGGCGTTGCGGCGAGCGCTTGGGACGCGCGTGCGCCAAGCGACAACCCCTTCGTGCGCCATGGCTATCTGGAAGCGCTGGAGCTGTCGGGCTCGGCGGTCGCCGAAACGGGGTGGGCGGCTCTGCCGTTGCTCCTTGGTGACCCCGGAAGACCCGACGGGATCGTTCCCGTCTATGTGAAGTCCCACTCGATGGGTGAGTACGTCTTCGACCAGGGCTGGGCGCGGGCTTACGAGAACGCAGGCGGCAGCTACTACCCCAAATTGCAGGTGTCGGTGCCGTTCACGCCGGTCACCGGACCGCGACTGTTGGCCCCCGACGAAGCGACCAAAGCGGCACTCATCCGTGGGCTGGAGGCGGCCGCGGCCAAGCTCGAGGTCTCGTCCGTGCACGTCACGTTCTGTACGGATGCCGAAGCCCGGCTGTTCGAAGCGGCCGGCTGGGCCGTCCGCCTCGGCGTGCAGTATCACTGGTCGGACCGCGGCTACGGTGACTTCGGCGGCTTTCTCGACGCGCTCAAGAGCAGCAAGCGCAAGGTTTTGCGCAAAGAGCGCCGCCGGGTCGAGGAGAGTGGGCTTCGGATCGTCACCCATCGAGGCGCCCAGATCACGCCCGCCGATATGGATGCCTTCTACCCCTTCTATCGCGCCACGATCGACAAGCGCGTCTGGGGCAACGCCTACCTTCACCGCGCGTTCTTCCGTCTGCTCGCCGAGCGGCTCGGCGACGCGCTCGTGCTGGGCCTCGCCTATGACGGCGACCGCTGCGTTGCAGGCGCGATGCACCTCATCGGCGGCGACACGCTGTATGGCCGCCTCTGGGGTGCCCTCGACGAGTACAAGTTCCTGCATTTCGAGCTCTGCTACTACCAAGCGATCGACCTCGCCTTGCAGTGGGGCCTCAAGCGCGTGGAGGCCGGCGCTCAGGGTGAGCACAAGCTGCAGCGCGGCTACGCGCCTGCGCTCACCTATTCCGCCCATCTGATCCGCGACCCGGGCCTACGCGAGCCCGTCGAGCAGTTCCTCGCCCGTGAGCGCCGTCAGGTGGAGCAGGAACTGCCGCTGCTCGCGACGTATCTGCCCTTCCGTGTCGACAGCGAGGGGTGAGCGCGAAGGCGTTCACACGACCGTAAGCGACATCTAGTTTTGCGCGTGTTCTGGGGGGAGGCGCGCATGGGTCTCTTGGAGACCGCGGCGGCGTTTGCTGTCGCCATGATTCTGTTTGCAACGATGGTGACGGGCATCGTCGAGGCGCTTGTCAGGTTGGTGGCGCTGCGCGCGCTCGTGCTCGAGCAGGCACTGTTGAATTTCGCGCGCGAGGAGCTGACGCGGCTCGGGGTGGCGTCCGGCCCCGAGCCGCGGCACCGGCACGACGTCGATGCGGCGAAGGACGACGGTGCGGCCGGCCTCGTGGCAGCCCTCGTCTACAATCCCGCGAGCGATGAGGAGCCAGGCCGGGTGCCCACGTCAGGCACGAGGCAGCCATTCGCGTGGGCGGCGCGATGTCGTCGGCGGCACCGGCAGATCGACAAGCTCTCGACCTACGCCTTCGTTCAGCGGTTTGCCAAGACGGAACTGGGCCGCGATCTCGCGGAGGCGGGTGAGGACTATCTGCGGTCGCGCCTGGTGGATCTGGTTCGCACCTTCGAGCGCTATACGGCGGCATCGGCCGAGGTGTTCAGAAAGCGCATCCAGACGATCACGCTGGTGGTCGCGATCCTCTTCGCCTTTGCCGCCAATATCGACGCCGTCCGGGTGTTTCGTGCCCTTCAGGAGAACACGGCAGCGCGCGCCACGCTGTTGGCCGAGGCGGAGCTAGCCGCTGCAGCGAATGCGGCGGCGCGCGCCCGCCTGGAACTGAGACTCGACCAGGCAACCGGCGGCGAGGTGCCGGATCTCGACAGCGAGACGGTCGCATCGCTTGGCAACACGACCGAAGAGCTCACTAAGGAGGTTCAGGCCCTGCGCTCCAGCGGCGAGCTACCGATCGGCTGGCGCTATTTTCCCTACGCGCAGGCAGACGCCACCGACGGCGATGTGGCATGGGAAGTCACCCGCGAGCACCTACGTTGGCTTGCGGGCGTGCTTCTGGGCGGCGTGCTCATCGGCCTGGGTGGGCCATTCTGGCTTCGCGTGTTCACCGGTCTCTCGAACCTGCTCGTGACCCTCAAGCCGTTCGGCGGCGGCAATCCGGAAATCGTCACCGAGCGACCGGACGAGCGCCCGGCCACGAGAGATGCCTTGGATCGCCGAGAGATCGTCGACGTCTTCAAGATCGCCGCCGGCAAGGTGGTCGCACCCCAAACCCCCTCTAGCCTGCCGTCAGCCAACGACTGACGACCGCGAAGACGGCGATCAGCACCGTCGCTATGGCCGCCATGCCCGCGAGCTGGGCCTCGAGGCCGACGCCCGCATCCAGGAGCACGCCCGTCACGCCAGGTCCCAGCGCCGTTCCGAAGACCAGCAGCGCGCTGACTAGCCCGCGGACGGCGCCAAGATGGCGGGTGCCGTAGAGCTCCGCCCAGAGCGCGGTCATGACCGTGTGCCCCAAGCCCGCCGTGAGCCCTATCAGCCCAAGAAAGGGAACAACGGCCCACGCGGCAGTGGCGAGGGCACCGACCACGAGGCCCAGCGTCAACGGCATCAACACGAATGGCAGCAGGCGCACAGCCCGCAGGCGATCGATCAGAACGCCGGCGGAGAGGGCACCGGTCACTGCGGCTGCGGCATAGGTCGGAAACGCGAGAGCGTACAGCTCCAGGCTCCAGCCCTTTGCTGCCATCAATGGGGCCGATTGGAACAACACGGCAGTCCCCATCAGGGGTGACGCCAGGAAGCCCGGCACGAGCACCCAGAAGAGCGGGTGGCGAAGCACGTCGCCACGGTCCCAATGCCGCCCGCCGAGGCCCGGCACGAGCGCCGTCATCTCGCCCGTGGCCGTGGGTTGGCGCGGGCGCCGTTCCTTTTGCAGGAGCCAGCCGACCAACGGGGCGAAGCCAAAGATGAGCGCGAGCGCGATCGCGAGCCAGATGCCGCGCCAACCGAGCGCCCCGGTCACGCCCACCACGATCGCCGGCATGACCGCCTCACCGAGCGGGTAGCCTAGCGTGACGATGGCGAGCGCGCGGCCGCGGGTCGCGTCAAACCAGCGTGCGGTGGCGGTCATGGCGACGTGACCCGTCATGCCCTGGCCGGCGAAGCGCAACAGAAACACGGCGAGTGCCAGCAACGCCGGCGATGTCGCAAGCGCCATGAGCAAGGCGGCGCCTGCCAGGACCAGCAGCACGCCCACCGCCGGTCGCACGGTGGGTCGGACATCGGCCACTCTACCGAAAACGGCGATCGCCGCTGCGGCACCCAGGGTGGCGCCCGCGTAAAGCGTTCCCCATCCCGCGTGGCTCAGCCCCACCTCATCGCGAATCGGCTCGGCGAACAGCGCGATGAAGAAGGTCTGACCGAAGGACGAGGTGAAGGTGAGCACGACCCCCGCCGCCAGCCACCGCGTGTTGGCGCGGAGGAACTGCCAGCCGGAGGCGGGCGAAGGTGGCTCCGGTGACCCGCGAACGGCTCTAGCTCTCGATCCAGGTCTTGTTGAGCTGGTGGTATTTCGAAGGATGCGCCGGGAAGCCGTGCACGGCGTCGCTCGTCATCGTGTAGATCGGCCGCCAGAGCGGCTGCACGATCGCGCCGCTGTCCTGCAGGAGCCGTTCGACGCGCTCCATCTTTGCCCGGCGAGCGTCCGGATCGAAGGTCGCCTCGGCCTCATCAAGCGCCGCATCGAATTCGGCGCTCGCGAAATGGCTCTCGTTCCAGGGAACGCCGCTCCGATAGGCCTGCGACAGCGCCATCGTGCCGAGCGGTCGGTGCGCCCACGAGGTCGCGCCGAAAGGCGTCGCCGTCCAGATCTCCCAGTACTTCGAGGGCGGCACGAGATTGATGGCGAGGCGAATCCCAGCGGCCGCGACCTGGTCGCGAATCACTTCGCAGACACCTTGCTGCCAGACACCATCGGTGTTGCCGACATCGATCGTGAGGTCGATCCCATTCGGGTAACCGGCCTCGGCGAGGAGCCGCTTGGCCTCTTCCACGTCGCGGACCATCGGTTCGAGCGGGAAGTACTCGGGGTGGATGGGCGAGACATGGTGGTCCTCACCGGCATCGGCGTCCCGCGCGAACACCAGCTCCGCGACCGCGGCGTTGTCGACGGCGAGCTGCACCGCCCGCCTCACGCGCTCGTCGTCGAAGGGTGTCACGTCCGTCTGCATGCGGCAGACGAGGCAGTAGGCCGTGCGTACGGGCAGGATCTTGCCTGGAATGCTCTCCGCCAACGGCAGCTGTTCTGGGCCGAACTCGAAGATGGCGTCGACGTCGCCGCCGGCGAGCGCCAGGAGCTGACTGTCGACGCTGAAGTCGTAGTAGTGGATCTCATCGAGAAAGACCTCGCCGCCCCAATAGTCGAACGGCGTGCCGTCGGCGCGATTGGCCACCCGCTCGAGGATGCAGCGGTCGCCGACAACGAGCTGCTTGAGCGCAAAGGCGCCGGTACCGATGGGGTTGTCTGACCACGGCGCGGTGAAGGACGGGTGGACGATGGCGCAAGCGTAGTTCGTGAAGTCCTCGGGCACGGACAGCACCGGCCTTGCCAGATGCAGCCGTAGCGTCGACGCATCGACGACCTCGACCGCACCTTCGACCGGCTGTCGCAAGGGCTCGCCATCGGCGTTCAGCTCACCGGTGTCCGCAACCATGGCGGCAAAGGTCGAGAGCCCCACATTCGCCGAGCCAAGCGCCGGATCGATCCAGCGTCGGACGTTCCAGGCGATGTCCTCGGCCGTGAGTGGGTCGCCATTGTGCCAGGTGACGCCCTCGCGCACGTCGATGTCCCACATCTTGAGATCGTCCGAGGGGCGCCAGCCGCGCGCCAACATCGGGCGGCTGACGTTGTCGGGTCCGGCCGTGGCGACGTACTCGAGAACGTGCCGCGCCTGATTGGCCATCTCGCCCCAGGAGAAGAGCGCCGGATCGTCCAGCTTCTGGACGTTCATGCCGATCCGCAGCACGCCGCCCGGCTGGGCCGCCGGGTCGTTCGGCGGAAACGGCAGGTCGCCCGCGGTCTGCGCCGCCACAGGCTCGGTAAGGCCGGCCATGGCATAGGCGGTCGCCGCCGTCGTACCGAAGAGAGCCGCTAGCCGGACGAACCCGCGGCGCGACAACCGCCCTTGCGTCATCGCGGCATGGGCGCGCGCGAGCAGGGTGGGGTTAGGGCCTCGTTCCATCACTGGTCCTTCCCGAGAGAGATCGCGGAGCGTGCCGCCGCACGTCACGCACTTGGAGCAGAAGGCTTGATCAGCAACGCCTCAAGGCGCCGCGCATAGACGCGAAAACCTGCCGCTTCATAGTTAGCGAGGGCGCGCGGGTGGTCGAGGTCGCAGGTGCGGACCCAGACGCGCTCAGGCCAGGACCGCCAGGCTCGGGCGTTCATCTGCTCCAGAAACCAGCGGCCGAGCCCGCGCCCGATGCCTTCCGGCGCCAGGCCGAAATACGCAATCTGCACGCTTCTCTCCGAGCGACGGTCGAGCTCGCCGTAGCCGATCGGGATACCGCCCTCGCTGAGGACATGCACCTCGACATCCGGATGGGTGAGAATCTCCTCGAGTTCCGCGTCCGGCATCACCTTCCGATCGACCCAGTGCCACTCGGCGCCCACGACGTCGTAGAGGTAGCGATAGAACCGCAGGCTGGGCGACGCGACGCGCTCGATCCGAAACCCGGCGCCGGGCCACGGCCGCGTGGCGCCACGTGGCGTCCGCATCTCCAAGAAGGTGACGACGCTCTCTCGTCGCTCCTCGCGCGCCACGACCGCCGTCAGCTGGTCTCGACGGGCGTGTCGTCGCGGCCGCCCCACTCGGCCCACGAACCGTCGTACAGCGCGGTGTTCGTCCGGCCGAGCTCGTAGAGTGCGAGATTGAGGACGGCCGCGCTCACGCCCGAGCCGCAGGTGGAGACGATCGGTCGGTCGAGGTCGACGCCGGCGGCATCGAAGACCGCCCGCAATTGCTCCGGCGGCAGAAGCGTCTTCGTCTCGGCGTCGATGAGCTCGTTATAGGGCAGGTTGACGCTACCCGGCACGTGCCCCGATCGCACGCCCGAGCGGGGCTCGGGCTCCGAGCCGTAGAAGCGACCGGATGACCGCGTATCGACGACCTGCTCGGCCTGGCTCGAGATGTTGCGCTGCACGTGGTCGAGATCGCGCAAGAGCGGTGTGTTCTGCCGCGCCGTGAAATGCCGCGGGGTCGGCGCCCGCGGTAGATCCTCGGTCGGGCGTCCCTCCGCGAGCCACTTCACGAGCCCGCCGTCGAGCACCGAGACGTCACTCGCGCCAAAGAGGCGGAACATCCACCATGCCCGCGCGCTCGCGCAGAAGCTGTTGGAGTCGTAGCAAACGATCTGGGCGCCATCGCCGAGGCCCAGGCGGCGCACCTTGGCCGAGAACTTGGGCGCGGGCGGCACCATGTGGGGCAGCGGGTTCGCTTCATCCTGGACGTCGTCGATGTCGAAGAACACCGCGCCTGGGATGTGCCGCTGTTCGAACTCGGCGCGCGCGTCGCGACCCATCTGCGGCAGGAAGTACGACGCGTCGATGACGCGGACGTCGGGGCTCTCGAGGTGCTGGGCGAGCCATTCGGTCGAGACGAGCGCGCTTGCCATGCAAAACTCCTGGAGGTGAGGGCTTCAGTTGATGTCGAGCCAGGGCGGAACCGGCAGTCCCTTGGATCTCAAGAAATCGGGGTTGTAGAGCTTCGATTGATAGCGCGTGCCGTGGTCGCAGAGAATGGTCACGATCGTGTGGCCGGGACCGAGTTCGCGAGCCGCGCGCATAGCGCCGGCGATGTTGATGCCAGCCGAGCCGCCGAGGACCAACCCCTCCTCGCATATCAAATCGAACAGAACCGGCATCATCTCGACGTCGGTGATCTGGAACTGGCCGTCCGGGCGGAAGCCTTCAAGGTTCTGGGTGATACGGCCCTGCCCGATGCCTTCGGTGAGCGAGCCGCCTTCCGCCTTCAGCTCACCGGTTTCGTAGTAGCTGAAGATCGCCGAACCCAGCGGGTCCGCCAGAAAGACCTTCACCTCCGGCTTGAAGCCGCGCAGCGCCTCGCCGACGCCGGCGATGGTGCCGCCGGTGCCTACGGCTGAGACGAAGGCATCGACCGTACCTTGCGTATCGAGCCAAATCTCCGGTCCCAGATGTCGCGCATGACCTTCGCGGTTGGCCACGTTGTCGAACTGGTTCGCCCAGATGACGCCGTTCGGCTCTTGCTCGGCCAGCTCCTTGGCGAGCCGCTCCGACGCACGGATGTAGTTGCCGGGGTCGCGGTAGGGCGCTGCCGGCACCAGGCGCAGCTCGGCGCCGTAGAGCCGAATGAGGTCCTGCTTCTCCTGGCTCTGCGTCTCGGGCATCACGATGACGGTGCGATAACCCTTGGCAGCGCCGACCATCGCGAGGCCGATGCCGGTATTGCCGGCCGTCCCTTCGACGATCACGCCGCCCGGCCGCAACAGACCTCTCGCTTCGGCATCCTCGATGATGGCGAGGGCCGCTCGATCCTTGATGCTGCCGCCGGGATTTAGAAACTCGCACTTGCCGAGGATCGTGCAACCCGTGGCTTCCGACGCGCGCTTCAAGCGCACGAGCGGCGTGTTGCCGATGAGGTCGATGATCGAAGCCGCCATGGTCCTTCCCTGTCGCGACCGCGATTGCTAGGCCACGTGCGCCGCTGCGTCCAGACGGGGTGCGATCCGTTGCAGGAGCGTTCGTGATGTCCATGAGGCTGCGTCACGCCACGCCGGCCGACCTCCCGCATGTCCTGCGCTTGTTGGAGGCATTCGATGCCTATCTGAATGGCCTGGACCAAGAAGGCGCCGCGCCACTCGATGCAGCTCGTCTGCCCCGGATCGAGCGACTAGCCTTCAGCGCGGAGCCCGTATGCCAAGTGCTGCTCGCGGAGCAGGCAGAACACGTCTGCGGCTACATCGCCTACCACTGGGGTGCCTGGTTCGAGGACATGGCGGCGGCGCTCTTCGTGATCGACCTCTTCGTCGAGCATGAGCATCGGCGCAAGGGTGTCGGCCGAGCGTTGATGACTGAGGCGCGGCGTCTCGCGAGGGCGCGGGGCTGCTCACGCCTGGTCTGGACGGTCTGGCGACGCAATCCGCTTGGACAGCGCTTCTACGATGCCCTGGGCGCCGAGGCCTTCGACGAGCTGCGTCTCATGTCGCTAGCCGTGGATGCGCCCTAGGCGCTTTCGAGCAACGCGTCCTCAAAGGGAAAGCGTGAGAGGAGCTTCGTGCCGGTATCCGTCACCAGCACCTGCTCCTCCAGCTTGACTCCTTCGGCAGCGCCCGGCTCGCCGATATAGCTCTCGACGCAGAGCGTCATGCCCGCCTCGATCACGCCATCATAGCCGGCGTCCGGAAAGTCCCCCGCGTGGTAGAGATAGGGATACTCACCGGTCATGCCGCAGCCGTGCGCCGACAGATAGTAGCGGTTGGCGTGGAAGCGCTCGGGGATGTCCCAGGCGCGTGCGGCATACTCGCGGAACGTAGCGCCGGGGCGCAGCAGCTCCAGATTGTGGTGCACCTGCTCATGCGCGTAGCGATAAAGCTCGCCCTGCGCTTCCGTGGGCCGTCCTGGCCCGGCGTGAAAGGTCCGCGAAAAGTCGGCGTAGTACCCATAGCAACCGACCACGTCGGTATCGAGGGCGATCAGTTCGTCCGGGGCGATTACCCGCGCGCTGGCCTCCTGGAACCAAGGGTTGGTGCGTGGGCCCGAGTTCAGGAGCCGCGTTTCGATGTAGTCGCCGTGCTGGGCGATGACCGCCTGGTGCAGCACCGACCAGAGCTGCGCTTCCGTCAGGCCCGCTCGGATCGCCGCGCGCAAGCGCTCGACGCCCGCCTCGGTGGCGCGCAAGGACGCCTCGATGCACTTGAGCTCCTCCGCCGACTTGATCGCCCGCGCGCGCTCCAGCGTCGCCTGGGCATCGACCAGCCGCACGCCCTGCGCCGCCAGGGCCAGAACCGCGCCGGCGTTGTGCCGCTCGATCCCGACCGGCGCGTCGAGGCCCGCCAGCTCGCGCAGCAAGTCTACCGTCTCTTCTGCCCAGCGGCGCTCGCGCTCGGCGATCTCGGGGCCGGCGGCGACGTAGCTCGCGGTGAGGGCCGGGCGCACCTCGTCGATCGTCTCGAGGCCATCGGCGAGGTGACCGCAGCCCGTGAATTCGAAGAGGATCGACCGATCCTGCGTGAGCACGAGGTAACGCGCCGGCTGATTGCGCTGGCTGAACACCTGCATGTTCCGCGCACCCGTCGCGTAGCGGATGTTGACCGGGTCCGAGATGATCAGGGCCGCCACGCCGTCCACGCGCATCCGCTCGCGCACCCGCCCCAGCCGATAGGCGCGCACGGCCTCGAGATCGATCGCGTCGGCGCCCGGATCACGGTCGAGCGTGGTGAGCGCCGCGAGGTCCGTCCGTTCCGCGTGCCAATCGATCTCCATGCCGACCCTCGTCGCATCGCCGAGGGCGACCCGCAAGGCGCGCTTGCTGCGTCTGGGCTGATCAACTAAATGATCTAGTCAGAAATATGACCAATGAGATGGCGATGATCGAAGCGAGCGTCTATGAGGCGAAGACCAGGCTTTCCGCACTGTTGCAGGCGATGGCCGACGGCGAGGACGTGGTTATCACCAACCGGAACCGGCCGGTGGCGCGGCTCGTGCCCTATGAGCAGCCCAAACAGCGGCCCGTCTTCGGCTCGGCGCGCCAAGCGATGCGGCACGCTGGCCTCACGGACGCTGACGTCGCACGCGCGTTGACGAGTGACGATGATCCGCTGGCTGGCTGACGCGCCGGCGCTCGCCGGCTTCTACACGGGTGCCGCCGACTTCCCGCACCGCGTGCGGTCGATCCTCGAGGACGAGACGCAGCGGGTGGGGGTGCTCGCGACCACCGTCATGCAGCTTGCCCGGCTCGTCGCCGAGGGGCGGCTGCCCGCCTTGACGGGGCCAGAGGACGCAAGCCTAACGGCGATGCTCAAGGCGCAGGGTTTCGCGCTCGTGCCGCTCGACGCCGATGTCGCCGAGCAGGCAGCGAACCTACCGCCGCTGCATGGCGACCTCTTCGACCGCGCGCTCGTCGCCTCGGCGCAGCGCACCGGGGCAATCGTGCTGACCAACAAGGCGGCCATCGCGGCCTATGCTGTCCCGTGCCTCTGGACGGACGGGTAGGAGAGGGCTCGTGGATACCGCCGCCATCCTACAGCTCGTGTTCGAGCGATTCGCGGCCTCGCAGACGCTCTGGAACCTCTACATCACCGTTGTGCTTGGCATGGTCGGGTTTGCGGCGGCAGCGGCGCAGGCATTGGCGCCGCGCTGGATCAGGGCGGTCGTGGCCTGCGCCTTCCTCGCCTTCGCGTTGGTGAACCTCAGGACGCTCGCCGCCGTCCACGACCAGCGCACGCACCTGATCGCGCTCGCTGAGGCGCGGGCCGAGCCCGCCGATGGCGCCGCCGTGGCGGCCGTCATCGCCTCCGCCCAACCGCCCGAGACCTGGCAGCTCACAAGCTTCCATCTCGCGATCGACGTCGCCGTCGTGGCTCTGATCTGGGCGATTCCCGCCTACCGGCGCGCAGGTGCTGAGACCGCCGCCAACGATCAGGCCCAGTGATCTCTCTCACAGTCGCAGGCGGCGGACCATGTTCCTGTCGTTTCCATGAACGGGTGGCGCGCGCTGAATGCTCGTTGCGCCAACATCGGGGCCGCGGAGGAGACCACGAAGGTTTCGCATGCGCGGCGATTTGAGGGGTGGGGCGTACGTATGAAGAAACAGCGTTTGAGCACCATGACACAGCGGGTGGCCGTTGTCCTTGGAGTGGCACCGCTGCTTGCCATGTGCTCGCACGGGCGGCCCATCCAGCCGCAGATCTTCAGCCTCAACTACCGGGTCATCGACTTCGATGACCAGTTCGACCGTCCGGCCGGCTATCCGACCCGCGAGGCCCTGCTCGCAGTGATCGAAAGTGGCCAGCGAGACGTCGATGACTTCTTGAGCGACGACCCGTGCAACTTCACCGCCAGCTTTGCGGAACCGGACCCGCCCGACGTCGTCGTGAACGGCAGGCCGGAGCGGAGCGGGTTCAACGTCACGGTCAACGATGTCAACGCGGTGAACATCGCCGGCACCAACCCGGCCGGCTGCCCGGAGGTGGTTGAGTTCCAGTTCCAACTGGGCGGCCCGTCCGAGTTGCTGGACGTGGGCGATACGACCAACCGGACCGGGCTCATGATCACCACCGCCGGCACGCCACCCGCCGTCGACCCGCAATGGAGCACGACCAACGGCTTCTTCGAGGCCACGCTCGACACGTTCGAGCGGCGCGCCGGCTACACCGTCGGGGAGCTGCAAGTCGTCGCCGCCCGCACCGACACGGGCTCCAACACCCTGCTCATCGCCGAGGGCGCCTACGCCGTCAGGCCCTGAGGGCCCGGCCTCACGCCGCCCGGCGCCGCGTGGTCACGACCAGCTCGACGCCGAAGCTTCTCAGGACGCGTTCGAGGCGGTCCATCTTGGTCGGGTGGTCGAGGTCGAGCAGGCGGCGGGCCTCGGTGTCGGGGATGGCGAGCCGGCGGGCGAGGGCCATTTTGGTGAGTCCCGCGCTGCGCACCTCCTCGTAGAGCGCGAGCTTGGCGGCAACGCGCACCGGCACCGCCACGAGCGGCCGCCCCTCGTCGGCACTGGGCACGGGCAAGGGCTCGCCCGCATCGACGTAGAGGCTCAGCGCTACGACGAGCGCGTCCTCGGCCTGCTCGAGCGCATCCTCGCGGTCGGCGCCTTGGGTGTGGACCTCGGGCACGTCCGGAAAGCGCACGACGAACCCGCCCGCCTCGTCGTCGGGCTCCAAGGTGACGGGATAGGCGTAGTGCATCTCAGAAGCCCTCCTCGTCGACGTCGAGCTGACGCAGGATGCCCCGGAGCGTGCCGCGCTTGAGCTCGCCTTGCGGAACGATCGTCCGCCGCTAGCCCAGACTGACCACGGCGTGACTGCCCTTGCCGCGGCTTGTGTCGACGTCGAGCACCAAGCCCCGTGCCCGCGCCACCCGCCGCAGCCGGCGAAGAAGCTCGTCACGGGTCATACCCGATCATCTGTCACAGGAGGCTGAGAGGCAACACATTTTTGTGTAGCGATACCCAACTCGGGCCAGCGGCTGCTTAAGCGAGTCGACGATGAGGCGGGAGCGGGCTGCGCCGTGTTACGCTGTCAGCCCAGCGTAACGTCTCCACCAAATAGCCTCCCACTCATTTCGCAGGCCGGCGCGAGCTTGGAGCCAACTCCGCCAGAAGTGGGAGCCCCGGTTCGCTCGGTGCGACCTCGGGCTCCAGGCGTACCAGCAGAGATATGCGCCCTTCCAACAAGGCTCTAAGACCACGTCTGATCACATGTTGGTCCGTTTCAATTTCCCCGTGCATTTGCGGATGGTATATTCCATTTTTTATTTGAGCCTTGTCGAAGTCATAACCTAAACATAAACCCATCTTGTACAAAAGCTCCACTAGCAGATCAACTCGCTTCACACCCCATTGTTCAACAGGGTACTCTTTGTCGCCGAGATGATCTAAGTAAGCCTTCCATGCATGCCTGACATCACGCTCTTGAGGCCGAAGTCCGTTGAATTCGATATCGATCGCATTGAGTGCCTCAATGTGAGCAGGTGAGAGATTAGTAGCTCTTGTGGACATCAATGTGCTGAAGACGGCAATCTTTCGGTCTCTAACTTCTTTTTGTAAGTCCATTTGTCGGGTGATACGTACAGCCAAGATCGGCCCAGAAATAACCGCAATTACCATAATCATGTTAATAGACAATAACAAGACCTCAGAAGCCGTCATTCGACTTGCCTCGTATTGTGGGGCAAAGTGTCAGTGGATTACGTCCGTGCGGTTTGGTTAAACAATCCCGCATTCTAACTACACCCCGTCGTGCTCCCACAACTATCGCACTTCAGGCACGTCCCATTCCGCACAAGGGTAAAGTTCCCACAAGTATCGCACGGGTCGCCTTCATAGCCTTTCATGCGGGCGAGGGTTGCCTGCTCGAGGCGGCGGTCGGCGTCGCCGGAGGCGGGCTCGTAGGTGAGGCCGCTGTCGGCGAAGTGCGCCGCACCGGCGGTGCTGCCGGTGCGCTTGGGCTCGGGCTGGTCTTCGCCGTGGGCACCGTCGCGGCCGCCCGAGAGCAGGCGGAAATTGCCGCGCACATAGCCCGTGGAGGTGAAGAGCGCGAGCTGCTTCGCGGCATCGCGGTCGTCGTCGCCCAGCTCGCCCTCGGTCGTGCCGCCACCCAGCGAGTCGTAGCGCAGCTCGTGCGGGTCGACATTGGCGAGGTCCGTGCGGTCGAGATAGGAGATGGCCAGCTCACGGAAGATGTAGTCGATCACCGAGGTCGCCATCTTGATCGTGTCGTTGCCCTGCACCGGGCCCGACGGATCGAAACGGACGTAGGAGAACGATTCGACGAACTCCTCCAGGGGCACGCCGTATTGGAGGCCCACCGAGACCGCCATGGCAAAGGAGTTCATCAGCGAGCGGAAGGCGGCACCCTCCTTGTGCATGTCGACGAAGATCTCGCCGAGCGTGCCGTCCTCGTACTCGCCGGTCCTGAGATAGACCTTGTGGCCGCCCACGACCGCCTTCTGGGTGTAGCCCTTGCGGCGGTTGGGGAGCTTTTTCCGCTCGGTGATGATGCGCTCGACCAGGCGTTCGGTGACCTGCACGACCTGCGCCGTCTGCGGCCGCTCCTCCTCCTCGTCATCGTCGTCGTCACCGAGGACGAGGGCCTGCAAGGGCTGGGAGAGCTTGGAGCCGTCGCGGTAGAGCGCCATCGCCTTGAGGCCCAGCTTCCAGGCCTCGAGATAGGCGTCCTTGCAGTCCTCGACGGTCGCCTGGCGCGGCATGTTGATGGTCTTGGAGATCGCACCCGAGATGAAGGGCTGGGCGGCCGCCATCATCTTGATGTGGCTCGAGCTGGAGAGATAGCGCCGGCCGATGCGCCCGCAGGGATTGGCGCAGTCGAAGACGGGCAGGTGCTCGTCCTTGAGGTGCGGGGCACCCTCGACCGTCATCGTCCCGCAGCAGTGCGCATTGGCCTCTTCGATCTGCGCCCGCGAGAAGCCCAGCTCCTTGAGCATGTCGAAGCCGGGATGATTGAGCTGCGCGTCCGTGAAACCAAGCACTTGGCGGCAGAAGGCGTCGCCGAAGGTGAAGCGATTGAAGACGTACTTGATGTCGAAGGCCGCAGGCAGCGCAGCTTCGAGCTTCACCAGAGCTTCGTCGGTGAACCCTCTGGCGCGCAAGGCTTCGTGGTCGATGCCGGGCGCACCATCGAGGGTGCCGTAGCCGACGGCATAGCGGACGACAGCCTCGATCTCGTCCGGGTCGTAGCCGAGCGTGGCGAGCGCATCCGGCACCATGCGGTTGATGATCTTGAAGTAGCCGCCGCCGGCGAGCTTCTTGAACTTCACCAGCGCGAAGTCGGGCTCGATGCCGGTGGTGTCGCAGTCCATGACGAGGCCGATCGTGCCGGTGGGCGCGATCACCGAGACCTGGGCGTTGCGGATGCCGTGCTTGTCCGCGAGCTCGAGTGCGCGGTCCCAAGACGCCTGGGCCGCCTTGGCCAGCTCCGGGAACGGGCAGTTGGCCTCGTCGAGCTCGACGGGCTTGGTGTGGAGCTGCTCATAGCCGGACTTGGCACCATGCGCCGCGCGGCGATGGTTGCGGATGACGCGGAGCGTCGCCTCCTGGTTGTCGTCATAGCCCGGGAACGGACCCAGCTCACCGGCCATCTCGCCGGAGGCGGCATAGGCCGTACCGGTCATGATGGCGGTCAAGGCACCGGCGAGTGCCCGGCCCTCGTCGCTGTCGTAGGAGAGGCCCAACGACATCAGGAGCCCGCCGAGATTGGCATAGCCCAGGCCGAGCGTCCGGTAACGGTAGGAAAGCTCGGCGATCTTGGCCGCCGGGAACTGCGCCATCAGCACCGAGATCTCGAGCACGATGGTCCAGAGTCTGACGGCGTGCATGTAGCGCTCGAGGTCGAAGCCGTGGGTGGTGCGGAAGGCCATCAGGTTCAACGACGCGAGATTGCAGGCCGTGTCGTCGAGGAACATGTACTCGGAGCAGGGGTTGGACGCGTGGATGCGCCCGCCCGCGGGGCAGGTGTGCCAGTCGTTGATGGTGGTGTCGAACTGGATGCCCGGATCGGCCGAGGCCCAGGCGGCGTAGGCGATGCTGTCCCAGAGTTCGCGGGCCTTGAGCGTCTTCGCGACCTTGCCGTTGGTGCGTTGGACGAGCTTCCACTCACCATTGCCGACGACGCGGTTGAGGAAGTCGTCGGTGACGCGGATCGAGTTGTTCGAGTTCTGCCCGGAGACCGTCAGGTAGGCGTCGCTGTCCCAGTCGGTGCTGTAGGTCGGCACCTCGAGTTCGGTGAAGCCCTGGCGTGCATAGAGGATTGCCGTCTGCAGCGCCGCCTCGGGGAGCATCACCTTGCGTGCCGCCTTGATGGCGCGGCGCAGATCGGGGTTGCGCGTGGGCTCGAAGCGGTCGTCACCGTCGGCGACGCCCTCGTGGCAGGCCTTGAGGACGGCGTTCAGGTGCTGGGCGAGCAGCTTGGAGCCGGCGACCAGGGCCGCCACCTTCTGCTCTTCTATCGCCTTCCACGAGACGAAATCCTCGATGTCGGGGTGGTCCGCGTCGACCACCACCATCTTGGCGGCGCGGCGGGTGGTCCCGCCCGACTTGATGGCACCCGCGGCGCGGTCGCCGATCTTCAGGAAGGACATCAGCCCTGACGACCTGCCGCCACCCGAAAGCGGCTCGTTCTCGCCCCTGAGGTTCGAGAAGTTGGTGCCCGTGCCGGAACCGTATTTGAAGAGGCGCGCCTCGCGCACCCACAGGTCCATGATGCCGCCTTCATTGACGAGATCGTCGTCGATCGACTGGATGAAGCAGGCGTGCGGCTGCGGGTGCTTGTAGGCGGTCTCGGAGCGGCGCACCTCGCCCGTGTCGGGATCGCAGTAGAAGTGCCCCTGCGCCGGGCCGTCGATGCCGTAGGCCCAATGGAGGCCGGTGTTGAACCATTGCGGGCTGTTGGGGGCGGCCGCCTGTGCGGCGAGCATCGCGCGAAGCTCGTCGAAGAAGGCGCGGGCGTCCTCCTCGTCGTCGAAATAGCCGCCCTTCCAGCCCCAATAGGTCCAGGTGCCGGCGAGGCGATCGAAGACCTGCTTGGCCGACGTTTCGCCGGCCAGGCGCTCCTGTTCGGGCAGCTCGGCGAGCGCGTCCTCGT
>JANQNY010000021.1 GCA_028279345.1 Geminicoccaceae bacterium
GGGTGTCTCCACGAGGGCACGACGCCAGCCCCCCGTCGTGCCGCCGCCGCCGATGCGCGCGGCGCGGTCACCGCCAGCCACTTCGGCCCTGAGCCTGGCGAAGCCCGCAGCCATGGCGTCGTCGAGCAGCGGTGCTTCGCGGATTTCGATGCTCGTCCGGCGCAGCAGGCGCGCCTCGGCCTGAAACCGCGGCGACGTCGCGAGCCATCGCTCAACCTCCGCCGCCTCGTCACCATCAAGCTTACCCTCGACGTACCAAGGCAGGTTGAGCCACGCCCGCTTCTCGTCCGCGGCGGTATCATCTGGCCCATTGTCTCGGTTCGTCGTCATCCCCCGTCTTCTCCCAAGGAGCCGTCCAGTTCAACGAGCATCGCCCTAAGCAGCTGGCGTGCGCGGAGCATGCGCGTCCGTACGGTGCCCTCCGGACAACCGAGGATCTCCCCGACCTCCCGGCTGGTGCAGCCGTCGAAATAGGTGAGCTCGACGACCGCCCGGTGTGCGGGGCTGAGCCGGTCGAGGCAGCGTCGGAGCGTGCGCCCGAAGTGACGATCCTCCACCCATTCGTCGATGCGGTGCGGGTCCTCCAGCTCGACTTCGTCCAGGTCGACGCTCGCCTGTGCCCGGGCATCCTGGCGGAGACGCTGCATCGTCTTGCGCCAGGCGATGCCCAGGAGCCAGGTGGTCGGACGCGCATCACCGCGAAACCGCGCCGCCTGCTGCCAAACGACGAGCATCGTGTCGTTGATGACGTCGTCGACGACGTCGCTCCGCCGCGCGACGCGCGTCACGAACCGTACCAACCGGGCGTAGTGCCGACGATAGAACGCTTCGAATGCCGCGAGGTCCGCGGAGGCGATGCGGCGCAGCAGTGCCTCGTCACCGTTCGGGTCGTCGCCATCGGGCGCATCGCCTGCCGGTGCTGTCTCGCCTGAGCGGCTTCGCAAGGGTGTCACAATGGGACGCACGCTCATCCAAACAACGATTGCAACGATACGTCGCTCCGCATCGCTGAAGCGTTCATGACGATCAACGCCTCACGCGTTCGTGATCGCTGACCGTGAACAGCTCGTAGGGAACGGAGGACCCACGAGGGTCGCGGTCATAAAGGCCGCGCCTAAACTGGGGATGCAGTCCATGAAGAATTGGTTAGCGGGCGCGGCATTGGGAGCCGGTCTGATCGCCGCATCGACCACGGCCGACGCGGCGCTTCTCGAGGTCCTTGGTGGCACGACGACGGTTGCGCTCGAACCGGCCGCACTCAAACTCGCCGGGCTCGAGGTGACTGGCGTAGTCGGCGGTGCGCAGGCGGGTCCCAACGGCGTCAGTTTCGCCATCAACGGCCGCGATGTTGGCGGACTCCTGGCGCCGACGACGCTCACCTACGATTCGACGGACATCGCGGGCACGCTGAGTGGGTCAATCGAGCACAGTGGCGGCGTCGAGTTCAATCAGGTCGTGCTCGCCGGCAACTTCTCCATCGCGCCGGGTGGCTCGCACGTCTTCACCGTCTCCGACAACCTGCAGACCAGTGGCGTCGCCCTCTTCGATGCCAACGTGACCAACCTCGACGACAGCGTGCCCGGCCGGTTGCTCGTCGAGGGCGACCTCAAGGTGACGTCGGCGTTCGCCCACGCGCTGATCGATACCGGCCTGACCAAACTTAACCTTACGGGTGAGGTGGCCGGCACTTATTCGACCGACGCCATCGTCACGCCGATCCCAGGGGGCATGGTGCTCGCCGGCACGGCGCTTGCTGGCCTCGGCTTCCTACGCCGGCGGCAGCTGCGCAAGCGAGAAGCCGCTGCGGCCTGACGACCATCGCCGCACGCCAGCACCAGCGCGGGGCCCCCGGCCCGGTGCTGGCTGCGGCACTTGTGGGCCGGTTGCCGGGCACAGAACCATGAGGTCCAGCTTGCCCCTCAGATCCCGCCGTACGGCGTTGCTTTGCCATTTTCCGCACCTGAGGATGGCCGTGCTTTGAGCCCGCTTCGTCGGAATCGTTGCTGCCACCACCCTGCTGGCCCTATCTGCAGCCGCCTTTTCCGTCGTGGTCACCGCGATCCCGCCCGGTCCACACCTCCTTGGCGCAGATGCTGGCGGGCATCGGCGAGCCTCCCCTGCTGTTGACACCCGACACCTAGCCGCAGGTGCCCATCGTTCGTCGGTCATCGACGCACCGGACGTTCGAATGCCCGACGTGCGGACCGGCGGCGCGTGGGAGCCGCAATTCCAGCCGCTGCTCGTGCGGAGCTCGGTCTAGGGCATCGGCGCTCGAGCCGACGCGTGCGGCGTTCAAGTAAGACCGAGCGCTCGGTCGATATCGGCCAAGGTCGCGCGCTCGGCCTCGCTGACCTGCTCACCGCCGAAGCCGAGGAACCCGCCTTCGCTCGCGGCTTCGGCCACCTTCTCGGCGGTGCCCTTGAGCCATTGCTTGAAGACCTTGGCCTCCGTCGGGTCCTTGGCGTCGACCAGCGCCGTCACCTCGGCGAGCGCGCTGATGGCCGCGTCGCGCGCTTCCGCGGGCTTCTTGCCCTTGAGTTGCTCCTTGACGGCATCCTGGGCCACGGAGCGCCCGTGCGCGGTCTTGAAGTCCTCGACCATCGCCTTGATCAGCGAAGGCTCGGTCTCGCTCCGCATCGCCTCGCGCAGCGGCCCCGAAGCGGCGATGCCCTCGCGGATCAGACCGAAGAGCCCGCTCGGCTCAGCAACGGTGACGGCGAGGCTCGCCATCATCGGGCTTCTGAGAACCTTGTGCCACTCGTCATCCGTAAAATCGGACTTCGCGACCATCGCGCTCTCCCAAGAATGGTGCGCGTCCAGCCAGTATCATGACGCACGCCAACCGCACACGCGTAAGATACAGGGTTTCAGCTCTGTGCTTCGAACCGATCTTCGCGAAGCAAGGCGCGGCCGTCCGGCTGAAGGACCCAAAGCTCCTTCGTGATGACGCCCCGAGCGTGGTTCATGGTCCAGCCGGCCGAGATCACCGCAGAGCCGTCGTCCAACACCTCGACCTGGCGATCGAGATAGGTGACCTCCGCCAAACCTTTGCTGATCAGCTCATTCCAAAACGCGCGGATGGCCTCGCGGCCCACGAACTGTCCAAAGGGTTCGGCAACCATCAGCGCGTCCTCCTCGTAGAAGTCTGCGCAGGCGTCGCCATTGCCCGAATTGAATGCCGCCTGCCATCCGTCGCTGGCCGCGAGTGCCGCCCGCTTGACCTCCCGTGCCATGTGGCCCCTCCCCTTCGTAGGTCCGGCACCTCTTTGTCTCGTCCAACGCGGCGCGATAAGACCTATTGTCCGAGAACAGTGTTCAGCTGAGTTGGACAATGACCCCCAACCCGCATGACATGCTGCTCTTCCTCGAGGTGGTAGAGACACGCGGCTTTACGGCAGCAGCGCGTTCGACGGGACTCACCAAGTCCGCGGTCAGTCAAGCGGTCAGGCGTTTGGAAGACGCCGTCGGACAGCAGCTTCTGTTCCGGACCACGCGTGCATTGTCGCTGACCGATGCGGGCGCGCGCCTGCTCTTCCATTGTCGAGCGTTGCGAAAGGTCCAGCAGGCGACGCTGGAGGACGTCGCCAAGGGCGGCGGGTCGCTGCGGGAAACGCTCACAGTGACAGCGCCGCACGCGCTGTGCGGCCCGGTGCTCGTGCCAGCGCTGCAGCGGTTCCTCAGCGACCGCAAGATAGCGCTGCACCTGATCGCCGAGGACGCCCCGGTCAATCTCGTCGAACGGCAGATCGATGTCGCGATCCGGGTCGGGGCCAAGGGGCCGCAATCCGCGTTGGTCTCAAGGATCGGCTGGCTGACCGAAAGCCTCTACGCGCACAGGGCCTACGTCACTGCCAGAGGAGGCGCGCCCGCGGCGCTGTCCGATCTGTCGGGATGGGCCCATATCGCAAACGAGTGGCAAGGCCAGCCCATCGTCTACGAATCTCCTAACGGGCACATGATAAGCGTTGCGCCGGAGATACGGTGCAACACGGTGCTCGATGTCATGTCGTTCGTCCGCCGGGGATTCGGTGTCGCCCTGCTACCTGACATCGCTGTCGATGCAGAGGATGATCGGCGCCAACTGATCCGTCTGTTCCCAATCGGGAAAACCGAGATACTCAGCATGCACAACTACGGCGTGCGGCCGCCCGCAAAGGTCAGAGACTTCGTCGCGTTCGTTCGAGCGGCGCTCAATCAGGCCGCGCCGAACGCACGGGTGTAGTTGAGCGACGGCGACGATGCGGATGATGCTGAGCCGATGAACGGCACCGGTACTTCGCGGCGCCTGCGTTGGTGGAAGGTGAGCTCTGTCGCGTAAACCTACGGACGCACATTCCTGGCACAGGCGCTGGCAGACGAACCAGATCGCCTTCCACGAACGCGACGGCAACGCCATGCTCGCCGCGTGCTTTCCGGCGCTTTCCCTGGCAGAGCACAGTCGCATCTTCGTGCCGCTCTGCGGCAAGTCGCGCGACATTGCGTGGCTCATGTCCGAGGGCCACCGAGTCGTCGCTGTCGAGCTGAGCGAACTGGCAATCCAACAGCTCTTTCAGGAGATGGCAGTCGACCCAACAACTGCCACTTCGAACAGCCTCAAGAGGTACAGCGCGCCCAATCTAGACGTATTCGCCGGCGACGTTTTTGAGCTGGATCGCAACGCGATCGGCGACGTCGATGCCGTCTACGACCGTGCCGCATTGGTGGCTCTCGCCGCTGAGGCGCGATGCGCCTACGCGGCCCACATTCATGAGATCACCCAGGCTGCGCCACAGCTGGTCATTTGCTTGGAGTACGATCAGAACAAAATGGACGGACCGCCCTTTTCAGTCGACGAGCATGAAATGATAGACCTGTACGGTCAAAGATATGACGTGTCGTTGTTGTCGAGGTCCCTCTTGGAAGGTGGACTGAAAGGAGTAACTCCGGTTCAGCAGACGGCTTGGCTGCTGCGTGCACGAAACGCGGCGCCATCCGCATCAGCGCCGGACGCTTAGGGCTGAGATCCGACGGAGCACGAGCACAGCAGCATGGCTCCGCCAGCGAACCATCTTCAACGCACGGCGACCGCGCCGACACCTCTGCCGATGCCGACGGCGCCGCCGGTACCTGCTGAGCTAGGCGAGGGCGTGGACACCCAGATTGCGCTCGCGGTCGTGGCGGATCGTGTGGAGGTGCAGGGGCTGGTTCCTGAGGCTCGCGAACTCGATCAGAAAGGTGTCGCCAGTCAGCCGGTAGTACATCATCTCGCCGGGGCGATCGGAGCCGGCCCAGCCGAAATGGACACCAGCAACGTCACCAGCGCGAACCCGATCCGCCTGCTCCGCCGCCAGCGGCGCCGCCAGATGGTCGACCGCGTAGATCTCGGCTAGCCGCATCAGGAGGTCCGCCTGGGCCGGGTGCAGGTCGGCGAGCGCTACGCCCTCACGGGTTCCGCCAAATCGGTCCTCGTTGCCCGCGGTCGCTAGGATGTTGCCGAAGGCTTGATCCTGGATGAGTGCCGCGCGGCGGTTGGCCGGGCTCAAATCGGCATAGACCTGCCGCGCCAACTCCTCCTCGTGGACGAGCGCGATAAGCCCGTCATGCCGCCCACCGCGGACGACGTTCGGATCCGACGAGAACGAAGACGGTGTCACCGACACGATCTCGTCGCCCACGAGCGTCCAGCTCAGGCTCAGATGGTGGCCCTCGATCCGCCAGCCCCAAGCTGCCCCCGGCGATGGCGTGCCGAAGATGATGAACGAGAACCGCTCACGATTGCGGTCGGACGGCCCACGGCCCTGCTCGCGCAGCACGTCCTGCAGCAGCATGACGCGCTCGGCCTTGTCGAAACCCTCGGCGCTCAGCCCCGACACCAGGAGGTCCATCGCCGCCTGCTGCTGTGGCGGCGTCATCCGCTCGAGCGGCAAGCCCGGCTTCGCCCGCGGGCCCATGAAGTTCCAGCGGGCGCGCAGAGGATCGTCGAACGATCGCGTGGAGGTGCTCCGCTGATCCGGCGACAGCCCTCGGAGAAACACCTGCGCCCGCTCGCGCATGGTGCTGCCGGGTGTAGCTGCGGCACCCGCAACGCCGGTTGCGCCGAGCACCGCCACCGCCGACCCGGCAAGAGCGCTTCTGCGCGTAAGGTGAGGAGAAGAGATCGACGGCATGATGCACCTCCGTGCGGAGTCTGATCGCTGCTCCTGACGTGGCAACGCCGATCGGCTTCGGAGGATATGCTAACGCGCTCGTGAAGACCGATCAGGCGCGAGAACGATCAACGTTCGCAAAGATCGCCACTACAGGGCGTAACGGACTCGATGCCGAACATTTCGAGCGACTTCTCGCCGGCATGTCGAGGCATTGACCGCTTCGAGGCCCCGCGTCCGTCAGGAAGCGCGCATGGCGATCGCCTCAACCTCCAGCTTGCAGCCTTCCACCGCTAGTCCGGCCGCGGCAACCAGCGTACTCGCCGGACGAATATCTTTCAGATACTCATTTCGAACCTGCGAAATTGCTTCGAAATATTTCATATCTGCGACAAAAATCTGTATCTTCACAATATCCTCAAATTCGGCGTCCGCACATTGAAGGATCGTTCTTATATTCTCAAATACGTACCGCGTTTGTTCTTGCACATCGGCCGAGACGACGTTGCCCTCTGGATCGATCGGCAGCTGACCCGTGACGAAGACGATCGCGGCATCTTGGAGGTCAACCCTGAGGCCATGCGAGAACGCGCCAAGCAGCAGCGAAAACGCGGGTGGATTGATAAGTGTCTTCCGCAAAACCGTGCTCCTCCGCACCCGAACGCCTGTGCCAACACGTCGTCGTCGGTGCGGCAGTATACAACGAAGCACAAACGATTCGACGCTGTCGCGGAACGTCGGGCCGGGAGGCGGCGCGATGCACCAAGCTCCGGTTGCCGTCGCGCGGTCGCAGCTCTTTGCACGTTGCCTCAACGCTCAGAAGTACGCTCGGCGGCGCCAAGCCGGACGAGGCAGTCGCTACGTCCGCGGCATGAGCGAGCGATGTCGTGGCCTGTGCAGTGCGTGGCGCCGAGGCGTCATTCGGGCGGGATGACAAGCGTCCTGAGAAAGGCAATGACGGCGCTGCGCGCGGTCTCCGTCGCGTTGGCATAGGCATCGCTTGCCGACCGAGCGTCACCACCATGCGCGCGGATCACCTCGTCGAGTGTCGTCAGGTCACCACGGTGGCCGTAGGGCGCGGTCGAGCCGATGCCCCAGAGCTCGGCCGTCAGAAAGACATCGCGGGCGACGAAGCGCTGGGCCAGGAGCTCATTGCCCAACGTCGCCGTCCGGGCATCGCTGATCACGTGCCGCCTGAGGTCACCGAAGAGCGGCACCAACACGCGGCCTTGAGCATCACGTTCGAGCTCCGACGCCCAAGGCAGGGCAGCGAGATCAAGGGTGACATGGCCGGCGCTCTCCCCAGGCCGCAGGTTGCCGGCGCCATGCAACGCTACGGGCTCTGCGAAAACGAGGCCTTCGAGCGGCAGCGATGGGCGATGGCACGCCGCGCAGCCGAAGTCGTGGAAGAACGCCTCGCCCGTCTCCGCCATCGCGCGCCAGCCCGGATCATCGGGCGTCGTGCGGCTCGGCGGTGGCAGCGCTGCCTGAAACAGTGTCAGCGCCGTCACATCGCCCGAGCGCAGCTCGTCCGCATAGCCGTCGCCGTCGAAGTCCGTGGTGCCGGTCCAGCGCGCACCGAAGCGCTCCGTCGCCTGCATGCCGTGATGGGCGTTGAGCGCGTTGACGGTGAACTGCCGGAGCGACGGGATGACGCCCTTCTGGCTGAACGGGCGGACCACGAGATCGAGGTCGACGCCCTCGACAGCGCTGACGTCGACGGTGCCGTCGGGGTGCGCAGTGATGGAGCCGAAGCCCACCCCCTTGCTCTCGAGCACGGCATGCCGGTCCTCGCCACTGGCGCGCGCGTCCATGAGCGCGCTCGCGCGCAGCGCCTGGAGATCACCCGTCATCTCGCGGGCGAGCAGCTCGACGAGGCCCGCGCCCAGGAGATGGGTCGTGCCGCGCTCGTTGCTGAACTGCGGGTCGAGCGTGTCGAAATCGGGGCTCGTGAAGCCCTCGCTGACGAAGGCGTTGGTGACGAAATCACCTGCCCCGCCGATCACGGGATCGTGGTGGCAGGAGACGCACGCACTGGCATCGGGACCGGATAGTCGCTGGAAGGTGTGGATCACCGGACCCGTCCGCGCCGTCGGCACGATCGCCTGGGTGGCGTCGGGGCGCCCCGCGCCGTCGAGGCTCGTGAACTTCGCCTCGAACAACTGCCGGCCGTGGTCAAGGAGTTCCTCGGCAGACAGCTCGGCTGCCTGCTCGCTCGACAACCGTTCAAGGACCGCGCGCTCGACCCACGGCTCGTCGCTCGCGGAAGCAGCCGGCGCGGCAAGCAGAAAGATGAACAACAGGGTTGGAGAAGGCAGCATGGAGAGCCGGCCCGGCACATGAACATGAGAGCAGGAAAAGCGTTGACGCAAATCGGACGCTAAGTCACCTCTCCCGGCAGTTCCCGTCACAGGGTGCGGGCAAGCGCGGGCCAGAGCGGCCGACTAGGGAGGTAGTTCATGAACAAAATTTTTGGCGCGGCTGCGGCCGCTGTCTTCGTCGTCAGCACGGCCGCCGGCGCGCAGGACGTTACGGTCGGCGTCTCCTGGTCGAATTTCCAGGAGGAGCGCTGGCAGACCGACGAGGCGGCGATGAAGGAGACCCTCGAAGAGCTCGGCGCCAACTACATCTCGGCCGACGCCCAGTCATCCGCCGCCAAGCAGCTCACCGACGTGGAGACGTTGATCGCCAACGGCGCCGATGCCCTGATCATCCTGGCGCAGGACAGCGATGCCATCGAGCCCGCGGTCGAGCTCGCCGTCGACGAGGGCATCCCCGTGGTCGGCTATGACCGCCTGATCGAGAACCCCAATGCCTTCTACATCACCTTCGACAACAAGGAGGTCGGCCGCATGCAGGCGCGCGCCGTCTTCGCTGTGCAGCCGGAGGGCAGCTACGTCTTCATCAAGGGCTCGGCGGCGGACCCGAACGCCGACTTCCTGCACTCGGGCCAGCTCGAGGTGCTGCAGGAGGCGATCGATTCCGGCGACATCACGGTCGTCGGTGAGGCCTATACCGACGCGTGGCTACCGGCCAACGCCCAGCGGAACATGGAACAGTTCCTCACCGCCAACAACAACGAGGTCGACGCGGTTGTGGCCTCGAATGACGGCACCGCGGGCGGCGCGATCGCCGCACTCGACGCGCAGGGGATGGCTGGCTCGGTGCCGGTCTCGGGCCAGGACGGCGACCACGCAGCGCTCAACCGCGTCGCGCTCGGCACGCAGACGGTGTCGGTCTGGAAGGACGCCCGCGATCTCGGCCGCGAGGCGGCGCGGATTGCCGTCGAGATGGCCGAGGGCACACCGATGAGCGAGATCGCCGGTGCGGAGATGTTCGACGGTGGACCCAGCGGCGTCGAGATGACCTCGGTGTTTCTCGAGCCCATCCCGATCACCCGCGACAATCTCGGCCTCGTGATCGACGCCGGGTGGGTTTCCAAGGAGGTCGTCTGCCAAGGCGTGGACGCAGGCACGGTCGACGTGTGCGACTGACCGCCGGCAGCTGAGGGTGGCACGTCGCCACCCTCGCACCGCGCCTCGCGGAGACTAGCCCGATGGCACAATCGACCACGTTACCCGCTGGCCGTGTGGGCGGCCGTGGGCCGATCCGAGGTTTCCTGGACGCCACTGAGCTCGACACCCGCATGCTCGGGATGGTGGCGGCACTCCTGCTCATCTGGCTCGGGTTCAGCATCGCATCCGGCGGCGTGTTCCTGACACCGCGGAACCTCTGGAACCTGTCGGTGCAGACCGCGTCGATCGCGGTGATGTCGACGGGCATGGTGCTGGTCATCGTGACCCGCAACATCGACCTGTCCGTCGGCTCGGTGCTGGGCTTCGTCGGCATGGTCATGGGCGTGACCCAGGCAGAGATCCTGCCGCAGTTCTTGGGCTACGACCACGGCGCCACCTGGGTCGTGGCGCTTCTGGTCGGCGTCGTCGTCGGCGGCCTGATCGGTGCGCTCCACGGCTACATCATCGCGTACCTAGGCGTGCCCGCCTTCATCGTCACCCTCGGTGGCCTGTTGGCCTGGCGAGGGGCCGCCTGGTGGGTCACGTCGGGCCGCACCGTGGCGCCGATGGATACCAACTTCGAGCTGATCGGCGGCGGCACCGACGGTTCGATCGGTGCCACGGCGAGCTGGATCATCGGCGCCGTGCTCTGCGCAGCAGTCGTCTTCGCACTCGTCCGCGCGCGGCGACAACGTGTCCGCTACGGGTTTCCGCTTCGGCCTCTCTGGGCAGAAGTGTTTCTGGGCACCGTCGCGTGCGCGGTGATCGGCGGCGCCATCTGGGTGTTCAACAGCTATCCCTGGCCCGTGCGGATTGCCGAGCGCTACGCCGAGGCCAACAACCTCCCGATCCCCGAGGGCGGCCTCTTCATCGCCCATGGCCTCGCGATCCCCGTGCTCGTCGCGCTTGCCGTGGGCATGGTGATGACGTTCCTTGCGAACCGCACACGCTTCGGCCGCTATGTCTACGCGATCGGCGGCAACCCGGAGGCGGCAGAACTCGCCGGCGTCAACACCAAGTGGGTGAAGATGCAGGTCTTCATCCTGATGGGCATGCTAGTCGCGATCGCAGCCGCGATCTCGACGGCGCGCCTGAACGCCGCGACCAACGCGCAAGGAACCCTGGATGAGCTCTACACCATCGCCGCTGCGGTGATTGGCGGAACGTCCCTCGCGGGCGGTGTCGGCACGATCGCCGGCGCCATGCTGGGTGCGCTCGTGATGCAATCGCTGCAGTCGGGCATGGTGCTGATGGGGGTCGATTCGCCCCTGCAGAACATCGTCGTCGGCATCGTGCTGGTCCTCGCGGTGTGGGCCGACACGGTCTACCGCTCGCGGATCAAGTGAGGTGGTGGCGATGGATGGAACCCCGCTCGTCGAGATGCGCGACATGTCGATCAGCTTCGGCGGCATTCATGCGGTCGACGATGCGAGCTGCGCGCTCTATCCGGGTGAGGTCGTGGGCCTCCTGGGGCACAATGGTGCCGGCAAGTCGACGCTGATCAAGATTCTCTCAGGCGCCTATCGCCGGGATGCCGGCACGATCGTCGTCGACGGAACGGAAGCGCACATCCACAACCCGCGCGACGCCAAGGCCTACGGAATCGAGACGATCTACCAGACGCTGGCGCTCGCAGATAACGTCGACGCCGCCGCCAACCTGTTCCTCGGCCGCGAGCTTTTGACGTCGCTCGGCACGCTCGACGACGTCGCCATGGAGGCCGCGACCCGCGAGGTCATGGGCCGGCTCAACCCCAACTTCCAGCGGTTCAAGGAGCCCGTGCGGGCGCTCTCGGGGGGGCAGCGGCAGTCGGTGGCGATCGCTCGCGCGATCCACTTCAACGCCCGCATCCTGATCATGGACGAGCCGACCGCGGCGCTCGGGCCCCAAGAGACGCAGCAGGTCGCCGACCTCATCAAGCAGCTCAAGGCCGAAGGCATCGGCATCTTCCTGATCAGCCACGACATCCACGACGTCTTCGATCTGGCCGACCGCGTCTACGTCATGAAGAACGGCAAGATGGTGGGCGACGCCCGGACCAGCGACGTCACCAAGGACGAGGTGCTGGGCATGATCATCCTCGGCAAGTGCCCGCCGGGCGCTACGCCCGGCCCAGGTGCCATCCGGGAGGCCTGATGTTTCTCGGGATCGACGTCGGCACGTCCGAGGTCAAGGCGGTCTTGATCGATGACGAGCAGCGCCCGCAAGCGACGGCGCGGGCGATCCTTACTGTCCAACGCCCCGCGCCGGGCTTCTCCGAGCAGGACCCGGAGAGCTGGTGGCAGGCCGTCCAAGCGACCCTCAACGAGCTGCAGCGTGAGGTGGCGGATCGGCTTGCCGCCGTGCGCGGCATCGGTCTTTCGGGCCAGATGCACGGGGCAGTGCTGCTCGATGCCGCGGATAAGCCGCTGCGGCCCTGCATCCTCTGGAATGACGGGCGCTCGGAGGCCGAGTGCCACGAGCTGGATGGCGCCGCCGACTTCCGCGGCATCACCGGCAACCTCGTCATGCCGGGCTTCACCGCGCCCAAGCTGCGCTGGGTCGAGAAGCACGAGCCGGAGCTGTTCGCGCAGGTGCGGCGCGTGGTGCTGCCCAAGGACTATGTGCGCCTGAAGCTTACGGGCGAGGCGGTGTCCGAGATGTCGGACAGCGCCGGCACTCTCTGGCTCGACACCTCGGCCCGTGCCTGGTCGCCTGAGCTGCTGGCGGCAACCCATCTGGACGAGGCACAGATGCCGAGGCTCGTCGAAGGCTCCGCGCCTTCGGGCGCGCTGCGCGCCAAGCTCGCCGAGCGCTGGGGCATGGCAGACGGCGTCGTCGTCGCAGGTGGTGGCGGCGACAATGCGGCGAGCGCTTGCGGCATCGGTGCCGTGCGGCCCGGCCAGGCGTTTCTCTCGCTCGGCACGTCGGGCGTCCTGTTCGTCGCCAATGACCGCTTCCGCCCTAACGTAGAGGGCGCCGTCCACGCCTTCTGCCACGCGCTGCCCGGTGTGTGGCACCAGATGGCCGTGATCCTTGCCGCCGCCGACAGCCTCGCCTGGTGGGGTCGCCAGACCGGCGAGACGCCACAGGCGCTGACGGCGGCCATCGGCCCGCTCGAGCGGCCGAGCCCGGCCATCTTCCTCCCCTATCTCGGCGGCGAGCGAACGCCGCACAACGACGCCTCGGTCCGTGGCTCTTTCACCGGCCTGGCGCATGAGTGCGACCGTGAGGCGATGACCCAGGCGGTGCTGGAAGGCGTCGCCTTCGCCTTCAGAGACGGGCTCGAAGCGCTCTTGGCCGCCGGCACCGAGGTCGGGAGGATCACGGCGATCGGCGGCGGTGCCAATTCGCCCGCTTGGCTCGAGATCATCGCCGCGGTCCTCGACCGTCCGCTCGACGTGCCGGCGGCGGGCGACTTCGGCGCGGCCTTCGGGGCGGCGCGCCTGGCCATCGCCGCCGCGACCGACGCTGATCCGCTGGCACTGTGCACGGCACCGGCCACCGCCCGGACGATGGAGCCACGGACCGGGCTGGTGAGCGCCTACACCGAGCGGTTCGAGCGCTATCGCGCCCTCTACCCCGCGCTCAAGGAGGCTCTCGCATGAGCGGTCATTTCGGCGACCAGGCCCCCATCCGTTTCGCGGGTCGGGAAGCGACCGAAGAGCTGGCCTTTCGCCACTACGACCCAGACGCGCTCGTCCTCGGCAAGCGCATGGAGGACCATCTGCGCTTCGCCGTCTGCTATTGGCACAACTTCGTCTGGCCCGGCACGGACCCGTTCGGCGGCCAGACCTTCGAGCGGCCCTGGTTCGGCGACAGCATGGAGCAGGCGCGCGCGAAGGCCGATGCCGCCTTCGAGATGTTCGAGCTACTGGGCGTGCCGTTCTTCTGTTTCCACGATCGTGACATCGCACCCGAAGGCGCCACGCTCGCCGAGAGCAACACGAACGTGCGGGCGATCGCCGAGCTGTTCGCGCGCAAGATGGAAACGGCCAGGGTGCGGCTCCTCTGGGGCACCGCCAACCTGTTCTCCAACCGCCGCTACATGGCGGGTGCCGCCACCAACCCGGACCCGGACGTGTTCGCTTACGCGGCAGCGCAGGTGAAGAACGTGCTCGAGGTAACCCACGAGCTCGGCGGGGCCAACTACGTGCTCTGGGGTGGCCGCGAAGGCTACGAGACGCTGCTTAACACGGACCTCAAACGCGAGCTGCAACAGCTCGGCCGCTTCCTGACCCTGGTGGTCGACCACAAGCACAAGATCGGGTTCCCGGGCACGATCCTGATCGAGCCCAAGCCGCAGGAGCCTACCAAGCACCAGTACGATTTCGATGTCGCAGCCGTGTACGGGCTTTTGAAGACGTACGGCCTCGAGAACGAGGTCAAGGTGAACATCGAGGTCGGTCACGCCGTGCTGGCCGGTCACAGCTTCGAACACGAGCTGGCGCTCGCTTCGGCTCTCGGCATCCTCGGCTCGTGCGACATCAACCGGAACGACTACCAGTCCGGCTGGGACACCGACCAGTTCCCCAACGACGTGCCGGAAGTAGCCCTCGCCCTTTACTACATCCTCAGGGCGGGCGGCTTCACCACGGGCGGGCTCAACTTCGACGCGAAGTTGCGCCGCCAATCGATCGAGCCCGACGACCTGCTGCACGCGCATGTCGGTGGCATGGACGTCTGCGCGCGAGCCCTGAAGGCGGCCGCCGCGATGCTGGAGGAGGGCTCGCTCGAGCGTTTCGTCGCGGAACGCTACGCCGGCTGGGACGCGCCCGAGGCCAGAAAGATGCTCGACGGCACCTACGACCTCGCTGCCATCGCCGACTATGTCGAGCGCGCGGGCGTACAGCCAACGCCGCGCTCTGGTCGGCAGGAGTATCTCGAAAACCTCGTCAACCGCTTCTGCTGATGGAGCGCTTCGGAGAGACAGCCGACGGTCGCGAGGTCCACCTCGTCCGGATCGCCGGCGGCAGGCTCGACGCGGAGGTGCTGACCTTCGGCGCTGCGATCCGCTCGTTGCGGCTCGACGGCTGGCCGCACCCGTTGAGCCTCGGCTTTCCGAGCGTGGCCGACTACGAGCGCGTCGGCGGGCATGTCGGCCGGGTGCCGGGGCGCTTTGCCAACCGCATCGCCGGCGGCCGCTTCAAGCTCGACGGCAAGCCCGTGCAGCTCGCCACCAACGAAGGCCCGAACACGCTGCACGGCGGTCCCAACGGCTTTGGCAACCGCGTCTGGCAGGTGGCGGAGGTGGCGTCCGACCGGGTGCGGCTCGAGCTGGTGTCCCCGGCCGACGACGAGGGCTTTCCGGGCCGGCTCGCAGCGAGCGTGACCTACGCGGTCGAGGCACCCTCGGCGCTCGCGATGACCTTCGAGGCAACCACTGACGCACCCACCATCTGCAACCTTACCCAGCACAGCTACTTCAACTTCGACAACAGCGCGTCCATCGATGGCCACAGCGTCCAAGTCGCGGCGCGCGCGTACCTGCCGGTCGACGCGGCGTCGCTGCCCCTTGGCGCGCCAGCACCGGTCGCCGGCACGCGCTTCGATCTCAGCACGCCTACGCGGCTCGAAGGCCTGCGGCTCGACTACAACTACTGCCTGGCCGCGGCCCGGCGCGCGACACCGGCGGATGTGGCCACCGTAAGCGTGCCGGGCCTCAGCATGACGGTCGCGACGACCGAGCCCGGCCTGCAGGTCTACACGGGCGACAACCTGGTGAGCCACCCACCGCCCCGCGCCGGTGTCTGCCTCGAACCGCAGCTCTGGCCCGACGCGCCCAACCATCCGGACTACCCGCAACCGGTGCTCCGCCCAGGCGAGCGCTACCGTCACGAGACGCGGCTCACCTTTCGTCGCTCGGGCGACGTTGCCGGCGGGCGCGCCCAGACGCCCGACGCCTGATCGTTCGTGAACGAAATATTAGTAGCCCTACGTGCGGGCCAACTCCCGCGGAAACGCTCGGATTCTGGCATACTCGCCAGCCCCGACGGTCAGCATGACACGGCTTTCGTCACACTTTTGTCGCAGACGCTTTCTAGTCCCATTCCAACTTCAACCCACGAGGGATGGACCATGGACGGGATCGACAAGGACAAGATGCCGAAAACGGCATGGCGGGAGGCGTCGGACGACGTTCCGAGCAATCCGCTCCACAACCCGACGATCGGCGAGATCATCGCGCGCCGCAGCCGCCGCGACGCTTTGAAGGGCATGCTTGGCGTGACCGCCATGTCGGCGATGGTGAGCCCGGCGGCACTGTTCGCTGGCAAGGCGCAGGCGCAGGCAACGGGCAGCTTCGACTTCCCCGAACTCGAGGCGAAGGTGACCGCGGACCATCGCGTCGCCGAGGGCTACGACGCCAAGGTGCTGATCCGCTGGGGCGACCCGATCGTTCCCGGTGCGCCGGCTTTCGATCCGATGAACCAGTCGGCGGAAGCACAGGAGCAGCAGTTCGGCTACAACAACGACTTCATCGGCTTCCTGCCGCTGCCGCAAGGCTCGGACAATGCCGATCACGGCCTCCTCACGGTGAACCACGAGTACACCAACGAAGAGCTGATGTTCCCGAACTACACGGAAGACACCGCCGAGACCGTCGACATCGAGATGGCCGCCCACGGCATCACGGTGGTCGAGGTGATGAAGGACGGCGAGGGCGGTCAGTGGACCTACAAGCCCGAGAGCGACTTCAACCGTCGCATCTCGGCGCGCTCGACCGAGATCGACGTGAGCGGCCCGGCCGCCGGCCACGATCGCCTCAAGACCTCGGTCGACGCGACCGGCACAAAGGTGATCGGCACGATCAACAACTGCGCCGGTGGCACGACGCCGTGGGGCACGTCGCTCCACGCCGAGGAGAACTTCCACGGCTATTTCGGCGGCGAGCTGCCTGAGGGCCACCGCGAGGCGGCCAACTACGAGCGCTACGGCATTCCCGGCGAGTGGTATAGCTGGCATCTCTTCCAGCCGCGCTTCAACCTCGCCGAGGAGCCTAATGAGGCGAACCGCTTCGGCTGGATGGTCGAGGTGGACCCCTACGACCCCGAATCGACGCCCGTGAAGCGCACCGCACTCGGCCGCTTCAAGCACGAGGGTGCGGACATCGCCATCGGCGACAATGGCAGCGTCACCGTCTACATGGGCGACGACCAGCGCTTCGATTATCTCTACCGCTTCGTCGCCAGTGGGACGTTCAACCCGGACAACCGCGCGGCGAACATGAACCTGCTCGACGAGGGCACGCTCTCGGTCGCCCGGTTCAACGAGGACGGCACCGTCGACTGGCTACCGCTGGTCTTTGGCGAGGGCCCGCTGACCTCGGCGAACGGCTTCGAGAGCCAGGCGGACGTGCTCATTGAGACGCGTCATGCGGCCGACCTCCTGGGCGCCACGCCGATGGATCGGCCCGAGGACGTCGAGCACAACCCGCAGACCGGCCGCGTCTACGTGATGCTGACCAACAACTCGCGGCGCGAGCCCGGCGACGAGAACGTCGCCAACCCGCGCGCCGAGAACGAGCACGGCCACATCATCGAGCTGGCGACGGGCGGCGACTACACGAAGGCCAAGGATGAGTGGTCGATCCTGGTCCTCTGCGGCGATCCCCAGAACCCGGACCACAAGGCGGTGTGGGGTCCGGCGACCAGTGACAACGGTTGGTTCGGTGACCCGGAC
This sequence comes from Geminicoccaceae bacterium, assembly GCA_028279345.1. Lineage (GTDB taxonomy): Bacteria > Pseudomonadota > Alphaproteobacteria > Geminicoccales > Geminicoccaceae > JAAAPF01. The sequence continues at coordinate 17,300 of JANQNY010000021.1, forward strand.
AACTGCGCCATCGACAATCGCGGTCGCCTCTGGATCGCCACCGACGGCAACTCCGACGCCGACACCGGTCGTGCCGACGGCCTCTGGGCGCTCGAGACCGAGGGTGAATTGCGCGCCTCAGGCAGGCACTTCTACGCTGTGCCGGCGGGCGCCGAACTCTGCGGGCCCTACTTCACGCCCGACGACAACTCGCTCTTCGTCGCCGTCCAGCACCCGGCCGACGATGGTGACGAGTGGTCGGAGTTCGGCCGCGACAGCACCTTCGAGGACCCGTCGACCCGCTGGCCCGACTTTGACGACAACATGCCGCCGCGCCCATCGGTGGTGTCGATCGTCAAGCGGGATGGCGGCCCGATCGGCTGAGCCTCAATCGCCTCGCCTTGCGAAGGGGCGGGCCTTCGGGTCCGCCCCTTTTGCGTTGGCGGCGGCACCTCGGCCGGGTTATGCGGTCGGTTTACCGGGAGAAGGGCTCGATGGCTGTTGCGCGCGACGACGCCGATTTCGACGGCCTCTATCGCTTCATCGAGGCAGCAGGCGCGCTCAAGGATACCTTGCGCAGCGCGCATACCCAGGCGGGACGCGTCGAAAGCGTCGCCGAGCACTCCTGGCGGCTTGGTCTCCTGGCTTGCGTGCTAGCGCCGCGCGAACCCGGCCTCGACGCGCTCGACATCCTCAAGCTGTGTCTCATCCACGACCTGGGCGAGGCGATCGGCGGCGACGTCCCGGCACCGCGGCAGGTCGACCAGGACTTGCGACAGGCGCGCGAGCGACAGGATTTCCTGACCCTCGTCGGGCCACTCCCGGAGGCTGCACGGGCCGAGCTCACCCGGCTCTATGACGACTATCTCGAGCGACGGACGCCCGAGGCGCGCTTCGTCAAGGCGGTCGACAAGCTGGAAACGCTGATCACGCACGCCGAGGGCGCCAACCCCGCCGGCTTCGAATATTCCTTCAACCTCGCCTACGGGCGCGACGCGACCGACGTCGTGCCGATCGTCGCGTCCATGCGCTGCCTCGCCGACGCCAAGACCCGCGCACGCATGGGCTCGATCGTGGGGAACGGCTGATGTCGGAAGCAGCCGTCCTACGCCAAGCAGCGCCCGTCCTGTTCGTGCCCGACGTGCTCGACGAGACGCTCTGCAATACGCTCATGGCGACGCTCGACGCCGACCATGTGGAGAGCGGCATGCTGCGCGAGGTCGATGGCGAGGTCCGCCTCGTGCCCGACGCCTCGGCCAAGGTCAGGAAGGACCATACGCTCGAGGACAAGGCACTAACCGACCAGGTCATGCGGCGGCTAGGCGAGCGCGTGCTCCCGGCGATCTGGCAGGCCTTCTTCTACCGGGTCACACGCCTCGAGAAGCTCAAGATCGTGCGCTACGACGCCGCTGGCGGCGGCTATTTCCGCCCGCACCGCGACAACACCACGCCCGACGCCCAGCACCGCCGCTTCGCCCTCACCCTCAACCTCAATACCGGTGACTACGCAGGCGGCGGCCTTCGCTTTCCCGAGTTCGGCGACGCGGTCTACGAAGCGCCCAAGGGTGGCGCCTGCGTCTTCTCCTGCTCGCTCCTCCACGAGGCCACCGACGTCACCGAAGGCAGCCGCTACGCGCTCTTGACGTTCTTCTCGGGCGAGGACGCGCCGCGGCGGCCGGATCCTGCGAGGGCTACCGACCGGCGGTAGTGTGCCGCGTGAGGAGCCGCTTGCTCGGCTCGTGCTATGCTCTCGGAAAGCTCCACTCGAGAACTACGGGAGAGACCCATGCTGACGATCACGAAGACAGCCGCCAACCGGGTCGACATCGAGTTGGAAGGCAGCCTGGATTCGGAGAGCATGGCAGCCGGGCTGGACGACTTGATCGCCAAATCCGAAGGCGTGACCGGCGGTCACATGCTCTATCGGATTCGTGACTTCTCGATGCCGACGCCGGGCGCCATCGCGGTCGAGATCAAACGCCTGCCGAAGCTCTTTGCGCTGCTCGGCAAGTTCAATCGTTGCGCCGTGCTCTGCGACGCCAGTTGGCTACGCACGGTTGCCGAGATCGAGGGCGCGCTGTTTCCCGGGGTTGCGATCAAGAGCTTCGAACCGGACCAAGAGGCGGCGGCGGAGGCTTGGCTGAACGAAGGCTGACGAACGCCGAGAAGCAGTGACAACAAACGACAGGACCCGGGTCGGCGGGCGAGGGAAGCTCCTCAGTCGATCAGAAAAGCCAAGAGGCGTTCGACCACCGCGTCTGGCTGCTCCAACTGAGGGAGGTGGCCGACGCCGGGGAGCGTGTCGAAGCGCGCTTCCGCCAAGCGCTCGTGAAGCGCCCGCCCGCGTTCGAGCGGGATCCATGGATCGTCCTCGCCCCACAGAACGAGCGTCCGACAACGGACGGCCCCTAACAGCGGTTCGATTTCCGCCGTGTAGCGCTCATCGGCTTGCGCAAACTGACGGTAGAAGCTGCCGCGTCCCATCTCCGTCAGCCACGGCGCCGCAAGCGCCTCGGAATCCGCAACGTCCAGATCGTTGACAAGCGCGCCTCGGATGTAGGCTCGCACGACTGCCTCATGGATGTGCGGCGGCAATCCGGTGAAGGCTCCCACGTGGCGTCCGACATGGTCGAAAAACGCCGAACCCCACGGGCGCATGGCGACGACGTTCATCAGCACGTAGCGGTCATAGTCGCGCCCATGCAGGAGGTGCGCGCGCAGCGTCGTGGCCCCGCCAAAATCGTGAGCAACAACACTCGGGCACTGCAACCGCCAGTGATCGAGCATGGTCGCGAAGATCTCACCCTGCACGTCGAGCGACGTTCGCTGGTCGTCGCGCATCTCAGAGCGCCCATAGCCTGGCATGTCGTACCAGTGGACGCGAAACTGCGCCGACAGCGTCGGTATGACCCGGTGCCAAGCATAGGACGACCATGGCCATCCATGCGCTAGGACGAGTGGCGGGCCGTTGCCCGTCGATCCGGCGGCCAGCGTGCCGGCGGGTGTCGCGACGGCTTCGTCGAGGTTCCAAGACATGCGGCGCCCTTCTAGAAAGAGCTGTCTCGGCTCTGGGCAGCTAGCCCGACGTCGCCGCCTGCTTCGTCATCCAGTCGGCACAGTAGCCCGCAACGTCCTCCCAACCGGGCTCCATAAACAAGTAGTGCGCGTGCCCGCGGGCCAGATGAAAGGTGCCCTTCTCGCCGTACTTGGCAGCGATCTCCCGGCCCACCGCGTGTCGTACGGCCCGGTCCTCCTCGCCGGAGACCACGAGAACAGGACATGCAACCCGGTCGAAGTCGATCGCGACCGCGCGGCGATCGTCGAACATCCAGAAAAACATCTCGAACATCACGCGGCCCGGTTCGGGGCCCAGCCGCTCGAATACCGCGTGCTGGGTCGCGTCGTCGAGCTTGTTGAAGGCATAGGGCGCGATGAGGTCGAAGGCGACGCGCATGGGCGCCTTCCAGAAGGGTCCCTGCTCCATGAAGGCCCGAGCCACCGCGCGCTCGTCGTCGGTCTCGGGAAGCATGCCCCAAGCGGCGTTCGGGTTGATGAGAACCAGACCGCTCGCGAGGCCCATCGCCGCGACCTTCTGGGCGATCAGCCCGCCCACGGCATGCCCGAGCAGAACCGGCGGCGTCTCCAGCGTTCGCACGAACGCCGCAATGTCCGACACGTAGTCCAAGACGCTGGTGTCGGCGAAATCCGGCGGCGGCTCGGCTGTCGGATCACCGTCATGGTAGCGCAAGGCCGGCACATGACAGGTCCAGCCGCGCTCGGTGAGGAACGCCCTGTAGTCGTCGAAGCACCAAGGCCCCGCGAAGGCGCCGTGGACCAGCACAACCGACCTTTGCACATTGCCCTCCAGAAACGGGTGTCACCCCGGCGCCATAGTCGAAGCGAACGGCGTCGACGGCAACACAGGTGGCGGCGTCCGCGTTCCGAGGTTCGGCGACGCCCTCCGAGGCGCACCCCGCCGCGGCGCGTGCATCGAGACCTCAGTCCGTATGCATGATGGGCGTGTCGGGGCGGAACGCCTTGAACGCGAAGGCGAAGGGCACATCGTATACGGCATCCTCGAAGCGGCCGGCGGCGACGCGGCGTTGAACCGTCACCGATCCGACGTCGCGACCTTGTGCAATCTCGGGCGTGTCGAGCGCTGAGTTCTGGCCCGCTCGCCAGCGGATCACAAATGGGCCGTGCTCGAGGGCGCCCTGCTGCCGCACGAGTTCGAGACTGAAGGCGCGGTCGGCCCCTTCAATGGCGACCACCCGCATCAGGGGCGAGCCGGGGCCATCGTAGGAACCGTCGAAGAGGAACGGGCGGGAAGCCGAATCGTAGCCGACATAGGGGTTGCGCCCGTAGCTTCGCGCCCGCGGGTCGGTCGGCACCAGCACACGCCCGTCCGGATGGCGCTCGGCGAAGTCGGCGAAAGCTTCGAGCCGCGCCGGAACCCGGTCGAGTTCGGCGCCCGCGCGCTCGCCGACGATGGCGCGACCCTCGAACTGCTGCCACCAGCTCTCGGTCGCCCGGTCGTACATGACGAGATCGGAGTTCCGCAGCTTGCCCGTGGTCCCGAACGTGGTGACTTCACCAGCCAGTGTACGTTCGAAGACGACGCCCGAGTTGCACAAGGGGCAGTAGGTGACGGCCACCGGGACACCGCCGACCGTATCGTTGACGATCTCGTGCCACATGAGGACGCGTAAGGGGTAGGCGCGCGCATCGCCCTCGATGGTGACGCTCATGACCGGCTCGGTCGCGGCGAGGTCTTGAGCGGCGGCCGGCACACCGACGAAGCTGGGTTCGTCGATCGACGGGATACCGTCCTTGGGCGGCCCGCCGCTTCGGATCTCGGTGAAATCGACGAGAGCGCTCGTGAAGTCCGTGCGTGGCCAAGCCTCGCGCCAACCGGCGGGCGTGTCGGCGGCGGCGATGCCTGCGAGCACGAGCCAAGGAATCGCGAGGACCAGAGATCGAAGGGCCATCACCGCCTCCGCGCTGTCGTCCAGCCACAGCTAACCGAAACAGGCCCCTCGTCGCGCTTCAAAGCGGCGTGACCGGCGCGGATTAGGTGCGTTGTTCGTTCAGTCGAGAGCCGCCGTCGGTGCGGCCGGGCCGATGCCGTCGCATCACGCAGCTAGCCATCCTAGGTAGAGGCGGCCACCCTAGGGGCTCGGGCCCAACATCTTGTGGGGGCGAACCAGCTCGTGGAACTCGTCCTCGGTCAGGAGTTCGAGATCGAGCGCCGCGGTCTTGAGGGTCGTGCCCTCGGCGTGCGCCTTCTTGGCGACCTTGGCGGCGTTGTCGTAGCCGATCTTCGGGTTGAGGGCGGTGACGAGCATCAGGCTCTCGTTGAGGTGCTGCTCGATGCGCGCCTCATTCGCCACGATGCCGACGACGCAGTTGTCGGTGAAGCTCACCGCCCCGTCCGCTAGGAGGCGGATCGACTGCAGCACGCCATAGGCCATCACCGGCTTGAACACGTTGAGCTCGAAATGGCCGTTGGAGCCGCCGATGGTGACGGCGACGTTGTTGCCCATCACCTGGCAGGCCAGCATGGTCAGCGCCTCGCACTGGGTCGGGTTGACCTTGCCGGGCATGATGGAGGAGCCGGGCTCGTTCTCCGGCAGGCTCAGCTCGCCAAGGCCGCAGCGCGGGCCCGAGCCCAACAGGCGGATGTCGTTGGCGATCTTCATGAAGCTCGTGGCGATCGTGTTGAGCGCGCCCGACATCTCGACCATCGCGTCGTGCGCGGCGAGGGCCTCGAACTTGTTCTCCGCGGTGACGAAGGCGAGCCCGGTGATCTGAGCCACCTCGGCGGCGAAGGCCTCGGCGAAGCCCACCTTGGCGTTGAGACCTGTGCCGACCGCCGTGCCGCCCTGCGCGAGCTGCAGCATCGACGGCAGCGCGCGGCGGACGCGCTCGATGCCGTAGCGCACCTGCGTGGTGTAACCCGAGAACTCCTGGCCGAGCGTCAACGGCGTCGCGTCCTGGGTGTGCGTGCGCCCGATCTTGACGATGTCGTTGAAGGCCTCGGTCTTGGCCGCCAGCGCCCGCTCGAGGTGCTCGAGCGCCGGGATCAGCCGGTTCGAAGCTTCCTCGGCAACGGCGATGTGCATGGCCGTCGGGAAGGTGTCGTTCGACGACTGGCCGCGGTTGACGTGGTCGTTCGGGTGCACCGGCTGCTTGGTGCCGAGCGGCTGGCCGAGCAGCTCGTTGGCGCGGTTCGAGATCACCTCGTTGGCGTTCATGTTGGACTGGGTGCCGGACCCGGTCTGCCAGACCACCAGCGGAAAATGATCGTCGAGCTCGCCCGCGACCACCTCCTCCGCCGCCTGCTCCATGGCCTTCGCCAGCTCGCCGTCGAGTTCGCCCAGCCGTTCGTTGACGCGCGTGGCCGCGAGCTTGACGATGCCGAGCGCGCGCACGAGCGGCGCCGGCATGCGCTCGGTCGAGATCTTGAAGTTCTGCAGGGACCGCTGGGTCTGGGCACCCCAATACCGATCGGCCGGGACCTCGATCGGTCCGAAGGTGTCGCTCTCTTGCCGCGTCGCCATCTTGTGCCTCCCTCGCGCCCAGCCCAAGTCGCGGCGAAGGGTGCCGGTGCCGTCTTGGCTGTCAAGGCGAAAGGAGATCAGCGTTTGCGGAAACGATCCAGCGTGACGATGTCGGCGCCGCCGGCGCCCGACTGGTCAGCCTCGGCCGCAGGCGTCTCCGCGTCCGCGTCGCGCACCGGTCGGGGCACTGGTAGCACCGATGCCGCCTCCTGAGGCGGGGCGGGCTCGGTTGCGACGCCGTCGGCAGCAGGTGCGTCGTCGTCACCATCCGCCAGCGAGAACTGCAGGCCAAACTCCACGCCGGGGTCGGCGAACACCTTGATTGCCTGGAACGGAATCGACAGGCGCTGTTGCCGGCCGCCGAAGGACAGCGTCACGTCGAAGCGATCGTCGCCGACGACGAGGTCCCAGAACTGGTGCTGCAGCACGATGGTCATCTCTTGCCGATAACGCTGCCGCTGCTCGGCCGGCATTTCGACACCGGGATGATCGGTTCGAAAGGTGATGTAGAAGTGGTGGGGCTCCGCGAGCCCGTGCTCCGCCGCGTCCAACAAGACCCGGCGGACCACGCCCATCAGCGCCGTCTCGACGAGCTTCGCGTATTCGATGGAGCCTTCCGGCATGACGACAAGCCTCTGCCTCTGCGTGACCGCACGCGGCAATCCCGGGGGCAGAGCCCCCGGGACCGTGGAAAGGTTCTGTTGCCCGGCCCTTCCGGCCGCGCTTACCGCGTCTTAGGCGGCAGCGAGCACCAAATCATTGTCATTGGCACTTGTCAGTACGGCCCGATAACGGCGGAACCATGCCGGGCGAAAACTGGTCCTTTACCACGCACGTCGATCCTGGTTCGCCCCCGTATGGCCGTCGGCTCGCGGCCGCCGGCAATCTGGTGGAGGCGCCGGGCACTGCCCCCGGGTCCGTTACGCTTATTCCGACAAGCGTTTATCGCCATAGTCGCACCTGCGACACTTCCTATATAGGCGTTGCCCGAAGCCGTGAAAAGCCGGCAGGCGGACCGGCGCCATGATGGGAAACCCTGCATGACCCTGAGCGAGGAGCAACGCGCCGCGGTCGAGGACGCTCGGGCGGCCGAGCAGCCGACCCGGCGCGCCACGGTGCCGTCGCTAGAAGAAATCCTGTTCGAACCCCTCCCGGTCCTCGACCGCGGCTTCGTCCGGGTCGTCGACTATATGGGCGACGATGCCGCGATCGTGCAGGCGGCACGCGTCTCCTACGGCCGGGGCACACGAAATGTTCGCGACGATGCGGGGCTGATCGGCTACCTGATGCGCCACCGCCACACGAGCCCCTTCGAGATGTGTGAGATCAAGCTCCACGTCAAACTGCCGATGTTCGTAGCCCGGCAATGGATCCGGCACCGCACAGCCAACGTCAACGAATACTCTGCCCGCTATTCTATTCTCGATCGCGAATTCTATCTGCCTGCGATCGGCGACATTGCCACCCAGAGTGAATCCAATCGCCAGGGGCGGGGCGACGCCTTGACCGAGCCGGTCGCCGCCGAGCTACGCGAGCGCATGCGTGCGCATGCAGAGGAGGCCTTCGACCTCTACGATTCCCTCCTCGATGGCGAAGACGGTGTTGCGCGGGAACTCGGCCGCACCGTGCTGCCAGTGTCCGCTTACACGCAGTGGTATTGGAAGATCGACCTGCACAACCTGCTGCATTTCTTGGCGCTAAGGGCCGATCCACATGCGCAACTTGAGATCCGTGCTTACGCGGAGGTCCTGATCGACATTGTCAATAAGTGGGTGCCTATCACCGCCGCCGCGTTCGACGCGCACCGGTTGCAGGGCGCGAGCCTCTCACGCGGCCAAGTCGAAGCAATCCGCCGCCGTCTGCGTGGCGAGACGGTCGCCGCGGCCGACGTCGGGTTGAGCGCAAGGGAGTGGCGCGAATTAGCAACAATCCTCGGTGAAGACGGCTGACCGTCATTGTTGCATTTGCCGTTGCGCCACAGCTGTTGTAGTGAACACGCGGGTGTGTTTCTTGCCAGAGGTGGCAGAGGCACCCGATCTCGCGGGGACGGTGGTAACGTCGACGGCGCTAATGCCTTTGAGCGGACCCACCAATGTTTGTTTGAGGTGGAGGAAAAATGTCGCGGATGACAAAGACGGCCCTATCGCTCGTCGGCGTGGCGCTGCTTGCCGGCTGTGCGGGGGGTGCGATACGGGGGATTGATCAACTTCAATCCACGCCGTTCACGGGCGATGCGTTCACTCAGGCGCTCGCCGCCGAGTACCTGGCGCTCGCCGAGAAGGAGTATGAGCTCGTCGACTACGGCGACTCGGAGCACTTCTCGAGCAAGGGCTTGAGAGCTGCTGCCGGTGAGGCGGTCGGCCCCGATCCGGTGTCGAGCCGCGTGTTGCGGAGCGACTTCGCCGAGGAGGCTACGTCGCTTGAGATGGCGACGGTCGACTACGTGACCGCCAATCGTACGTCGGACCCGGCCAATGCCGCGCGCGTGCAAGCGCTTTGGGACTGCACGCTCGAGGAAATGGAAGAGTATTGGCAGGTCGAGGTGCAGCCGTATTGGCTCAGCGGCTGCCGCGACGAGCTGATCGCTTCGATCGACCAGGGCATGCCGGCAACGATCGGCCTGGCTGCTGACGTCTTGTTCGACTTCGACCGCTCGAACATCAAGCCTGAGTTTGCGGGTGTCCTCGACGATGTCGCGGCGCTGATCCTCGCCAACAACGAGCAGGTGGTGGTCGAAGGCCATACCGATAGCATCGGTTCCGAGGCCTACAACTTCGCTCTCGGCCAGCGTCGCGCCGATTCGGTCGCGAGCTTCCTGAATACGGCCGGTGTGCCGGCTGCTGACATGACCACGGTCAGCTTCGGCGAAACCCGTCCAATCGCGCCGAACGACACGCCGGAGGGCCGCGCGCTCAACCGTCGCGTCGAGATCAAGCGCTGATCTAGCGTCGCGTCAAAGACGACCCAACAGAGAGGGGCGGCAGGACAACCTGCCGCCCCTTTCGTTTGCGCTAGCCGGACGCCACGACGAGCAGCTCTCGCCGGGACGAACGCGTCAGACGGCGTGTGCCGTCTTCGCCGAACCCCAGCTCCGCTGCGGCACAGCCTTGCGTGGTGGGCCCGGAGGGATTCGAACCCCCGACAACACCGTTATGAGCGGCGCGTTCTGACCGCTGAACTACGGGCCCGCGTACCGCTTGCGCATAGCGGTGCGCCGCTCAGGTGTCGAGGAAGGAGCGCAGCTTGCGTGACCGGCTCGGGTGCTTGAGCTTCCTGAGCGCCTTGGCCTCGATCTGCCGGATGCGTTCCCGGGTCACCGAGAACTGCTGGCCGACCTCCTCAAGCGTGTGGTCGGTGTTCATGCCGATACCGAACCGCATGCGCAGCACCCGCTCCTCGCGCGGGGTGAGCGAAGCGAGCACCTTGGTCGTCGCCTCACGCAAGTTCGACAGCGTCGCGGCCTCAAGCGGCTGGACGGCGTTCTTGTCCTCGATGAAGTCGCCCAGATGGCTGTCTTCCTCATCGCCGATCGGCGCCTCGAGAGAAATCGGCTCCTTGGCGATCTTGAGGACCTTGCGCACCTTGTCGAGCGGCATGTTGAGCTTGGCTGCCAGCTCTTCCGGCGTCGGCTCGCGGCCATACTCGTGCAGCATCTGCCGCGACGCGCGCACCAGCTTATTGATCGTCTCGATCATGTGCACGGGAATGCGGATCGTCCGCGCCTGATCGGCGATCGAGCGGGTGATCGCCTGCCGGATCCACCACGTGGCGTAGGTCGAGAACTTGTAGCCGCGGCGGTGCTCGAACTTGTCCACCGCCTTCATCAGCCCGATATTGCCTTCCTGAATTAGATCCAGAAACTGCAGGCCGCGGTTGGTGTATTTCTTCGCGATGGAGAT
>JANQNY010000022.1 GCA_028279345.1 Geminicoccaceae bacterium
GAACTCACCTTCCAAGCGTTCCGAGATACACAGCACAAACGACACACCAAAGCGCCGCCGCCTGCATATCCCTTCCCAAAACCACGATGTCCAAAGAGCCAATCCGGCAACGTACCCGCCACCGGTTGGAAACGCTGCCGTTTCCGAGGTGGGCGGGCTTATAGAGCCGGCGCCGTGGCGGGCGCAACCCCCTACTTCGAGAATGGCGCCGACCGCCGGGCGACGCTCAGCGCACCGCCGAATAGGGCGTGAGGTCCAGCGCAGGCGGCCGTTCGCGGATCAGGTCGGCGACGAGCCGGCCCGTTAGCGGCCCCATCGTCAGACCAAGGTGCCCATGACCATAGGCCAGCACCACCCGCGGCAGACGCGGCGCCCGATCGATGACGGGCAGGCCGTCCGGCGTCGACGGCCGCGCGCCCACCCAGCTCGACGCGACCTCCGTCGCGGCCGCCGGCAGCCACCGGCGGACCTCTGCGAGACAGCCGCGCACGCGCGTCTCGTCACCCGGCGTGTCGATCCGGGCGATCTCCGCGCCGGCGGTGAGCCGGAGCGCGTCGCCCATGGGCGCCAACACAAACCCCGTGTCCGCCACATAGAGTGGCCGGCCAATCGGCATCTCCGCCTGCGGCAACATCAGGTGGTAGCCCCGCTCCGCCACCAACCTTTGCCGGGAGCCTAGCTTGCGCGCCAGCCGTGCCGACCAGGGGCCCGTGGCGAGCACTGCGTGGTCGGCCCTCAGGCTTCGTCGCGACGTCACGACTTCCACACCAGAAGCGGCCGAGCGCAGATCGCGCACCTCGTCGGCCACGAGCCGCCCGCCTTCGACCGCGAACCGCTCGACTAGGTGCTGTAACAGCTCGCCCGGTCGATCGACCTGGCCATTGCCCTTCAGCCAGAGCCCGGCGGCGAACCGCGGCGCCAGAGCGGGCTCCAGCGCCGCCACCTGGTCGGCGTCGAGCCACTCCGCGTGCAGCCCCTCCTCTTCCTGGCGACGCCGTTCGTGCTGCAGGCTAGCCACCTCTGCCTTGCTCTCGGCAAGCTTGAGCCAGCCCGGCCAGGTCACGCGGTCATTGCCGCCATGACGCTGCAAGAGCACGCGCCAGGCCTCGCCCGACGCCTTCGACAGGGCCACCTGGCCGAGGCTCGAACGGAGCGCGGGTGCTTCGCGGCAGTTGTTCAGAAAAGCCAAGAGCCAGGGCATCGTCCACGGCAGGTCTCGCCAGCGGATGCGGAGCGGCGAGGTCGGCGAGAAGGCAAGCTTCGGCAGCTTGCGGAACACGTCCGGGCTGTTGATCGAGCTGACCGACTGGACCGAGATGATCCCGGCATTGCCAAACGAGGTCTGCTGCCCGGGCTCGGCGCGATCGACCAGCGTCACGTCGAGGCCTTCGCCCTGCAGGAAGAGCGCCACCCCGATGCCGACGGCGCCCGCGCCGACCACGATCACGCGCTGACGGCTCAACGCGCGCTCCTTGGTCGGCTCTCGCTCATATGCTGGCGGAGATGGTCGACGAAGACATTGAGCTTGGCGAGCGGCAGGCGGTTGGGCGGGTAGAGCGCGTGGATCGGCAGTCGGCCCCCCGTCACCCCCGGCAATACGCGCTCGAGCCTGCCCGCGGCGAGCGCATCGTCGACGATGAAGTCGGGCAGGAGCGCTATCCCGACCCCCTGCTCGGCGGCAGTACGGAGCGCATCACCATTGTTGGCCCGCAGGCGGCAAGCGATGCGCACCTGGCGCGGCACGCCCCCGACCTCGAGCGCCCATTCGTCCCGGTAGGGCCCATAAGCGTAGGCCAGACACGACCGCCGCTGCAGCTCGTCGACATCTGACGGCACCCCCGCCTCGGCCAGATGCTCCGGGCTCGCGACCAACACCAGGTCGCTCTCGCCGAGCTTCCGCGCGATCAGGCTGGAGTCCTGCAAATGGCCGATGCGGATGGCGACATCGAAACCCTCGTCGACGAGATCGACGACGCGGTCGTTGAGCGTCAGGTCGATCGCCAGCTCGGGCTGGGCGCGCAACAGCGCCGGGACGAGCGGGGCGATGTGCTTGAGGCCGAACGACATGGGCGCGTTGACCCGAAGCCGGCCGCGCGGCACGGCCTGCAGGCTTGCCGCCTCGGCCTCGATTTCCGCGAGTTCGCCAAGCAGTCGCGCTGTTTGCTGCACATACCGGTCGCCCGCTTCGGTCAGGCTCAGCCGGCGTGTGGTCCGGTTCAAGAGCTTGGCGCCCAGATGGTCCTCGAGCGCGCGCACCATCTTGGAAACGGCCGACTTCGAGAGCTCCAGGTGCGTCGCGGCGGCCGAGAAGGAGCCGAGTTCGGCCACTTTCTGGATCACCTGCATCGCCAACAGCCTGTCCACCGACGATACCTCGCTTACGGCCGGGTTCGTTCCTATAGTCGGTGGTCTCTGCGATGGGAGTCAGCCGCGTGGCCGAAGCCTTCAAGATCGCGCTTGCGCAGATCAACCCAACCGTCGGCGCGATCACCGACAACGTCGCCCTGATCAGCGAAACCTACGCCCGGGCCAACGCGGCAGGCGCCGATGTCGTGCTGTTCACCGAGCTCTGTATCTCGGGCTATCCGCCTGAGGATCTGGTGCTCAAGCGCGCCTTCCAACAGGCCTGCCGTGACGCGGTCGAGGAGCTGGCGCGGCAGACTGCCGACGGCCCGATGATGATCGTGAGCGCGCCTTGGGCAGAGGACGGCAAGCTCTACAACGCCGCAATCGTGCTCGAAGACGACAGGATCGCCACTTGGCGCGCGAAGTACGAACTGCCCAACTACGGCGTGTTCGACGAGATCAGAGTCTTCGACGCCGGTCCCCTGCCTGGACCAGTGCCGCTGCAGCTCGCGGACGGGACCCTCGTGCGCCTGGGCCTCATGACCTGCGAGGACATGTGGCGCGAGGACGTGGCGGAGACGCTTGCCGAGTGTGGCGCGGAGCTCTTGTTGGTCATCAACGGTTCGCCCTTCGAGAGCGAGAAGGACGACATGCGGCTCCAGCACGCGGTGGCGCGCGTGACGGAGACGGGCCTGCCGCTGGTCTACGTCAACACGGTCGGCGGCCAGGACGAGCTGTGCTTCGATGGCGTCTCCTTCGTTCTCGACCACGACCGCGCGCTCCGGGCGCAGGCGCTGAGCTTCGAGAGCGATCTCCTGCTGACCGAATGGCAGCGACGATCGAGCGGCTGGAGCTGCGTGGCGGGTCGCGTTGAACCGCCGCCGGATCGGCTGGAGGCGATTTACCGAGCGCTCGTGCTTGGGCTTCGGGACTATGTCCGCAAGAACCGCTTTCCGGGCGTCGTCCTGGGTCTCTCGGGCGGCATCGATAGCGCGCTCTCGGCCGCTATCGCCGTCGACGCGCTGGGGGCCGAGCGAGTCCATACCATCATGCTGCCCTCGCGCTTCACCTCGACGACGAGCCTCGAGGACGCTGCCGCTTGCGCCAAGGCGCTCGGCTGCCAGCTCGATACGCTGCCGATTGAGCCGGCAGTTGAAGCGCTCGACGCCACCTTGGCGCCGCTCTTCGGCGGTCGGGCACCCGACACCACCGAGGAGAACATCCAATCTCGCGTGCGGGGGCTCTTGTTGATGGCGGTCTCCAACAAGCTCGGGCCGATGGTGCTCACCACCGGCAACAAGTCCGAGATGTCGGTGGGCTACGCCACGCTCTATGGCGACATGTGCGGCGGCTACTCAGTGCTCAAGGACGTCTACAAGACGACGGTCTTCGAGCTGGCGCACTGGCGAAACGCCAACGTCCCGGCAGGCGGGCTCGGCCCTGCAGGTACCGTCATCCCACATCGCATCATCCAGAAGCCGCCGAGTGCTGAGCTGCGGGCCGATCAGAAGGACGAGGACTCGCTGCCACCTTACGACGTGCTCGACGGCATCCTTCACGCGCTGGTCGAGGAGGAACGCCACACGGGCGAGCTCATCGAGGCGGGCTACGACGCGGCGACGGTGCGCCGAGTGAGCAACTTGCTCGACCTTGCCGAGTACAAACGGCGGCAAGCGCCGCCGGGCGTCAAGGTGACGCAAAAGGCCTTCGGCCGGGACCGGCGCTATCCCATCACCAACGCCTTCCGTCATGTCGCCCGCGAGCGTTGAGCGGAGCGTCACGGTTCGCTTCGCGCCCAGCCCGACGGGGCGGCTGCATCCGGGCAATGCGCGCACCGCCCTCATCAACGCGCTGTTCGCGCGGCGCCATCGCGGGCGGTTCCTCCTCAGGATCGACGACACCGATACGAGCCGCGAGGAGGCGGGGGCCGTCGACGCGATCCGCCGGGACCTGGCATGGCTCGGCATCGAGCCCCATGCCGAAGTCCGTCAAAGCGTGCGCGGGCAGCGCTACAGCGAGGTCGCCCAGGAACTCGTCGCCAAGCGTGCGGCCTACGAGTTCGAGGGTGCGGTGCGGCTTTCCCTCGGCGACCGGCAGATTGACTGGCACGATCTCGTGCACGGGCCGATGCGCGTCGCCCTCACCCATCAGAACGACCCGGTGCTCCTGCGCGCCGATGGTCGCGCGACCTTCACGTTGGCAACGGTGGTCGACGATCTCGACGCGAGCGTCAGCCACGTCATCCGCGGCGACGACCACCTGACCAACACGGCGGTGCATCTGGCCCTTGCGGAGGCACTGGATGCGCCGCCGCCGGCCTTCGCTCACTTGCCGCTGGTGGTGGATGAGAACGGCGCACCGCTTTCGAAGCGCACGTCCAGCCTGACCTTGGAGCGCTTGCAGGAGCTGGGCGTCGAGCCGGAACCGCTGGTGGCCTATCTCACGGGCCTCGGCACGGGGATGGCGATCTCCGCCGATACCGATCCCGCCGCCACGCTCGACCTAGGGGCGTTCGGTCGCGCTTCCCCGACCTTCGACGTCGACGCCCTCGTGCGCGCTCAGGACCATTGGCTAGAGACCCTCGATGTCGACGCCGTCAATCATCGGCTCGATGAGCGCAACGAACCGGCGGTCAGCGAACGGCTATGGTCGAGTGTTCGCGGCAATCTTCGTGGTGGCACCCCGCCGCTCGAAGGACTGGCCCGGCTCGCTAATCTGCAAGGCTGGCGTGCGATTGTTGAAGCTCCGATCCAGCCGGAGATCTCCGAGGAGTCACGCGACGACCTGCGCCTGGCCGCTGGCCTGCTCGACCAGCACCCGACCACCGAAGCGTGGCTCGACGCAGTCGGTGCTGCGACCGGCCGCCGCGGCAAGCGCCTGCGCCTGCCAATCCGCCTGGCGCTGACCGCGCGTCCCGATGGACCGCCGCTTGCCGATTTGCTAGCGCTCTTGGGGCCCGAACGGGCGAAGCGGCGCCTCGAGGGCGTTCGCGCCTGAGTGCTTGCTAGGGCTGACCGCCGTGATCGCGAACCTGCACCTCCACAACACGCTCACGCGGACGAAGGAGCCGTTCGTCCCGATCCGACAAGGGCATGTCGGCCTCTACGTCTGCGGGCCGACGGTCTACGGACCGATCCACATCGGCAACGCCCGTCCTCTGGTCGTGTTCGACGTGTTGTATCGCTTGCTCAAGCAGCGCTTCACGCACGTCACCTACGTGCGCAACATCACGGACATCGACGACAAGATCATCGAACAGGCGAAGGCGAACGGAGAACCGATCGACGATCTGACCGAGCGGACGATCGAGCAGTTTCATCTGGACGCGCGGGCGATCGGCTGCCTCGAGCCCGACGTCGAGCCGCGCGCTACCGAACATGTCGCCGGTATGATCCTGCTTGCGGAAACGCTGCTCCGTCAGGGCGTCGCCTACGAAGCCAACGGCCACGTCCTTTTTCACGTGCCGGCGATGCCCACCTACGGGCGGCTCTCCGGCCGAGATCGCGACGAGCAGATTGCGGGCGCACGCGTCGAGGTGGCCCCGCACAAGCGGGACCCTGCCGACTTCGTCCTTTGGAAGCCGGCGGCCAAGGGCGAGCCCGGCTGGGAGAGCCCCTTCGGCTACGGACGGCCGGGCTGGCATCTCGAGTGCTCGGTGATGAGCGCCCAGTACCTCGGCGTGCCGTTCGACATCCACGGCGGTGGCCTCGATCTGGTCTTCCCCCACCACGAAAACGAGATCGCGCAGAGCTGCTGCGCCCACGGCACCGACCAGCTTGCCCGCTATTGGCTGCACAACGGCTTCATCACCGTCGATGGTGCCAAGATGTCGAAGTCGCTGGGCAACTTCGTCACGGTCGGTGACGTGCTGGAGAAAGTGCCGGGAGAGAGCTTTCGTTACTGGATGTTGGGAGCGCACTACCGCCAGCCGCTCGACTTCTCCGTGGCAGCGCTCCGCCAGGCGCGTGCCGGGCTCGACCGTCTCTACCGTACGCTCGCCGACCTCGAGGAGGACATCACTGCGCCGAGTGCGCCACCGCCGCTGGAGGTCACCGAAGGGCTTGCCGACGACCTCAATACGCCACGCGCGATCGCGGGCCTCCACGTGCTGGCCAACGAAGCCAACAAGGCCACGCGCGACCGCGACCGCGCCCGGCTCAAGCGGCAATTGCTCGATGCCGGCCGCTTACTCGGTCTCTTGCAGGATAATCCTAGGCAATGGCTGCGCGGCACGACCGCCGACGACGACGCCCGGGAGATCGAAACGCTGATCGCGCAACGCGAGCAGGCGCGCGCCGCCCGCGACTACCGGCGCGCGGACGAGATCAGGGAGCGCCTCAAGGCCAAGGGCATCATCCTGGAAGACGGCCCCGAGGGCACGACCTGGCGGCGCGAGAGCTGATCCGAGGTCTCCGTCAAAGCTAGCCTGGCGAGGCGCCTACCAACGCCAGCCATAGCGGGGCACACGCTCGCAGTATTGCCGGTAGTCGTCGCCGAACAACGTCTCCAAGTAGCGTTCCTCTCGAAGCACCACGCCATAGTGCAGCGCGAGGCCGAGGGGCACCGCCATCGCCACCGTCCAGTCGCCGGCGAATGCAATCCCACCACCGACAAGCACGAGGACCAGCGCTACATACATCGGGTTGCGCGCCCGCCCGTAGACGCCGTCGGTGACGAGCGCCTTCGTCGGTTGCCACGGCAGGACCGGCGTTCCGGCCCGTCGGAAAGCACGCTTTCCAGGCTGGGCTAGTGCCAGCGCGAGAAGGAGCAAGGTGCCGCCGACGGCGTAGCGCAGCGCGGTCGGGACGGTGGACAGAAGATCGAGCGGCAGGAGCCAGTCGAGCGCAAGGCCCACCACGAGCGCGATCAGAAACACCAGCGGCGGCGGCGCGAGGATGGGTGCCGTCGAGCGCTCCGACGAAGCTTCCGCCGCCTTCGAAGAACGATGTTCCATCCGGGGAGACTACCTCGCGTCTCAGCGGGCGCCATACCCTGCCGGTTGCCGATGGTGACGCTTTCCGCTTTAGGTGCGCACACCTCGCCCGATCATTCGGATCTCCCATGCCCGAGCGCCTGTACCTCTACGACACCACGCTGCGCGACGGCGCCCAGACCCAGGGCGTCGACTTCAGCGTCGAGGAGAAGCGGAACGTCGCGCGGATGCTCGACGCCCTCGGTATCGACTATGTCGAGGGCGGCTGGCCCGGGGCCAACCCGACGGACGATGCGTTCTTCAAGAGCCCGCCCGCGCTCGCCAACGCTAAGCTGGCGGCCTTCGGCATGACCCGCAGGAGCGGGCGGAGCGCTGCCAACGACCCCGGCCTCCAACCGCACTTCCAGGCCGACGTGCCGGTGATCACCCTGGTCGGCAAGGCATGGTCACGGCACGTCACCGACGCGCTGGGCGCCGAACTCGACGAAAACCTCACCATGATCGAGGACAGTCTGAAGGCGGCCCGGCACTACGCGGACGAGGTCCTCCTCGACGCTGAGCACTTCTTCGACGGCTGGCAGGCGGACCCTGGCTACGCCCTCGCCTGCCTCCGCGCGGCGCTCGCCGGCGGAGCCGACTGGCTCGTCCTCTGCGACACGAACGGCGGTGCGCTGCCGCGCCACGTCGAGCATGTCGTGAACGAGGTCAAGGCGGCTCTGCCCGAGGCGCAGATCGGCATCCACACCCACAACGACGCCGAGTGCGCCGTCGCCAACACCTTGGCGGCGGTCCGCGCCGGCGCGCGGCATGTGCAAGGCACCCTCAATGGCCTTGGCGAGCGCTGCGGCAACGCCAATCTCGTGAGCCTGATCCCGACACTGGTCCTCAAGGAGGGCTTCGAGGTCGGCGTGCAGCCGGAGCGGCTTCAGGATCTGACGCAGCTCTCGCGTCGCTTCGACGAGATCTTGAACCGTACGCCGGCGGACGGCGCCGCGTATGTCGGCCGCAATGCCTTCGCCCACAAGGGCGGCCTCCACGCCTCGGCGGTGGCGCGCGATCCGAGCCTCTACGAGCATGTGGCGCCCTCAGCCGTCGGCAACACGCGCGATATCGTGGTCTCCGATCAGTCGGGCCGCGCCAACCTCATCGCCAGGCTGGAGGCGATCGGGCTCGCGATCGGCCATGACGAGGTCGGCGCGCTGCTCCAGCGGGTGAAGGAGCGAGAGTCCCAGGGCTATGCCTATGAGGGCGCCGCCGCCAGCTTCGAGCTGCTCGCCCGACGGGCCATGGGCGAGGTGCCCGACTACTTCGACCTGTCGAGCTTCCGCGTCATCACCGAGCGCCGCTTCAATGCGAACGGCATCAAGATCACCGTCTCCGAGGCGACCGTAAAGCTCGAGGTCGCGGGCGTCCGGCACTTCCGCGTGGCCGACGCGGATGGTCCGGTCGATGCGCTCGATCGGGCACTCCGGGCAGCCCTCCTGCCGACCTACCCGTTGCTGGAGGCCATGCATCTGGTCGACTATCGGGTCCGCATCCTCAATCCGGACGCAGGCACGTCTGCCGTGACACGGGTGATGATCGACAGCCGCGATACGGACGGCCTCACCTGGACCACCGTCGGTGTCTCGGCCAACATCCTCGACGCGTCCTTCATGGCGCTGAGCGACGCCGTCACCTACAAGCTGTTCAGCGCCGGCATCGCCGCCGCGGCGCGCGCCGACTGAGGTGGCGGGCACCGACCGGGGCCAGGACAGGGCTGATCCGAAGGCCCCGCAGCCCGCGGTCGTGCTGGTCCGACCACAGATAGGCGAGAACGTCGGCGCGGCGGCGCGCGCCATGCTGAACTTCGGCCTGACCGACCTGCGCCTCGCCGCCCCGGTCTGCGCCTGGCCCAACGCCAAGGCGGTCAACGCCGCCTCGGGTGCCAGCGTCGTCCTGAACGAGGTCGACACCTTCGCCTCGACGCGCGCGGCGGTCGGCGATCTGCAATGGGTCTGCGCGACGACCGCCAGGCCTCGCGAGATGATCAAGCCGGTCCTCACGGCGGTCGCCGCGGCGGAGGAGCTCCGGGCGCGCTTGGCGGCGGGCCTCCGCGTCGGCATCCTCTTCGGGCCCGAGCGCACTGGGCTGGAGAACGACGAGGTGGCGCTCGCGGACGCCGTCGTCACGATCCCGCTCAACCCCGGCTTCGCCTCGCTCAATCTGGCGCAGGCGGTGGTGCTCGTGGCTTACGAGTACTTTCAAGCGGGCGACTCGACGCCGGCGGTGCAGGACGACCACGAACGGCTCGGTCGCGCCAGCAAGGCGGACATCACGAGCCTGCTCGACCACATGGTTCGAGAGCTCGACGGCACCAGCTTCTTCCGGAGCGACGACCGTCGCGAGCGGCGCATCCAGGAGCTCGAGCTTCTGTTGCATCGCCGCGAGCTGCGCGTCGCCGAGATCCATACGCTGCGGGGTGTGGTCAAGGCGCTGACGCAAGAGCGGCGCCCGGCTCGACGCCGCCAAAGCGTTTGACACCGCGCGTTCCCGGTCGCTATACGCTCGCGCCTCGACCATTCCCGCCGAAGCTGGATTCCGGGTAGCATTCACCGATGACCAAACGCGTGCAAGCCAAGACCAAGATCTGCCGCCGCCTCGGCGTCAACCTGTGGGGCCGGGCGAAGGACCCGCTGGCGAAGAAGAACTATGGCCCGGGTATGCACGGCCAAAAGCGCAAGAAGGTCTCGGACTACGGCAACCAGCTACTGGCGAAGCAGAAGCTCAAGGGTTACTACGCCAACATGACGGAAAAGCAGTTCCGTCGGGCCTACCACTTGGCGACGCGGCTCAAGGGCGACACGGCCGAGAACCTCGTAGGCCTCTTGGAGCGGCGCCTCGACGTCGTCGTGTACCGGATGAACGTGGTGCTGACGATGCAGCAGGCGCGGCAGTTCGTCAGCCACGGCCACGTCAAGGTCAACGGCAAGCGCGTGACGATCGCCAGCTATCTGTGCCGCGAGGGCGACATCGTCGAGGTAGCCGACCGGACCAAGGACAAGGTGATGGTCATCGAAGCGCTGCAGAACCGCGAGCGCGATGTGCCCGAGTACATCGAGATGGACGAGAAGGCCCTCAAGGCGAAGCTCATCCGCACGCCCAAGATGAGCGACGTCCCCTACCCCGTGCAGATGGAGCCCAACCTGGTCATCGAGTACTACTCGCGCTGATCGGGTCGGCTTAATCACCGGCTGTTCCAAGCCGCCCGGCTACTACAGCCTCGCATCCGCTCTTGCACCGACGCCTTGGTTCAAGCTGGTCGGTCGCCAACCGCCTGGACCGCCCTCGGCCTGATGCGGTCATTCGGCGGCAGGCAGCGGAAGGCTGCTTTGGTCCCTTGGTGGAGACGACGCGTGGCATCGGGTTCTTGGCTTCGGGGCAGGCCGTTACGTCTTGTTCCAGGCAGTGCCCGCACGCTCCACTAACAGGCTGTCCAGCCCATGCCCAACTCGGCCCAGGCCGGCGGTGCCTGTCTGTACCGCCGGCACCCGCAGCCTCTAGTTCGCACGCACAATCGAATGCGGGCCATGCGGGGTCGGGATCGACGTCCGCATTTTCACCAGACCGACCTGCGGCGAGGTGACGAGCCTCCAGAAGTCGATCGAGCCGCCGGGCTGCGCAGTATCCAGCTGATCGTAGTTCACCACGGCGACAAACCGGCTTGAAGCGTCCCAGACCGCGGCTTCCGGCAAGATACCGTCGAACGCGTATGTTCCTACAGCCGTAAGATGGCCGGTCTCGGGGTTGATGTCGATCAATGTCAGCGAGGAGTACGGCGTATGCCGGGGATCGTGGGCAGGTGCATAGGACACCTCGAGATTCGTGGTCACCGCCCATTCCCCATCGGGTGAAATCGCTATTCCTTCAGGCGAGATGCCGGTGCCCGCACGCCCGACCAAGAAATGCCGCGGGCCTCCCGCTCCGGCTTCGCTTGCGAACCGGATGGCGGTCACATCGCCTGGCGGCGCTTCGGTCCAAACCCCGACGACATCCAGTCCCCAGTAGAGATTGCTTGTCAGGAAATGACGCCCATCCTGCGTAAACCGGCCCATAAAAGGGTACTTTGAGACGAGCACGGGATTGCCCCAGGCTTCGAGCGCTATCGCCTCGTCGCTCCCTCGAACGACCCGAGCGAAGCGCACGACGGCGCGGTTAACGTCGGTCACTGCGACGAACTCTCCCGACGGGTGCCACTCCACATGGCTGAGCCGGTCTTCTGGCGTCATGTCTGGCACAGAGGCATAGCTTGGATCACCGAATCTGCCATCCTCAAGTGGGATGAACGCGATCCCGCGTCCATCAGAAGGGTGCATGGCGACAGCGACAAGATCACCCGCGGGGCTCAGCGACAGCCCTTCGGGCCGTGTCCCGATCTCAAGGCGTTGCGCGACGCTGGGTGTCGACGGATCGGTGATGTCGACGAGCGTCAGCAATGATCCGATCGGCAAGTCCCGGAACGTTTCCCCATCAAGTCCTCGCGGTCCGAAAGACTCCGAGACGACCGCAAATCGGCCGTCGGGCGTCACCGCCACCGCCGTCGGCGCCCCCGCGACCGAGTTCGAGACTTCAACCGTCGCTAGGCTCATTTCTCGTAGGTCCTCACTGATCGTGGCAACGATCAGCGCGTCAGTGCCCTCCCGAGGACCGAGCTCGCCGTTGACATACGCCGAGGCCAACATGTCACCGTCGCTGATCGCAACTAGCGTTCCGCCCTCGAAGGTTGCGTAGGGCGTCTGTGCGGCGGCCAACCCCGCGGCCATCGCGAACGCAGATAGAGCGAATGCCCCCCCAACACTCAGTCTCATGCGTACTCTGTCCCCTTGATTCCGGCGTGTGTGCTTTTCCCTTGGAATGAGTTAGTGGGTCTGGTCAGCGAACTGAAATTCTTGATCTGATGCCACTGATCGCGTTTGACGATTAGTATGCGGATAGGGCCCGTTGATGGAGACCAAACGCCTGCGCTTCTTCGTTTTGCTCGCGGAGGAGCTGCATTTCGGGCGTGCGGCCAGGCGGGCCGGCGTTGCCCAGTCGGTCCTGTCCGTGCAGATCAAGCGACTCGAAGACGAAGTGGGTGCGGAGCTCTTCGTTCGGACAAGGCGGGATGTTCGGCTCTCCGAGATTGGCCAACGTTTCGTGTTCGAGGCGCGCGCCCTACTCGATCGTCTCGAGCAGGCGCGCCGGGTCGCAAACACGCTCAAGAGCGGCAAGAACGAGGTTCTACGCGTCGCGATGACGACCGTTGCGATGCTGGGTAAAGCGCCGCAGGTCATTGGCCGGTATCGCGACACCCATCCTCAAATCGAGGTGGAAATCAGGGAACTCGGCACTGTCGATCAAGAGAGTGCGCTCGCCGATCGCGAGATCGATCTGGGCTTTCTCCATCCCCCGCTCGATCGTGCTGAAATCGATGTGCTCCCACTGCCACCTTCGAGGTTCCTGGCACTGAGGCGTCGAAGAGCCCTCGAAGCGTCGGCGTCGGAGCGTTGGGCAGATGCGCTTGGCAACCCGATCATCTTTTATGGACGGCGCCGTGCGCCACGACTGTACGACGCGTTTATCAGCTCCGCGCATGAGCTCGGCATCACGCCTGAGATCGCCGCGGAGGCGCGCTCCTTCCTCTCAGCTGTAGGCGCTGCGTCGGCGGGAGTAGGCAGCGCCCTGGTGCCTGAGGAGATGCGTGTCTGTGTTCCGTCAAACGTTGAGATCGTCGACCTGACGGACTGTCCACTCAGACTTCAGAACGGCGTGGCGTACCGAACCGATCACGGTAGCCAGACCCTCGCGAGTATGATCGATTTCATCGGCCGTGCGATCAAGGGCGCAAAGTTTGGCAGCGGAGAGGCATCACCTGGCGGCCGCTAGCCAAGCGATGGCAGCTATTCACTGCTGAGACGACGTAAGTACGCCCTGCGCCAAGGTCGGCTCCCCGTCCAATGCGGAAGCGGGAGACTGCGCGGAGCTGCATCGTCCCCATGCGCCGGAGCGCCCGGCGATCGGCCGGCACCTCGCGCAACACGACCACGTAGTGTCGGTGGCGTCAGGCCTCGGCGGGCTTGTCGCCGGCGAACAGCTCAGCGAGTTCGCCGTTTTCGTACATGTCGCGCACGATGTCGCAGCCGCCGACGAACTCGCCACGGACGTAGAGCTGGGGGATTGTCGGCCAGTTCGAGTAGCTCTTGATCCCCTCGCGCAGCTCGGGGTCCTCCAGCACGTTGTAGGCCTGGAACTGCACGCCCGCATGCGAGAGGATCTGCACGACCGTGGCGGAGAACCCGCACTGCGGGAAGACCGGCGTGCCCTTCATGTAGAGGACGACGTCATCGGTGGCGATCTGGGCGTCGATGCGGTCCTTGATCTCGGGAGCTTCGCTCATCGGGTCTTCCTCCACACTAGGTTTCAGTCGGCTGGGCGCGCGGCCGTCGTCAGCGCAAGCGCATGAAGCTCGGTGCCCATCCGCGCGCCGAAGGCACCGTAGACTAGCTGGTGCTGCTGCACACGCGACTTGCCGGCAAAGGCCTCCGACACGACGTGGGCGCGCCAGTGATCCTGATCGCCGGCCAAATCCTCCAAGGTCACCTCCGCGTCCGGCAAAGCCGCACGGATGGTGCGGGTAATCTCCTCGGCGCTCATCGGCATCGTTCGATCGCTTCCCAGCCTGGACCTTCAACCGTCCATGTAGGACGGCAGCCAGCCCTCGTACAGATCACGCAGTCGTCCAAGGCCGACCTCGTCCGCACCGGCGATCACCATTGCCTCGCCGCCGGTCGAGCCGACGCGCCGTGCCACGACGCCGGCGCGGCGCGCGCTCGCCAAGAGCGCCGGCTTCTCCTCCGGCGCCACAGCCAGCAAGTAGCGGGACGGCTCCTCACCAAACCACCAGCCCGGCTCGGCAACGGCTCCCCGCGGTGCACGGAGCTGCATGCCGAGCCCGCTCGCGAGCGCCATCTCGGTCGCCGCCACCAGGAGCCCGCCATCGGACAGGTCGTGGCACGCCCGGACCCGGCCGCGACCGATCTGCGCGCGCACAAAATCGCCGTTGCGGCGTTCCTGGCCGAGGTCGAGCGGCGGCGGCGGACCGTCCTCGCTGCCGCAGACCTCGCGGAGATAGAGGGACGCGCCAAGCCAGCCGAAGCACTCCCCGACCAGGATCAGGTCGAGGCCCGCACGATCGAACGCGAGGGTCGTGCACTGGCTTGCGTCGTCGATGACCCCCAAGCCGCCGACCGCCGGCGTCGGTTGGATCGCTCGGCCGTCGGTCTCGTTGTAGAGCGACACGTTCCCCGAGACGACCGGGAACTCGAGGACCGTGCACGCCTCGGCCATGCCGTCGATACTGGCCGCGATCTGCCCCATGATCTGCGGTCGCTCGGGGTTGCCGAAATTGAGACAGTCGGTGATCGCCAGAGGTCGCGCACCGGTGGCGGACAGGTTGCGCCAGGCCTCGGCCACGACCAGCGCGGTGCCCGCCCTGGCATCGGCCTGCACATAGCGCGGTGTGCAATCCGTCGTCAGCGCGAGCACCCGGTTGGTGCCGTGCACGCGCACGAGCGCGGCATCGGCGCCGGAGGTGGCGAGCGTATCCCCCATCACGGTGCTGTCGTACTGCTCGAAGATCCAGCGGCGGCTGGCGAGATCAGGGCACGCGATCAGCTTTTCCAGAGCCGCTCCATGGCCGATCGGGGCGCGGATGAGATCCGAGGTCACAGGCACGGGCGGCGGGCTTTCCGCAACGGGCCGTTCGTAGACCGGTGACGCTCCGGCAACGGGCGCAATCGGCACGTCGGCGACGACCGCACCGTCGGCGCAGACCACCATGCGGCCCGTGTCGGTGACCTCGCCGATCACCGCGACATCGAGATCCCACCTTTGAAACACGCGGGCCGCCTCGTCCTCGGCACCCTTGCGCAGCACGAGGAGCATGCGCTCCTGGCTCTCGCTCAACATAATTTCGTAAGGCGTCATGCCGCGTTCGCGTCGCGGGACACGATCGAGGTCGAGTTCGACGCCGGTGCCGCCGCGCGAAGCCATCTCGAAGGACGACGACGTCAGGCCCGCCGCTCCCATGTCCTGAATGGCGACGATGGCATCCTCTGCCATCAGCTCCAGGCACGCCTCCAAGAGCAGCTTTTCCTTGAACGGGTCGCCCACCTGGACGGTCGGCCGCTTCGCCTCCGCATCCTCGGAGAACTCGGCAGACGCCATGGTCGCGCCGTGGATACCGTCCCGCCCGGTCTTGGCACCCACATAGACGACCGGGTTACCGATGCCGGCGGCTGCCGCATAGAAGATGGCGTCTCGCTTTGCCGTGCCGACGCACATAGCGTTGACGAGGATGTTGCCGTTGAAGCTCCGGTGGAAGTCCACCTCACCGCCGACGGTCGGCACACCGATGCAATTGCCATAGCCGCCTATCCCGGCGACCACGCCGGTGATGAGGTGGCGGGTCTTGGGGTGCTGCGGCTCGCCGAAGCGAAGCGCGTTCAAGAGGGCCACCGGCCGTGCGCCCATGGTGAACACGTCGCGAAGGATGCCGCCCACGCCCGTGGCGGCGCCCTGATAGGGCTCGATGAAACTCGGGTGGTTGTGGCTCTCCATCTTGAAGACCGCAACGAGGTCGTCACCGATGTCCACGACGCCGGCGTTCTCGCCCGGCCCGCACACGACCCACGGCGCTCGGGTCGGCAGGCGCTGCAGATGGGCCTTCGACGACTTGTAGGAGCAGTGCTCGCTCCACATGACCGAGAAAATGCCGAGCTCGATAAGGTTGGGGGTACGCCCCAGGATGCGAAGGATCTCCTCGTACTCGTCCACCGCCAGGCCGTGCTCTGCAGCTACGCTCGCGTCGACCTCGCTCATCCGAGCGCTTCCATGAGCGAGCGAAACACCTGCGCCCCGTCGGCGCTGCCAAGCTCCATGCCGACCGCGCGCTCGGGGTGCGGCATCAAGCCGAGCACATTGCCCTGATCGTTGATGATGCCGGCGATATCGCGCGCGGAGCCGTTCGGGTTCCGCCGATAGCGAAAGACGATCCGGCCCTCGGCCTCGAGCCGGTCCAGCGTCTCGTCATCGGCGACGTAGTTCCCATCGTGATGCGCCACGGGTAGGTGCAGCGAGGCGCCATGGGGCAAGCCGCCGGTAAAGTCGGTCGGCGGTCCGACGACCTCCACATCGAGCCAGCGGCTGACGAATCGACCGCCTTCATTGGCGAGCAGTGCGCCGGGCAGCAGACCGGTCTCACACAGGACTTGAAACCCGTTGCAGATGCCCAGGACGCGCCCCCCGGCAGCGGCGAAGCGAACGACGGCCGCCATGACGGGCGCGCGGGCGGCGATAGCGCCGCAGCGCAGATAGTCACCATAGGCAAACCCGCCCGGCAGACCCACCAGATCGACCTCGGGCAGCTCCGATTCTCCGTGCCAGACACGCACGGGGCGCCGTCCAGAGACCCGTTCGATCGCGACCTCCAGGTCGCGATCGCAGTTCGAGCCCGGAAAGCTGATGACGGCGGCGCGCAGTTTTCTACTCCACGAGATCGAGGCGGTAGGTCTCGATGACCGGGTTCGCCAGCAGTTGATCCGCCATGGCCCGGGCATCGGCAAGCGCGTCCTCCGGCCGGACTTTGGCGATGTCGACCTCGAACGCCCGCACCTGCACTAAGTCCTGGACATCATCGAACCCGAGCCGGTGCAACGAGCGAAGGATCGTGGCTGCGGCCGGATCGAGGACTCCGGGCTTGAGCCGCACCTCGACACGAACTTTCACTGCAGCGTCTCCGAGCCGGCGAGATCGCGGGGCGTCGCTTCGGGCAGGATACCCAGCCGCCTGGCCACCTCCTGATAACCTTCCTCGACCTTCCCCAGGTCTTGGCGGAAGCGGTCCTTGTCGAGACGCTCGCCGGTCGCCGTGTCCCAGAGCCGACAGCTGTCCGGGCTGATCTCGTCGGCGAGCACGATGCGGACGTCTTCCTCCTCCCACAGCCGGCCGAACTCGACCTTGAAGTCGACCAGCCTGAGGCCGACGCCCAACAACAGGCCCGAGAGGAAATCGTTGATTCGCAGCGCGTAGCTGATGATGTCGTCCATCTCCTGCACCGACGCCCAACCAAACGCCGTGACATGCTCCTCGGAAACCATCGGGTCGCCCAGTTCGTCCGACTTGAATGAATATTCTAAGATGGTGCGAGGCAGGCGATCCCCTTCGCGGAGGCCCAGTCGCTTGACAATGCTTCCGGCCGCGAAATTGCGCACGATCACCTCGATCGGAATAATCTCGACTTCGCGGATCAACTGCTCGCGCATGTTCAACCGGCGCACGAAGTGTGTCGGCACGCCGATTTCCGTCAGCCGCATCATCAAGTATTCGGAGATTCGATTGTTTAGAACGCCTTTGCCGGTGATGATACCGTGCTTGCGATTGTTGAAAGCGGTGGCGTCGTCCTTGAAATACTGGATGAGCGTACCCGGCTCCGGGCCCTCAAAGAGAACCTTCGCCTTACCCTCGTAAAGTTGCCGCCGCCTGGACATGGCCGCATCCGTATGACTAGCCGTACGCTGCCGCCGTCCTCGCCAGGCTTCAACGCCGCGTTCGTATAGACCAGCTTGCCCCACCCGGCAACGCGGCGCCATTGCCGCTCGCGCTCGGATCGGATACAAACCTCACATGACACTTTAAGACGGAGCGACAAGCTATGCGTCTGGCTCGCGCCTTTGCCGTCCTTGCGGCTCTGATACTGGCGGCGCCCGCGCCTGCTGAAGCGGCGAGTGCCGAAGAAGTCGTCACCCGCGCCGGCTTCACCGTCGACAACTTTCTCGCAGACCTTCCGCCCGACGACGTTACGCGTGTCATCATGCAGAACGCCTATGGCGTGTTGATCGTACCGGGGCTGATCAAGGCCGGGTTTGTTCTCGGCGCCGAGCACGGTCTCGGTGTGCTGTTGGTCCGCGACACGCAGAGCGGAAGGTTCGGCCCTCCCACCTTCTTCGAGATCTTCGGCGGCAGCGTCGGGTTCCAGATCGGCGCCAAGAGCAGCGACACGATCTGGGCCATCATGAACCCCAAGGCGCTCAACACGGTGCTGAACGGTGACATGAACCTCGGCGGCGAGTTCAGCCTGGCGGTCCTGCAGGTCGGCGGCACCTATGGCGCTGGCACGACCACCGCTCTGGGCGAAGACATCTATGTCTTCGAAAGGCCGAAGGGTCTGTTCGGCGGGGCCAGCCTCGAGGGCAGCGGCGTCTTGCCGAACAACAACTTCAACGAAAGCTATTGGGGCAGCGGCAGCACCCCGGAATCGATCGCACGCCAATTCAACCGCGTCGACGCGCGCTCCTCGGGCCTCCGCGAGGCACTGCTGCTGTTCTGAGCCATCACGCCTCTTCGCAAGACACCTCTTGAAAGCGGTACTCCGCGGATTTAGGTTTGGCTAAATTCTGAAGCTGAACCTAAAGTCTGAGGAGGGATTCATGCGCTTAAGGAGACTTGGTGCCGGCCTCGTGCCGGCCCTGCTCATATCGAGTGCCGCACTCGCCGATACGCCAAAGGCGGTGGCCACGATCGCGATGATCGGCGATGTCGCCGAGAACGTCGGAGGTGAGTGCGTGGTCGTCGAGGAGCTCATGGGCGCGGGCGTCGATCCGCATCTCTACCAGGCAAGCGCCGGCGACGTGCGGACCTTCCAACAGGCCGATGCGATCCTCTATTCGGGCTATTCGCTCGAGGGGCAGCTGGGCGAGGTTCTTGCGGGCTTGGCGGCGCGAAAGCCGACCGTAGCGGTCTCGCCGTCCGCCATCAGCCCAGCCGACCTCATCACGGTGCAGGACATCTACGGCATCGATCCGCATCTCTGGATGGACGTCTCTCTCTGGGCGCAGATCGCCCCGACGATCGCCAACACCTTTGCGGAGGTGGCGCCCGACTGCGCCACCGAGATGCGCGCCAACGCCAACAACTACGCCGCGTCTCTGCAAGCGCTGCACGGTTGGATCGAGACCAGCGTCGCGACCATCCCGAAGGACCAGCGGGTCCTCGTCACCGCGCACGACGCCTTCGCCTATTACGGCCGCGCCTACGACATCGAGGTCGTTGGCATTCAGGGGATCAGCACCGAAGCCGAAGCCGGCATCGCCGACGTGCGTTCGGTGGTCGACACCGTCGTCGAGCGGGGCGTTCCGGCAGTCTTCGTCGAGACGACGATCAATCCGCGCACGATCCAGGCGGTCATCGACGGCGCTGCTGCACGCGACCACGAGGTCGAGATCGGCGGCGAGCTGTTCTCGGATGCGATGGGTGCGCCCGACACGGCCGAAGGCACCTATATCGGCATGCTTCGCGCCAACACGATGAACATCGTCGACGCGCTCGGTGGCGAGCCCGCGCCCTGGCCCGACGCCCTGATGGGGTGGGCGGAGCAGTGGCAGGTGGACGTCGCCGCCAACTGAGCTGACGCCCGGGGGCGGTGCGGATGGCTGCCGGTCGCCCCCCTCGCCTCGCCGTCGCCGGCCGGTACACCGGTGACGGCTTCTTTCGCATAGGACGCCAAGGCATGGACGCGCAGGCGCTTCACGAGCCAGATCTGGCTTTGCACGTCGAGGACCTGACCGTCAGCTATCACGGCAAGCCGGTGCTGTGGGACGCCGACGTCGACATCCCGCCGGGTGTGATGGCCGCGATCGTAGGGCCCAACGGCGCCGGCAAGAGCACCTTCATCAAGGCGGTCCTCGGTCTCGCGAAGCCGACCGCCGGGCACATCCGGCTCTTCGGGAAGCCGTACCGCGAAACCCGACGCAGCGTGGGCTACGTGCCCCAACGCTCGGCGGTG
Organism: Geminicoccaceae bacterium; assembly: GCA_028279345.1. Taxonomy (GTDB): domain Bacteria; phylum Pseudomonadota; class Alphaproteobacteria; order Geminicoccales; family Geminicoccaceae; genus JAAAPF01. The sequence goes on from JANQNY010000022.1 coordinate 20,139, forward strand.
GACTGGGATTTCCCGACGACGGCCGTCGATGTGGTCACCATGGGCCGTTACGGCCATCTCGGTTGGTTGCGCCGTCCAGGCCCGAAGGAGCGCCGGCAGGCGCTGGACGCGCTGGATCGCGTCGGCATGGCGGACTTCTCAGATCGCCAGATCAGCCAGCTTTCAGGCGGTCAGCAGCAACGCGTCTTTCTCGCGCGTGCCCTGGTTCAAGATGCGCAGATCTACTTCCTCGACGAGCCCATGGCCGGCGTCGATGCGCCAACCGAACGGGCCATCGTGAACATCCTCAAGGAGCTGCGCGACGCCGGTCGCACCCTCATCGTCGTCCACCACGATCTCCAGACCGTGCGTGACTATTTCGATTGGCTGGTGATCTTGAACGTCCGTGTGATCGCGCAAGGTGCGGTCGACGCGGTCTACACCGGCCAGAACCTGCGTCGCGCCTATGGTGGGCAGATCGCGCTGATCGAACGCGCCAGCTTCGACGACGCTCCGGGACCGGAAGCGCCGCTGCGCCAGCGGGGCTGAGCCCGGTGCTGGAGCTGCTTACCGACCACACGGTCCAGAATGTCATGGTGGCTGCCGTCTTCCTTGGCATCACGGCGGGCGTGCTTGGAAGCTTCGCGGTCCTCCGCCAGCAAAGCCTCTTGGGTGATACGTTGGCGCACGCGGCGCTGCCGGGCGTGTGCCTGGGCTTCATGATCGCCGGAGGGCGCGAGCTCGGCGCGATCCTCGGCGGTGCGCTCATGACCGCGATCGCGGCAGCACTCTTGATGCTGCTTCTCACCCGGCGCTCGCGGCTGAAGACCGATGCCGCGCTCGGCGTCGCGTTGAGCTTCTCGTTCGCTGTTGGCGTCGTGCTGCTGACCCACATCCAAGGGACGCCGAACGCCTCGCAGGGCGGCTTGGACAGCTTCCTCTTCGGCCAAGCCGCAGCGACGCTGAGGAGCGACCTCTGGGTGATGGGCGCCATCATGATCGCAGCACTCGCGCTCGTCGGCGTCTTTTGGAAGGAGTTCAAGCTCGTCACCTTCGATCCATCCTTCGCGGGCGCCATCGGCTTGCCGGTGGTGCTGCTCGACGTGGCGCTCACCACGATGATCGCGCTCGCCGTCGTCATCGGGCTGCAGATGGTCGGCGTGGTCTTGATGGCGTCGATGGTGATCGCGCCCGCGGTTGCCGCCCGGCAGTGGGTGAACCGCCTGGAGCACATGGTGCTGCTGGCAGCGGCCGTGGGCGTCGTTGCGGGCGTCGCGGGCGCATTGGCGAGCGCGCTCGGGCGCAATCTCGCCACCGGGCCACTCATTGTGCTCGCCGCCTCGGCGATCGTGCTCGTCTCGATCCTGGCGGCGCCAGGCCGGGGCGTGCTCTGGGAGCAGCTCAAGCGGTGGCGCGACCGCCGTGCGTTGCGTGGCCGGCAGGTGCTGGCGACGCTCTACGAGCTAGCCGCGCACCACCGCGACCCGCGCTTTCCGGCCGAGATCGGCGCACTCGATGCCTATCACGGCCTGCACACGCAAACCGCGCTGGAGCGTCTCGAACGCCAGGGCCTCGTCCGCCGCGCGAGCCACATGCCCGATGAAGACCTGCATTGGACGTTGACCGATCGGGGCCACGCTGCGGCGAGGCGCGTGCTCGCCGACGTCGAGGCAGAGGCGCGCTGATGCTGCAGGCCGCCTTCTCCAACATCCCCGCGATGATCGTGCTGACGGGTGCGTTGGTCGGCATCGCCGCATCGCTCGTTGGCACATTCCTCGTGCTCCGGCGCAACGCGATGCTGTCGGACGCGATCAGCCATTCGATCGTCTTCGGCATCGTCGTCGTGTGGCTCTTGACCCACCAGCAAAGCGGTCCCGTGCAGATCATCGGCGCCGCGCTGACCGGTCTTTTGACGGTGTTTCTCACCGAACTCCTCGTAAGCTCGCGCAAGGTGAAGAACGACGCCGCGATCGGGCTCGTCTTCCCGGTCCTGTTCGCGCTCGGCGTGCTCTTGTTGAACCTCTACGCGCGCGACGTGCACATCGACACGCACACCGTGCTGTTGGGCGAGATCGGCTTCGTCTGGCTCAAGACCGTCGGGATCTTCGGCCTCGATGTCCCGCAGGCCGTCGTCTGGATGTCCGTCATCACGCTCGTCAACGCGGCGTTCGTGATCTTCTTCTTCAAGGAGCTCAAGCTCACCACCTTCGACCCGCAGCTTGCCCAGGCGCTCGGCTTCGCGCCGACGGTTCTGTTCTATGCGCTCCTGGCGCTGACCAGCATCACGGCCGTAGGCGCCTTCGACGCCGTGGGCGCGGTGCTCTTCATCGCCTTCGTGATCATCCCGCCGGCTGCTGCCTACCTCTTGACCGACCGCCTCGTCGCCATGCTCGTCATCGCGGCGCTCATCGCGATTGCCTCCAGCGTCGGCGGCTACGTCCTCGCCGTCCACCTCGACGTCTCGATCGGCGGCATGATGGCGGTGATGACCGGCGCGTTCCTGGCCGTCGCCTTCCTCTTCGGCCCGCGCTATGGGCTCGTCGCCCAAGCCTACCGATCCTGGACACAGCGCTACGCGGATGAAGTCCGCGCGCTCGTTGTCCACCTGTACGACCATGAGGACACGGCCGCGCGCGACGAGGAGAACGTCACCACGGCGCTGCGCGAGCACCTGAGCTGGGCGCCGCACAAGGCGAGCGCCGTGCTCGCCCGAGGTCTCTCGCAAGGCCTTATCCTGCGCGAAGGCAAAGTCCTGCATCTGACGAACCGGGGCCGCGACGCGGCGCACGACCTGCTCGAGCCTTGGCGCCGCTACCGGACCGGCTGAGGCGCGGCTGTCGTGGACGCGCCGCGCCTCAGCGAGCGTTGCTCAGTAGCTCATCACCTTGGTGCCGGGTGCCGCGAGGATCTCGTGGAGTATCGGCCCGGATGGCTCGACGCCGTCGATGCGGTCATCAACCGACAGGCCAGCCTGATTCGTGCAGCCGACGCAAAGGAACACCTGGGCACCGTCTGTCATCAGGTCTGCAAGGAGCTGCTGGGGCGTCTTGCCGGTTAGCGCCGTCGTGTGTTGCGGCAGTCCTTCGATCGCCATCCCGACGGCTCGAACGTTGAGGAAGATCACCAGATCGCTGCCGGTGAGCTCCATGAAGTTGCGGCCGAACTGCAAAGCCATCTGTTGAGTCCAGACGTCGTCGCTGGTGAGGTTCAAGAGCAGCGTCGGCTGTTCCTGCGCCCGTGCGGCGTTGGCCGGTAGGAGGAGGGAAAAAGCAAGTAGAGCGACGGCGAATAGAGGTCTCATGTGGTCTCCGCTGAATCGGTCGTGATGGCGATGGCTCAGCACTGCGGGAGCGCTCGGCCGGCATTGGCGCTTGTCTAGGGCGATGTGTCCCCGATCGCGATCAAAAACGGTACGCTTCGCACCTCTTCTGAATTGAAACGACCTTCGTCGGATGCGCGGGAGATTGACCTCGGGCAGGCTGAGGTCGACTGTGGCCGTGATGGTGTCCCGGGGTTCAAGCCTCGGGCTGAAAAGGGAACACGGTGCGACGGCTCAAGTGCCGTCAACGCCGGGGCTGCCCCCGCAACTGTGAGCGGTGAGGGGCGATCCGTGGAGGCCACTGGCTGAGCGCGAGCTCTCCGGGAAGGCAGGATCACTACCTTCGACCCGCGAGCCAGGAGACCTGCCATCACCGCCCGTGCGGTTCGTGGGCCGGGGTGCGCCTGCGGAACGACCCAGCGGCCCTGTCGGTCGCCGCGCCGTTCTGGTGCCCCTCCCCGGATCGCACGCTCATTGCGCTCGTGATCGGAGGGATCGATGACCTTTTTCCGCCTCGCCGCCACAACCGCCGCGCTCGCCATTCTGGCGGCGCCCGCCTCAGCCCACTTCCAGCTCGTCTACACGCCGGATTCGAATCTCGAGCGAGCCGGCGACGTGCCGCTCAAGCTCCTGTTCTGGCACCCGATGGACAATGGCCACGTGATGGACATGGGTGAGCCGGAGCAGTTCTTCGTCCGCTTTCGCGACGAGCGGACCGACCTCAAGCCGGCCCTGAGCCCGATCGTCTTCGCGGGCCTCGAGAACGACGGCCAGGCGTTCCGCGCCGAGGCGCCGTTGCAGCGCGCGGGTGACTACACGTTCGTGGTCGTGCCCGAGCCCTATTACGAAGAGAGCGAAGACATCTTCATCCAGCAGATCACCAAGAACATCGTGAACCGCGGCGGGTTGCCGACGGACTGGATGAAGCCGGTGGGACTGCCCGCCGAGATCGTGCCGCTCAACAAGCCCTATGGTGCCATCGCCGGATCTACGTTCTCGGGCGTCGTCCTCTCCAGTGGCGAACCGGTCGCCGGGGCCGAGATCGAGATCGAGTATCTGGCCGCCGAGCCCGACCTGGAGAACAACCGACCTGCGAGCGACACCGCTGCGGCCGTGCCGGGTGGCGCCATCGTCGCGATCACCGAGGAGGACGGCTCCTTTACCTTCGGCATTCCGAAGGCCGGCCACTGGGGGTTCGCCGCTTTGGGCGTGGGGCCGGCGACCGAGCACGCCGGCAAGGAGCTCAGCCAGGATGCCGTGCTCTGGGTCTACGCGCACGAGCTGAACTGAGGCGGCATCCATGCACATCGTCGACGGCGCACTCGCGGGCGAGGTGGTGATCGGTGGTGCGGTGCTCGCCGTCGGCGGCCTGGCCGTAGGGCTCAGGTCGCTCGACCTGGACCGCATCCCGGCCACCGGCCTGCTCGCCGCGACCTTCTTCGTCGCCTCGCTGATCCACGTGCCGGTCGGTCCGTCGAGCGTGCACCTCATCATGAACGGGCTCGCCGGGCTCGTGCTGGGGTGGGCCGCCTTCCCGGCGTTGTTCGTCGGACTCCTGCTCCAGGCGATCTTCTTCGGATTCGGCGGCGTCACCGTGCTCGGCGTCAATACGGTCGCCATCGCGCTGCCGGCGGTCGTGGTTGGCATCCTATGCCGCGCCCCGATCCGCCGCAGCTCGCCGACAGTTGCGGCCGTCTGGGGGGCCGTGGCCGGCGGCGGTGCCATCGCCGGCACAGCACTGCTAGTGGCAGTAGCACTCGCGCTTTCGGGAGAGGCGTTCGTGCCGGCGGCAAAGCTCGTGCTTGTGGCGCACATACCGATCATGATCATCGAGGCCATCGTCTGCGCCGCCGCCGTCATGCTGCTCCGGCGGGTGAAGCCCGAGCTCCTGGGGATGGCGCCGGCACCAGCCTCGGGAACGGCCCATGCCTAAGTGGATTCTGGTGTTTCTCTGGAGCCTCGCCTGGCCGTCGCTGGCCGACGCGCACAATGTCATCGCCGCCGTCTGGCCCGCGGGTGACGTGATCGAAGGCGAGATCGGCTTCTCGTCCGGCGAAATGGCGCCCGAGGGGACGGTCGTCCGGGTTCTCGATCCCGACGGTGTCGAGCTCGGCAGGACGACGGTCGATGGCACCGGCCTCTTTCGCTTCGAGCCGACGGTTGCCGTTGCCCACCGGTTCCTGGCCGACCTCGGTCAGGGCCACGTCGCCGAGGTGGAGCTGGCGGTGGACGACCTGCCGGCTGCCCTCGCAAGCAGGGCGGCTCCGGCCGAGTCCCATACCGCCGACGCCGGAGCAGTGGCCGATGGGATGGTCGAGTTCGACGCCGCTACGCTCGAGCGCATCGTGGCTTCGGCGATCCAGCGTGAGCTCGCACCGCTGAAGCGCGAGCTGGCCCGCCGCGATCGAGAGGCCAATCTGCAGTCGATCGTCAGCGGGCTCGGCTACATCGCGGGCGTCTTCGGCCTCCTCTTCTTCGTCTATGCACGTCGGCAGCGGAGGTGACATGGCACACGACGCGGTCGCCGGTGCCGCACTCGACCGCACGACGAAGCTCGAAAGCGCCCTCACCGCGCTCGATCCACGCACCCGCATCGTCATGGCGTTCGCGTTCGCCGTTGTGGTCGTGTCGCTCCAGACGCTGGCAGCCCTCACGCTCGCCCTGGTGCTGGCTGTTCTGACGGCGTGGCAGGCGCGGCTTCCTTGGCGCAGCACGCGGAAGACGCTCCTCACCATGGACGGGTTTGTCCTCGCCATGCTGGTGATGCTGCCCTTCACCACGCCCGGGCCGACGATAGCGACCATCGGCCCGCTCACCATGTCCAGCTCCGGCCTCCACCTGGCCACCACGATCGCGCTGAAGGCGAACGCCATCGTGCTGATGCTGCTAGCGCTCGTGGGCTCGCTGGAGCCCGCGCTCTTGGGCCACGCGTTGCGGCGGCTCGGCGTGCCGATGGCCCTCGTCCAGCTCCTCTTCTTCACCGTTCGCTACATCGAGGTGCTGGGCACCGAGTATCTTCGCCTGCGGACAGCGATGCGGGCGCGTGCCTTCAAGGCCGCCTGCAGCCTGCACACGCTCAGAACCTTCGGCTATCTCGTCGGCATGCTGGTCGTGCGGGCCAGCGAACGGGCCGAGCGCGTGCTTCAAGCCATGCGCTGCCGTGGCTTCAACGGGACGTTTCCTGTCCTGCTGGAGCCTGCCTTGCGCCGTCACGATGGTGTGGCCGGGGTGATGGCCGTCGCCTTGCTCGCGAGCCTCGTCCTGGTGGAGCGGACGATTGTCTAGCCTGCTCGAGCTTCAAGACGTCGTGTTCGGCTATCCCAGCCGCCCGATCGTGCTCGACGGCGTCTCGCTGACGCTGGACGAAGGAGAACGCATCGCCCTCACAGGCGCCAACGGCGCCGGCAAGAGCACGATTCTCCAACTCGCCGTCGGCCTGCTTCGTCCACACTTCGGCCGCGTCGTGGCGTTCGGCGACGAGCGAACGAGCGAAGCCGACTTCCAGGAGGTGCGCCGGCGCATGGGGCTCGTCTTCCAGGACCCGGACGACCAACTCTTCTGCCCGACCGTGCTCGAGGACGTCGCCTTCGGCCCCCTCAATCTCGGCATCCCACCGGACGAGGCGCGCGCCGTCGTCGACCGCACCCTCGAGACGCTAGCCTTGGCGCATCTCCGGGATCGCGTGACCCACCAGCTTTCCGGCGGCGAGAAGCGGCTGGTGAGCCTCGCCACCGTGCTCGCCATGGAGCCCGAGGTGCTGCTGCTCGACGAGCCATCCAACGGCCTCGACGAGGCCACGACCCTGCGGCTCGTCGAGATCCTGAGCGGCCTTCCGCAGGCCGTCATCGTTGTCAGCCACGATGCGCATTTCCGCCGGCGGATCGCCTTGCGCGAGCATCGCCTGGTGGACGGTCGCCTGATCGACCACGTGCCTCGCTGCCCCAACGCCGCTCCGCCCGAAGACCGTGCCGCGGCGGAGTGAGACGCAGAGCGTTTGTGCTGGTGCGGCTCAAACACCCACGATCGGATTCTGCCGGATCTTCAGGCTGCGCCGCTCGACCTCCTTGCGCAACTCGCGCCGCATGGCTGCCGCGTCGTGCCGCCGACGATCGGCCTCGCTGTGGTACTTCAGCGCCGGCACGCGTGCCGGACGGCCGTCCTCGTCGACGGCGACCATGGTGATGTAGGACGTCATCACGTGGCGTTCGCTCTTCTCGATGATGTTCTCGGCGCTCACCCGGATCCCGATCTCCATCGAGGTGTGTCCGGTGTAGTTGACCGATGAGAGGAACGTCAGAAGCTCGCCAACGTGCACCGGCTCGCGAAAGAACACCTGATCGACGGACACCGTCACCGCGTAGTGGTTCGAGTAGCGTGAGGCGCAGGCGAAGGCGACTTGGTCGAGCAGCTTGAGGATGGCGCCGCCATGCACGTGGCCGGAAAAGTTGGCCATGTCGGGCGTGGCAAGCACGGTCATGCGCAGGGTCTTGTGTTGCGGGTCGGCGTCTTGCGGCGCGTCCATGATGGCGGTCTCCCATTGCTGGTACGCTACTCTAGCGCCCTATGCTGCGACGCACTACCGCTGCTGATCGGCAGCGTGCGAACGCGCTACTGCTCGACCCAGACGGACACCGAGCCGCCGGCGCAGCGGAACTCCGCCCAGCCGTGCTCGTTCGCGACCACCTCCCCATCCATATGGCCCAACCGGTCGATGAACCTGGCACCTGGGCGCCTGACATCCATCCACTTGCTGCCCTCTGGCCCGTCGCTCAAGAGCACCGCCATGGCCTGCGGGTGCGCCTCGTCACCGAGCCTCGTCCAGCCGATCCGGTTCCAGTGATCCAGGTAGTCGAGCTGCTCGCCGTGGGCGTGATCGCGCCTGAGGGCGAGGAGCTCGTCGAGCACCGCCCGGTGCGCCGGCATGTGGATGTCGTAGACATTGCCGTCGCGGCCGTGACCTCGGTAGTCCGCACCGTAATAGTCGGCGTGGAACACGCACGGATAGCCGTCGCGGCGCAGCAGGATCAGAGCGTAGGCGAGCGGCTTGAACCACGGTTCGACGACCGATTCCAAAGCCTCCAGTGGCTGGCTGTCATGGTTTTCGACGAACGTCACCGCGTGCATTGGCCGCGACTGCACGAGCGTGCCGTCAAAGATGCGGCGCATGTCGAAACGGCCGCCGCCGCGACTAGCTTCGTGCAGCTTGTAGTGGAGCGGCACATCGAACAACGCCATGCGGGTACGGACGGCATCGAGATACCAGATGAGCGTATCGAGATTGCTCGTCCAATACTCACCGACGAAGAAGAGATCACGGCCCACATGCTGCTCGAGCAGGCCCACCCAGTCGGGGAAGAACCACGCCGAGATGTGCTTGAGCGCGTCGAGCCTGAAGCCGTCGACACTGGTCGTGTCGAGATACCAGCGGCCCCAGGCGGTCACCTCGTCCCGCACCTCGGCGTTCTGGAAATCGAGATCGCAGCCGAGCAGATAGGCGAAATTGCCGTTCTCCAGAGCCACGTAGTCGTCGAAGCGCTTGCCCTCGAGCAGGTAGACCAAGCCCCGCTCGCGCGCGGCCTCGTCCCAATCGACCGCATCGAAGTGCCACCAATGCCACTCGAACGGCGAGTAGCGGCCGGCGCGGCCCGGAAAGGCGAAATGGGTGTAGGTCACGATCTCACGCACGTCGCCGATCGGACGTAGCCGGTCGTCCTGGCGGAAGGGCAACGCCTTCACCCGCTCCGTATCGTCGCCGCCGATCCGGTGGTTCAGCACGGCGTCGGCGTAGACCTGGATACCAGCCGCCCGTAGCGCCTCGATCGCCGCCACATACTCGGCCTTGGTGCCGTACTTGGTCCGGACCGAGCCGTGCTGCTCGAACTCGCCGAGGTCGTACATGTCATAGGTGGCGTAGCCGACGTCACTGGCGCCACCGAGGCCCTTGTAGGCGGGAGGCAGCCAGAGCGCGGTTATGCCGGCTGCCGCGAGCTCGACAGCGTTGGCCTCCGCCTCGCGCCAGAGCCGCCCGTCGTCGGGATAGTACCAGTGAAAGTACTGCATCATGACGCCGTTGATCGCGCTCACGACGCCACCCTCCTGAAGTCGCCCGTGGTCAATCCCAGTCTTGTTGGGTGAGCCGCGCGATCGCGGCACCATCCGCATCGTACCAGGTCATCGCGACACCGCTCCGGTCAAACCGCGCGATGTTCTCAAAGGTCCGGAAGAGCGCCTCCTCGGCCTCAGTCTGGAGCTGTGGGCACGCCATGCGGGTGGCCGCAACGGAGCCGATCGTGAGCTTCTCGCCGTCGATGCTGTAGGAACCCGTGAACTGGTTGCAGCCGCCATTGCCGGCGACGCGGCCGTCGCTCTCGAAGCGAACGAACTGCTCGATGTCGATGTCGGTCGCAACGCCGTTCAGCTCGGACGGCGCCCATTCGCTACCGGCAAGAGCGTCCGCCAGGACCGGCGACGGAACCACCAAGGCGCCCAAGACCAGGACGAGAGAAACGGCGCAGCTGCGGGTCATTGGTAGTCCTATCGACTTGGCCAGATATCGACGCTGCGCTTACCCGGCCGCATCCATCTCCACAAGTGCGCCCAAGTTTCAGCCGGGCGGCTGTTCAACCGAGATCAACGGCACGCGAAAGCTGCGTGCCAGCCACCAGATGCTGAGTGCGAGAAGAACCGGCAGCACCACGAGCTTGAGCAGGTAGGCGACCGAGAGATCGACACTCGCCTGGAAGATGTCGCCCGCCATGTCCAGGACGGCCTGGGCATCGTCCAGCATGTCTCGGACGTAGCCCCAGCCGAGCCCGGACGTCGTCGGCAGCTCGGCCTCTTCCGTGGCTGCGCGGGTCAGGACCTCGGTCGCCTGCTCGGTGGCCTCGCTGGTGAGCCCATCCCCGAGCCAGAAGGCGATGCTGTACGCGAGCGGCAGCAAGAGGGCAAAGACGAGACCTAGGCTCGCCGTCGCGCGCAAGATTCTGCGTGCTGCAGGCGGAGGCTCGATGCGTGACCACGCGAGCACAACCAACGCCAAGAGTGCCAAGCCCGCTGCCACCGCACCGATCGAGGCTGCCGGGTCGAGCAGCACGGCGAGCGCCGCCGACCAAAGCGCGACCACGAACATGATGTCGGCAAACCGCTCGACGGTCTGCGTGAGTGGCGTGAGCGTCTGGCCCGGGCTGAAGGTCGCTTCGACCGGAAAGCTGACGCCGACATCCGCGTCGCGGACGATCGACAGGACAGCGGTCATCGAGCGCAGCGTGGCGTAGATGGCGATCGCCGCGACCGACGCGTCGCGACTGTAGCCCGCCGCCGTTGCGGCGAACGGGTTAAAGATCGCCGATGCCAAGAGGAAGCCTGCGACGATCAAGGCTGCGGGGATGCGCGACAAGGCGAAAGCTCCCGATGCGCAGCTTGCGTCGCTACCGACTTACCGGAAGGCCGGCTCATCGAAGCTCCTGAGCTTGCGCGAGTGCAGCACGTCCGTACCACCCTCGCGAAGGATCCGCACCGCTTCGATGCCGATCTCGAGGTGCTGGCTCACCCGCTCGCGGTAGAAGTGGTCCGCCATGCCGCGCAGCTTCAGTTCGCCATGGAGCGGCTTGTCGGAGACGCACAAGAGCGTCCCGTACGGCACGCGAAAGCGGAAGCCGTTGGCGGCGATGGTGGCGCTCTCCATGTCGACGGCGATCGCCCGGCTCTGGTTGAGGCGCTCGTAGAGCTCTGCGTAGCGCAGCTCCCAGTTGCGATTGTCGGTCGTCGCCACCGTACCGGTCCGCATCCGCGTCTTGAGGTCCAGGCCCTTGAGGCCGGTCACGTGCGCCATGGCCTCCTGCAACGCCACCTGCACTTCGGCGATGGGCGGCACCGGCACGAACAGCGGCAGCTCCTGGTCCAGCACGTGGTCGTCGCGCACATAGCCGTGCGCGAGCACATAGTCGCCTAGCTGCTGCGAGCGCCTGAGGCCGGCGCAATGGCCCAGCATCAGCCAGCAATGCGGCCGGAGCACGGCCAGATGGTCGGTGATCGTGCGCGCATTCGAGGGGCCGACGCCGATATTGACCAGGCTGATGCCCTGCCGGTCCTGACGGAACAGATGGTAGGCCGGCATCTGCGGCAGATGGGGCGGTGCCTCGCCCACGGGGCCGGCCCCTTGCCATCCGGAAGGGGCGGTCACCGCGTTGCCGGGCTCGATCAGAGCATCGAACTCGTTGCTTTCGGCGACCAACCGCCGCCCCAGATAGGCGAAGCGGTCGACATAGCGCTGGTAGTTGGTCAGCAGGATGAAACGCTGGAAGTACTCGGGCGCCGTCGCCGTGTAGTGATGCAGCCGCTGCAGCGAATAGTCGGTCCGCTCAGCGGTGAACAACGCCAGCGGTTGGATCGGCGCGTCCGGCGGGCGGTAGAAGCCGTTGGCGACCCGGTCGTCGGTGTAGCGCAGATCGGGCAGCACGAAGCCGGGCCAACGGGCCGCAGCGCGCGGCCCGGTCAGCTCCAGGCCCGCCCGGTCGACCACGAACGGCAGCGGGATAGGTCGGTCGGACCGGCCCACCACCATCGGCACGCGATGGTGGTGCATCAGCCGCGAGGTGTTGTCGAGCAGGTAGCTCCGAAACAGCCCGGGCCGGGTGATGGTGGTGCCGAACATGCCCGGATTGGTCAGCGCACCAAAGGCAAGCCGAGCATCGATGTTGAGGCGTTCGGGGTCGACTTTCAGACCGAGGAACGGATAGGTCGTCGCTTCAGGTGCGGGCGGCACGCCACCGTCTTCGAAGGCCCTAAAGGCGTCGTGGATGCCGTCTGCCGCCTCGCGATAGAGAGCGTCGAGCCGCGCGACCACCTGCGTCGGATCATCGATCATCTGTGGCTCGCGAACGCCGACCGCTGCAAAGGCCGCTTCGAGCGGGTTCATACCTACTCCCCCGATCATGCTGATCTTGCTAGCTCAGATGCGGTGCCCGTGGAAGCTCCACCGCACGTTGAATACCTGAAAGCTCCCTGACGCGGACGCGCATGGCTACGCCCCTCTTGAGCCTCGACAAGGCACACCTCGCCTATGGCGATCGAGTCCTGCTCAACGGCGTCGACCTTCGGCTCGCGCCCCGGGCGCGCATCGCGCTGGTGGGTCGCAACGGCGCCGGCAAGTCGACGCTCCTGCAGGTGCTTGCCGGCCGTCTCAAGCTCGACGGTGGCGACCGCGTCGCCGCCCCTCGCGCGCGGAGCGCCTATCTGGAGCAAACGCCGACATTCGACGAAGCGGTGGCAGCCCGCGACTGGCTCGGCCGCGCCGACGCCGAGGCGCCGGACGGATTGCCGGCCCACATCGTCGAGGCGACGCTGACCGAGGTCGACCTCGGCGGCGATTCGCCGGCCCGCCTGCTCTCGGGCGGCCAGCAGCGCCGCTTGGCCCTCGCCCGCGCACTCGCTCTCAACCCTGACGTGCTCTTGCTCGATGAGCCTACCAATCATCTCGATATCGATACCATCCTCTGGCTACAGGACCGCGTCATCGCCTTTCCCGGTGCGGTCGTCGCCATCAGTCACGACCGAGCCTTTCTCGATGCGGTCGCCGACCGCTGCTGGTGGCTGGACCGAGGCCGGCTAGTCGATCTGCAGGTCCCGTTCCGCGAGCTCGAGGAAGCGATCACCGCCGAACTGGAACGCCAGGCGCAGGCCGCCGCGAAGCTCGACCAGCGGATCGCCGCCGAGACCCGCTGGTCGCGCGAAGGGCTGACGGCCCGCCGCAAGCGCAACCAGGGGCGGCTGCGACGGCTCGAGGCGATGCGCAAGGAGCGCGCGCAACGCCGGCCTTTGCCGGGCGTCACCCGTCTCGAAGCCACGGCAGCACCCGGCGCCGGCACGCTCGTTGTCGAAGCCGAGGACATCAGCAAGTCGTTCGGTGGCCAACTTGTCGTGCCGACCTTCTCGACGCGCATCCTCAAGGGCGATCGGGTCGGCATCGTCGGCCGCAATGGTGCGGGCAAGTCGACGCTCCTCGGGCTGCTCACGGGCCAGCTTGCGCCGGATGAAGGCATGGTCCGCCGCGGCACCGGGCTTGAGGTCGCCTGGTATGAGCAGGACCGGAGCTCGATCGATCCGGCGGCGACACCTTGGGAGGTCCTCTGCCCCGAAGGCGGCGACCGGGTGCCGCTGCCTACCGGACCCCGGCACGTCGTCGGCTACCTCAAGGACTTCCTCTTTGACGAGGCGCAGATCCGCACGCCATGCCGGGCGCTTTCGGGTGGCGAGCGCAATCGCCTCCTGCTCGCCCGCATCCTGGCGCGACCCTCCAACCTGCTCGTGCTCGACGAGCCCACCAACGACCTCGATATCGAGACGCTGGACGTTCTGACCGGCATGCTTGCCGACTATGCCGGCACCCTGCTGGTCGTCAGCCATGATCGCGACTTTCTCGACCGCACGGTCACGAGCACCCTCGCCTTCGAGCCGGATGGCCGTCTGGTGGACTATGCGGGGGGCTACAGCGACATGCTCGCCCAGCGCCAGGCGACAGCATCCGAGCAGGCTGCACGCCCCTCGGCCAAGCCAGTCGGCAAGCGCAACTTCACCACACCCGGCAAGGAGCAGCGCCGCCGAGAGCGCGAGGCCCTGAAGGCCGAGCGCGAGGTCGAGCGGCTGCACGCCGAGATCGCGCGCATCGAAGAGCTGCTCGCCGACGGCAGCCTCTTCGTTCGCGAGCCCGATCGTGCCACGGGGCTCGCGAAGGCGCTCGACGAACTGCAGCGGCGCGAAGTTTGTGCAGCGCAACATTGGCTCGAGCTCGCGGAGGCGCTAGACAGGGACTGACGGTAGTCGGCGAGCACCAACGGCTGATGAGGAGCGTGCCGATGCAGGAGCTGGAGGAGCGGCCGCTCCCCCAAACCACCATCCCCCCCGCGGCCGAACTGCGCGCGCGGGTCCAAGCGCTGGCGGCAGCTCGCGCGGAACACGCGGAAGCCAAGCGCCGCCGGCTCGGGGCCGAGCGGCGGGCAGAACTCGACGCCCTGCTGAACGAACGCGTCAAGCCGAGGGATATTGAACGCGCCCAAATGGCCATCGAGCGGGCCGTGGCAAATGGTCTTCTCGAGGTCGAGATCACCCGGTTCCCGGCGCACCTGCTCACCGACCGCGGGCGCGCCATCAACAATCATGATCCCGATTGGCCGACGACGCTGCGAGGGCACCCGGCCGAGTGCTTCAGCATCTTCGAGGCCGGCTGGGCGCCGCTCGGCTATCGGATGCACGCGCGCGTGCTCGCTTACCCGGGCGGCATGCCCGGCGAGATCGGGCTCTATCTGAGCTGGGCCTGAGGAAAGCGCGCGACCGGCTCCGAGCCGGTCCGACCGGAGCCCCCGATGAACCATGATGGTCGCGCCGCATGCGCAATCCGCATAAACTCCTCATTGGCAGCATCACGCGTGCGAGGAGAACAGCGCCGATGTCAGGGATCGAGGATCTGCCGCCACCTCCCGAAGACGCTCCGACCGCGGATGATATCCGCAAGCGCATGGCGGAGATCGAGCTCGCCAAGGCGGAAAAGGCGGACGCCAAGAGGCGGAGGCTTGCCGAAGAGCAAGAGGCCCAGCTCCGAGCGTTTCTCGAAGGTGGCGTCACGGAAAGCGATCTGGAGCGCCTGCGGACTCGGGTCGCCGTAGCGGTTGAGCAGGGCCATACCGAGATCGAAGTACTCCGCTTTCCGGCGAGCCTACTCACGGACCGGGGCCGGGCGATCAACAACCACGATCCGGACTGGCCGACGTCTCTCAGGGGCATCGCCGCCGACTACCATGCGATCTACAAGCAGCGCGCAGAGCCTAGGGGCTTTGGGATGCACGCGCGCGTCTTGAGCTATCCCGATGGCATCCCCGGCGAGATTGCACTCTACCTTAGTTGGGCCTGAGGCCGGAGTCGTTCAGCCACGCCCCAGAGCCCGGCCTCGATGGCGCGGTCGAAGGTTGAAGCGGGCCCGGTCCATGTCCACCTGCGTGCGTCGTCCGCTAGCGTCCAATCGGTCGTCCAGAAGCCCTCAGGCGTCACTGTCATGCGGCCCGCCAGGTCGACAAGGGCCTCGGCAAAGCCCTGATCCTCCGGCAAGCAGGCATCGAGGCCCACGGCCTGGGCGGCATCGTCGAGGGCCGCCCGCTGGCCCCAGCCGAGCGTCGACGTGCGCGTCACCTCGAACGCCCGCTCACCGTCGTCGACCATGAGCCGAACCGCCACGGCCGGGCGCCCGTCGATCCACGAGACGCGCCCCTGTTCGGCCAGCAGACGATCCACCGCCGCCGGTTCGAAGCGCACCGTCATGACGAAGCTCCGATCCCGCGTTCCCTGCTCGTCCGAGATCTGAATGCCGGCCTTGCGGTCGCGGTAGGCAATGGTCTCAGCCAAGGACAGGGCGTCTTCGACGGCCACCTCGAGCGCGGCATCGCCACTCACGCGGCGTAGCACGACGGCGAGCGCTTCCTCTGCGCCGCGGCGACGCTCCGCAACATCGTCACGCCCGGTCACTATGACCCCTGCGACATAGAGGTCCGTGGACCAAGCATGGCTCGCGGCGGCAAGCATCAGGCCCGCCAGCAGCATCGCCACCATCGTAGGTGCCTTCATCGTGACGCGCATCGCTTCCTCCTGCGCGGCGCCCAGGGGCGACAGCGCGCAAGCGACATCCTACATTTCTTGGGTCCGTCGCTGGAGACCAAGATGAACGCTCAACCCGATCCCAAGCCGGCTGATCAGGGCAAGGCCGCCGCCTTCGACTGGGCGGACCCGTTCCACTTCGAGGACCAGCTCAGCGAAGAGGAGCGCCTGATTTCGAACAGCGCTCGCGCCTATGCGCAGGAGCAGCTGCTGCCGCGGGTGATCGAGGCCACGCGCAGGGAGCACTTCCACCCCGAGATCATGACGGAGTTCGGCGAACTGGGCCTTTTAGGCGTCACGATCCCCGAGGCGTATGGCGGCGCCGGTGCGTCCTATGTCAGCTACGGTCTGGTCGCGCGCGAGGTGGAGCGCGTCGACAGCGGCTACCGGTCGGCGCTCTCGGTCCAATCGTCCCTGGTGATGTGGCCGATCTATGCCTATGGCGACGACACCCAGCGGAAGACCTGGTTGCCGCGCCTCGCGACGGGCGAGTTGGTCGGCTGCTTCGGCCTCACCGAACCCGATGCCGGCTCCGATCCGGCCGCGATGCAGACGCGCGCCAAGCGGGTCGATGGCGGCTACCGACTGAGCGGCGCCAAGAACTGGATCACGAATTCGCCCATCGCCGACATCTGCATCGTCTGGGCCAAGTCCGAGGCGCATGGCGGCAAAATCAAGGGCTTCATCGTCGAGCGTGGCGATTCCGGCCTCGCCACGCCCAAGATCGAAGGCAAGCTGTCGCTCCGGGCGTCGGCGACCGGCATGATCCAGATGGACGAGGTCTTCGTGCCCGAAGCCAACCTCCTGCCCAATGTCGAGGGACTGAAGGGCCCGTTCGGCTGCCTCAATCGCGCGCGCTTCGGCATCGCCTGGGGCGTGTGGGGGGCCGCCGAGGCGTGCTGGCATGCGGCGCGGGAATACACCCTGGACCGCAAGCAATTCGGCCGGCCACTCGCCGCCAACCAGCTCATCCAAAAGAAGCTCGCCGACATGCAGACCGAGATCGCGCTGGGCCTGCAATCGGCGCTGCGCTGCGGCCGGCTCATGGACGAGGGCCGGCTGGCGTCAGAAGCCATCTCGCTCGTCAAGCGGAACGGTTGCGGCAAGGCCCTCGACATCGCGCGCACCGCGCGTGACATGCACGGTGGGAATGGCATCGTCGACGAGTACCACGTCATGCGCCACGCGACGAACCTGGAGACCGTGAACACCTACGAGGGCACCCACGACATCCACGCCCTCATCCTCGGCCGTGCGCAGACGGGCCTGCAGGCGTTCACGGCCGGCTGATGCGCCAGTCTGGCGACGAAGCGCGCGGTTGGGGTCGACTGCGGACCACGGCGGCTGCCTGCATTGCACTGAGCGCGCTCCAGGCCGCGGCGCCGGCCGCGCGTGGCGAGGTCCGCCTCTCCGAGAGCTTCTACAGCGAAGCACTAGGCAAGGAGATGGCCTATTCCATCTACTTACCTGCCGATTGGCAGACGTCGACGGAGATCAAGTACCCGGTCGTCTACCTTCTGCACGGCGTTGGCGGCGGTGAACTGGACTGGATCAATTTGGGGCACGCGGACGCGACACTTGATCGCCTCATTGCCGCGGCGGACGTCGCGCCGGTCGTCGCAGTCATGCCGGCCGCGGAGAATTCCTGGTATCTCGATACTGCTGCATTCGGCGGTCCAGGAAACTACGCGACCGCCATTTCGAAGGACCTGCGCGCGTACGTCGAGGCAACCTACCCCGTAGCAAGTGATCCCGCGTATCGCGCCATCATGGGGCTGTCGATGGGCGGCTTCGGCTCGCTCAGGCTCGGTCTGGAACAGGCAACGCAATTCGCCGCCATCGGCAGCTACAGCCCAACGCTCTTCTGGCAGTACGGACACATCGCGCGTGTGACCCGACGCGAGGAGGCCGAGCTCGGCGAGGAGTTCGGCTACAATGTACCGCATGGGTTCTTCCGGGATCACAGCCCCTACGCCTATCTGTCGAACTTCTTGAACGCCCAGACCAAGCCGATGGTCTTTCTGGCAGCCGGCGACGACGATCAGCTTGGCACGCCGGAGTACATCGTTCATCTGCAGGACGTCTTGACCGCGACGGGCCATCACCCCGAGTGGCGGATCTATGATGGCGGACACGAGTGGTCCGTCTGGCGCGAGGCGTTCGCCGAGAACATGCGCCTGATCGGGGCCGAGTTGTGGAAGGCAGACAGCACCGTCGGGGCAGACCAGACACGATAGGCTGGTGACCTGGCACGAGGTGTGGACCGCATGAGCCGGCCAGGCTAGCGCCGAAGCGCTGCGGCTGCCGGCGTTCGTGCTTGCGCCTGGCTGCTGGGGCGTAGCGACCCCCCCGCAGTTGCCGGTACAGGTCCGTCGCGGAGCGGTCCCGCCCGAAGAGCGCACCGCCGCCGACCGTGCGTGTTGT
Organism: Geminicoccaceae bacterium; assembly: GCA_028279345.1. GTDB lineage: Bacteria > Pseudomonadota > Alphaproteobacteria > Geminicoccales > Geminicoccaceae > JAAAPF01. The sequence goes on from JANQNY010000022.1 coordinate 38,503, forward strand.
GGCAGCTAGCCGGAGGACGCCGCGACGCGTCTCCCTCGACGAACTCGATGTCGAGGTCATCAGTCTTGTCGGCGACACCGACTAGCTGCTTGAGAGCCCACCCCATCTCGAGCGCGCCAAGCGAGGTGAGCAGGCGTCACGCCGCCGCGGCATCCTCGACCTCTGACGTTGTGGTGGAGGAGCGCTTCCAGTGCGCGACTTTTCGGGCAATTGTCGGTAGCGCACATATTGGTTTTCCTCGATGCGACGAGGCGGAAGCGTGCGCCGTCGTTGTGCCGCCGGGAGCGTCAAGTCCGCGTGCCGGCGGCGCCCACCGTGCTTGCGGTCGTCCAGCGCAAGCGCCGCCTTCAACCTGCCGCCGGTGCGAACCAGCATCGGTGGTCGGCTCGCGGGAGGATGAAATCGATCATGCTTGTGAGAAGCAGTTTTTGGTGTGCGCTCGCCGGCGCTGCCGTCTTGTGCTCGCATGACGCAGCCGAGGCTCAAGACAGCATCCCTGTCGGTCAGCTCGTGGCTGAAACCGGCGCCACCGCTCCGGTGGCGCGCATCTACGGCCGGGGTGTGACCGACGCGATCGCTTGGATCAACGCGCAGGGCGGCGTCGACGGGCGGGCGATCGAACTCGACACCGTCGACTATGGCTACGACCCAGCGCAAGCGATCGCTACCTACAAGGCATGGGCCGACGGCTCTCAGCCCGTCGCCATCCAGGGTTGGGGCACCGCCGACACCGAGGCGCTCGTGGATCTCGTGAAGCGGGACGAAGTCGTTTTCATGTCGGGTTCGGCCTCGGGCAATCTGACGGACCCGACCGGCAATTCGCCTTGGTCCACCGAGCCGGCGCCCTACAACTTCTTCTACGGACCGTCCTACTCCGACGGCTGCCGGGCGCTCGTCCAGTTTGCCGCCGAGGAATGGAAGCGCAGCGCCAGCGCGCAAGGTGCTTCCACCTTCTTGGGCGACCTCTATCGGCCCAAGTTCGCCTACATGGGCGACAATCATCCGTTTCCGAACTCACCGCGAGCGGCTTGCTTGGACTATGCGCGCGATCTCAGTTTCGAAATCGTGCCACCGATCCGCTACGCCTTGACGCCCGCGGATTTCACCGAGCAGTGCCGCACGCTCGAGCGCAGCGCCGCCGACTTCGCGTTCCTGGCGAACACGGCCGAGGCCAATGTCCGCCTCGTGCGGGATTGCGCGCGGCTGGGCGTTGCCACGCAATTCGTCACCAACGTCTACGGCTGGGACGAGGACGCCGCGGACCGCGCGGGCGATGCCGGCAATGGCGTCGTCTGGGTCGTGACCGTGGCACCCTGGGACGAGGACGTGCCCGGCATGGAGACGTTGCGCGCGGTGTCCCTACAGTCCGACGCGAGCGGCAACGACGCGCGGTCGGTGCACTACATCCGTGGCGTCTGCGCGGCCTTCTTCATGCGTGATGCGATGCAACGGGCTGCCGGCGAGGGCAAGATTACGGGTAGCGCCATCAAGGCCGGCTTCGAGAGCATGCGCGATCACGTGCCGGAGGAGCTGGAGGGCGTCTGCCTGCCGAGCAGTTGGACGGCGACGGACCACCGCGGCACGACCACAGTGAACCTGTACCGAAGCCACAACAACTTCGGCACGGTGACCGCGAGCGAAGTCTACACGACGACGATGCCGCTCAGGCCCGACTGGCTCGGCTGGTAACGCAACCCGAGACGCGAAACGCGGCCCCGTCTGGGGCCGCTAGTCCCTTCCCATTTGGGAGCTAGTGCGATGAACGACGTGACGACGCAGGCGCTGCCGGCGCACGCGGCCGCCGGCCCGCAGACCATCGACATTCAGGACAACACGGCCAATCCGGCGCCGCTCGGCCTCCTCGCCTTCGGGCTCACGACCGTGCTCCTGAGCATGCACAATGCCGGCCTCTTTGGCATCGACGCCATGATCCTGGCGATGGCCGTCTTCTACGGCGGCATTGCCCAGATCTTCGCCGGTGTCTTCGAGTGGCAAAAGAAGAACACCTTCGCGACGACCGCCTTCATCAGCTACGGGTTCTTCTGGCTGACCCTCGCCGGCATCATCACGTTCCCGATCCTCGGACTTGCCGCAGCGCCGAGCCAGTTTGCGATGGGTGCCTACTTGGGCATGTGGGGTCTTTTGACCCTCGTACTGTTTATCGGCACGTTCCGGATCAGCGTGGCGCTACAGATTGTCTTTTTCCTGCTCACCGTCGCCTTCTTCGCCTTGTCCATCGGCGACTTCATCGGCAGCGCAGCCCTGAAGACCTTCGCCGGCTATGAGGGCATCCTCCTCGGCTTCTGCGCGATCTACACCGGCCTCGCCCAAGTCATCAACGAGGTCTACGGCCGCGTCGTGCTGCCGCTTGGGCTTGTGAAGAAGTAACAAGAGGCCGGCCCGCCGTCGCGGGGCCGCGCCCCGCGGTGGCCCCGGGGCGGCGTCGGCGATGCCGGGTCTAGCCCTGTCAGACAATCAAGAGACAGGCTCCGCTCTTTCGAGGTCCTCGGCCGTTTCAAATCTCCGATCCGAAATCCAACCAGCGCGCCTACGCCCCCGTCGAACATGCAGATCGCGCAGTGCCCGACCGCGCTGCCGAATGCCCGCCCGCGTACCGGATATGCGTGAGATGCGCCAACGGCGGAAGTCCGGGCCTGCGGGCGGACTGGCCCCGTTGGCCCGACGCAGCTATAGAACAATGAACGTGCCGCTTTGGGTGCCATCGGACTAACAAACTGGTTTTCGCATCTCTACAGAATCCAAAACTGCTATTTTTTTCCTTCGCTGAAACACTGCCACTTCGAGCAAGTATCTTGGTGTTGCCGTTGAACGGGTGCTGTTCATCTGAAATAAAATACGAATAAAAATGATAAGATTATAAGAATTATTGGTGTTAAGTTTCGTATAGCGTAATAATAAAAAGAGATAAGTACAAACGATACTTGACTTTTATCCTGTAGATGCACAAATTGGAGCGATTTCGAAGAATTGTTTGAGTCCAAAGGATGTCCACACTACTGCCGGTGCATGCTGTGGCGAACAAATGAAAACAAGAAAATGATACCCGAGAAAGCAGGCAAGAAAGCGTCAATGAAAAGCCGCGTCGATCACGGCACACCTATCGGCATGCTCGCATATTCAGCTAGAGCGCCGATCGCGTGGTGCTCAATTGCTCCGCGAGATACGTACAAGTCGTTGGGTGGCGACGAAACTAAAACCAACGTGTGGTCACTTACTTGTTTCTTCATCAAGCGACCATTCAGAAAAATGGGCATTGCGTCACAGCTGCTGACCGCTGCCGTCAATTACGCCAAGGATAACGGTGCACGCTACGTCGAAGCCTATCCCGTTGATCCCGACTCGCGCACTTACCGCTACATGGGATTGGTTCCAAGCTTCGAAAAAGCTGGATTTCAGTTGATCAAATCGGCAGGTTCACGAAGGAATGTAATGGTGCTTCCTGCAACCTGAATTCTGGAGCGGCTCTCTCGTTCTCGTAATGGTAGCGATCGCGGCGAAATTCGACGTCTGATCACCTGTGAGTCCCTTGAAAAACTCGGATTGGTCAGAACGGGCCGGACGATGGTGGGGCGAGTTTCATGGGGGCCTCAGATCCGTGGGTGTCAAAACACTCGGTTCGGCTTTTTCAGCAGTTTCCTATGACCGCCGACCGTTCTTGGCGAGAAGCCCGCGACCGGCGGCGAACGCCGCCGGCAGTGGGCCGAAGGCGGGCGCCGCACCTCGCCGGTCGTCGTAATCGTCTGAACGCGCGTCGCAGCACTACGCTCAGCCCTTGATAGGCGCCACCACGTCGATGACACGCGGCCGCCTCGGTCACCTCACTCGTAGTCCATCAGCACCTGGCCGACCTTGACGCCGTCGCCTTCGGCGACACGTAGGCCCTTGACCTTACCGGGACGCGCGGCGGTGACGTTGGTTTCCATCTTCATGGCCTCGAGGACCATGATGAGGTCGTCCTGCTTGAGCTCCTGGCCGGGCTTGACGGCGATGCGGTTGACGACGCCGGCGAGCGGGCTGCGGCACACCTTGTCCTCATCGACCGGTCCTTCGTCGGCTGCAGGCGCCTCGCCGGATGCGGAAGCCGCCGGGCTGGCGCCCGAGCGCACGGTCATCGGCGGCGCGTGCGGCGGCAGATAGCCTGGACGGCGCTGCGGCCCGTCTTCTTCGAGGACCTCGACTTCCAAGTCGTAGCTCTTGCCGTCAAGATCGATGCGCAGTTTCAAGGCTGGAACTCCTTCGGAACACGGCGGGCCGTTCTGAAGCGGCCGCCGGGTCTCAGTGTCCTCGCTTCAGCTGATGCGATGTCTGGATGGCGGCACGGCCGTGACGTGCCCAGGCGGGCGCACCGTTTGCCGGCTTGGCGAGCCGCGCCGAACGGATGCGCACCCGCTTGCCCAGATACGACGTCACCGCCGCGGCCAGCATGACCAGCGTCTCAGCGCTGACCTCAGCGGCTTGCTCGGCGCTGGTCGCCTCGACATCCGCCTTGAGCGCGTCGAGGTCCGCACGCAGGGCACGCACCTCGCCGTTCAGGCTCTCCACCGCGGCCATGACGTCCTCGAGGGTCAATGCGCTCATGCCGTTTGCTCCTGCCGAGCGGCCCACGATCGTAGCGGGCGGGGCGTCACAGTGGGATCAGACCATGCTTCTTGGGCGGTCGCACCTCGCGCTTGGACCAGAGGCTTTCGAGCGCCTGAGCCAGATAGCGCCGGGTCTCCGCCGGCTCGATAATGTCGTCGACGAGACGCCGGCCAGCAGCGACATAGGGGTTGGCAAAGGCCTCCCGGTAGCTCTGGATCATCTCAGCCCGCTTGGCTGGCTTGTCATCGGCGTCGGCGATGGCCTTCCTAAAGACGATCTCGGCCGCGCCTTCGGCACCCATCACGGCGATCTCCGCCGACGGCCAGGCAACCACGCGGTCGGCGCCCAGGTCCTTCCCGCACATCGCCAGGTAAGCGCCGCCATAGGCCTTGCGGAGGATCACCGTCAGCTTCGGCACGGTGGTTGCGGAATAGGCGAACAGCATCTTGGCACCGTGGCGGATGATGCCGCCATATTCCTGCTCGACGCCCGGCAGGAAGCCCGGCACGTCGACGAAGGTGACCAGCGGGATGTTGAAAGCGTTGCAGAAGCGGATGAAGCGGGACGACTTGTCCGACGCATCGATGTCGAGCGCGCCGGCCTTTACGCTGGGCTGATTGGCTACCACGCCGATCGAGTGGCCTTTGATGCGCGCGAACCCGATGACGATGTTGGCGGCAAAACCCTCCTGAATCTCCAGGAAGTCCCCGTCGTCGACGCAGCGCTGGATGATCTCACGCACGTCGTAGCCGGCCTTGAGGTCGGCGGGGACGATGCGGTTCAGCTGCGGGTTCGCTTCCAGCGGCTCGTCGAAAGGCAGATGCGGGGGGTCTTCGAGGTTGTTGGGCGGTAGGAAGCTCAACAACCGGCGGCACTGATAGAGCGCGTCCTCGTCGTTGTCGGCGACCAAATGGACGACGCCCGAACGGTTCATCTGCGCCTCGGGACCGCCGAGCGCCTCCGCGCTCACTGCCTCGCCGGTGACCTGCTTGATCACCTGCGGGCCAGTGATGAACATCTGCGCCTGACGCGTCTGGATGATGAAGTCGGTGAGCGCCGGGCTGTAGGACGCGCCGCCGGCGCACGGCCCACAGATGAGCGAGATCTGCGGCACCGAGCCGGACAGCATGACGTTGTGGTAGAACACTTCGCCATAGCCGGAGAGGCTGTCGATGCCCTCCTGGACGCGGGCACCGCCGGAATCGTTGATAAGGACGAACGGTGAGCCGGTCTTGAGCGACAGCCGCAGCATCTCCGCGACCTTGCGGCTGTGCACCTCGCCCGCGGCGCCGCCGGAGACGGTGAAGTCCTGGCTCGCGAGGTGCACGACCTTGCCGTCGACCCGCGCGCAACCCGTGACCACGCCGTCGGCGGCCAGCTCCTTCTCCGCCATGCCGAACGACGTGGCGCGATGCTGGGCGAAGAGGCCGATCTCCTGAAAGCTCTCGGGATCGACCAGCCGCTCGATGCGCTCGCGCGCGGTCAGCTTGCCGGCGGCGTGCTGTTTCTCGATCTGCGCCTGACCGCCACCCTCTTGCAAACGCGCTCGGTTCTCCGCGAGCGCCGCGATTTTCTCCTCGACGCTCGCCGCAGGCGGCGTGCCCCCTCGTTCGGACATCAAGCGTTCCTTCCCGTCGAATCGTGTGTCCGGCCTGGCCGCGCCAGGAGGTGCAGTGTTGTCCCGGCCTCAGGCGGCCGGGGAGACTGTGACCTGATGTTCTTGGCCGTAGAGCGAGACGACATAGGTCACCGTGCCCTTGTCGGCTGCGGCCTTGCCGGCTTCGCCTGGCTTGCCGGCGGCTGCCGGCGCCGGTGTGTCGGTCGCTGCCGTGCTCACCGGGTCCTTGCCCAGGTTCTTGGGACCTTCGCTCCGGGTCTTGAAGAACTTGGTCGAGACCTGTGGGAACTGGGCGAAGGTCAGCACATCCTCGTCGCTGCCGTCACAGCCTTCGAGCGCGGAGGCTTCCGCACGCAGCTCCTCCCACTCCGGCTTGAGCAGATCCGCTGGCCGCCCCGTGATGGGCGGCTTTTGCTGCCGCTCCTCGGCGAGCGCCAGTACCTTCGGGTCCTTCTCGCCCAGCGTGCTGCCGTAGTAACCGAGCACGAGGTCGGCGAACTCGCTGGTGAGCGTCTGGTACTTGCCCATGATGACATTGAACACCGCCTGCGTACCGACGATCTGGCTCGACGGCGTGACCAAAGGCGGATAGCCGCAATCGGCGCGCACGCGCGGCACCTCGTCCATGACCTCCTGGAGGCGGTCGCCGGCGCCCTGACCCTTCAGCTGGCTCTCCATGTTGGAGATCATGCCACCCGGGATCTGGCTCTTGAAGATCTCCGTGTCGACGCCGGTGAACTCACTCATGAACTGCCGGTAGCGCGGGCGAATCTTGGCGAAATGCTCGTTCACCGGCTTGATCCGCTCGAGATCGAGGCGCGTCTCGAAGCCGGTCCCTTCGAGCATCTCGACCAGGGCCTCGGTCGGATTGTGTCCCGAGCCAAGCGACAGCGAGCTCACGGACGTGTCGACGATGTCGGCGCCGGCCTCGATCGCCTTCATGTAGGACACCAGCGTAACGCCCGTCGTCGCGTGGCAATGCACATGGACGAGGGTGTCCTCGCCGCACTTCTCCTTGATTCCCTTCACCAGATCATAAGCGGGCTGCGGCTTAAGGAGCGCCGCCATGTCTTTGATGCAGATGGAATCGACGCCCATGTCCTTGAGGCGCTGCGCCATCTCCACAAACGCTTCGATCGTGTGCAGCGGCGAGACCGTGTAGCAGATCGTGCCCTGCGCGTGCTTGCCGGTCTTGCGCACGGCGTCAATGGCGGTCTCGAGATTCCGCAGGTCATTGAGCGCGTCGAAGATGCGGAACACGTCCATGCCGTTCTCGGCGGCTTTGTCGCAGAAGCGCCGGACGACGTCGTCTTCGTAGTGGCGGTAACCAAGCAGGTTCTGCCCGCGCAACAGCATCTGCAGCCGCGTCTTAGGCATCAGCTTGCGGAACGTGCGCAGCCGCTCCCACGGGTCCTCGTTCAGGTAGCGGATGCACGCGTCGTAGGTGGCACCACCCCAGCATTCGAGAGACCAAAAACCTGCATTGTCGAGGTCCTCGCACACCGGCACCATGTCTTCGAGCGCCATACGCGTGGCGAGCAGGCTCTGATGGGAATCCCGCAGGATGAGCTCGGTGACCTCGATCTGGCGTCCCATGGTGTTGGCTTCCCTTTTTCTGCCGCCGCACCGCGTCCCCGCCGGCGGCGCCGCGTCGTTTCCGCAGCTCCTATTCGGTCTCTACTAAATCCGTCGGTAGACACCAAGGCCGGCGATTCGACCTCAACCGCGATAGGCGGTCGCACGCCTGGTCTATTCGGCGGCCCCGGGCCGGGTCGAACTGGGATTCTCGGGTTGCCGGCGGGAGATGAATGCCGCGAAGAAGCCCGAAGAGGCTCAAGCGGCGGCGCAGTTTTGATGGCCTGTAGCTGCGCCGGACATGCCAATGCGGCGCCACGGAGGCAACCTTTGGGCGCGCCACGTTGCACAGTGGGCCGAAGGGCGTGTGGCTGCGCCGTTCTCGAGCAGCCGGGTGGAGGGGCATGACGAGCAATGGCGACGTGCACCCGCAGGCGCTCGTGCTCGAGCCCCGCGGTGGCGTGCCGAACCATCCGGGTCTGCCTGCTATCGTCTACCGCGGCGCGGTCCAGGCGGACGCCGACGCGATCGAGCGATTGTTCGAGCGCCATCAGTGGCCGCCGCAATGGCGCTGGGGCATCTACGATTTCCACCACTTCCACGTGACGGGCCACGAGGCCCTGGGGGTAGCGCGCGGCCGGGCGCGCCTGATGCTCGGCGGCCCCGGTGGTCCGGAGCTCGAAGTGGTGGCGGGTGACGTCCTGGTGCTACCGGCGGGCACCGGCCACTGCCGGCTGGAGCAGAGCACCGACTTCCTCGTCGTGGGCGCCTACCCGCCGGGTCAGAACGGCGCCATTTGCCGCCCACCGGCGACGCCCGAGATGGCAGCGCAAATCGCTCATCTACCCTGGCCCGAGACCGACCCCGTCACGGGCGTCCTCGCTGCCGCGTGGCGTCGCTGAGTTCACTCCAGCGTGTCGGCTAGGTACTGCGCCGCCGCGTCGACGCCACCGCCCTTGTGCGGAACGCCGCTCGCGCGCATGGCGACCTCCAGCGTGCCGAGGGCGCCTAGGAGCATCGGCTCGTTAAGGTCGCCCAGATGGCCAATGCGGAGCAGCTGGCCGACGAACGGGCCGATGCCTCCGCCGAAGGCGACCGAGAGCCGGTCGCGGCACATCACTCGGAGCGCGTCCGGATCGGCGCCCGAGGGAAAGCGAACCGCGGTGACGATGTTCGAGCGCGCCTCGGGCACCTGGCATTGGAAGACCAGCTCCCCCGCCTCGCCCCATCGGGCGACCGCACGGCGCGTGGCCTCGGCGAGACGCTCGTGGCGTCGGAAGACTTGCGGCAGGCCTTCCTCAAACAGCATGTCGAGGGACTCGCGGAGGCCATACATCATCTGGATCGGCGGCGTGCCGTAGAACCAGTAGTAGCTCTCCTCGCCCTCCCGCATCCGCCAGTCCCAGTACCGCCTGGGCGCGCCGCCATTGGCTGCCACCTGCTGGGCGCGCGCGCCGACGGCGACGAACGCCATGCCCGGCGGCATCATCAGCCCCTTCTGCGAGGCAGCGACCACGAGATCGACGCCCCAAGCGTCCATCGGCAGGTCGATACAGGCGAGACACGCGATGGCGTCGACCAGCAGGAGCGCCGGATGTCCCGCCGCGTCGATCGCGCGCCTCACGGCGGCGACATCGTGGGTGACGCCGGTCGAGGTCTCGACCTGGACCATCAAGACCGCCTTGATCGCGTGGCCAGCGTCGGCGCTCAACAGCGCCTCGATGGCGGCTGGGTCGATCGGCCGGTCGTGGTAGGCGTCGGTCTTGGTCACGTGGACGCCGAGCGCTGCTGCCATCTCGGTCCACGATTCCGAGAACCGCCCCGTGTCGGGCATCAGCACGTGCTCGCCAGGCGCGATCAGATTGTCGAGTACGACCTCCCAAGCGCCGTGGCCGTTGGCCGAGTAGGCGTAGACCGGGCCCGCGGTCTGGAACACGCGGCGCAGCTCGTCGAGGCAGCCACGCGCCATCTTTGAGAATTCGGCGCCGGCGAAATCGACCACCGGCCGATGCATCGCCTGAAGAATCCGGTCCGGGATGTTGGTCGGGCCGGGCAGGTGGATGAAGTCACGCCCACGGCGCAGCATCGACGTCTCCTTGGGCGGCATGCAGCGGACACCTGAGGTGTAGCGACCAGTGACGCGCCGGTCACCTGCCGCGGCAACGGGCGAGGCGCGTGGCTGCGCCGCAGGCAGGACGTCAGGAGACGTTTGGAGCGCGCTCGCCGGGGGCGGCCGTGAGCACGTCCGGGTCGGGCGCGAAGCGCTCGTTGAGCGGCAGGAGGGCCGCACCGAGGACCCGCGCCGGCCGGCCCACGACGCCGGTGCGCACGGTGAAGCCGGCCAGACCCTTGGCGTTGTACCTGCGCAGCTGGTCTCTCAGCTCGCCAGCGAGCGCCTCGATCCGCGCCGCTGCGAGCAGGCCGTCGACGATGACGAGTTCCAAGTCGACCACACTGGCAGCACTCACGACGGCGCGCGCCAGAGCCTCGGCCGCCGCCTGCGTCCATCTCGCAACGATCGGCTCGGCGACCGCTGTCGTTGCCGTCCCGTCGATCACAGCCGACGCATCCACACCGGCGAAGCGCAGCTCCCTCTCGAGAACGAAAACGGACGCCTCGTGGATGAGCTGGCGGGGTCTGCCGACGTCGTCCGGACCCACCATAGGCATCGAGCCGATGGCAGCGGCGTTGTCGCGCGCTCCGCGATAAAGGCGACCGTCGAGAACGAGACCGCCGCCGATAAAGGTACCGATATAGAGATAGAGCGCGCTGCCGGAAACGGGCGGGCCAAGGGCAAGCTCGGCCGCACACGCTGCTGTCGCATCATTGTAGAGTGCGGTCTCAAGGCCGGTGGCGCGCGCCAACTCGAGCGCGACGTCGCGCTCTTCCAGGGCGGCGAGGGCTTGCGGTTCGAGCCCGAGCTCCATCGACCAAGCCGACAAGTCCCCGGGCATCGCGATGCCGAGCCCGATCAGCCGCGAGCGCTCCCCAGTCGAGAGCTGCTCGACAACGCCCTGCACGCATTGGCGCGCGAGCGGTAACGCGACTTCGGGCAAAGGGGCTCGGTAGCGCGCTTCCTCGCCGCGCACCAAGTCGCCCATGAAGTCGACGAGCACCGCCTCGACGCTGCGCCGACCGATCTTCAGGCCGAGCGAAAAGGCACCCGAGGGCGCTAGGGCGATCGGCGTGTGGGGCTGGCCGACCTGGCCCCGCACCTTCGCCTCCTTCTTCAGAAGCCCTTCCCGCACGAGCTGGTTGACGATCGTCGAGGCCGCTTGCGCGCTCAGGCCGGTAGCCCGCCCCAGCTCAGCCTTGGAGAGCGGGCCCTGCCGGCGGATGGCGCCGATGATCTGCCGCTCGTTGAACGCTCTTAGCGCGCTCGTATCACCACCGCGCAACTCTAGGACCTCTCAACACCCTACATGCCGTCCGAGCATAGGGTTGAAACATAAAAAAAGCAAAGTGATTTAATTATTGACATCGATGGTGGGTTGTGGCTCCTACTCGGCGCACAACGGACCGCAGGGAGGCAACCATGCTACGCACAAAGCTCCTCATCTCGACCGCTTTCGCTGGCCTGCTCGCCACGAGCCCCGCACTCGCCGACGAGGTGATCGTGGGGCTCATCACCAAGACCAGCACCAACCCCTTCTTCGTCAAGATGAAGGAGGGCGCCGAGGAGAAGGCCGCGGAGCTCGGCGCCGAGCTCCGTAGCTTCGCCGGCAAGTACGATGGAGACAACGAGGCGCAAATCGAGGCGATCGAGAGCCTGGTGGCGGCAGGCGCCGCGGGCATCCTCATCACCCCGTCGGATCCGGCAGGCCTCGCCGACACCGTGCAGCGCGCGCGTGAAGCGGGCGTCTTGGTCATCGCGCTCGACACGCCGTTCGACCCGGTCGACGCAGCGGATGCCACCTTCGCCACCGACAACCGCAAGGCCGGCCTCCTCATCGGTGAGTGGGCGGCCGCCACGATGGGCGACACGTCGGATGCCAAGATCGCCACCTTGGATCTTTCCGAAGCCCAGATCACCGTCGACGTCCTGCGCAACCAGGGCTTCCTCGAGGGCTTCGGCGTCGACGTGAATGACCCGAACGCGATGTACGACGAGGACGACCCGCGCATCGTCGGCGGCGACACCACGCTAGGCGCCGAGGAAGGTGGCCGGACCGCGATGGAGAACCTCCTTCAGGTCGATCCCGGCATCAACGTCGTCCACACGATCAACGAGCCGGCCGCGGCGGGCGCCTACGAAGCGCTCAGGGCCTTCGGGCTGGAGGACCAAGTGCTCATCGTCTCGGTGGATGGCGGCTGTCCGGGCGTGCAGAACGTGCAGGAGGGGATCATCGGCGCCACGTCGATGCAGTTCCCTTTGCGCATGGCATCCATGGGCGTCGAGGCGGTCGTGACGTTCGCGGAGACGGGCGAGAAGCCGGGCACGACCGAGGGTCTCGACTTCTTCGACACCGGTGTCGAACTCGTCACCGACCAGCCGGTGGAGGGAGTCCCTTCGATCACGACGGAGGAAGCCCTCACCAAGTGCTGGGGCTGAGCACGGCCTAGACTAGGCGGAGGGGGCGG
>JANQNY010000030.1 GCA_028279345.1 Geminicoccaceae bacterium
GCTGAGGCTTCGGTCGCCGACACGCCGATCGAAACGCTCGACGAGCCGGCAGCGCGTGCCGAGCTGGAGCGGCTGGCGGCGCTCATCGCGCGCTACGACCGGCTCTACTATCAAGCCGACGCGCCGGGGGTGGACGACGCCACCTACGACGAGCTGCGGCGACGCAACGCCGCGGTCGAAGCGCGTTTTCCGGACCTGAAGCGGCCCGACAGCCCATCGAACCGGGTCGGCGCGCCGCCTGTCGCAGCCTTCGGCAAGGTGCGCCACAAGATTCCGATGCTGTCACTCGACAACGCCTTCAATGCCGCGGATGTGGCGGAGTTCGAGGCGCGCGTCCGCCGCTTCTTGAACCTCGGCGCAGACACGCCCGTGGTCTTCACTGCCGAGCCCAAGATCGATGGCCTCTCGGCGTCGCTGCGCTACGAGGACGGCGTCCTGGTGCTGGGCGCCACGCGCGGCGATGGGGCGGAGGGCGAGGACGTCACCGCCAATCTCAAGACGGTCCACGACATTCCCCAGCGTCTGGCGGGCACGCCACCGCATGTCCTCGAGGTGCGTGGCGAGATCTATATGGAGCACGCCGACTTCAGCGCGCTCAACGCCGCGCGCTCGGAGGCGGGCGAAGCGCTCTTCGCCAACCCGCGGAACTCCGCTGCAGGCAGCCTTCGCCAGCTCGACTCGACGATCACAGCGAAGCGCCGCCTGCGCTTCTTCGCCTATGCGTGGGGCGAGGTGTCGGAGCGCCTCGCGGACACCTATTCGGGCGTGCTCGATCGGTTCGGGGAGCTGGGCCTCCGGGTCAATCCCGAGACACGGACGGTCGAGGGCGTGGAAGCGCTGCTCGCCTATCATGAGGAGCTGGGCCATCGCCGCGCCACGCTCGACTACGATATCGATGGCTGCGTCTACAAGGTGGACCGGCTCGATTGGGAAGAGCGCCTCGGCTTCGTCGGCCGCGCCCCGCGCTGGGCGACCGCGCACAAGTTCCCCGCCGAACGGGCCGAGACGATCGTCGAGGACGTGCAGTTCCAGGTGGGCCGTACGGGCGCTCTGACGCCCGTCGCCCATCTGGTGCCGGTCACCGTCGGCGGCGTGGTCGTTGCGCGCGCGACGCTGCACAACGAGGACTACATCAAAGCGAAGGACATCCGGATCGGCGACACCGTCGTGATCCAGCGTGCGGGCGATGTCATCCCGCAGGTCGTGGAGGTGGTCGCCGGTCTACGACCTGACGGGGCGAAGGTAGTCCCGATCCAGGAGACCTGCCCCATCTGCCACAGCCATGCGGTGCGCCCGGAGGGAGAGGCCGTGCGCCGCTGCACCGGCGGGCTCGTCTGCCCAGCCCAGCTCGTCGAGCGCCTCAAGCATGTCGTCGCGCGCGACGCCTTCGACATCGAGGGGCTCGGCAGGCTGCAGATCCCGCAGCTCTACGAGGCCGGGCTCGTCAACGGACCCGCCGACCTCTTCCGGCTCGCCAGCGATCCCGATCGGCGTGCCCGGCTCGAGGCGTTGCCCGGCTGGGCCGAGAAGAAGATCGACAAGTTGGAGAAGGCAATCGAGGCACGCCGGACGATCGGCCTCGACCGGTTCATCTACGCGCTCGGCATCCGCTACATCGGCGAGGTCAACGCAAGGCTGCTGGCCCGGCATTATGGCAGCCTCGACGCGTGGCGGGGCGCCATGAGCAGGGTCGCCGCCGGCGACGAGGAAGCCACGGCGGAGCTTGCCAACATCGACGGCGTCGGCCCGGCGCTGGTCGAGGCGCTGCGCGAGTTCTTTGCCGAACCACGCAACCTCGACGCCATGGACGAGCTCTTGGGCGAGATCGAGGTCGCGGCACCTGCGCCCGTCGGCGACAGCGCCGGACGGCTCGCCGGCAAGACCATCGTCTTCACCGGCTCGCTCGAACAGATGAGCCGGGCCGAGGCGAAAGCCCGTGCCGAGCAGCTCGGTGCCAAGGTCACGGGCTCGGTGTCGAAGAGCACCGATTTCGTCGTCATCGGCGCCGACGCCGGCTCCAAGGCCAAGAAGGCGGCCGAGCTGGGCGTCGAAACCCTCGACGAGCCGGCCTGGCTGGAGCTTGCCAAAGCCGAGTGAGGCCGTGCACGGGCGCCGACCCTACGGATTGCCGACATGCAACGCGGAATTGTCCCAGGTAGAAGTGATCAAACTCACCGCGCGATCGCGCCAGCGGCGCGAACCTAACGACGGGTTCATTATCGGGGAGATACAACAATGCGCTGCCATCACGGTATGGCCGAGCGCCTCCAAGCGCGCGAGAAGACTGAAGCGAGCCTCCATGACCGCCGTTTCGGCCGACTGTTTCCACGCAACCCCGTAAAGCTGCCGACCGACCCCGCGGCCGCGCGCGAGTTGCTCGACACGCTTGCCAAGTCGATGCGCGATCCGACCGATCCCTCTGGCCCCGCCGACGCCGGTCAGACCTTCTTCGGCCAGTTCATCGATCACGACATCACCTTCGACGTGACGTCGAGCTTCGGCAGGCCGCTTATGCGGGACGTACCGAACGTCCGCACGCCTTCGCTCGACCTCGACTGCGTGTTCGGTGCCGGCGCCGAGGGCACGCCGCACCTCTATTCCGAGAAACGTGCGCACTATTTGCTGATGGGCAACCACAAGAACCCGAATGACCTCGCTCGCAATTCCGAAGGGGTCGCGCTGATCGGTGATCCGCGCAATGACGAGAATGCCATCGTCGCCGCGATCCAGGGTCTGTTCATCCGTTTTGCCAACATCGTTCTCTATCAGCTCACGAAGGGGGAGGGCGTGTTCGGCAGGGCCTCGCTACCCGACGAGAGCCCCCACGCGGCGGCTATCCGCCTGGTCCGCTGGCACTACCAGCACATGGTGTTACACGAGTTCCTGCCGGCGTTCGTCGACGAGGCCGTTCTCGACAAGGTGCTTCACGTGCTGCACCACGGCGGCTTGCCGAGAGGCTTCCGCCGCGACGACGCTTTTATTCCCGCCGAGTTCTCCGTCGCAGCGTTCAGGTTCGGCCACGGCACCGTGCAGAGCGAGTACGAGATCAAGGCCGGCGACCGGCGACGGCTGTTCCGCAACTCGGACGCGGAGCGCGGGCTGCCGGACTTCGGCGCGAAGCGGCCCGCAGACGACATCGATCTCAAGCTGTTCTTCAGCACCAGGGGCGAGCCGGCGCGCGCCCAGAAGGCCAGGCCCGTCGGAACGGCCATCGCGGCCGAGTTGTTCGACCTACCCTTCGTCGAGGATCCGGCGGACCCGGACGACAAGAGCCTTGCCAGCCGCAACCTCGTCCGCGACCGCTTCACCTTCGAGCTCGCCTCGGGCCAGCAGGCGGCCATCGAACTCGGCTACACGCCTCTGGATCGCGACGACGCCACCAAGGCGGCGCGTTTGGACAAGATCCCGCTCTGGTACTACTGCCTGCAGGAGGCGAGAGAGTGCGGCGGGCGGCTCGGCGAGGTCGGCGGCACCATCGTCGCCGGCGTGCTCGGCCGTCTCCTGCGCGACGACCCCTTCTCGGTTTGGCATCAATATGGGTGGGAGCCGCTCCTCGCGAACGATCGGCGCTCGCGGGTCGGCGACATCGTCGACTTCGTCAGCGCCGAGCGGGGCAGTATCCACTTCGAAGACGAGTTGCAGAATCCACGCGACACCGACTTCGTGAAGTTGGACCCGAACCGGCACTGAGCCAAGCGCCGGGAGTAGCGGTGCTGCTCCCGGTCCCTTGCTCTCCTACCACCCTTGCGAACGGCTCAGGCGACGTCCCGGCGCTCGTCGGCGGCGCGCGCCGCGGCCTTGAGGCGCGATCGGATTCGCCAACGACGGAAGGGTGAGAGGTGGTCGATAAAGAGCTTGCCGTTGAGGTGGTCGAGCTCGTGCTGAACGCAAACCGCATTCATCGCCTCGACCTCGCGCTCAAAGCTCTCGCCAGCGGGGTCCTGCGCCCGCACCCGGACCTTGGTCGCGCGGATGACGTTGGCGACGACGCCGGGAACGGAGAGGCAGCTCTCTTCGACGAGGCCCCAGGCGGACCGCGATTGAACCTCCGGATTGACGTAGACCTGCGGCGCCGACGCCTCGCCGGAGACATCCATCACCGCAACCCGTCGCAAATCACCGATCTGCGGCGCCGAAAGCCCGATTCCGCCGGCGGCGTAGAGCGTTTCCAGAAGGTCGTCGACCAATCGCTGCAGCTCTGCATCGAACATCGTCACTGGCGCCGATGATGTGCTCAGCCGCGGATCGGGATATTCGAGGATCGGCCGGACCGCCATGCCAGGCGTCCTCAGACGTTCGGTTGCTGGCGGCCGGCATCCGGACTCGCGGCGGCCGGCGCCAAGTTTGTCAGCAGCCGTCGACCACCGCGGCGCAGCAGCGGCGCCGTGGCGGCGATCGCCACCACCAGGAGCGTGATTTCGAGCGCGTAGACGACGAAGTAGCCGTTCGCCACCTGGTCGAGACCCCAAAGACCACCGGCCGAGCCCTGCAGCGCGTTCACCGTGTCACGGATCGTTCCGCTGAGCGCCATACCGACGCCCACCGCGGTGGCTTGCACGGCACCCCAAGCCCCGAGCGCGAGACCAGCCTGATCCTTGGGCGCACTGTTCATCGTGGCCGTGAGCGTGCCGTGGCCGAACAACGCACCGCCAAAGCCGATCAGCAGGTTCCCCAAGAGGAACAGCGAGGTCATCCCGCTGGGCGCAGCGACGATGACCAAGGCGAAGGCCGGTAGGCCGATCAGCGCGCCGGCGGCTGCCATCCGATAGGGGTCGCCCCCACGGCCGAGCGCGTGCGAAGCGAAGCCGAAGCCCAGCAAGCCACCGAGCGCAAGCAGTGCCGTCAGCTTGGTGGTCGCGGCGACGCTCAGGTCGAGCACCTGCCCGCCGAAGGGCTCCAACAGGATGTCAGCCATGCCGAAAGCCATCGTGCCGATGCCGACGATGACGAGCCGGCGGACGGTGCGCTCACCCGCGCAGAACGTCGCCCACGACTCGCGGAAGGTGGGGTCGGGTGCCACCGGTGCGGCCCCGCGCGGCGGCCGTCGCGTCTCCTGCTTCCACATCGAGATGGCGTTGAGCACCAAGGTGATGACCGCAGCACCCTGGATGACCTGGATCAGACGACCAGGAGAGAAGTTCGCGAGCACCGCGCCGAACGCGAGCGCGCTGACGATCATGCCGAGGAGCAGCATGACGTACATGAGTCCCACGACCTTCGGATGCGATTCCGGAGGCGTGAGGTCCGTGGCCAGCGCCAAGCCCGCGGTCTGCACCGTATGCACACCGGCGCCGACCAGGAGGAAGGCGAGTGCCGCCGCCGCATGGGCGAACCAGACCAGCGCTTCGGGTGCGTTGGTCTTGCCGGCGAGCACGACGAGCGCGAACGGCATGATGGCGAAGCCGCCAAACTGCAGCAGCGTGCCCTTCCAGATGAACGGGACGCGCCGCCAGCCAAGCGCGCAGCGATGCGTGTCCGAGCGGAAGCCGATCAACGCGCGAAACGGCGCAAAGACCAGGGGCAGCGCCAGCATGATGCCGACCAGCGAGGCCGGTACTTCGAGCTCGACGATCATCACGCGATTGAGCGTGCCGACGAGCAGCACCAGCGCGATGCCGACCGAAACCTGAAACAGCGAAAGACGTAGCAGTCGTGCGAGGGGCAGATCGGGTGTCGCCACATCGGCGAACGGCAAGAAGCGTGGTCCCATCGCGACCCACGCCCGTGTCAAGCTGTGCCCGAGCCTGTCCACGTCGGACTACCCCCCGATGGCCATCCGAGGCCGGGAGTGGTCGATCCCGACCCCTGATGGGCAGAGCCCCCAAATGGGGACATTTGCGGTTAGCCCGCAGAACCTTGGAAGAACGCGCCAAACCACGTTGTATTGCTGAGGATAGCGAAGTGCACGGTGAAGGCGATCACCGCGACGCCCAGCAAGAACAACGGCAGGCCAACCGTTGGATTGACGACGCACCAAATCCTACCTTGATTCATGACTTACTCCTCATCCAAGCCACGGCGTGAAGGCGGCCGCCAAGATGTGCGCGATGAGCGCAATGAAGAAGAACACGCGCGAGCCATCGATGATGTGCTTGTGCAGTTCTTCCGATTCGGTAATGGTCAACCCTGTCGGCCATACCCGATTCGGATCGTCCAAGTCTGTCGCCATGCAGTTTCTCCTCACGAAACGGCGGGCTTTACCCACTTCTGCGACGTGCGAACCCCGCACGCGAGGGTCGTCTGAGGACGCGCCAACTGTGCCCGGCGACCACCTCCGGGCGCACTGAGCGCGACCGCACCTGGCGCCGCCAGATGCCGGGAGCTTCGATGACCACTCGCTAACGCGGCGCCACTCCCCCGTAATTCCGACCGTAGCTTCAGCCCAATTTGCTGTCAATTCAACTTGTCAGCCATTCTGTCAGGCTTGCATGACACTATCGTCGCTGGCCACAAAAAAAACCCGCAGAGCAATCGCTCTGCGGGCTTCGACAACCACCATAGCGCGTTCAGCGATGCGCCCTGGCCGACATCAGGTCATCGAGGTGTCAGCGCGCGTGGGTCAAAAGCGGTAGGCTGCATAGGGTGGAAAGCGGCGCGGCATTCCGCGTCAAGAGCGGCATGCCCAAGGACGAAGAGAGCGGTGCGGCTCGGTTGATCAGCAGCGGGAAGCCGATCCTCGACCGCATGCCGCCGGACGAACGTGTCAGGATCGGCATGCCTGTCATGCGCGACAACGGAGCGC
The DNA here is from genome assembly GCA_028279345.1 of Geminicoccaceae bacterium. GTDB lineage: Bacteria > Pseudomonadota > Alphaproteobacteria > Geminicoccales > Geminicoccaceae > JAAAPF01. The sequence goes on from JANQNY010000030.1 coordinate 6,743, forward strand.
CCATCTTGCTGAGAAGAGGCAGACCGAACCACTTCGAGAAGGTCCAGTAGGAGCTCATCAGCTCGCCGAACGTGGTCCGGCCGGTGACCAGCGTCGGCAGGCCGGCAGCCCTCGAGAGCGGCGCAGCACTTTCCGATAGCACCGGCAGATGGAAGGCAGCGGAGAACGGCGCGCCAGGTCCCCACGGGTCGGGCTCACGCGGCGGACGCACGTCGGTGTCGACGGGACCGCAGCTATCCATCAAGCCCGCGGCGAGCTTCGAGCGACCGAACGGTGCGCCAACGACCACGAGCGAGCGGCCGGCATGAACACGCTCCGCATAGGTCGCCGCGTCCTCACCCATCAGTTGGCCGGCGGCAATCGCGTTGGCGAGCGCTCCGGTATCGGCGCCCCCTTCCCCAGGTGGCGTCACCACGCGAATCGTGCTCTCCGCAAACCCCTCGCTGGCGAGCCTTCCCGCGGCATCGCGTGCCTGCTGCTCGTTCTCGTAGAGCCGGACGATGGGATAGAACATACTGGTCCTCCAGGGGGGCGTCGGTGGATGGTCCATCTCGGCGCAACGCAAGTGCGTTGTTCCGTCGCATTCGCGACCATAGTCCTAGAGGGCCACGGAGAAAAGAGGGCAGGAGGTCTAAGCGCGTGCCCGACCTTTGCTAGCCCCCGTCCGTTTGCCAGCGTTGGGCCGCCGCCGCGTCGGTCGCGCGAGCCTCCACCCAGCGTTCCCCCGACGCCGTTTCCTCGAGCTTCCAGAAGGGTGCCTCGGTCTTGAGCCAGTCTATCAAGAAGGCGCAGGCGTCGAAGGCGGCTTGGCGGTGGCGCGCGCAGGTGACCACGAGGACAATGGGGTCTCCGGGCGCGAGACGGCCCACGCGGTGGATGATCAGCGACGCCTGCAGGGGCCAGCGAGCCGAGGCCTCGGCCTCGATCCGCTCGAGCGCGCGCTCGGTCATGCCTGGATAGTGCTCCAGCGTCATCGCGCTGACCCGGTCGCCGTCCTCGCCTGCCCGCACGACCCCCTGGAAGCTCACCATCGCGCCGATATCGGTGCGGCCGGCAAGAAGCGCTGCAGTTTCTGCCGCCACGTCGAACGGCTCGCGCTGAACGCGGATCATCCGCCCGTGACCGGCGGGAAGAAGGCGACTTCGTCTGAGGAGTCCAACGGGACGTCGTCGGTCACGTGCTCATGGTTGACGGCGATTTGAATGACACCATCCGATTCCCATGCCTCGCGAAAGCCGGGCGAGCGGGTGGCGAGCCAAGCCGCGAGCTCGCGCACCGTGCGCACGCCCTCGGGCAGCGTCTCGAGCTCCTCGCTGGCTCTACCGACGCGATGCCGCAGCCAGGCGAAGTAGAGAATGCGCATGTCTCACGCTCCGCGGGCGGGCGCCGCCGCCAGTGCGGCGACCGCAGCTCTGGTATACTGGGCACCCGTGACGGCGGTCATCAGGGCCGCGAGCCACAGCAGCAGCGTGCCCATGAGCGTGCCGCCGGGGACGGCCGGGGCGACGCACAGGATCACCACCGCCGCCATCTGCACGGTGGTCTTCCACTTGGCGAGCTTCGTCACCGGTAGGGCCGGTCCAGCACCGGCAAGTGCCTCCCGAAGCCCCGAGACCGTCAACTCCCGAAGCACGATGATCAGGACTGGCAACAAGGGCGCCGTGCCGTCGGCCACCAGCATGACCAGCACAGTCGCGACGAGGAGCTTGTCGGCGATCGGGTCGAGGCAGCGGCCGAGCGCGGTGACCTGGTCGCGCGTCCGCGCGAGATGCCCATCGATCCAATCGGTGATCGCCGCCGCGACGAACAGGATCGCCGCCGCCCAGCGGGCGCTCGGCGTATCGAGCGCCAGCAACAGCGCGATCGGTATGATGGCGGCAATCCGCGCGACCGTCAGCCAGGTGGCGAGCGTAAGGGGCATGCTCAGGCCTGCTCGTGAAAATGATCGTAGATCTGCCTGGCTACCAAACGGCTGACGCCCGGCACACGTTCCAAGTCCTTGAGACCCGCCTCCCCGACGCCGCGGGCCGAACCGAAATGCTCCAGGAGCGCCTTCTTGCGCTTCGCCCCGATGCCCGGAATGGCGTCCAGCGGCGAGGTGGTGAGCGCGCGGCCGCGCTTGGCGCGGTGGGTCGAGATCGCGAACCGATGCGCCTCGTCGCGCAGCCGCTGAATGAAGTAGAGCACCGGGTCGCGCTTCTCCAGGGCTAGAACCGGCCGACCATCACGGTACAAGACCTCGCGCCCGGCGTTACGGTCTGGGCCCTTCGCGACCGCGACGACGGCGAGATCGATGATGCCTAGGTCCGCCAAGACGCCGGTCACCGACGAGAGCTGACCCTGACCACCATCGACGAACACCAGGTCCGGCCACTGGCCGCTCGTCCGCTCCGGGTCCTCTTTGACGAGGCGCTGGAACCGCCTACGGAACACCTCGCGCATCATCGCGAAGTCGTCGCCCGGCGCGGTCGCCGTGTCCTTCATGTTGAAGGTCCGATAGGCCTGCCGCTCGAAGCCGTCTGGCCCCATGACGACGAAGCAGCCGGCCGCATGACGGCCATGGATGTGGCTGTTGTCGTAGACTTCGATGCGCTCGGGCGCACTCTCGAGATCGAGCGTGCGGGCCAGCGCCTCGAGGAGCCCACGCTGGGCCGAGCTCTCGGCGAGCCGGCGGGCGAGCGCCTGCTCGGCGTTCTTACGCGCGATCTGCACGAGCTCGCGGCGGTCGCCGCGCTGCGGGACCAGGACACGAACACGGGCACCGGCACGGGCGGTGAGCGCCTCCTCCAGAAGCGACTGCTGCGGCGTTGCCTCGGACAGGAGCACGAGCCGCGGCGGCGTGCGCTCGCTGTAGAACTGCGCACAGAACGCCTCCAGCGCCTCCGCCGCGGTCGCCCCCGCCGTGCCGGTCGGGTAGTAGGCCTTATTCCCGTAGTTGCGGCCGGCGCGGTAGAAGAAGACCTGCGCACAGAGCTGGCCGCCCTCGCCGTGCGCCGCGATGACGTCCGCGTCGCCGACCGCATGGGTGTTGATGCCCTGCGCCGCCTGCAGGTGCGCCATCGCCTTGAGGCGGTCGCGCAGCGTTGCCGCGCGCTCGAAGTCGAGCCGCTCGGCGGCCTCCTCCATCTCGCGCTTGAGGCGCTCCTGCACGTCGTTCGACCGCCCCGTGAGGAAGGTGCGCACCTCGTCGACGATGCGGCCGTAGCTCGCCTGGTCGATCCGCCCGACGCAGGGCGCCGAGCAGCGCTTGATCTGGTACTGCAGGCAGGGCCGCGTCCGGCGCTCGAACATGCTGTCCGTGCAGTTGCGCAAGGGGAACGCGCGCAGGAGCGCGTTGAGCGACTGGTTGACGGCACCGGCCGAGGCGAAAGGGCCGAAATACTCGCTGTCGGCCTTCTTGGCGCCACGATGCTTGCCGATCTGCGGGAAGGCGTGGCCGAAGCGCAGATAGACGTAGGGGAACGACTTGTCGTCGCGGAGGATGATGTTGAAGGTCGGCTTGAGCCGCTTGATGAGGTTCGCCTCGAGCAAGAGGGCCTCGACCTCGCTGCCGGTGGTGACGACCTCCAGGTCGCGGGTGAGCGCCACCATCCGGGCGATGCGGTTGGTGTGCCCCTGCCCCTTGGCATAAGCCGTGACCCGCTTCTTGAGGTCCTTCGCCTTGCCGACATAGAGCACCTCGCCCTTGCCCCCGAGCATCCGGTAGACACCAGGCGCATGCGGCAGGTGCCGCACCTTGGCGGCGATCAGCTTGGCGCCGGCGAGCTCGGCGTCCGGCACATCTTCGGCCGGGGTCGTCAGCGAGGCATCGTCCATGGGCGGAAAGTGGCACGCTACCGCCAATGCTTCAACGGCGGGCGCTGAGCCTAGCGCCGATCCCCTTGCATTGCCGCGTCCAGCCAGTCGCCGAGTTGCGCGAAGCTCGCATTCCAGCCCTGGCCGACACCCGAGCGGGCGTCGACGCGGCGAATGCCCTCGTGGCGCAGATGGACATGGTTCGACTCGCCATCCATGCGAAAGCTCACGATGACTTTGGAATCGGGCGTGGCCTCGCGTCTGCCGTCCTTGTGTTCCACCACGTGCCGCCAAGTAAACTCCAGGCACGTGTCCGGCTCGATTCTCAAGTATTCGCCCTGCAGGCTAGCACGCCGGTCGGCTTCTTGTTGCATGACGAAGCACCAATGGCCGCCCACGCGCAGATCGATCTCGGCGGAATGCACAGATCCGGCCTTCAAACCGAACCACTGCTTGATCTCTTCGGGCTCGGTCCAGGCGCGATAGACGCGTGCGACCGGCGCGCCGAACGTCGTTTCGACAACGACCGGCTCATCACCAGGGGCGCTGCGCAGAAACTCCATGCTCAATTCTCCTCCTCCAGATAGCGGGCGAGCGACTCAAGCTGCCCCTCCCAGAAGGTGCGGTAGTCTTCGAGCCAGTCGGCGGCATCCTTCATCGGCGTCGCTTCAAGCGTGCAGTAGCGGGTGCGTCCTCGCTTCGTGATACGGACCAGACCGGCATCGGAGAGGACGCGGACGTGCTTGGACACCGCCGTCAACGACATCGCGAACGGCTCGGCCAGATCGGACAGCGGCGCCTCGCCGCCGGCCAATCGGGCGACGATCGCGCGCCGTGTGTTGTCGCTCAGCGCAGCGAACGTCCGATCGAGGTCAGGCATCGAGGCTCGTTCCAAAAGTGAACTTAGTGGTTGACTGATCAACGCGCGCAGCATAGTCAACCATACAGTTCAGTGTCAAACACCCCCTGACCGGAAGACACACGCCATGAAACTCTACGATGCGCTGACGCCGAACTCCTTGCGGGTCCACGTGTTCCTTGCCGAGAAGGGCATTGATGTCGCGCGGCAACCAATCAACGTGTTGGGCGGTGAAACCCGAACACCGACGTTCCTCGCCATCAACTCGCTCGGCGAGCTGCCGGTCCTAGAGGCGGACGACGGGCGCATCCTCACGGAGAGCGTCGCGATCTGCCGCTATCTCGAGGAGCTACACCCGGAGCCGCGGCTGATGGGTCGGGATGCGTATGACCAAGCGCTGGTCGAAATGTGGAACAGACGCATCGAGCAGCACATTTTCGGATCGATCGGCGCCGTGGCTCGCCACACGCTGGGCTTCTTCGCCGACAAGGTCGAACAAATGCCGGACTATGCCGCTTCGCAGATGCGCCTCTTCGACAAGAACTGGGCGTGGCTCGACCGCGAGCTGGCGGACGGTCGCCCATTCGTTGCCGGTGAGCGCTTCACCATCGCCGATATCACCGGCATGGCCGCCCTGTTTGTCTGCGCCATTCTCGACAAGTCGCCATCGAACGCGTTCGCGCACGCCAAGCGTTGGATGGAGACGGTGAAAGCTCGAGAGAGCTTTGCAGCGGAAATGGCCAAGGCCGCCTAGTCCAGCCAATCCTCGTTCGTTTCGCCAGTTGCATGAACGTGCAGCGGACGCAGGAACTCTGGCGCGTTCGGTCGATGCGGAGCGCCGTCGACGAGCACCGATCTCACATGCGCTCCAGGTGGAGCAGCCAAACTGTCTCGGGCCAGGCGAGCGGCAGGCGTAGGCCGAGCTCGCCGAGCATGGCGCCTTCGACGACGGGGCCGGCGCGCCAGAACGCCGGATTAGCGAGGTGGCTAGCCGCCGGCTCCGGCCACCGTTCGACCAGCTCGACGCGGTAGCGCGCTGCGGCGTCGAGCCCGGGTAGCCGCACGGGCGGCGTGTGCGCGAAAGGTGCTTGATCGAGCCGCGCGAGCTGCGCCAGGGCTTCGCTGCCGTCGGGGGCCACAACAATCTGGCCCAGGGCTTGAGGATCACCCAGCTCGAACCGCCACAGGCGTCCGCCGTGCAGGAGTCCGCGAAACCGCTTGTAGGTCGCGATGTGCTGCTTGAGCTCAGAGGCGTCGCGTTCGCTCAGCGCTCGCGGGTCGAGCTCGAGGCCGAAATGGCCGAAGAGTGCCGTTCGCGCCCGGAAGCCGAGGCTCGAGACGCGCCCGGTCTGGTGGCTCGGCACCGCACCCACATGCGCGCCGATCACCTCGAGCGGGAACAGGAGACTGGCGCCGCGTTGGATTTTCAGGCGTTCCGCCGCGTCGTTGTTGTCGCTCGCCCAGAAGCGCTCCGCGCGGGACATGACGCCGAAATCGACCCTGGCGCCGCCCGCCGCACAGCTTTCGATCTCGACTTCGGGATGCGCCTGCCGCACTCGATCGATGAGCGCGTAGAAGGCCTGCGTCTGCGCGCGCGCAGCGGGCCTGCCGGCCGACGCCGGTGGTGCCAGATCCCGATTATGGTCCCATTTGAGGTACGTGATCGCGTGCGCACGCAGCAGCCGGTCGATCCGCTCGAAGAGGTAAGTCGAGACGTCGGGCTGGGTGAGATCCAGGACGAGCTGGCTGCGCTGGGTCGGTCGCGTGCGCCCGTCGAGATGCAAGCACCAATCGGGGTGAACCGAGTAGAGCTCGCTCTCAGGGTTGACCATCTCGGGCTCGACCCAGAGCCCGAACTTCATGTCGAGGCTCTGGATGTGGTCGATGAGGGACCCGAGACCATCCGGATACTTCCGGGCGTCGACCTCCCAGTCGCCGAGGCTGGTGGACGCGTCGTTGCGCCGGCCGAACCACCCGTCGTCGAGCACGAACCGTTCGATGCCGAGCTCCGCCGCCGCGCTCGCGATACTCTTCAGCGTAGCCACGTCGTGGTCGAAGTAGACGGCCTCCCAGGTGTTGATCGAAGCAGGCCGGGGCTTCTCGGCTACGCCCCGCGGCAGGAGCGTCTGGCGGAGGTAGTGATGGAAACCCTGGCTGATACCGTTGAGGCCATGGTTGGACCAAGCCCCGAACACCCAGGGCGTCTCGAGCGTCGCGCCGGGCTCCAGCCGAGCTTCGCCGGGCAGCAACCACTCGCCGATCTGCACCTGACGGCTGCCGTCGCGGCGCAATTCGACGAGCAGTCGGTGATTGCCGCTCCAACCCAGATGCAGACCCAAAGCTCGGCCGGTTTGCTCGCCGAAGCCCTGCTCGCCGATCACCACGGTCGGACTGCTCGCATGGCCGGTCCGGCCATAGCGACCGATCCGCTCGAACTGCCCGTGCTGCACGAGCGGGTTGCGCACGAGCTGAAATTCGCCGGCCCAACGGCCGGTGAGGGTCGCCGTCTCGTTGAAGGTCTCTGGCAACGTGAGCGCGAGCGCGGCAAGCCACTGTACGTCGTACGGCGCATCGCCGCGATTGGTGAGGCTCGTGCGTGCGCGCAGCAGATCGCTATCGGGATCGAGCGTTAGCTCCAGCCGGAGGCCCAGCTTGGCGACCTCGTCCTCGAGACGGAACGTGAGCGCGCCGGGTGCTTGCTCGACGACGTCGGGCGCGAAGGCCGTGACGAAGTCGCGCCCGTCGCGCGAACCGAGCAGCGCCGGTTGACCGAAGAAGCCAAAGCCGTGCTCCGGAACGAGCGAGAGGGCCGGCGGCTCGTCTGCCAAGGGTGGCGGATCGGGAACCGACGCCAGGCGTGGTGCCCGCAATGCGCCAGTTAGCGTGGCCACGTCGATGCCATCGGGGAGCCGCGGCCCCCAATGGACCAGGCGGGGCACGCGCGGCCCCCGCAGCCCGACCAGCAGCGACGACCGCCCGGTATCCAGGCGCACGAGCTGGTCGGCAGGCGCAGTTTCGCCCTGTGTCATCGCCAGGTCGAACGCGTCGATCGCCAGAACCGGTGCGCATGCTTACACACCGGAAAAGCACATCCGCCGGCGGCAGCGCCGCGTCCGAGACACGCGAGCGCCGACCAGCACGTGGAAGGGCGGGTGCCGCTTACCAAAACGCGAACAGGACCCAGGCCATCGCCGCGACCAGCAACACGGACTGCCAGCGATAGTCCTGGTACCAGGGCAGACCCGCCGTACCTTCGCTGGCCATCGCCGGCCGCCAGGTCGTACGCGCGACTTGGTCGGGATCGGGTGGCGCCGTCCGCAGGCTGACCACCACGAAGATGAGCGAACTCACCGCGGTCATCAGGCCGACGTTGATGGTGAAGTGAATGGGCCAGGCGTCGAGCTGGGTCAGCATGAAGAGCGCGAGCCCGATCAGGTGACCGCCCCAGAGCGCCGTGAACGCACCCTGACCGTTGCCGCGCTTCCAGAAGGCACCAACCAGGAAGATCGCTGCGACCGGCGGCACGAGGATGGAGAAGGCCTGCTGCAGGTAGGACCAGAGGCCGCCGAAATTGGCGATCATCGGCGCCCAAAGGATCGCGATCACCATTAAGATGATCGTGGTGACGCGCCCGTAGAACCCGACCTTCTCCGGCTTGAACTCGGGATGCGCCGGCTTGACGAAGTCATGCACCACCAGCGTCGAGGCAGAGTTCAGGGTCGAATCGACGCTCGACATGATGGCCGCGACGAGACCGGCGAGGACGAGGCCGGTAAGTCCGATCGGCAGGACCTCGGTGACCAGCGCCGGAAAGACCATGTCCGCGTTCGGCAAGTCGGGGAAGAGCTGGATCGCCATCACGCCGGGAATCACCATCGTGAATAGCGGGATGATCTTGAGAAAGCCCGCGAGGACCGAGCCCCACTGGGCATGCTGGATGGACTTGGCGCCCAATACCCGCTGCACGATGTACTGGTTCGTGACCCAGTACCAGAAGCCGAGGAAGAACACGCCGAGCGGGATGCCCCAGCCGGGAAGCTGCGGATCGTCTAGGGGACGTACGAGCGAAAGATGACCCTCAGGGGCGGACGCGACGACCGCCGACCACGAGAAGTCCAGCCGGGCGAACAGCAGCCCGGTCAGCACGATCGTGCCGAGGATCAAAACGACCGCTTGAATGACGTCGGTGTAAACCACTGCCTTGAGGCCACCCGCCGCGGTGTAGAGGCCGGCAAAGAGGCCGAGCGCTATCACCGTTTGCCAAATCTCGATCTCCGGCACGAAGACCTTCACGACGACGGCCCCCGCATAGAGCCCGCCGGCGGTGTCGACGATGATCGACAGGAGGATCGTCATCGCCGAGAAATAGTAGCGCGAGCGTCGATCGAAGCGCAGCTCGAGAAACTCGGGGATCGTCGAGATGCGCGACTTCAAGAACAGGGGGACAAAGACGACGGCGAGGATGATGAGCGGCACGCCGGACATCCACTCATAGGTGGAGACCGGGATGCCGCCGCTATAGGCGGCGCCGGCGAGCCCGATGAGCGTTGTGCTGGAGATGTTGGACGCGAACAGCGAGAAGCCGATGACGCCCCAGGTCAAGGTCCGGCCGGCGAGGAACAGGTCATCGCCGGTTTCGGTCGTCTTCGAGACCCAGACGCCGATCGCTAGGACGACCGCGAAGTAGAGCCCGATGATGACGAAATCGACGGTGGTGATGCTCGTGGCAACGGCGTCCATCCCAGCGCTCCCCGAGGTGCCTCTGCGGCTTCGTTGTCGTTGTCAGGGCAGGCGGACCCGCCGAGCCGAATAAACGCCCATGGTGTGGCTCGTTCCGGCACGCAACGGCAAATGGCGTCGGATTCCGGGAAAAGGTCGGCGGAATCCGGAATCCTAAGATCTCGGCAACTTAGCGGGGATCAGGCGGCCGATGCGCCGGGAGGCTGGCAACCGCATCAGCGAGTTCCGACCGGTAACGGCCCGGATGCTTGCCGACCCACTGCCGGAACACCTCGTAGAACCGGCTGCGCGAGCCGAACCCGCACCGTTCGGCGACGACCGCCGCAGGCAGGTCGGTATCGAGCAACAGGGACTGCGCGCGGCTCAACCGCTGCCGAACGAGATACTCCGAGATCGTCATGCCGACGATGCGGCGAAACAGCGTCATCGCATGGTTCGGGTGGATGTCGGCCCTTCGAGCGATCTCGTCGACGGTAAGGCGGCGATTGCAGTGCTCGGCGATGAACATCGCCATCCGGCGAACCCGCTCCAGGCTGGCATCACTTCCCGAAGCGCCCGGCCTCGCGTCGACGTCGACGCTGCGCGCAAGCCGGTGGCCGGAAAGCGCGAGCCGCCAGAGTCGACAGTCGATTTCGTGACGCACGAGCTCTCTCAGGTCCGGCCGGCCGGTCTGCAGCTCGTCGAACCAGCGCGGAAACAGGACGTGATCGGCAGGGTCGGCGTCTCGGTCGAGGACAAAACCGCCACCCATGATGAGCCGGCGAAAGTCGCGGGGGAGCTTGAGCCGAAGAAACTCGCCGAGCGGCAGGTAGATGATGACCAGGTCGCTCTCGTCAGCCTGCGCAATCACCTGGTGCGGCGTCGCCCCCCAGAACACACCGAGCGTGCGCGCCTGCAACGGCACCAGATGGCCGTTCATCAGATACGTCATCCGGCCGCGGTTCAGGTAGTTCAGCTCGACCTGGCTATGCCAATGGGCGATCGGCATGCGGCGTGGGCAATGCCGCTGGGCGAAGAACTGGAGCTGCTCGAAAGGTGGATCGCCGTCGCTCACGCCGCGTGGGCACTCCCAGTTGTCCGCCACCCAAGTGAAGCAGAATTACGCCGTACGAACGCAACGGCCACGATCGAACTCAAGGCCCGTTTCAAGCGCCTCCGAGCTCTGCGTCTAGGCAAGGGTGCGCTGCAGCAACAGCCGTTCTCGATGGGCTCTTGCGAGCGCATGTGCAGCGCGCCGGATGGTCGAGCCGGGGCCTTGCTACAGGGTGTTCGCTCGCAGCCACTCGAGCCTTTGCGTCCCCACTCCAGCGACGAAGGAGAACGCCGATGATCACCCGCGTCACACCACAGCCCCGCTGCGCCGGAAGCGCCCCCCGCCGCTCGATCGAGGATCGGCTGGCAGCACTGATCGCACGCCTCTGCCGCCTGTCGTGAGCCTTAGCGCGGAGCGCCGGCCAACCGCAGAGGTGAAGCCGGCGCCGAGCCCACACCGTAGTCTACGCGCACGACGGCACGCACACGTCCGGACCTGCCGGGGGCATGATGCGACGACCGTACGATCTGTCTTTCCTAGGTCGCGCCGCGCACCAGGGTCAGAGCTTGGCGAGCACTTGCTCGGCGCCGCTCGATGCGACCGCGCCGGGATTGTCCTCGACCATGATCTCGCTCACCACGCCATCGTCCACGATCATCGCGTAGCGCTTCGAGCGGACGCCGAGAAACGGCCCGGCGAGGTCGATATCCATGCCGATGGCCTTGGTGAAGGTCCCGTTGCCGTCGGAGAGCAAGGTGACCGCGTCGTTCAAATTCGACGCGTCGCCCCACGCCTTGAGCACGAACGGGTCGTTGACGGCGACGCAGACCACGGCGTCCACGCCCTTGGCCTTGAGATCGGCCGCGTGCTGGACGAAGCCCGGCAGGTGCTGCTCGTGACAGGTCGGCGTGAAGGCGCCCGGCACCGCGAACACAACCACCTTACGGCCGGCGAAGAGGTCCGGCGAGCTGACGTCGATCATCCCGTCGGCACCGAACCGCTTGAAGCTGGCGTCCGGCAGTTTGTCGCCCTTGGCAATCGTCATCCGCGTGCTCCCGTTCTCGGCTTCGAACTGTCGTTGCTCAACTAGGCGACGCGCGCGGCGACGTCACGCCCGAAAAGACGAGGCGAGAGGGCCGCCCGTCACCTTGAAGACGTCTCTTGCGAACCTTACCATCTGCGTCATGAGCGATGATGACTGGAACGGTAGCGATCTCACTGGCACGCTGCTCGTCGCCATGCCGAGCATGGGCGACCAGCGGTTCGCGCGGAGCGTGATCTTTCTGTGTGCCCACAGTCGCGACGGCGCGATGGGCCTCGTCGTCAACAAGGTGCTCGACGACCTGACGCTGCCGAGCCTGCTGGAACAGCTCAGCCTGGATCGTGGCTCGGCCGATGACGAGCCTATTCACTTCGGCGGCCCCGTCGAGACGAGCCGCGGCTTCGTGCTGCACAGCGCCGACTACGTCCAGGAATCCACGCTGGTCATCAACGACCAGATGGCGCTCACCGCGACCGTCGAGGTGTTGAAGGCCATCGCCGGCGGCGAGGGGCCCGAACGGAAGGTGCTGGCGCTCGGCTATGCCGGCTGGAGTGCCGGTCAGCTCGACGCCGAGATCCAGGCCAATGGCTGGCTATCGGTGCCCGCGGACGACGAGTTGGTCTTCGGCGCCGAGCACGAGCACAAGTGGGAACGCGCACTCGCGAAGCTCGGCGTGAGCCCGGCCATGCTCTCGGGCGAGGCCGGGCACGCCTGAGCCATCGGCGGACGTTAGGCGCCCGGCCGTTGCTCGATCGCGCGGGCCGCAGCCTGGGCCGCGATCTCGGCCTCGTAACCCTTCATCGCCCGCTGCAGCTTCTCGAACGCACGCACCTCGATCTGGCGCACCCGCTCACGGCTGATGCCGTACTCCTGGCTCAGCTCCTCGAGCGTGCGCGGCTCATCCGCGAGCCGGCGCTCGTTCAAGATGTGCCGCTCGCGATCGTTCAAGACCTCCATCGCCTGCGCAAGCAGGCCGCGGCGGTGGTCGAGTTCATCCTCCTCAGCGATGGCCTCGCTGTGGTTCTGGGTGTCGTCCACGAGCCAATCCTGCCACTCGGTCTCGCTGTCCGAGCGCAGCGACGCATTGAGCGAATGGTCCGGGCCGTCGAGGCGCCGGTTCATATCGATCACGTCCTGCTCGGTCACCTGCAGGTGATCGGCGATCTTCTGCACCGTCTCAGGTGCCAAGTCGCCCTCATCGATCGCCTGCATCTGGCTCTTGAGCCGGCGCAGATTGAAGAACAGCTTCTTCTGCGCCGCGGTGGTGCCCATCTTCACGAGCGACCAGGAATGCAGGATGTATTCCTGAATGGCCGCCCTGATCCACCACATGGCGTAGGTCGCGAGGCGGAAGCCGCGCTCGGGGTCGAACCGCTTCACGGCCTGCATCAGGCCGACATTGCCCTCCGAGATGATCTCGTTCATGGGCAGCCCGTAGCCGCGATAACCCATCGCGATCTTGGCGACGAGACGCAGATGGCTCGTCACCAGGCGATGCGCAGCGTCGATATCGTCATGCTCGCGCCACGACTTGGCGAGCATGTACTCCTCCTGCTGCTCGAGCATCGGGAAGCGCCGGATCTGCTCCAGATAGCGGGAAAGACCGGAACCCTCGACGGGAACGACGGGGAGCGTTGCCATTAAGCGAATCTCCAGAACACGCTCATCGACACATATGGAACCGGGTTGGTACTGAACCCCGGCTGAATTCTGATACGAAAGTGTGTTCAGAGGTTACACCGAGCGGCGACGCCCAACAATTCACGGAATGCGGCGGGCGTTTCGCGTTCGAAGACCAAATGCTCGCCCGTGCGTGGATGGGTGAAGCCCAAGACGCGAGCGTGTAGCGCGATCCGCCCCCAATCGTGGAGGAACGCGCGGACCTCCGGCGGCAGTGCCCGCGCCCCCTGCCCGCCATAGAGCGGATCACCGAGGATCGGCAGGCCTGCATGGCTCAGATGCACCCGGATCTGATGCGTCCGCCCGGTCTCGAGGCGGCACGCCACAAGCGACGCCAGCCGGCCGGTCGCCCCCAGCCGCTCGAGATGCGTGACCGCGCGCTTGCCGCCCTGACGCACCACCGCCATGCGCTTCCGGTCCTTCGGGTGGCGGCCGATCGGGCCGTCGAAGCGGGCTTGAGCCGGTGCCAACCCATGCACGACCGCCGTGTAGACGCGCTCGACGCTATGCACGGCGAGCTGGCCGGCGAGCGCGCGGTGCGCCACATCGCTCTTGGCGACGACCATCACCCCGCTGACGTCGCGGTCGAGCCGGTGCACGATGCCCGGCCGCTCGACGCCGCCGATACCCGAGAGGCGGCCCGCGCAATGCGCCAGGAGCGCATGCACGAGGGTGCCGCTCGCATGGCCCGGCGCCGGATGCACGACGACGCCCGCCGGCTTGACGAGGACCAGTAGGTCGTCGTCCTCGAACAGGATGTCCAAGGGCCGCGTCTCGGGCGTGAGCGCGAGCGGTAGGGGTGCCGGGATGTCGAGCGCCAGCCGGTCGCCGCGTTTGACCCGATGGGCCGGGTCCACTACCACCGCCGCGTTCAGCCGCAGATGACCAGCCCGCACCAGCTCCTGCAGCCGCGCCCGCGAGCATCCGGGCAAGCTTTGCGCCAGGTAGCGGTCGAGGCGTTGCCGGTCGTCGTCGGCGGTGGCGACGAGGTGATGGACGGATGGCCGAAGATCAGGCTCAGGGCGAGACGGCAACGGCGGAGGCTTCCGACGAGCTGTGGCTCAGGGCGCTCAAGATCTTCGTCGTGGTGACGGGCATCGTGCTGATCCTCGGAACGAGCGCGTTCATCTACCTGTTCTTGAACAAGCGCGAAAGTGACCGTGCCGAGGCGGAGGTCCGTCGTTTCGGCCCGGCGACGCCCGTGGAGGTGCCCGACGGCGCCACCATCCGCGAGGTCCTGCTCGAAAACGGCCGGGCGCTGGTCACGTTGCGCGGCGCCGACGACCGCGACTACCTCCTCTATGTCGACCTCAGCAGCGGCGAGCGGATCGGCCTCGTTGTCTTGGAGTAGCCGTGTTCCCACTGGGCTGAAACAACCCACACCCCCGCCCTTCCACCCGATGGCATCGTACGCTCGCGGGTGGAAGGGCGGGGGTGTGGGTGGCCCGGGTGGCACGTGAAAAGAGTGCGCACCAGCCGCAAGCAGCGCCCACCGAAGCAGCCTGCGAGCGCCGAGTTTGAGGTCACCATCGAGACGCTGGGCGGCGAGGGCGATGGTCTCGCCCGCCTGGATGGCCGCCGCATCGTCGTGCCGAACGCTCTGCCGGGTGAGCACCATCGCGTACGGGCGCAAGGCGATGCGCGCGGGACGGTGCTGGCGGAGAGCGTCACCTGCCTCGACCAACGGCCACGCGCGACGCCCATCTGCCCGCATTTCGGCAGCTGCGGCGGCTGCGTGGCCCAGCATCTGCCGGCAAACGTGGAGACGGCCTGGAAGCTTGATATGGTCCGCAGGGCGTTGCGCCGGCGGGGCCTTGAGCCCGATGTCGTGAGCGCCCACCAGAGCCCGCCCGCGAGCCGTCGGCGCCTGCGACTGGCCATCGATCATGGCGGCGGTCGGGCGCGCATCGGCTTTCGCGCCCGCCGCAGCCGCGAGGTTGTCGAAATCGCCACCTGCCCCATCGCGACGGCGCCGTTGGAGCAAGCGATCGTAGCGCTCGGCGAGCTGGTCGCCACACTCGAAACGCGCCCTGCGGAAGTCGCGTTGACCGACTATGCCGAGGGCGTCGAGCTGGTGCTGCGCGGCGCGGCCGAACCAATGCTCGCCGACCGCGAGCGGCTGTCGGCTTGGGCCGAGGCCCACGATCTCGCGCGCCTCGGCTGGCGCAGCGGTGGCGTCGTCGAGCCGGTGGTCGTCCGTCGCGAACCCGTGCTGCACTGGCCCAAGCTGAGCGTCGCCCCGCCCTTGGAAGCCTTCCTCCAAGCGACGGCCGCGGGCGAGGCATTCCTGCAGGAGCGCGTCACGGACGCGGTCGCCGGTGCTGCTCGCGCGTGCGACCTTTACGCCGGCATCGGCACCTTGAGCGCGGCGGCGCTCGCCGCGGGCACCCGGGTGCAGGCGGTCGAGCAGAACTCTGAGGCCGTCGACGCCCTAGCCGGGGCGGGCCTTGATGCCGAGCAGCGTGACCTCGACCGTCGGCCGCTCCAGCCGGCGGAGCTCGCAAGCTTCGACGTGGTCATCCTTGACCCGCCGCGGCGGGGCGCCGAAGCGCAGGTTGCGGCCCTAGCGGCAAGCGCCGTACCGCGCGTCGTTTACGTCTCCTGCTCACCCGTGACCTTCGCGCGGGACGCGGCGGTGCTGGTGGCTGCGGGCCTGGATTTGACACGCGTCGACGTCGTCGATCAGTTCCGCTTCAGCGCCGAGGTCGAGCTGATCGGCGCCTTCAGACGCGAGAAAGGTCCTTGATCAGCCAGGGCCGTGCGTCTACACACACGCCCCGTCCGCGGCCCCATCGTCTAGCGGTTAGGACGCAGCCCTCTCACGGCTGAAACCGGGGTTCGAGTCCCCGTGGGGTCACCAAGCCTTTCAAGAAGTTAGCCGGCTCGGCGGCGTGGCAGCAGGCACGCGCGGGACACAGGGCCGTTCGGTGGCAGCTCGGCCGTGCCGCATTGAAACGCCCACCCGGCTGACGCAAACGCCCCCCGCCGTGCTTAACACAACCTCCCCCCGGACCAACGCCGGGCTGCGGGTCAGGCCGTGACGGGCCAGCCATCCGAGTGATCGTCGACATCGGACTTTTCCGAGGCGGCGGCGACGCTCTGCAGTTGTTCCAACCGGAGCTTGATGACGTCGCTCATGCTCACCAGCCCCTGCAGCTCGCCGTGCTCGACCACCGGGAGGTGGCGGCAGGCGTGATCGATCATCTGCTGCATGGCTTTCTCGATCGGATCGTCGAGCCTGCAGGTGGCCATGTTGACGGTCATGAGCTGCCTGGCCGGCAAGCTCAGGGCGCGGTCGCCGTGCATGGCGATGCCGTGGACGATATCCCGCTCGGTGATGATCCCCGAAACGCCGCCGGTCTGGCCCACGACCACGACCGCGCCGATGCCCTTGCCTCGGAGGACGTGCGTGATATCGACGATCGAGGTCTCGGGCTTCGTCGTGACCACCTCGGTGCCCTTCTTCTTGAGCGCGTCTGAAACGAGCATTCAAACCTCCCCGCCCGTGCTGCTGCGCGACGCCGTCCAGCTTCCGTGAACGGGGTGTTAAACTACCAGATCAGATCGCGTTGTCAGCGCGAATTGGCGCGTGTCGGTTCGCTTTCTCGCATAACACGACACATGAGTGCCGGGCCTAGCCGGCCCCTACCCGCGAACTCGCTTTGGCCGAAGGCCTGACCCGCTACCTGTCCATCCGGTCCAGCAATCGGCGCCGTCCGTGTTCTTGGCGCGGCCCCCGACACGCGCACCGCCGCCGGACAGATCGCTCGTCAACGCGAAGGGCTCGAAAGGCCGCCTGTGGCACCGTTTGAGATGCGTCAACGCAAACAGTTAGATATTATGATAAGTGTCTGTCGCGCTCGAGCGAGGGAAGTCACATGCGTTTCATCGCGGTGCTGATCAGCGTCTGGGCCGTCGTCGCGGCAGGCTCCTCCGTTGCGCAGAAAGGGACAGGCGCCGCAACCGGGGCTGCACGCTCCGGCGTCGCCGAAACGGTCGAGATCGTTGGCACGCTCATCGATTCGAAGGTCGACGCGTGTCCGCAGACCACCGGCCGCGCCCTCGTCGGTGCTCACCTCATCCTCGACGGCGAAGGCGGGCGGCGGGTCAACCTTCACCTCGGCCCGTTGACGGCCGTCGAAAGCCTGCTGGCGCAAGTCCACGAAGGAACCGAGGTTGCCACGCAAGCGTTTCGCACAGATGCGATGGCGCCGAACGCCTACGCCGCGATCACGGTCACGGTCGATGGCTCCACGACGACGCTCCGGGGAGCCGACCTGCGACCCACCTGGGCCGCGACGCTGCCGCAAGGCCGCGGAATGAACGCGGGACGAGGCATGCGGGCGGGAACTGCCGGGGATGGCGGATGCTGGTGGGCACTGCCGAGCACGCCCTAGTCTCGATCACGCGGCCAACACTCGCGTCGCGCGCACGAGGAGCCGTAGGTACAATCCCGAGCACGTGCCACCACCATGTGACACGCACGCGCCGATGTTGCGCACTGACGCAATCCGACGGTCCGGTCGCGCTCAGCCTGTATCGGACGTAGAGGCTCGACAGCCAGACGGCCGAAACGAGCCCAACGTGCTCATTTGGGCGTAGGCAGCAGATGTCTGCTATCCTGTTGGTAAGCCCGATAAACGCGAATGGGCAAAGCCATGCAGCAGAAACAGGCTCGTGCCTCAGACGAACTGAGCCTTTCCTACAGAACAACGGGGCACGGCCCCGCCGTCATGTTGCTGCATGGCTTTGCCCAGTGGTCGCAGATGTGGATCACCAACGGTGTGGCCCAACTGCTCGGCGAGCGCTTCACTGTTATTCTCCCGGATCGTCGCGGTCATGGCTATAGCGGTCGTCCGAAAGGGCCTGAGGATTTCGGGATGCGGATGGTTGAAGACGTTTTCTGTATTCTGGATGCAGAAGGTCAGGAAACGGCTCATCTCGTTGGATTCTCACAAGGATCGGAAGTGGCCTGGCGGGCGGCGCTGGAGTGCCCAGACCGTGTATGCTCTCTTTTCCTGATCTCGTCAGGCTTGCCGGGACCGGAACTGGACGTTGCGTTGCGAGGCTATGCAGACATGCTGGGCTGGCTACCCGAAGCCATCGCGGATGGGGAAGCGTGGCTCACACCAAATCCTGACTTCGAGACCTTTGAGGCTATCGTCGGCTCGATGCCTGAGGTCATAGACGTCCCTTCGGCCGCCATGACGCACCTGACCGCTCCGGTTTTCGGGGTTGCCGGCTCAGAGGATCCGGAAAGAGCAACCATTGAACGGCTCGCCGGTCTTGTTCCCGAGTTTTCCTTCGAGATCCTTCCTGAAACGGATCACCCTGGAAGCTCAGAGCACCCAAACCTGCCTCGGCTGATTGACGACTTCCTGGCAAACGTTGAGACGCGGTCTTCCTTCACGTCACCCGAGAGCTGACGTGGGCGCTTCCGCCGCCAAAGCCCGCTTTGTCCGCGCTACGGCTATCGGCAGGAAGCACGGCGAGGTCGCATGAGAGCCTGGAGCAGGCATGCGTCTCGTCTGGCCGCACGCGAGCTAAGGACGGACCTCAGACATGCGCGTACCCAGCCCGTGCGCCCGCTTTCGGAGGCGGAACGACCGTTTGCGTTGGCGATGCTCTCGGCAAGGTTGTGCCACATTCGGACGTGGGGGCAGCGTTGCACTAGGTAACGCTAACGGCCTTGAAGCCGACGTCAGGCAAGGCTGTTGTCGCGGTTGAAGCTCACCCGGATCTCTCGGAGAACGCCGCTGGCTGGAGCAATCGGCTTCGCTGTGAGCCGGTGGCATCCAGGCCCGGCCACCGGTTCCGGTTCGATCTCGATGGCGCGGCGGGCGCCAGGCCGCCCCAAGGGCTTGCAGCCCTAAGGTCAAACGGCGGGCAGTCCTCGTATCCGAGGGCGAAAGGCTCTTCGGACATGCGCTCGAGCCCACGTCGTCAGCCACACAGCCCAGACACAGGGTCACCTCGCGGTACTCATGCCCGATCGGCTGACGGCGGCCTTTCTTCCGCCCAGGCCAATAGGTTCAGCAGCAGATCCGCCACAGCGACAAAGAAATCGACCGGCACCAGAATCACGTAAGCGGTTTCTCCGAAGCTGATCATAAATTTCATACATCCGCTGAGATTGCCGACAATCGCTGCGGCGGCTTGGTACCCGTTGTAGCCTTCGCCCTCGTTCTTCAGCATCTCAGCCGCGGTCCAGATACCGCAGCCTTCGGCCACGGCGTAAAGAACGGAGATCAAGACAGGGCCGTTCATCTTTTGTTCGAATTTCACCTGAGCGTCATTTGAGCAAACGCAGATCGTATCGATAATCACCGGGATGCCCGCGTAAGCCCACGACGAGATCACCGCCACGTCTGCCGGCGTTTTCGACTTCTGTTGAATCTGCGTGATCGGGACATTGATGCCGTAGAGCACAATCTCCGCGCCGACACTAAACCGGCTCAACCACGTGACCAGAGCATTAGGCTCGGTCTCTTCGGCTTCCGCTCGGGCCGCGGCCACCGCGTCACCGATCGCATCGACGATCGCGCCGAACAATTGGATGAAGACGGCGCAACACCCAAGATCGTACATCAACTGGGCCAGATCGTCGGGCAGGTCGTCTCCCACCTGCCCTAGATCACTCAACAAGCTCGGCACGTCGGCCGAATAGAGCGCGGTCGGCCACGGCATGCCGTACTGCTTGATCACGTCAGCCGAGGAACTCGTAAAGGGCGCCTTACCATTAACGACCTTGAAAAGTATTGTCACAGGAACAGCATTTACTAGACAAACAAGGTCAAGAATGGTGAGGTCATCGCCTGGGTTATTTATCGATCCGGTGATTTCATATTTGTAGATCCAAGAAAGGATCGGGACGTGAATGGTCGCGTTGATGTCGTTCTTGAGCGCAATGGCGGCAGCATCCATCTGGGCGACGCCAGCGGATAAGATGCTGTCGGCTACGCCCAACACGTAGTCGGTCAGATCCTTCACGCCGCTAATACAAACATCCTCAATACCATTGTCAAAAAACGTCGACGGAGTTGCAAAATATTTTTGAAGTTCACCCGCATCTTTGTTAAATATATCCAAATCTACGCTCGCCGTGAAAGCGCTAGATATGCTATTCATCGAAACGGTCGCAGCAGGAGCCTCGGCTGAATTCAAGGTCGTGACAGAGTTGTTTTCGTGAGAGGTCAAGGCGTGTCGATGCGCATAGTTACACTGCGAGCTATGCTGTTTATATGTTGTCTTCTGCCCAGATCCGGCAAGTACATTGTTTTGCGCAGCCCGCAATCCCAAGAGAGACGAGTCGCTGGAGGGCTGAACATTGTTTACAAATTGGTTAAATGATTGATTGCCGAAGCCTGCTAGCTCATTGAATGCGTTATCAACATCAGTCTTGAGTTTGCCGTACCATTTGTCGAGATCTGAATTAGCCTGCGTCGCCGAATTCTCTAGGTTGGTCAGAGTACCATTTATCGCATTGCGTAGCACATTGTGTGTGTTGAGAATGTCACTCCAGGCGAACAGCATTTTAAGCCAATTGAGAATGTCCTTAAGAATGGCGTAGAGATCCTTGAGGCCCTGCATGATCCTGGTAAAGACCGTCTCCAGTGCGTCACCCGCCTGCTTGACAGTCTGCACGACCCACTGCTCACCGTTCAAATAAATGGTGAGAATCTCGTTCTCGATCGACGTGCTGAAAGTCTCGAGTTTCTCCCAGGCGTTTTTGAAGAAATGGCAGATATCGCCAAAAATACCGGAGGAGCCGAGTTCGCTCGCGTTGTCGCGCATTTGGCGCGCCTCGGCGTCGCTGAGGACCCGAAACTGCGGTCCGGCAGGTGCCGTGAAGTCGATGGTCCAATGCTTGACGGCAAAACGCTCACTCTTGACCGTCCCGTCGCCATTGAAACTGGTTGGGTCGGTGAACGGTGCGGCGGCCTGGATGGCTTGCACCGCCGATTGCGGGCTGCCGTAGTTGGGGTCGATGAGACCGTTGTCGGTCAGCGTCTGCTGGGTGGTGGCGGCGAGCTGTTTGGTAACGGTCGTCGTCTTCGGCGGTGGCTGGGTTTCCTGCGCCTTCACTTCCACAACGTCGCCTTGGGTCCAGCGGCTTACGCCGGTCCCGTCGCTGGTGCTGCTGAGGGTAAAGAGCGGCGGCTTCAGGTCCAGCGCGTGGTAGGTGAGCGTGGCTTGACCATTGCCGTCCGTCTGGATGGGCACCGCGGCGCCACTGTCGACAAGATAGGACAGGCTCTTGATGACCATGGTCGACGGGTGATCCGCGGTCGCGTACACGATCGCATTCGCGATGGGCGCACCCGTGTCGTCGAGCGCGGTAACCTCCAACTGGTAACTGGGAATGTTCTGGGGCTGGTCGTTGTCGGGGGTCGACGGCGAAGGCTCGGCAACCTTGCTCAACGCCCAGACCTGATCGCCCAGGGTGCGGGTCTTGTGGTAGATGTCGTACGTTGTATCCACCGCGAAGAGCTCGGGCCCGTAGGCCATGGAACTTGGGCTGGCGATACTGGTCAGCGCGCCGGCTAGGTTGACCCAAGTGCCGAATGGGCCGCCCGCCTTCGCCTGCTGGATGTACCAAAGATTGGTGCTCTGTTTTTCAATGATGAACAAGGTCAGGGCGCCCGTGGCGTCCTCGCCCACCGTCGTTGCCACAGCGCCGCTGGGTTGTTCCGTTCCCCCAGTCATCGCCGTCATCGTCGGCGCCTTCGTGTTGTAACCGCTGATCAGATAGAGGACGTCCTTGCTGTTGCGGAGCATCACGGCGTCAGCGCCAGCCGCGCCGGGTAGACCAATCAGGTCGGCGACGGTGAAGATGCCGACTTCGGGCTCCAATACGCCCGGCTTGAGGGCGTTGCCGTTCGACCAGGCAAACTGTGGCGCTCGACGTCCGACGGTGACGGTCGCACCCTGGTAGTAAATGTTGGTGTTCTGCCCGCCCTTTGGCGTGGCGACCCAGAGCACGGTCATGGTGTCGCCGTCCGCCCCCGCCACCATTCGGAATGCGGCCTGCTCGGTCAGCGCCGGCAAGAAGTCACTCAGGTCGTAGGAGTAGATGACGTCGATCCGGTTACTATTTGCGTCGTAGGCCGCGATGAAGAACTCGCCACCGGCCACGTAGGCTGAGACACCGTAGAAGTATCCCTGGCCGTTGCCGTCCACGTACACGTCGGTCTGATAGGTGCAGGCGAGCGCAGTCTTGGCGTTCGGTGAGAGAATAGCCGTCGCATTCGACCAGGTGCCGTCCGCAGACCGCTGCATCCAGGTTGCGCAGCTGGGCTCCGTACCTTGCGCCGTCGCGTAGTAGACGAGCACGTTGAGGATGCCACCGCCGTCGTAGAACCCGGTGAGCCGGAGGATGGTCGGGTCCGTGTCTTCGTCCCTCTCGGCGTACGAAGGCGGCGTGCAGTCGGGCACGACCGTCTTCGACCAACCGGAGTTGGACGAGGTGTTTGGGACGTAGTGGACCAACTGACCGGCGCCATCGACGGTGAGCAGCTCGCTCGCCTGCCCTTTGCCAGACGCAAGGACTTTCGGGTTCTGCATGACCATGAACCGCCCGTCCGGGTCCTGGGTAACGGGCGAGTCCATGACGTACAGATAGTTGTCGATGAGATCCGAATTGATCTGAATGTCCGCAACCGGTGTCGCCATGGCGCGCGTCTCCCCATGCGTTGCTTTCGCCCTCGATTGATCAGGACCCTCACATGATCCCGACCAAACCCGTCGCGCTACTCAGCTATCCGCCTCGAACAAACGCAGTGCCGGATCGGGCAGGCTCGACTTGCCCGAAGTCGTCCCACTGAAGCTCGTGTCGCCGCCAACTGCGCGGCCATGAAGGCAACCACAGGCACAACGGTTGAGCACCGCGACCGGCGGGCTCCCTACGCCCACGGCACCGATGACGCCCTGCGTGCGGCGGCAGCCATCGCTTGAGACCAAGCGCTCGGTCCGCTGTCCGGTGGTGCGGCAGTGCTGCCGGGGCGATCACGGATCTCAGCCTTTGGGCGCGCAGAGATTGAGTGCCAGATAGGGAAGGCCGGCGTTGGGCGCGGTCTCTCCGCTGAAGCTCAGAGACTTGTCGCTGGCGAAGTGCTCTTGGCACAGACCCAAACTCTTTACGCAGCCCCCTTTTTCCACGATTTGCTGGCTGCCGACGTCTACCATCCCCGAGAAGGCATGGGTGTGGACATAGGCGGCGCCGGCGTTCTTTACGAAGTTCTCACCCACGGTTTGGTTTGGCTCGCCGCCGTCGGGCAGGCCGAGTAGGGGACGGCCCCCGCCAGTCGGCGGCACTTCCCAACCGTTTGGGCACGTCGACTGCGCAAAGAAAGTCAACAACCCTTGTGGCAGACCAGTCGGCAGCGTGTTTTGCTCAAATGCGGTTTTCTTGCACAGCAGCAGTTGCAGGTAGGGAAATGTTGGTATCGACGCTTTGCTAGTCGTGCCGCCGAACGAGTAGCTTTGATCGCCTCTGGCCAGTCCGCCACCGCTGCCTTTGTCCGCTTCGATCATTGCATTGCCAAACCAGATAGACGAACTGAATTGATGCGTGTGTTCCCAAGGTTGGCTGGGTGTAATTGGCGTGCCAATGACTTTACCGATACTGGTATCTGCATTCCAAAACGGAATCACTGGGACACCATTGACCTTCATGCCGTTTGACGTCATCTGCTCCCAATTGGAGGGGCATGACGGCGCATTGAAGAACGCGACGGCGTTTTGCGGGTAGGTGTCCGGTGGAGGCGTGCCTGTGGGCGCGTCCTTTTGGCAGGCGAGAACCTGGACGTAGGAGTAGGCCTCCGCGGCGCCCGTCGTGCCGGGGGGATTGTGCGGTACATCGTGGGTCGTCGGCGTCGCCCCGGTGTACCCAGCCCCGCCCTTGGTGCACAAGCAACCGTGGCTGGTGAGGGTGACCGACGTCTGAAACTGATGGACGTGGGTCGGCGGCGTGGTCAGGTTCGCCAGAGGGGTTCCAACGGTCGTGCCAACGTCCGCGCTGTCGCTGACAGCTACCAGGAACCGGCCCTGGGCCTCGTCGAGGGCGGTCCAGTTGGGAGCGCACGTGTTACTGGGGAAAAAGGCGACCATGTGGGCCGGGGTCGTGTCGAGTGTCGCGTCTTCCGCGAGACCGCTGGAAGACAGGCCCATGACGACTATGACACCAAGGCCGAGGTGCGCTGCACCGAGGCGCGTAAGGGCCAGGCTCATGACGGCTGTCCTTCTGTCTGGCGCGTTGCCACTCGGCTAGCTTACATCGCTTGGCCGCTCTCCCCGGAACGACCAGAAGCTGAGTGTCTCACACCCAGGCTCGACGAGAAGCGGCGAACTGCTTGCAAGAATGTCCGCCTTGTCAAGGCACGCCCCTTCGCGAACGCCGGACCCCCTAAGGCACGGACATCGCGCAAGGGCGCCGGCTATGTGCGGAGAGCGACACACCCCGCTCGAGGTCCGAACCGGGCCGCACTTTGCCTTGAGGCATCGCGACCGGCGTGTCTGCTGTCGGGAGACAAGCGATAGGCCCGGTGCCTCACCGCTTCGTCGGCTCAGGCCGATGGCGACGGACTAGCTGTGGTTTCCGAGCGGGTTGTTCAGGTGGCTGGCTGAAGGAAGGTAGCCGGCGGACGGCCACCTCACCGGCATCACCCCGGCTGAGCAACCCGCTCGGAAACCACACTTAGACCGCGTTCACGCGAAGCCTCCACTCCAGGTGTTCCGGTTCATCGCCTTTGCTCGGAAGCGAGGTGTTTGCTCGCTCCGCCCACCTTCCCCATCGTCTGCGACTGCGTCTGAGGGCAGCGGCACGACAATCACTGCCGGGGCCCGCCGTCCTCGTTGCGAAACATCCATCGTGAGGTCCGGCGTGGCGCCCGTCAACCTCCACAATCTCCAGCAGAATAATCTCATGAAATACTTAGAAGTAAACTTAGTGAATTTCAAAAAGATAGTCCTTGACGAAGACGGTTGATAATTTCATTAAAAAGGCAAATCATAGCTTTACGTGATCATCTTTTATTTGATTTGTTTTAGCAAACATGCCGGTTCATCTTCAAGAAAGAATGAACGGGTTGAAGGCACGACGGGAGTTGAGACGCGTTGCGGCTGATGTGTACGAGCGCCCTATCGGCTACTTGGGCGAACCATGCCCCAGCGGCAAGCACGCCAGTCGCGATCGCCCGGCAGCGCTCGGCTGAGTCGTGCGACCTGAATGAACCGCCGGATGCGGAGCGCGACTGCTCTCGCGAAGACACGCTCCGCTGCGGTGGCAACGCCCTGTCGCCCTTTTCTTGCTCAGGCAGACGTCGCTTTGAGCGATCCGCCGAAACGAACCGCCTTCCTCGCCCGGCCAACCCACACCACCAGCAAGCTGGGGCACCCACCACCCAGGAAAGGAGAGGACCATGCTGACCGAGGTCGACTTCACATGGACTGGACAGATCGCTCAGTTCACCATCGAAGGCAGTTTCAGCTTTAATGAGAACGAAATTGGGCTCGACGGAGTTGCGAATACTGGCGAATTAGAGAGCCTTGAGGTCAGCTTTTTTAGTCCAGATGGCGACCTACTGCAAACCTACAGTGAGAACCACCTAGATGCAGGTGTAAATTTCAACTACGATGTCGAGGTAGGCGAGATCCTGCAAGACGGCGTCTTTGATGCACCCGATGGGCTTAACGTTGGTGATGGCACGCGGAGCGATGGTTGGACATTCTGGTCTAAGCCATTCGAAGCGGCGATCCCGCATCTGCATGTCGATGATTGGCAAGACGAGTTTGGCTTCCCGATAGGGTTCAGCTCTCACGAAGATGTCGGATTCTTCGCGCTAACCACGCAACAACTCGTCGACTCGGGGCGCGTTGGGGATGCATATCTGAGCGAAATCACCAGTGATCCGGCGCGGCTCGAGGAGACCGGCGCGCGCATCGAAACCACTCCAGTCGATGAGCGCACCGCGCCGTTCGTCCCGAACTTCAACAGCTTTACGGACGATGTCATCGAGCTTGAGGGGTCCGGCGAGTTGGTCTTTGCCGGTGGTGGTGGCGACCTCGTCGACGCGTCTGTCGGCAGCGATGGCGGTAATCGCGTCTATCTCGGCGGCGGTGATGACATCGCCCTGCTGGGGCAGGGCGACCGATTTGTCGGTGGGACTGGTGACGACAGCTTCTTCGCCCTTGAAAACGGCGACAACGTCCTCACCGGCGGCGAGGGTGCCGATCAGTTCTGGATCACGACCGGCGATTTCTTACGAAATGTTTTCGAATTGAGTGCCAGCGATGGGTACTATACCTTCGCCGGGAACGTGAGCGGTAACAGTGATATCCGGCTGCTGTCAGATAAGGCCACGATTATTGGTTTCCCGGGATTTGACACGAACTCATTTCTGAACTTTGAAGACATTCCAGTCGACAAAATCGATGATGTTTTGCTTTCGGCAACGCTGGAGTTGGAGCACGCCGCTGCCCTTGGCGAAGTCGCGAATTTGATCCCCGCCACAGAGGATCGGCCCGTCAACGTCGGCGTCTATGGGTTGGACGAGGACGCGGAGTTCGATCCGATCGACGGCAACGATGACGACATCGACTTCGGCGTCGAACTCGACTCGGCCGATGACGAAGGCGAAGACGACAGCGATGACGCTACCGATGTACCTGAAGGGCCCGACTTCACCATGCCGGCACCGAACGTCGTGGACACAGCCACGATTGGCGCAGACGGCGTCTACGAGTGGGACGTGACTTCACTACTCGAAGCAGAACCGGATACTGATGAATTAGACGTAGCGCTCAGTGGTGTTTTTGGAAACGAGAATATCGACGACCGCAATAGCTACGCCGCTTTTTATCCCGTCGGCGCATCAGACGGTTTGGCGCCAAAGCTGACCATCGAAGCAGAAGGTATCAACACAATCACTGACTTTACGAGCGGTACCGACGTGATCGGCCTGGCTGGCTTTGACGTGACTTTCGATGATATCGAACTGGTCGCTGATGGCGAAAACACCTTGGTTGGTCTCTTCGGAAACGAATTCGCCCTCCTCGAAGGGGTTGCCGTCGACGAGTTGAGTGTGAGTGATTTCTTCATTGCGTGACGAGGTCGCGGTCGGCGGGGCGCTTCTCGGCAACCCGCTGACCGCACTCAGCGCCCGACGTGCGGAAGTCCTTGGAGCGAGCTTGAGTTTCCGGGCGTCGGACGAACGGTAGTAACCGTCCAGCGTCGCCGCTCTGGCTGGCCTGGGATTGAGTTGCGCTGCAGCGGCCGCGCAATGCGAGGGCAGCAACTCGCCGGTCGCTTGAGCCTATTGCGGGCTCCGCGTCGGCGCTCAACACCCAACCCCAACCGGAGAATTCCAGTCCAGCCCGGCCCCAATCCAGGGGAAAGGTCAACGGTCACGCTCGGCGTCATGCGCTAACTGACCACGCCGGACGCTAAAGGTCGCTCGTCAGCGCAAACGGCTCGAACGGCCGTCCCTCGCGGCTGCGTTGGCGGGCGCCTTCGAGATAGTCCGCCGACTGCATCTCGTTGAGCCGGCTCACCGTGCGCTGGAACTCGAAGGCGCCGTCGCCCTGGTCGTAGAGCCGTTCGGGTTCCGCTTCCGCCGAGCAGACGAGGTAGAGGCCTCGCTCGTAGAGCGCGTCGACCAGCGTCATGAAGCGCCGCGCCTCGTTCCGCTTGTCGGGCGTCAGGACCGGAACGCCGTCGACGATCAGCGTGTCGTAGTGCTCGCTCAGCGCCAGATAGTCGGCCGCCCCCAGCGCGCGGGCACAGAGGTCGTCGAAGTGAAACCACGCCACACCGTGTGCCGAGCGGGGGACCTGCAGTTCGCGCGCCCCCACCTGCACCACGTCGGGCGCGCCGTCGGCACCGTCGCTCATGGTGTGGAAGATCTGCTCCAGCGCCTCGTCGGCTGCCGGCCCGAGGGGGGCATGGTAGACCGGCACGTTCCGCAGCCGGTCGAGGCGGTAGTCGCGCTCGCCCTCGAGCGCCAGCACGACGGTGCGCTGCTTGAGGCGCTCGATGAAGGGGACGAACAGCGGGCGCTGCAGGCCGCCCTCGTAGAGCCGGTCGGGCGCGAAGTTCGAGGTCGCCACCACGACGACGCCGCGCTCGTGGAGCGCATCGAAGAGCCGGCCGAGGATCATCGCATCCGCGATGTTGGTCACGTGGAACTCGTCGAAGCAGAGGAGCCACGCCTCGGCGGCCAGCGCTTCGGCGAGCGGCAGGATCGGCTCGGGCTCCTTGGGGTGGCTCTGGCGCCGCTCGTGGAGCCGCGCGTGCACATCGATCATGAACTCGTGAAAGTGCGCGCGGCGCTTCAGCTCGACGTCGACGCTGCCGTAGAAGAGATCCATCAGCATCGACTTGCCACGGCCGACGCCGCCATAGAGGTAGACGCCCAAGGGCGGCGGCTCGGGACGGCGGACGAGGCCGAACCAGCGGCGCTTGCCGCCCCCTGGCGGTCGGTAGGCGGCAAGGTCGTGCAGCAGGCGATCCAGCTCCTCCACCGCGCGCGCCTGATCGGGGTCGGGCTCAATCGTCCCCGCGTGCACTAGCTCGGCGTAACGGCGCTGCACGATGGTCTCCTCAGGGCCCTCATTGCTCCACTGCGCGGCGATGGGTTCCCGCAGCGCGCCGCAAGGGATAGTCTGGAGCGGGTGACTGGGAAAGCCCTGGCTCACGAACCCTCGAGCCCTGAGGCCAAGAGCGATGGACCATTCACCGAACTCTGCCGCCGCACGCGATATCGCCTATGTCGTGCACCCGTACACGAACCTCCGCGCGCACGAGAAGACCGGGCCCCTGGTGATCACCGGCGGCGAGCGGATCTGGGTCACTGACGACGACGGCAAGCGCTATATCGAAGGCATGTCCGGGCTCTGGTGCGCGGGCCTCGGCTTCAGCGAGCGGCGGCTGGCCGATGCGGCCAAGCGGCAGCTCGAGCAAGTGCCCTACATGCACACCTTCGCCCATCGGTCGACCATGCCGGTGATCGACCTCGCCGAGCGGCTCATCGCCATGGCACCGGGCAAGATGGCCAAGGTCTTCTTCGTCAACTCGGGCTCCGAGGCGATCGACACCGCCATCAAGCTCATCTGGTACTACCAGAACGCGCGCGGCCGGCCCGACAAGAAGACCATCATCTCCAGAAAGCGCGGCTATCACGGCATCACGCTGGCGGGTGGTCACGTGACCCAGCTCGCCTATGCCCATGCCGGCTTCGACCTGCCGATGGCCGACCGGTTCCGGCAGCTTACGACCCCCTCCTACTACCGCGACGGCTTGCCTGGTGAGTCCGAAGAAGAGTTCGTCACCAGGCTCGTCGACGAGCTGGATCAGCTCATCGAGGCGGAGGGCGCCGATCGCGTCGCAGCCTTCTTCGCCGAGCCGGTGATGGGTGCGGGCGGCGTCATCACGCCACCGGCCGGGTACTTCGAGCGGGTGCAGAAGGTCCTCCGCAAGCACGACGTGCTGTTCGTCGCCGACGAGGTCATCTGCGGCTTCGGCCGGACTGGCAATATGTGGGGCTCCGAGACCTACGGGATCAGGCCGGATCTCGTCACCTGCGCCAAGCAGCTCTCCTCCGCCTACATGCCGATCGCCGCGCTGATGATGGCGGACCACATGTACGAGACGCTGGCCGACCGGACCGAGGAGCTGGGCACGCTGGGCATGGGCTACACCTATGGCGGACACCCCGTAGCGGCCGCGGTCGCGCTCCGAACCCTCGAAATCTACGAGGAGGACGATCTGTTGGCTCATGTCCGCTCGGTGTCCGGGCGCTTCATGGAGCGATTGGAGGCGCTCGGCGACCTCCCGTCGGTGGGTGAAGCACGGGGCGTCGGACTGATCGGCGCCCTCGAGCTGGTCGCGGACAAGGTGACGCGGGAACCCTACCCGCCAGCCGCCAAGATGGCGGCCAAGGTCTCGGAAGCATGCCTCGCGGAGGGGCTGATCCTGCGCCCATTGCCGGGCGATGTGCTGGCGATCTGCCCGCCCTTGATCATCACGCAAGACGAGATCGAAGACCTGTTCGATCGCCTGCGGCGCGCGTTGGCGCAGGTCAACCGCTCCCTACCAGCCGCAGCCTGAGCCCGGCCGCGGACGGTCGGCTCAGTTCCGCCCGGGCGGCAGTTGCAGGGTCGGCAGGTAGAGCACGTCCGCGTCCCCGGTCGGCGCCGGAGCCTCCGCCGGTGCGTCGGCTTCCGTTTCTGCCGGGACCGCAGCGTCGGCCGCGGTCGCAGCTTCGGCCGAAGCGTCCGCCGGCACGTCGCCTGTCGCCTCGGCCGGCACCACGGCTTCGGTCGGGGCCCCGGCATCGTCGGCATCGGGGCCGGCGTTTGGCGCCTCGGCATCGGGGGGGCTCACCGTCTCGTCTGCGGGCGCCTCGGGGGTCGCGTCCGGGGAAACCTCGCCAACCGCCTCGGGCACCAAGGCGGGATCAGCGAAGGGGTCGGGCTCGGGCGTGCGCTCCGCAAGGTTCGTGGTCGGCACGTCGCTCGCCTCGATGAAGCTCGCGATCGAGTTGCGCAAGAGCTGGCGGGTGCCCGGTTCGGTGCTCAGCTTGGTGAGCCAGAGTGTGTGGTCGCTGCCCGAAAACTCGACGTGGAGGGCGTTCTCGGTCGCGTACTGCGAGCAACGGGTGCCACGGTTCGCCAGGACCCGGTCCTCAAGCGCACGCAGGGTCAGCATCGGCGTGTTGTTCTGAATGCCGAACGGGCAGGCGGCGGCGATGCCGATGATGCCGCGAAAGGTGCCCGCCTTCGTGTAGGTGGAAGCGACGTCGGCGCCGACGCCGTGCCCGACGAGGTAGATGGCATCGTCTCGAACCCACGGTAGCTGTCGCAGGACGTCGACCACATCGTCGATCTCGGCGTGCACCGTGCCCAGCCGATCGGTTGGGAGGACGCATTGGTCGCCGCCGAAACTCGGGATCACCGCGGCGTGGCCCAGGCTCTGGAAGTACTCGATATGGTCAGGCGGCGCGTGCGGGCTGGCGCACTCCGGAACGTAGACGATCGCCTTCAGCGGTTCGGGCGGCGCTGCCAGATTGTCGGCCGAGCCGAGAGCCATGGGGCCCCGCGATGGCGTGTAGAAAGTGGCGGCGAGGGTCGCCGAGCCGGCCGAAACGCCAGCCGAGCGTGACATCGGACCGCCGGCCTGGCAGGCCGCGAGGAGCAGCGCCAGGGCCGGGACGACGAGCTGCACCCGGCATGGGTCAACGCGTCCGCGATCGCGCTGCACGCTCAAAGGTTCTGCTGGACCCAGTCGACCAACCTGCTCTTGGGCAAGACTCCCACCTTCTGGTCCACGAGCTCGCCGTTCTTGAAGAGCATCAGCGTAGGAATACCACGCACGCCGTACTTGGTGGGTGTCGACGGATTGTCGTCGATGTTGAGCTTCGCCACGTCGAGCTTGTCGGCAAGTTCCGTGGCCAGCTCCTCCAGCATCGGCGCGATCTGCTTGCACGGACCGCACCAGGCCGCCCAGAAGTCGACCAGCACCGGCCGCTGCGCCTGCAATACCTCTTGCTCGAATGCCTGGTCGGTCGTCGTAATCAATGCCATCGGTGGTTCCTTCTCCGGTCGCCGGTTGCGCTGTCGCCGTGACGCCGCCGGCGCGATGGTCACCTGCGTGCCGGCGACTTGTGGGCGAAGCACAGCGTCTCGTCCAGGGTCTGAATGAGCCCGGTCTCGGTCCACACGAGCCGCGCCCGGACGGTCGCCGCGGGAAAGAGCGGGGCCGCCAAAGACGCGTACGCGGCGAGCTGCCTTGCGTAGGCCTCGGGCATGGCGGCGGGGTCCGCCGGCGGACAGCCGGTCTTGAAATCGCAGAGCCAAAGCTCGTCGCCGACCAGCGCCATCCGATCGACCCGCCCGGACACCCGGACACCGTCCAAGCGGCCTGCGATCGGCTGCTCGGCCCAGGCGTCGGGCGCGAAGAGCGGCGCCAGCTCCGGCGCAGCCAGCACCTCCAGCACCTGCGTCCGCACCCGCATGCGCGGCCCTTCTTCGAGATCGGCCGCCTGCGCGAGGTAGCGTCCGAGCGCGCGCTCGCGCTCGCTTACCGGCAAGGCGGGCAGGCGCTCGAGCAAGGCGTGAACGTGCGCGCCGACCGCCCGCGCCTGCACGCGCTCGGCGTCGGCGCCGCCCGCCGTCGTGGTCACCGCGTCGGACGGGCGCAACGTGGGCGCGCGCGCCGCAGGACGTGGCAACGCGCCGAGACAAGCGGGCGCTGGTCGCGCAATCGACGTGTCGTCGGCGGGCGATTCCGCGGGCTTGGGGATCCCCCTCGCGTGCACTAGCGCCTCGCCGCCGATGCCCGCCGGCAGACGCTCGACGGTCGCGCCTAGGCTTGCGAGCCCTTCGGCAAGGCGGGCGTGCCATGAGCCTTGTTGCGCCTCCGCGCGCCGCTCGGTTCCGCAGACCACGAGCCATTCGGCGGCGCGCGTCGCAGCGACGTAGAGCAGCCGCAGATCGTCGGCGGCGGCTGCAGCCTCCTCGGCGCGCCGGGCGCGCTGGGTCGCTTCGACGGCCTCCTCTCGCTTCGGTCGCCAGTAGACCAGGCCGGTCTCGTCACACCACAAGAGCCTGCCCGTCCGGGGCATCCCGCGCGGCCCGGCGTCGGCGAGGATCACCAGCGGCGCTTCGAGGCCCTTGGCGGCGTGGACCGTCATGACCCGCACGCCGTCGCCGCCGGGCGCCGCTTCGCGTTTCACGCTCGGCTCGCCCCGCCCCAGCCAGTCCAAAAAGCCCTGAAGCGTCGCGGCGTGTCCCTTCTCGTAGACCAGTGTCTGCTCGACGAAAGCGTCGATGGCATCAGCCGCCTCGTCACCGAAGCGCGCCAGCAGCGCACGCCGACCGCAAAAGGGCTCCGCACCGTCCGAGCGCGCAACTTCGCCGCCCAGGACCCGCAGGTAGAACTCGTGGACCGGCACGAAATCGGCGAGCCGCTGCCAACGGAGAAAGCGCTCCCACAGGACGGCGAGCGCGCCATCCTCCCCGGCCCGCCGGCGCAGCCGCTCCTGCAGCGACTGACCGCGTTCGCGTCCGTGTGCGAGCGCGAAGAGCGCCTCTTCGTCGAGACCGAAGAGCGGGCTCTTGAGCACGCACGCGAGCGCGAAGTCGTTCTCCGCGAGAAGGACCGCCTCGCCAAGAGCCACCAGGTCCTGGACGGCCAGGTGCTCGCCCAGCGGTAGCCGATCCGCACCCATCACCGGCACGCCCGCCTGCTTCAGGGCACGAACGAGAAGTTCCTGCAGCCGACCGCGCTGCCGCAAGAGCACCATGACGTCGCCGGCGCGCAGCGGCCGGCCCGAACCCGACAACGTCTTTCCCTCGTCGAGCCAGTGGGCGAGTGTCTGCGCGATCTGTCGCGCCAATCGGCGCTCGGCGCGCTCGGCTTGGCGTGGCTCGGGTGGAACAGCCCACGCATCGCCCTGCTCGGCCGGCGCCGCCACGTCGAGCAGCGGCCACAGCTCGACGCGCCCGCCCCGACTGGCCTCGAACGCGCAGTGTGAGGGCGAAGCACCCAGCGCGGTTGCGACCTCCGGCTGGGCGAGCAGCGCATCGACGACGTCAAGGACGGCTTGGCTCGATCGGAAGG
Source organism: Geminicoccaceae bacterium (assembly GCA_028279345.1). Classification (GTDB taxonomy): domain Bacteria; phylum Pseudomonadota; class Alphaproteobacteria; order Geminicoccales; family Geminicoccaceae; genus JAAAPF01. The sequence continues at coordinate 40,509 of JANQNY010000030.1, forward strand.
ACGTGGTGAGCGAGGTGCCCAGAACGGGCGTGCCGGCCGCGTCCGCACGGGCCTCGATGCGGTGCCGGACGGTGGCCGTCACTTCGGGCTCGGCGCCTTGAAAGCGAAAGATCGACTGCTTCGCATCACCGACAACGAACAGCGTCCTAGCGCCCGGGCCGCGGATCCCCTCGCCCGCAAAAACCTCGTCCAGCAGGAGCTCGATGATCGACCATTGCAGCGGATTCGTGTCCTGGGCCTCGTCGACAAGGATGTGGCGGAAGGCCTGGTCCAGCTTGAAGCGAACCCACTCGCCGGCGCCCGGCGCCGCCAGGAGTGCTCGCGTGCGCAGCAGAAGGTCGTCGAAGTCGAGCACGGCCTGCTGCGCCTTGGCCCGCTCGAACGCTTCGATCACACGTCCCGCGAGACGCAGGAGCGCGCGGGTCCGCGCGAAGACCATCTGCGCACGCAGCGCCGCATCGACCGCAGCGAGCCGCGCGATCTCGGCAGCAAGCGCTGCTGCAGCCTCGGGCGCATCGCTGGCAATCTTGTCCGGATGCAGATGGCCTCCAGCACGCAGCTCGGCACCGTCGCGCGTCGTCAGCGCCTGCACATGACGTTCGAACGCCTGCACGCGTTCTTCCTCGCTCGCGGACAGCCAGGCGCGTAGCGCTGCTGCCGCTCGAACGCGCGTCTTCTGCCGGTGGCCGCCCAAGGCATCGGCGCACGCGGCGAGGGCTGTCGCATCGAACGCGCCGTCCCCGCATGCAGCGCGGCGTAGGGCGTCGGGATCGAGCGCGGGGTCAACGCCGAGCGCTCGCGCCAGCGCCGGCTCGAAGCCGCCGGTGCCCTGAACCTCGCGAGACCGCTCCCACGCCAGCCGGGCGGCGATCAGGGCGTCAACAGCGTCCAGAACAGTGGCATCGGTGCCCGCGGCTGCGAGCGTTGCCAGGTCGGACGCCGTGTCCGGGTCGCGCAGGGAATGGCTCAGCATCGCCTCTCGGGCGGTGTGCAGCAGCTCTGCCTTGGTGCGCTCGTCGATCACGTCGAAGCCGGCCGGGACGCCGGCCTCGAGCGGAAAGCGGCGGAGCAGGTGCTGGCAGAGACCGTGGACGGTCATCAGCGCGAGCCCGCCCGGAAGCGCCAGGACGGCGTCATGAAGCGAGCGCGCTCGCGCGAGCCTTCCAGCCGTCACCGCTGCGCCGTCGATCGCCGCCAGCTCCGCCGCGAGATCGGAATCGTCGAGCGCAGCCCACCTCGACAACCGCGCGCCAACGCGCTGCAGCATCTCCGTTGCCGCCGCCTTGGTGTAGGTGAGGCAGAGGATGGCGCCCGGATCGGTGCCGGCGAGCAAGAGGCGCAGCACCCGGTCGCTTAGGACGCTGGTCTTGCCCGTGCCGGCGTTGGCGTCGACCCAGAACGAGCCAGCCGGATCGGCCGCCGCGCGCTGCTCCGGCGTCGGGCGCAGCAGCGACTCGCGGCCGCTCAGGGCAAGGCCTCCGCGTCGAGCCACTCGCGGTCGCGCGACAGCGCCGCATAGGGGTCCGGAAAGGCGGCGACCTCCGGCTGCGGCACCGAGACGTAGGGCACCGACGGGTCGGCATAGGCCCGGAGCAGTCGGCGCACGCCCGCGAAGGTCTGCTCGATCAACGCCTCGGGCGCCGCTCTGATCGCTTGCTCCCTGCCCGGTGGCTCGCCACCGCGGAGCTCCAGATACGCCATGCTCCCGACGCGCGCCGGCTCGAAGTCGCCGATCGCTTGCTCTAGCAACGCGCCCAGCAGCGGCAGCTGGGGCTTGCGGCCGTCCTCCACCTCCCGATTCGTGGGCGGTGCACCGGTCTTGAAGTCGTAGAGAGCAGCGTCGCCACCATCCCGGAGATCGAGGCGATCGATCCGGCCGCGCAGCTCCACCTGCATGATCCCCAGGTCGAGCATGTGCTGCACTCTGTGCTCGGTGAGGATGCGCTGCACATCGCGGCGCCGCGCCGGCTCGGTAGCGATCAGCCAGGCTGCCAGCCGTTCGAAGCGCGGCCGCCACAGCGCCACCACGCCATCGCCCAGACGCGCTGCATCGAAGACACGTCGACCCTCTTCGAGCAGCCGCTCCAGTGCGTCCGCCGGAAGGTCGACACCAACCGTCCGGTGAAACGCATCGAGCGCAGCGTGCACCAGCGTGCCGCGGTCGCGGGCGTCAGCGGCCCGCGCCGGCGGGTCTAGCGGACGCAAGCCGAGAACCCGTTCGGCGTACACCGCGTAGGGGTTGTGCACGAGCCGCTCGATCTCGGTGACGCTGAGGCGTGTCGGGCGTGCGTCCACGGGTGGCCGCGGCTCGGGTCGACGCCAAGGCTTCGGCCGCCCCGGTGTCCGGTCGAAGGTCCGCGCCCAGGCGAGCGCCGGGCTCGTGGCGACGCGTACGCCCGGCGCCGTCCTCGAGAGCGCGCGATCGAGCTGATCGAGCAAGCGCGAGCGAAGCGTCGGTCCACCGGTCGCGTCGCGCCGGCTACGCGTCAACAGGAGCCGCGGCGCTGCGGCCGCGAGCTGGACCAGGTCGTGCGCGGCGAAGCCCACATGCTCTTCCGGCGGCGGCAAGCCCAGCGCATCACGTTGCGCCCGACCGAGCCAGGGGCCGGGACCGGGTATGTCGGGCCAGACGCCCTCGTTGAGGCCGGCAAGCACCACGAGATCGGCGCTGGCGAGCCGCGCCTCGAACCGCCCGAGAATCTCGATTTGGGGATGGCCACGCTGGACCCGTCGGACGGGCTTCAGCGCCATGGCAGACGCCAGCATCGGGGCGAAGGCGGCGGGCGCCACCGGCGCTCCATCGCGAACGGCGTGGCGGAGATCGTCCAAGAACTCGGCAAGCGCGGCCCCGGTGCTGCCGGCCCAGAGTTCCGACGCGTCGCCGTGGGCGTCGCCCGCGAGGGCCGCGAGCGCCGCTGCATGCGCGTCGATCAGTTCGACGAGGCCGACGGCGTCGCGCGCGGCCAGGGCTCGAAGGTCGGCGGTCGCCACAGCGATGCGAGCGAACCACACCGACGCTGCCTCCGAGCACCCGGCCGCCTCGACCAGCGACGCCCAACCGGGGGCGGCTTCGACACCTTTGCGCAGCGCCAGGTCGAGCTGCCGGGCCATGCGACGGCAGCGACCAACATCGGTGCCTGCGCGCGCCAGCGGGTGCTTCAGGAGGGCGAGCCAGTGCACGACCGGGTCCGCGTCGAGGCACGCGTGGGCGACGAGCAACGCGAAAACGCCGGGGGGCGTCTGATCCAGCGGTTGCCCCGCACTGTCCTCGACAGAGAGGCCAAAACGGCCGAGTTCCGCCGCGATCCGCCGCGCGAGCTGGCGGTCGGGCGTCACCACGAGGGCGTGCTCTTCCGTCTCCAGAACCGTGCGCAGCACGAGCGCGATGGCGAGCGCCTCGCTGCCGACGTCGGGCGCTTCCAAGCGCTCCACGCCCACGAGCGCCGCTGCGGCATCGAAGCTCGGCGGCGTCAGCGATGCGGGCCGCGTCACCGCGCTCAACAGGCGCTGCCGCTCCGCATTGGCGGTGCCCCGCGCCTCGGGCCAGGCGGCGACGTCGGCGGGCACGAGGTCCAATCGGTCGAGCAGCTTTGCGAGACCCCACTGGGGGTGGCTCGGGTCCGCCGCCGCGCGCTCGGAGGGCGTGAACGCCGGATCGATGCCAGGCAGCACGACGAGACCTTCGGGCAGGCCCGCGACCGCCGTCATGAGGTCGGCGACGGCCGGCACCGAGCCCGTCGCCCCGGCGAGCACGACCGGGCCTGGCGGCGCCACCTGCCACTGCGCGGCCACGGCGCCTAGCAACCGCCGACGGCGCTCGCTGCGGCCCAGCCCGCCGGCCTCACGTTCGATCTCGGCCCAGCCGGTCGCGAGCACGTCCAGAAACCGGGCAACCCGCTGCCAATGCTCTGCCGCACCCGTCTGATCGAGCTCGCTCAAGCGGCCGAGTGGGATGGCCTCGTCCGCCAGCTCGTCGATGAGTTGCCGAAGGCTCTCCGCCAGCCGGAACGCCTGCTCGTCGGGCAGCTCACGGTCGACCCGGCGCACGAGTTCGAACAACAGAAGCTGCCGGCGGAGGTCATCCAAGGGCGGCGGCAGTGCGAACTCCACCTCGGCGTCGAGCAAACCCGTCTCGGCAGCGATGTCGCCGACCGCGACCAACCGAGGCAGCAGCAGGGGTGCTCCGTCCGTGGCGTCAACGAAGGCTTCCTGCATGACCAGGAGTGCTCGACGGCTGGGCAACAGGAGCGTGACCCGCCCGAGACCACGGGCGCCATAGCGGTCGACGAGGCCCCGCGCGAGCGTGGGGGCGAAGGGATACGCGGCGGGGATCGAGACGACGGCACCCATGGTGCTGTTATGCGCCGGCGGCGCGCTCGGGGAAACGCCGGACGCGCGCCACGGCTCAGCGGAGGCCGCCGCCCTGCAACGCCGCGCGCAGGAAACGGCCCGCCTGGTCGATCCCGTCGGGATCGATGCCATGGCCGAGCCCGGGGCGGATCGACCATTGCAGCGGAAAGTCCGCCGCCTCGAGTGCCGCGCGCGCCTGCGCCATCGCGCCGAACGGAACCACCTCGTCGGCCGTGCCGTGCACCAGGAGGATCGGTGGCCGCGCGATCGTCTCGGCCTCGAGGCGCTCAGGCGCCACCAGCGCACCGGAGCAGCCGACCACGGCGGCGAGCGGTGGCGTATGGCGCGGTGCCACATGCAGCGCCATCATCGAACCTTGCGAGAACCCAAAGAGCGCGCAACGGTCGTGGCCGAGGCCGCGGCGCGTGCATTCCGCCTCGAGAAATCCCCAGACGTCGGGCGCCGCCCGCTCGACGCCCTCGAGCAGCGCCTCCGGCCGGCGATCCATTAAGCTGAACCACTGCCGTCCCATCGGCGCCATGTCGCAGGGCTCGGGTGCGTCGGGCGACATGAACGCCGCATCGGGCAGGTATCGTTGGAGCATCGGCGCAAGGCCGATGAGGTCCTGCCCGTCCGCCCCCACGCCGTGGAGAAGAATGACCAACGCGCGTGCGGGACGGCCATCGGCCGGCTCCACCGCGGGACCACTGAGTGCACGCATAACAATCCTCCTCAATCACGACGCGTAGCGGCCGGCCCTTGTGCTGACCGACGGGTGACGCCAAGAAAGGCCTCTAGCATTGCGCGTGCACCTTGCGGAGTGCCCATGCTGCGCGGCGAAGACGTCGTACCCCTGCCGCCTCAGGGCGAGCCGCCGTTCATCACGCGGTTTGCGCCCAGTCCGAGCGGGCTCCTGCACCTGGGCCACGCCTATTCGGCCCTGTTCGCGCATGCGACCGCTAAGGCATCCGGCGGGCGTTTTCTCTTGCGCATAGAGGATCTCGACCACACGCGAAGCCGACGGGAGTTCGAGCAGGCGACGCTCGACGACCTCCGCTGGCTCGGTCTGCGCTGGGAGGCGCCGGCGCTGCGGCAGTCGACGCGCAGCGACGTGTACCGCGCTGTCTTGGCGGAGCTTCGCCGGCGCAGGCTCGTCTATCCGTGCTTCTGCACGCGTCAGCAGATTCAGACGGAGATCGCGCAGTCGGCGAGTGCGCCGCACGGGCCGTCGGGCGAAACGGTCTATCCGGGCACCTGCCGCGGGCTCGCGCCGAGCGATGCCGACGCGCGGATCGCGCGCGGCCAGCCGCACGCGTGGCGCCTCGACGTAACCGCGGCACTGGCCGAGACCGGTCCGTTGCACTGGTATGACTTCCGCGGCGGCTGGCAGGAGTGCCGGGCGGCGGACCTGGGCGATGTCGTCCTCGGCCGCAAGGACATTCCGACGAGCTACCATCTGGCGGTCACCGTCGACGATGCGGAGCAGGGCGTGAACCTTGTCACCCGCGGCGAGGATCTCTTCCACGCGACCCATATCCACCGGCTTCTGCAAGCGCTTTTGAACCTGCCCGTTCCGTACTATTACCACCACAACCTCATCGCCGCCGCCGACGGGCAGCGGCTCGCCAAACGCAACCGCTCGGTGTCGCTGCGCTATTTCCGCGAGCGCGGCGAAACGCCCGACGCGATCTGGACCAAGATCGGCCTCGAAGGTGCGCCCGCGACAGCGACCTAAACGCACCGCTGCAGCGCTATTGGGGCTCTTCCTGCTCGCGGGCTGCGCCGCTGCGGCTAAACCGGACCCGGTCGCACCCTTGGAGCGACCGCTCTTGCGCTATGAGCCGCTCGGCGAGGCGCGCGCCACGATCGTGGCCCTGCACGGCTTCAACGACCGCAAGGCCGCCTTCCTGCCGCTCGGCACGATCGCTGCAGACGCCGGCGTCCGCCTGATCGCCTATGATCAAGGAGGCTTCGGCGCCAACGCGGAAGCCAGCGGATGGGTCGGCACCGATCAGCTCGTTGCCGACCTCTGGGCCTGGATCGAGGAGGCGCGGCGCCTGAGCCCGGGCCGGCCCGTCTTCGTCCTCGGCGAGAGCATGGGGGCGGCGATCGCGATGAGCGCGCTCGCCCGGCCCGGCGCACCATCGGTCGACGGCCTGATCTTGGCGGCGCCGGGCGTTTGGGCCGGCGATCAGCTCAACCCGCTCTTCCGGGCGACGCTGGCGCTGGTCGCAGCGACGATCCCGGACCTCGATCTCTCCGCCGAAGACCTGGAGATCCAGGCGTCCGACAACATCCCGATGCTCATCGCGCTCGGTCGCGATCCGCTCTATCTGCCGACCGCGAAAGCGCGCGCCCTCTACGGGTTGGTGACCATCATGGACCGTGGGCTAGAGGGTGCGCCCAACCTCACCATGCCACGTCTGGTGCTGATCGGCGCGCGCGACGAGGTTGTGCCGCCGCGGGCCTTCGAGGCGTTCCTCGACAGTCTCGTGCCCGCCGACTGCACGGTGGTGCGCTACCCGGACGGCTGGCACCTGCTGTTCCGCGATCTCGAGCGGCGCGTGGTGATCGACGACGTGCTGGCGTGGCTCGACGGCGCAGCGCTGCCCAGCGAATGGGCCCTCCCCTGCGCGGCCGTCATCTCATGAAGGCGCCGCCGCCGTCGGCCGGCGCAGCGCCTCGCTGATCCACAAGGCCGTCTCGAGCGCGCTCAGGCCTGCGCGGCCGGAGACCGTGACCGGCGCCTCGCCTCGGATCGCGCTCAAGAAGCTCTCCACCTCTAGGAGCAGCGCGTCGTTGGGTGCGAATTCGCGCTCTTCGACGCCGATCCCCGGCAGCATTGGCAAAGGCTTGCCGATCCCCCGCCGGGCGACGGTGGCTTCGCGCGTCTGGAAGTCGATCGCGATGTAGGCATCGTGTTGGAAGATGCGCATGCGCCGCTGCGGGGTCATGCTCACTCGGCTCGCGGTGACGTTGACCGTGCAACCGCCCTCGAAGGTGAGCCGCGCATTGGCGATGTCGTCCTGGTCGGTGAGCACGGGCACGCCCACGGCATCGACGGTCGCGAGCGGCCGGCTGACGAACTCCTGGATCAGGTCGATGTCGTGGATCATCAGGTCCAAGACGATCGACACGTCGGTGCCGCGGCCGGGATTGAAGCCGCCGAGCCGGTGGCTCTCGATGAAGAGCGGCGCTTTGATCACGTCGCCGAGCGCCAGGATGGCAGCGTTGAATCGCTCCAGATGACCGACCTGAAGAATGCGGGCCTGGGCCTCCGCGAGTTCGACCAACGCACGGCCTTCCTCGCGCGTGCTCGCAAGCGGCTTCTCGACGAGCACGTGCTTGCCGGCCTCGAGCAGCGCCTTGGCGACGCCGAAGTGGTGGCGCGTCGGCACCGCCACGCTCGCCGCGTCTACTCGATCAATCACATCATCGAGGCGCGCCGTCGCGAAGCTCGCCACTTCTTGCGCCACGCGGGCGGCAGCGGCTGGATTGGTGTCGACACAGGCCACCAGTTCGACGCCCGGCAGTGCCGCATATTTCTGCGCGTGGTAGCGGCCGAAATGCCCGCATCCCACGACCGCCACGCGTACGGTCATGCCCGCCTGTCCCGCTTCGAGGTCTTGCCCGCTTGTGCCACCCCGGCGGCCGTCAGGCGAGCCCTACCGTTCCTCACCCACCCCAGACGCGCCCCAAGAGCGCCAGCCAGTTGCGGTGCGCGAGCTTCTTGAGGAGCACGTCGTCATAGCCGTGGGCGCGGAGCGCTGCCTCCAGCGCGGGCAAGCCGGCGACATCACCGATGGCCCTTGGGATCGTGGCACCGTCGAAGTCCGAGCCGAGCCCCACCCGATCCTCCCCAAGCCGTTCGATCAGGTAGTCGAACATCCGTACCACGTCCTCGAGCGGCGTCTCGGGGTCGCGGCGGCAGTCGGTCCGAAGGTCGGGCACCGAGAGGTTGAGCCCCACCATACCGTGGCGCTCCTTGAGGCAGTCGAGCTGGCGGTCGGTGAGATTGCGTGCGGCCGGCACGAGCGCATTGGCGTTGGCGTGGGTGGCGACGAATGGCCGCTCGGTGAGGTCCGCCACATCCCAGAAACCGCGCTCGTTGAGGTGCGACACGTCGATCAGGATGCGCCGCGTCTCGAGCTCCCGCACCAGCCTCTGGCCCGCATCGGTGAGCCCGGGCCCGGTGTCGGGCGTGGTGAAGTAGCGAAAAGGGACGCCGTGGCCGAAGGCGCTCGACCGGCTCCAAACGAGGCCCACCGAGCGCAGCCCGGCCGCTTCCAAGGCGTCCAGCTCGACCAAGTCGGGTCCTAGCGCCTCGGCACCTTCGACGTGCAGCACGCAGGCCATTTGACCTGCAGCCATCGCAGCGGCGATCTCGGCCGAGGTGCGGCAGAGCGCCAAGGCGCCGTCAGCGGTGTCGATGAGCGTGCGCAGCCGATCCACCTGCTCCTGCGTCACGCGCAACGCGTCGTCCTGCGCGACCTGCGCAGGCGCCGCATCGGACGGTGTCGGACCGTCGGCCGCGGGCCCCGGCGACGGCGCGAAACAGGCAAACAGACCACCGGCAAAGCCGCCCTGGCGGCATCGCTCGAGGTCCAGATGCCCTTTGCCGTCGCCCTCCAGAAACAGCCGGCCGGAGCCGTCGTCGAGCCGGGACAGACGCAGGAGGAGGTCGTTGTGGCCATCGAACCAAGCGAGCATCGAAAGCACGTTCCCCTTTTGCGCGTCGCCGGCATCCTCTATCGGTGCCGCGTCCTTAGGGCCAAGCGCGAACTTGCCCGATGGCGTTCCATGCGGCACAGCGTAAACGTCTCTTGAGGAGACCAAGCATGCAAGTTCGCGCTGCCGTCCTGCGCCGCATGGCCGCGGAACGCCCATACACGGAAAGCCACCCGCTCACGATCGAGACGCTCGAGCTGGCCGAGCCCGGTCCGGGCGAGGTCCAGCTCAAAATCGCGGCGGCGAGCCTTAGCCATTTCGATCTCTCGGTCGTCGACGGTAACCGTCCCCGGCCGCTGCCGATAGCCTTGGGCCACGAGGCCGCCGCCATCGTCGAGGCCGTCGGCGAAGGCGTCTTCGAGTTTGAGCCGGGCGATCACGTGGTCACCGCGTTTGTGCCTAGCTGCGGGCGCTGCGCGCAGTGCCGCAACGGCCGGCCCGCACTGTGCGAGCCGGGCAATGCGGCGAACGACAACGGTGAGCTGCTCGGCGGCGGGCGGCGTCTGCGCGATGCCGACGGCCAGCCGGTGAACCACCAACTAGGGGTGTCGGCTTTTGCCGAGCGCGCGGTGGTGTCCGTCCACTCCTGCATACCGATCCCAAAGCAGGTCCCGCTTACCCTCGCGGCCCTGTTCGGCTCCGCGGTACTTACCGGTGCCGGTGCGGTCCTCAACGCGGGACGCCCGACGCCAGGCAGCACGTTGGCGGTGATCGGTTGCGGCGGCGTCGGGCTGAACGCTGTCATGGCGGGTCGGCTCGCCGGCTGCAGGGAAATCGTCGCGATCGACGTCACGCCAGACAAGCTGGAACTCGCCAAGAGCCTCGGCGCGACAAGGTTCTTCAATGCTCGCGCGACCGAGATCGTCGAGGCCGTCCGCGAGGCCACCGGCGGCGGGCTTGATCTCGTCGTCGAGACTGCAGGGTCGTTGCCTGCTTTGGAACTCGCCTACCAAATCACGGCGCGCGGCGGAACAACCGTCACAGCGGGCCTGGCCGCGCCCGATAGTGCACTCACCGTGAACCAGGTGCAGCTCGTCGCCGAGGAACGCACGCTCAAGGGCGCCTATGTCGGCTCGTGCGTGCCGGTGCGCGACGTGCCGCGCTTCCTGGCGTTGCAGGAAGCTGGCCTGATGCCCGTCGAGCAGCTGATCGATCGCGAGATCGGGCTCGACGAACTCAACGACGCCCTCGAGCGTCTCGCCTCGGGCGCCGCGCTGCGGCAGGTAGTGGTGTTCGATCGCCACAGCTGAGCACGAATGTCGGTCCCAACGCCCGCGTGCGGCCGTCGCGGGTTCTGTGTCTTATGTAAGAATGATACCGTGCCTCGGGTGGTCGTGTCGCGCGTCACAGCCGATTCGTCACACGGGCGTTAAGCCAACGTTGAGGGTTACGATGCTTGATGGCGTTGGCATCGGTCGCCCGATGGAGTGTTTGAGAGGGACCAGGTTCATGACGGCGCCAGAGGTCACCCGCACCGCGCTCGCGATCGGCTTCGTCGTCGCGATGCTCGTGCTCGGTGGCCTGAACCCGAACGGTGACCTCGGCCACGGCAGCTGCGGGCTCGTCTGCGACACAGGGAGCGAGACGAAGCCTAGCTGAAACTCAGTGGTCGCGGACGACGACCACCGTGCAAGGCGCGTGACGCACGACGCGCGCGGCATTGGGTCCCAGCAAATGGTCGGTGCGCGCCGGCCGGTGCGAACCCATGACGATACAATCGATCTTCAGGCTGTCTGCCGCACCGAGGATTTGGTCGTAGATGGAGCCTTGGGCGACGTGCTGCCGATACGTCAGCCCGGCAGGAACGTTCTCACCACAGAATTGATCGAGCTGTTTCGTCACCTCGGCTAGCGCCCTCGCGCTAAAGCCGTCGTCGAAGAATGCGCCGACGATCGACATGCCGAAATCGGGGACCACAGCCAAGAAGTGCAATTCGGCCTGCCAGTGACGCTGCAGGTCGACCGCCACCTCCAGCGTCCGGCGCTTGCCCGTACGGGCAGCTAAATCGACCGGAAGCAGCAGCGACTTGAACATCGAAACGCTCCCTAGAACGCCGGCTGGGTCTTGCGGCGATCCTGCACCAAGATGATAAGACCGAGCAGCACAAAAGCGGGCACGTAGAAGAGTTCCTTGGGCCAGCGCACCGCTTCGACCTCTGCGCGTTTGATGACCACGGGCTCGTCGCCATAGAAATCATACCCGTTCGCCAGGCGGTCGAAGAACGGCGTTCCAGGGAACGGCTCCTCCAGAACCAGCAGGTCGCCTTCTTCGAAGACGGCCAAGCCCTCGCGATCGAGACGCTCCGTGCCGCTACCCGCGGCGCCGAGATCGACCGCGATGGTGATCGAGTTGAGCTTGCCGGTGTCGAAGTCGGGTCCCTCGACGACCAGGCGTAGGTGCTCGTCTTGGGCACCTTGGCCGGCCGCCTCGAGGATCGCTGGACCGGTAACCTCCTCGTAGGGCGCCTCGATCTGGTCGAGCCAGAAGCCCGGACGAAACAGCGTGAACGCGACCAAGAGAAGCGCGATCGTCTCCCAAATGCGATTCCTGGTGAAGAAGTAGCCTTGGGTGGCGGCAGCGAAGCAAAGCATGGCCACAAGCGCCGTGGCGAAGACGTAGATCGCCTGCAGCGGGCCGACATCGATGAGCAGGAGATCGGTGTTGAAGATGAAGAGGAAGGGCAACAGCGCGGTGCGGATGTCGTACATGAACCCTTGCACGCCCGTCGCGATCGGATCGCCGCGCGAGATGGCCGCGGCCGCGTAGGCGGCGAGACCCACGGGTGGTGTGTCGTCGGCGAGAATGCCGAAGTAGAAGACGAACATGTGGACGGCGATCAGCGGCACGACGAGGCCTGCCTGCGCGCCGACCGAGAGGATCACCGGCGCCATCAGCGACGAGACGACGATGTAGTTGGCGGTGGTCGGCAGCCCCATGCCGAGCACCAGCGAGAGCACGGCGACCAGGATCAACAAGATCATCAGGTTGCCGCCCGAGATCACCTCGATCACCTGACCGATGATCTGGTGTGCGCCCGTCAGCGAGATGGTGCCGACGATGATGCCGGCAGCACCGGTGGCCACGCCGATCCCGATCATGTTGCGCGCACCGAACACGAGGCCCTCGAAGAGGTCACCGAAACCGCGTGCCGTTTGGCCCGCAATATCGTGATCGCCACGGAACAGGTGCTTCAGCGGCCGGTGCGTCACCATCACGACGATCATCGCGAGCGTCGCCCAGAACACCGAGAGCGCCGGCGACAAGCGGTTCAGCGGCCCGGTGTCGACCATCAGGTTCCAAACGAGCACGAAGATCGGCAGGCCGAAATAGAGGCCGCCCAGCAGCGTCGGCGTGAGCCGCGGCGCCTGCACCACTGGCGCGTTCGGGTCATCGACCTCGAGGTCCGGAAAACGCGAGGCGAACCACACCAGCACCACGTAGGCGATCGCCAGCAGCCCCACCGCGGCGTAGACCGAATCGCCCGGCATCAGCGGCTCGAGCGCGAGGCGCAGCCCGATGACCAGGCCGGTCACGATGCCCATGGCGATGAAGCCGGTGAGGAACAGCAAGAGGATCATCGGAACGCCGATCATCCGCCCCGGCTTGTCGAGGCCCTTGAGGCCGAGCTTCAAGCTCTCGAGGTGCACGATGTAGAGCAGCGCGATGTACGAGATCACCGCCGGCAGGAAGGCGTGCTTGATCACCTCGACGTAGGGAATGTTGACGTACTCGACCATCAAGAAGGCGGCGGCACCCATGACCGGCGGGGTGAGCTGGCCGTTGGTCGACGATGCCACCTCCACCGCGCCCGCCTTCTCCGCCGGAAAGCCGATGCGCCTCATCAACGGGATGGTGAAAGTGCCGGTGGTGACGGTGTTGGCGATCGACGATCCCGAGATCATGCCGGTCATCGCCGAGGACAAGACGGACGCCTTCGCCGGGCCGCCACGCAATGCGCCCAAGAGCGCGATCGCCACCTTGATGAACCAGTTGCCGCCGCCGGCGCGTTCCAACATCGCGCCGAACAGCACGAAGAGGAAGATCATCGTCGTCGACACGCCGAGGGCTACGCCGAACACCCCTTCCGTCTGCATCCAGTAGTGGCCCATCGCCTTGCTGAACGAGGAGCCGCCATAGTTGGTGACGTTGCTGATCCACTCGACGTTGCCGCCGAAGAGCGTGAAGCAGAAGAAGATCAGCGCGATGATGGTGAGCGGCAGGCCCAGCGAGCGGTAGACGGCGATCATCAGCGCCGCCATGCCGATCGACGACACCACCACGTCGGTGGTCGTCCAGAGGCCCGGCCGCGTGGCGATCGCATCGCCGAACACGACCAGATAGAGGCACGCGCCGACGCCCAGCGCCGCAAGCACCCAGTCGTAGAAAGGAATGTGATCCTTGGGTGCGCGCTTCGTCAGCGGGAACGCGAGCGTCGCGAGGCAGATCGCGAAAGCGAGATGGATGTAGCGTGCCTCGGCGACGACGTTGGCGAAGTCACTGACGCCCGTCAGCTGGGCCAGCGCGGTGGGCACGGCCGAGGCGATGTAGAGCTGAAACAGCGACCAGGCGAGGCACAGGCCAATGATGACCCGCCCTTCCCAGCCGGCGGCCGTCCGGGCACCGGTGTCGGCCTGGGCGACAAAGTCCTGAGCGCCAGCCTCGCCGGCTGCGCCCGCGCGCGCATCGCTCGCCATCGCCCGTCTCCCCCCGCTCAGGCAATAAATGATCGGAGCGCGTTGCTGCGCTCCGATCAAGTGGCAGGCGTCAGGCTCGGACCATTAGCGGAGGCCCAGCTCACCATAGGCCTGCTCGGCGCCCGGATGGAGCGGGGCCGACAGACCGTCGTTCACCATCTCCTCGGCTTCGAGATTGGCGAAGGCCGGATGCAGGTCGCGGAAGTCCTCCAGGTTCTCCATCACCGACTTGGCGACGACGTAGACCACCTCCTGGGGTACTCGCTCGTGGGTGACGAACGTGGCGCCGACACCGAAGGTCGTCGTGTCGTCCGGATTGCCGCGGTACATGCCGCCGGGGATCGTCGCGACGCGATAGTAGGGGTTCTCCTCGACGAGCGTGTCGATCGGCTCGCCGGTGACGGAGACCAGCCGCGCGTCGCACGTGGTCACGGCCTCCTCGATGGCGGCCGCCGGATGGCCGACCGTGTAGATCATCGCGTCGATATTGCCATCGCAGAGCTGGCGCGGCATCTCGGCGCCGACGAACTCGGTGGCAAGGGCGAAGTCGTCCATCGTGATGCCGAAGGCGTCCATGACAACTTCCATCGTCGCCCGTTGCCCGGAGCCGGGGTTGCCGACGTTGACCCGCTTGCCCTTAAGGTCCTCGAAGCCCTCGATGTCGCTGTCGGCACGCACGATCAGCGTGAAGGGCTCCGGATGCACCGAAAACACCGCGCGCAGGCCCGGCACCGGGTTCTCCGCGAACTGCGACGTGCCGTTGTAGGCGTGATACTGCCAGTCCGACTGGGCGACACCGAACTCGAGCTCGCCGGCGGCGATCGTGTTGATGTTGTAGACCGAGCCGCCGGTCGATTCGACCGCGCAGCGGAGGCCGTGCTCCTGCCGATCACGGTTGACGAGCCGACAGATTGCACCACCGGTTGGATAGTACACGCCGGTCAAACCACCAGTTCCGATTGAGAAGAACTGCTGAGCACCAGCCGCTCCGACATCGAATGTGAAGAGACCAGCGGCAGTCATTCCGACGACAGAAAAGGTACGCCACGCTGTCATCTTTTGCTTCTCCCAAGTGAGGTGCTGGTTGTAGGTTGCAGCGCGCATAGGACGGGTCAAGGCCCAACGCTCATTTTGTGACCTCAGATCGAAGTGTTTGTGTTGGCGGTTCAGCTCGGATCGAAGCTGGGCGTCACGCGGCAACGCCTCACCATCTCCCGGCCAGGACTGACCGGGACGCACATGGATGCGTCGAATGCGACCGCCCTACACGACCCGCCGAACACTCCTGACGACGACGCTGGCCTTCGCCATCCCGTCCCGGCCATGCCTCGCGCAGTTCGATAGTGAGCTTCAGGCGTTCAAAGACGCCGATCGCGGCGCCCCCTCGGCTGATGCGTCGCTGCTGTTCGTCGGTAGCTCGACCATTCGGCTCTGGCCCGACCTCGAGGCAACCTTCGCGCCTCGCCCCGTGGTCCGGCGGGGGTTCGGGGGAGCGACGCTGGCGGATGTGCTGGCAGCGCGCGCGATCCTGTTCGACGCCCACAGGCCCGCGGCCGTGGTGCTCTATGCCGGCGAGAACGACGTGGCCGACGGCGCGGCACCCGAGATAGTCGTCGCCCGCTTCGAGGAGCTTCGCCGCGCCTTGGCGGCGAGCGCCGCGGGCCGCGCGCCACTCGTCTTCATCAACCTCAAGCCAAGCCCCGCCCGCTTTTCCCAATGGCCCGCCATGGATGCCGTCAACACCGCGATCGCGGCGCTGAGCGGCACCCTGCGGCCGGCGGCGGTCGTGCGGACAGAGGAGTTCGTGCTCGGCACCGACGGAACACCGGACCCGGCCATGTTCGTGGCGGATGGGCTCCACTTCAGCGCGGAGGGTTATGCGCACTTGACAGCAGCGGTAGGTGCAGCGCTCGACCGTGTGCTCGGCTGAGCGTCAACCGCCGCTCTCCGGCAGGGCGTCGATCTGCTGCTTGACCACGCCATAGCTCGGATTGTCCGAGCCCAAGAGCGCCAGGACCCGTTCCCAGGAGGCCCGCGCCTCGTCGATCTCACCCAGCTGGAGGGCACGCAGTCCCAGGTACCAGTGCGGCTGGGGGTTCTCGGGCTGGAGGGTTGCCAGCTCTTCCAGAACGCGGACCAGCTCGCCATCGACCATCGGCATGCCGTCGACGCGCTCGGCGGCGGCAAGCCTCGCCTCGGCCTCGCCGGCGACCGCGTCACGGTTGTCCGGGGCGAGCGCGCGCGCCCGTGCGAAGGCTTCGACGGCCGGATCGGCCTCGCCGAGCACGAGCCGTGAGCGGCCCAGGCGCAGCCACCCGTCCACATCGTCCGGGTTCTCTGCCAATCGGGCTGCCAGGCTATCGACCATCGAGCGGATCATCGCTTCACGCTCGGCGCCGTCGCCCCGGGCAGCGAGCGGGGCAGCCCCTTGGCGCTCGGCCAACAGCGCGTCGGCGTCTTGGCCCATGCGCTCGGCGACCTCGCGGTACTGCGCCTCGACCGCCGGGCGCCAAGAGGCGTCGCTGGGAGCCGTCGCAAGCAGCTGCCCCCAACGTTCCAATGCCCGCTCGTCGTCGCCTTCCTGCACCGCCGCCGTGCCCAGATAGTAGAGCGCCTGCGGCTGATCACGCTCACGCTCGATGGCGCCACGGAACAGCTCGCGCGCCGACGGCGTGACCGTCCCCTGCGCCTGCTGCACCAGCGCCTCGCCGAGCGCCGTCATCAACAGAGCACTCTGCGGATTGCGTACGAGGCCTTCGCGATAGGCGCGGGCAGCTTCGGCGGGGCCGATGAGGTCTCCGCGTAGGCGGCCGAGCGAGAACCAGAACTGCGCTTCGTGGGGCGCTGTCTCCGAAGCTGCACGTTCCTCCAGGCCGGCGAGCATCGCCGCCGCCTGCTCGCGCTCCTCTCGCAGCTCGTCGAGATTGCGACTGGCGAGCGGCTGGCCGGGCATGCCGGGGCTGCCGATGACCGCGTAGACAGCCAGAGACGCCACCGCCAAGCCCAATGCGAGCCCCAGTGCCGTCGCCGGCCGGCGACGTTCGCCTGAGGAGGTCGCCATCGTCTCGCGGGCGGTATGGAGGGCACGCCTTTGGATCTCGATGCGCGCGGCGACCGCCTCGTCCTCGCCGATCAGGCCGCGCTCGCGGTCGCGATCGACCTCGGCCAGCTGATCCCGATAGACCGCAAGCGCATGGGTCCGCGGATCAGCGCCGGTCCGGGGGCGCAAGAGCGGCATCGCGACGACCCAGGCGGCAAAGACCGCAAGGCAGGCCACGGCGGCCCAGAATACGAGTGGGCTCATCACCGGTCGCGCAGCAAGCGATCCAGCTCCGCCTGCTCGCCAGAGCTGAGCGGTTCTACGACGCGCGCCACGCGGCGCTGCCGGCGCACCCAGAAGGCCGCACCTAGCCCACCAAGCAAGACGAGCACGAAGGGCCCGTACCAGAGGAGCCACGTCGTCCCGCGCATCGGCGGGCGCAGCAGGACGAAGTCGCCGTAACGCGCGGTGACGTAAGTCAGGACCTGGTCGTTGTCGTCGCCGGCGAGCAGACGCTCGCGGACGACCTGCCGGAGATCGCGCGCGAGCGGCGCGTCGCTGTCGTCAATGGACTGGTTCTGACAGACGACGCAGCGGAGCTCCTTGCCGAGCTCTCGCGCCCGTTGCTCGAGCGCCGGGTCCTCGAGCATCTCGTCAGGCGAGGTTGCGGCTACGGCGTTGCCGATGCCCGCGGCGAGGCTCAGCACGAGGGCGAGCACCACCGCCTTCATCCGCGCAGCTCCTGGATGAGCGGCAACAGCACCCCGTCGACGTCTTGCGGCATAACCGGGCCCGGGTGACGGTAACGGATGCGCCCGTCGCGATCGACGATGAAGGTCTCGGGCACGCCATAGACGCCCAGCTCGATGCCGGCGCGCCCGTCCTCGTCAGCGCCGATCCGCGTATAAGGGTTGCCGAGTTCGTCCAGAAACGTCGTCGCGGCCTCGGGCTTGTCCTTGTAGTTCACACCGTAGAGCGGCACGCCGTGCACCTCGGCGAGCCGGGTCAGCACCGGGTGCTCGACACGGCACGGTGCGCACCAGCTCGCGAACACGTTGACGAGCTTGACGTCACCACCGAGATCGCCGCTCGCAAGCCCCGGCTGCGCCATCCCCGCCACCGGCGGCAGGTCGAAGGGCGGGACCGGCTGATCGATCAGCGCCGACGGCAGCTCTTGGCTGTCGCGCCCGAGACCCACCCCCAAGCCGACGCCGATGGCGAGGACCAGGAGCACAGGCAGAACGAAGAGTAGGCGGCGCATCAGCTCAGCTCCCGAGTGCCGCACGCGGCGCGTCGGCTGTCGCCACCCTTCGCGCCGCCGGCGCGCCGACGCGGTAGCGCCGATCGCTCAACGACACGCAGGCGCCGATCGCCATGAACACCGTGCCGCCCCAAATCCACAGCACGAGCGGGTTCAAGTAGTAGCGCACCGTCCAACGGCCGTCGGGAGTCGGCTCGCCCAGCACCACATAGACGTCCCGCCAGAGGTTGGTGCTGATGCCCGCCTCGGTGGTTGCCTGGCGTTCGACCAGATATTGGCGCTTCTCGCTGTAGAGCTCCGTCACCCGACGATCGCCGCGATAGACCTCGAAAACGCCGCGGTCGGCGACGTAGTTCGGGCCGCGCAGGCGCTCGACGCGGTCGAGCGTCACGGTGTAGCCCGCGAGCGGTCGGCTTTCGCCCACTTCGACAGACGCGATGACCTCGGTCTGCCAAGCGCTGGTCGCCGTGATGCCGATGACCGTCACGGCGAGGCCCGTGTGCGCGAGGGCCGTCGCAAAGGCGGAGCGCGGCAGGCCCACCAGCCGCTGCCAGACCGACGTCCCCGATCTGCGGCCGACGCCGGCCCGGTTGGCGAGATCGACGAGCGCACCGACGAACACCCAACCCGCGAGTGCGAAGCCAAGCGCCGTGATCGCGGTGCTCGCCGGGTTGGTCCAGGCGGCAAACGCGGCGAACACCACGGCACCTACGGCCGCAAGGGCCATCGAGCGCAGCACACGCCGGAGATCACCCCGTTTCCAAGCGAGCAGTGTCCCAACGGGCACGGCGATGAGCAGCGGGATCATCAGCGGCACGAACGTGGCGTTGAAGTAGGGCGGCCCCACCGAAATCTTCTCGTCGGCGAGCACCTCGAGAAACAGCGGATAGAGCGTGCCCAGGAGCACGGTCGCGGTCGCGGTCGCCAGGAGCACGTTGTTGAGGATCAGCGCGCCCTCACGCGAGATCGGCTGGAATACGCCGCCCACCCGCAAGCTCGGCGCGCGCCACGCGTAGAGCAAGAGCGGGCCGGCCAGCGAGATCATCAAGATCAAGAGGATCAAGACGCCACGCGACGGGTCGGTGGCGAAAGCGTGCACGGAGGTGAGCACACCCGAGCGGACGAGGAACGTGCCGAGCAGGCTGAAGCCGAAGGTGAGAATTGAGAGCAGGATGGTCCAGCTCTTCAAGCTGTCGCGCTTCTCCACCACGATGAGCGAGTGCAACAGCGCCGTGCCGACAAGCCACGGCATGAAGGACGCGTTCTCGACTGGGTCCCAGAACCACCAGCCGCCCCAGCCGAGCTCGTAGTAAGCCCACCAGGAGCCGAGCGCGATGCCGAGGGTCAAGGACGCCCAAGCGATGAGCGCCCAAGGCCGCATCCAACGGGCCCAGCTCGGGTCGATTCGCCCTTCGATCAGCGCCGCGACGGCAAAGGCGAAGGTCATCGAGAAGCCGACATAGCCGATGTAGAGCATCGGCGGATGCAGCGCGAGACCGAGGTCCTGGAGGATCGGGTTGAGCCCCGAGCCCTCGAGCGGCGCCGGTGTCAGCCGCTCGAATGGGTTCGACGTGAACAGCATGAAGGCGAGGAAGGCCACGCCGACCATCGCCTGCACCGCCAGAACCCGGGCGCGAAAGGGTGCCGGCATGTTGTCACCCCAGGCCGCGAGTGCTGCGCCGAACAAAGCCAGCACCCAGACCCAGAGGAGAAGCGAGCCCTCGTGGTTCCCCCACGCGCCGCTGATCTTGTAGATCAACGGCTTCAACGCGTGGCTGTTCTGGGCGACGTTCAAGACCGAGAAATCGGAGACGATGTAGAGGTGGATCAGCGCGCCGAAGGCGAGCGTGATCAGAAGAAACTGGGCGAGTGCTGCCGAGCGCGCGAGACCGATGAGGCCGGCATCGCCACGCTGCGCGCCGACCAGCGGCAGCGTCGCCTGCACCAGTGCGACGCCGAGCGCTAGGACCAGGGCGAAGTGCGCCAGCTCGGGGATCATGAGCCCTCTCCGGCTGGTGCCGCATGGTTCAGACGGCCGGCGCGCTCGAGCGCTTCGGAGACCTCGGGTGGCATGTAGCCCTCGTCGTGCTTAGCAAGGACCTCGTCTGCCTCGAAGACGCCCGCGGGCGTCAGCGAGCCGACGGCGACGATGCCCTGCCCTTCGCGAAACAGGTCCGGCAGCACGCCGACATAGCGCACGTCGATTGCCGCCGTCTCGTCGGTCAGCTGGAAGCGCACTTCGCCGTCCGCACCGTGGGTGACCGTGCCGTGCACGACGAGCCCGCCGAGGCGCAGCCGCTTGCCCGGTGCCGCCTCACCTTCAACGAGTTCCGCCGGCCCGGCAAAGAAAGCGATGTTCTCGTCGAGCGCGGAGAGGACCAGAGCGGTGGCTGCGCCGAGCAGCGCGAGCGCGACGGTCACCAGTAGCAAGCGTTGTCGCTTCCGCGTGCGCACCCCGTCCTCCGTCTCTCAGCCGTCGTCCAGGCTTTCCACCCGCCGCTGCCAACGTTCCAGCTCACGGGCCCGACGTCGGCTGGCCGACCAGCTCGCGCCGAACAGACCGACAAGGGCAAGAGCCGTAACGCCGAACGCGCTCCAGACGTAGGCGCCATAGCCGCCCATTGCCAAGAAGTCGCCCACCCAGCGATCCCGTTCCACTGTTGCCCACTCTTCGGCTTAATTAGAGGGTGCGAGAACAAGCGCAATGCGTGGACTGCGCGCAGGTCGATCGGACGAAAGCCGCGTCACAGCCGATGCCCAACCTCCAGCCCGTCCAGGCGCCGGCGTTGTCGCCGCGGGCCGCACCGGCCAATTCCGAGCTAGACGGCCATCGTGCGGCGCTCGCTGCGCTGCCGGCGGACGCGCGTCCTCTAAAGGTGGCCAAGGCCCGGCTGGCCAAGGCCGAGGCGGTCATCCGCCAACATTTCGACGAGACGCGGCGCGGCGCGGACGTCGTGCTGATCCGCCCGCACGTCCTCGACGAGATCATTCAGGGGCTTTGGGACTGGGCGCAGGAACGACGCTACCCGTTGGTCACCCCTAGCGCGGGCGAACGTCTGGCGGTCGTCGCCGTCGGCGGCTTCGGTCGTGGCGAGCTCGCGCCACACTCGGACATCGACCTGCTGTTTCTCTATCCCTACGCGCAGACGTCGCGCAGCGAGAAGACCGTCGAGACCATCCTCTATACGCTCTGGGATCTGGGTTTCACCGTCGGCTACGCCTCGCGCTCCGTTGACGAGGCGCTTGCGGCTACCCGTGGTGATACGACGATACTCACGGCCGACCTGGAGACCCGGCTGATCATCGGCGACCAGGCGCTCTACGACGCCTTCAAGAACCGCCTGCGGTCCCAGGTGCTCGCCGGTCGCGGGCCAACCTACCTCCAACAGAAGCTCGACGAGCGACGCGAACGCCACGAGCGGGCCGGCGACAGCCGCTACATCTTGGAGCCCAACGTCAAGGACGGCGAAGGCGGGCTGCGCGACCTGCAGCTGATCGTCTGGCTCGCGCGGTTCTTCTACGATACCCAGCGCATCGAGGACCTTGTGCATCACAACATGCTCGATGCGCGGGAGCTCCAGACCTACCGGACGGCGCAGAGCTTCCTCTGGGCCGTCCGCTGCCACCTCCACTACCTCACCGGACGCGCCGAAGAGCGCCTCACCTTCGACCTGCAGATGGAGGTGGGTGAGCGCATGGGCTATCGCGCCCGGCACCGGCTCGACGGCGTCGAGCGGTTCATGAAGCGCTTCTACCTGGTGGCCAAGGAGGTAGCCGTCCTCACCGAAACCGTGGCCGGCACGCTACGCGACGAGCACCGGTCCGCACGCCGCTTGGCGCTGCCGAGCCTGCGCCGTGGACGGCGGTTGCTCGACGGCGTGGTGCTCCGCGACGGGCATATCGATGTCGATGACCCCGAGCGCTTCACCAAGAACCCGGTCGACATTCTCAAGCTGTTTCAGCTCGCTGACGCGCATGACGCGACGATCCGCCCGCACGCGCTGCGCGGCGCCAAGCGCGGCGTGCGCGCGATCACGGCCGAGGTGCGCGACCGGGCCGAGGCGCAAGAGCTGATTGTCGGGCTGATCACGGCCTCGAAGCGCGCGTCCCGGACGCTCGGCGGGCTCAACGCGATCGGCGCGCTCGGGCGCTTCGTCCCTGAATTTCGCCGGATCGTCGCGCTGATGGAGCACAACCTCTACCACGCCTACACGGCGGACAAGCATACGCTTCGCGTGATCGGCCAGCTCGACGCCATTGCCGCAGGCGAGCTGGTCCAGGAGTTGCCCGCGTGCACCGAGGCGCTGCAGCACATCGCCTCCAAGGCCGATCTTTATCTGGCGGCGTTCTTTCACGACGCCGGCAAGGGAAGCAAAGGCAACCATGCGGCTGTAGGCGAGCAGCTGGCGACGCGCGCACTCGAGCGGTGGGGCCAGCCGGGCGAGCGCATCGAGACGGTCGCCTGGCTGGTTCGACACCACCTCTTGATGACTTCCACGGCGTTTTCTAGGGATCTTGAGGACCCGAAGACGGTGCAGGACTTCGTGCAGGTGGTGCAGTCGCCCGAGCGCTTGCGCCTGCTCCTCCTGCTGACAGTGGCTGACATCAGGGCGGTCAGTCCGACAAGCTGGAACGGTTGGAAGGCGCAGCTGCTCCGCGCGCTGTTCCGCGCCGCCGAGAACGCCATGCTGGCCGGCGACGTCGTGCAGACGCGGCGCCACATGGTCGCCGAGGCAAAAGACCAGCTTCGCGCTCAGCTGCTGGCGGCCCCGCCGCCGGGCTGGGGCGAGGAGGCGATCGAAGCCTATCTGCGCCGCCACGATCCGCGCTACTGGCTGGGCTTCGGCACGACCGAGCACGACCTGCACGCCCGGCTGATCGCGCGGGTGGAGAACCATGAGGAGCTCTCGGGACTGCAGCTCACGATCGATCGCGTCAACGACCGCACGGAGCTCGTGCTCTACGCGCCCGATCACCCGGGACTGTTCATGGAGGTGGCCGGCGCCCTCGCGCTCGCCGGTGCGAGCATTCTCGACGCACGCATCTTCACCACCACCGACAGCATGGCGCTCGACAGCTTCGGCCTCCAGGACGCCGTCACCGGTGGTGCCGTCGACGAGCCGCGGCGGCTCGAGCGCATCCGCAAGACGGTCACCGACGCGATCGCCGGACGCATCCACCTCGCGCGAGCACTCGCCGAACGGGGTCCTCCGCCCGCGCGCACCGACGTTTTCAAGGTTACGCCGCGTGTTCTCATCGACAACGGCGCGAGCCGCACGCACACCGTGGTCGAGATCAACGGGCGCGACCGCCCAGGCCTCCTGTTCGACCTCACGCGTGTCCTCCGAGACCTAGGCCTCGTCATCTCGAGCGCGCACATCACCACCTTCGGCGAGCGCGCGGTCGACACGATCTATCTCAAGGACGTGTTCGGCATGAAGCTGACCACGCCGGCGAAGCTCGAGAAGCTGCGCACGAGCCTGCTTGCCGTCCTGGAGCCGCCGTCGGCCGGGGACGGACGCGCCGACCACCCTTGAACCTCGTCCGCGCCGCTGCTGTCGTCGGCTCGAACACCATGCTCTCGCGGGTGCTGGGCTTCGTCCGCGACGTCATGATCGCCAATGTGCTCGGCGCGGGTGTCGCCTCCGACGCCTTCTTCGTGGCCTTCAAGCTCGCCAATTTCCTCCGCCGCATCTTCGCCGAGGGTGCCTTCAACGCTGCCTTTGTCCCCCTGTTCGCGCGCGCCCTGACGCGTGAGGGCGCCGATGCCGCACGAAGCTTCGCGAAGCAGGCCCTCACGATCCTTGCGCTCGTGCTGCTCGTGATCGTCCTTCTCGCCGAGCTGTTCATGCCGCAGCTCGTGGGCGTTCTCGCCGCGGGCTACGCACCCGACGACCCGCGTTTGGCGCTCGCCATCGAGCTCAGCTACGTCACCTTCCCCTACATCCTCTTCATCTCGCTCGCGGCGCTCTACTCAGGTGTGCTCAACGCGCTCGGGAAGTTTGGCGCAGCCGCCTTCGCGCCCGTGCTGCTCAACCTGGTGCTCATCACTGCGCTTCTGATCGCGCAGCGCCAGCCGGACGGTGCGGCGCACGCGCTCGCCTGGGCCGTCGCCGTGGCCGGCGTGCTGCAGCTTGCCTGGGTGGCGCGGGGCGCCTCCCGCGAAGGCTATGCCCTCGGCCTCGTCCGTCCTCGCCTGACGCCACGGCTCCGCCGGCTAGGCGTCTTGATCGTGCCCGGCGCGATCGGCGCCGGCGTTATGCAGATCAACATGCTGGTCGATCTCTGGTTCGCCTCACACCTGCCGGCGGGCGCGCAGTCCTACCTGTTTTACGCGGATCGGCTCAACCAGCTGCCCCTCGGCGTCATCGGCATCGCTGTGGGCACGGCACTCTTGCCCCTGTTGAGCCGCGAGCTGGGCGCCGGCAACAAGGCCGGCGCACGTGCCGCGCTCAACCGCGCCATCGACGTCGCCATGCTGTTGACGCTGCCGGCGGCGGCGGCGCTGATCCTCATTGCGCAGCCGATCGTCATCGGCCTCTTCGAGCGCGGTGCGTTCGACCGCGAGGCCAGCCTCGCCGTCGCGGCGACCGTCCAGGCCTTTGCCTTGGGGCTCCCGGCCTACGTGCTGGTCAAGATCCTCGCACCCGGCTTCTTCGCCCGCGAGGATACGCGTACGCCTGTCTTCGTCGCTGCCATCGCGCTTATAGCCAACGTCGTCTTCATCCTCCTCTTGATCGACACGCTGGCCCATGTCGGGATCGCGCTCGCCACGGCACTCGCCAACTGGCTCAACGTTACGTGCCTGGGGCTGCTCCTGTGGCGGGCCGGCCTACTAGCACCAGACCGACGGCTGCTCGTCGGATTGGTGAAATCGGCGGCGGCGACCGCGGTGATAGCGGCCGTGCTGGTTTGGCTGGTTCCGCTCACGAGCGACCTCAGCGCGCTGCCACGCTTGGGAGTCCTGGTGGCGGCCGGTGTCGCCGGCTTCGCCATCGCCGCGATGCTCCTGGGCGCCGTGCCGCACGAGCTGCGCGGTGCCCTGAGGCGGCGTTTGGCGTCCGGCGGCTGACCGCGCCCGGCCTTGCTTGACGCTCCGCCGGCTTTGTGCGCAAACGCGCGGGCTCTCGGACTGCAGTGGAAGGCTGGTGGGCGGATGACGGGCCGGATCTTCTCGGGCGTGCAACCTACGCACGGACTTCATCTGGGGAACTATCTGGGCGCCATCCGCAATTGGGTGACGCTGCAGGACGAGTACGACTGCATCTACTGCATCGTCGACCTGCACGCGCTGACCCAGATGCAGGACCCGGAGGCGATGCGCGCCAACACGCGCGAGGTGGCCGCCGCGCTCCTGGCGGCCGGCATCGACCCCGCGCGCTCGATCCTCTTCGTGCAGAGCAACGTCCAGGCCCACACCGAACTCTGCTGGTTCTTCAACTGCGTCACGCCGATGGGCTGGCTCAATCGCATGACGCAGTTCAAGGAAAAGGCCGGGAAGAACCGGGAGAACGCGCCCGTCGGCCTGTTCGACTACCCCGTTCTGCAGGCCGCCGACATTCTGGCTTACAAGGCGACGCACGTCCCGGTCGGCGAGGACCAGAAACAGCACCTGGAGCTGTCGCGCGACATCGCCGGCGCCTTCAATCGCAAGTTCGCCGACGGCTTCTTCCCGCTGCCGGAACCCCTCATCCTCGGTGAGGCCACGCGGGTGATGTCGCTGCGTGACGGCACCAAGAAGATGAGCAAGTCCGACCCATCGGACATGTCGCGGCTCAACCTCACCGATGGCCCGGACGCGATCGCGCTGAAGCTGCAAAAGGCCAAGTCGGACTCGATCGACGGCCTGAGCCTCGATGCCGAGCAGCGTCCCGAGGCCACGAACTTGCTCACCATCTACGCGGCGCTCGCCGAGCGGCCCGTCGCCGACGTCGCGGCGGCGCACGCGGGCACGCAGTTCTCGAGCTTCAAGCGCCAGCTCGCGGACCTCGCCGTCGAGCGGCTGGGCGCGATGGCTGCGGAGATGCGACGCCTGCTTGCGGATCCCGGCCAAATCGATGCCGTCCTCGCCGACGGCGCGGAACGCGCCCGGGCGGTCACCGAGCCGATCATGGACGAGGTCCGCGAGCGGATCGGCTTCCTCACCCCGCGGTGCGGCTGAGCGGATAGGAGGAGCGTAGCATGGCCGATGCCGCGCGCCGCTGGTTCCGACGGCTGCTGATCTGGCCGTTGGCGCTCGTGCTGCTCATCGCACTCTACTATGCGATCGGTGGCCACTTCGCCCATTCGATCGACGACGATCCTCGATTCGCTGCGGATGTGGTCACGCCGGATGGCGGTTCTGCGACGGTCGCGGTCGTCGCCGCGCTGATGACCCGCGAGGTGGACACCAACGGTTGGGTCGCCAACGACCCGATGATCTTCCCGTCGCACTTTCTGGACGACATGGCCAACTACCAGCGCGCCCTGATCGGGGCGTCCCGGCGCATGCTGGCCGATGTCGCCACGTGGATCGAAGACGGCGTCGAACCGCCGTCTCTCGAAGAGGCGCGCGCCGAGCTGGCCATGCCTGGCGACCGGTGGGCCTTCGATCTGTCGACCTCATGGCGCCCCCAGCCGACCACGGAGCAGGCCTACCGCGCGAGTGTTGCGGCCCTGGAGCGCTTCAATGCAGAAATCTCCAGCGGCAGCGTGACGCTGGCCTACGCGCCCATGTCGTTCGCGGCCACACTGAACCGGTTCGCCAGCGAGCTGGACGATGCCGTGGCGACCGCTCACGCGCACGTGGACGCTCACGGCGGGAAGTGGCTGAACACGTCGGCCGACGATCTTTTCATGCGCACCAAGGGCCTACTCTATGCGCAGCACGCGCTGCTCGAAGGGCTCGCGCACGACTTCCAGACGACGGTCAGCGCGCCCAATGCGGCGGGCGCCGTGTCGGACGCGCAGGCGGCGCTCGAGGCGGGCCTGGAGCTGGGGCCATGGCTGGTCCTCAACGGCGACGCGGACGGGCAATTTCGGCCGAGCCATCTTTCAGCACAGGCGGCCTTTGCGCAGCGTGCGGCGGAGGCACTACGGCTGCTGGCCCGCACCATCGATGGCGGCACGACTTGAAGCTTGCCGCCGCTGGCGCCATGTTGCGGCCAGTAACGGGTGAGAGAGCGACATGTTCATCCAGACGGAAGCGACGCCCAATCCGGCCAGCATGAAGTTCCTGCCCGGACGCGTCGTGATGGAGCAGGGAGTGGTCGACTTCACCGACGCCGACACGGCAGCGGACGCTTCGCCACTGGCGAGCCGTCTGTTCTCGGTCGACGGCGTGAGCGGTGTCTATCTGGGCCACGACTTCATCACGGTCAGCAAGCTCGAGGCAACCGACTGGCACCAGCTCAAGCCCTCGGTGCTGGGCGCCATCATGGAACACTTCATGAGCGGCGATCCGAACGTCACGGCAAGCACGACGGCGGAAGAGCCGGCGACGAGCGATGACGACGACGAGACCGTCCGCACGATCAAGGAGCTGATCGCCACCCGCGTGCGCCCGGCGGTAGCTCAAGATGGCGGCGACATCGTCTTCCACGGCTTCGAGCGCGGCGTCGTCTATCTGCACATGCGAGGCGCCTGCTCCGGCTGTCCGAGTTCTGTCGTGACCTTGAAGAACGGCATCGAGAATCTCTTGCGCTACTACGTTCCCGAGGTCGTCGAGGTCCGCGCGCTCGACTGAGGCGACACGCGCATGCGGCGGCTCGCGTTCGACTGCTCGGGCGATTTCCGCTCGGTGGCCGTATCGACCGATGGCGTCGTTCATGTCGAGCGAGCCGAAGAGGGTTCGAGGTCGCATGCCGAGCGGCTCGTGCCGCTCATGAATGACGCGTTGGCGGCCGCGCGCTGGTCTTGGCAGGATATCGACGAGCTTGTCGTCGCCACCGGACCCGGCAGTTTCACCGGCATCCGTATCGCCGTCGCTGCCGCGCGGGCACTGGCCTTGGCCCTGGATCGCCGGGTGCGTGCCGTCTCGACGCTCCGCGCTCTGTTGGCGGTCGCCGGGCAGGACTGCACGATCGCCGCCATCGACGCCCGCCGAGGCGGCGTCTACTACGCGCTGCCCGATGGCCCGGAGAGAGCGGGCGACGTGACCATCTCCACCGCCACACCGGACGCTGCGGCGAGCATGGCGGCGCGCCCGCTGGTGGCGATCGGGTCGGGGGCTCGCCTCGTCTGTGACGCGGCGGGCGAAGGACAGGTGTTGGAGGCCCCCTTGCGCGCCAGTGCGCTCGTCGCCTGCGCCGTCGCCGATGCCGCCGGCGGACAAGTAGCCGTCGATGGCGGCGCCGTCCGGCCCGTCTACCTGCGCGCCGCCGATGCGGTGCCGAGGGCGGCCTGATCGTGGCTGCCGAACTCGAGCCGCCGGCCTACGCCGTGCATCTCGCGGGCCCGTTCGATCTCGGACGGCTGGCGAAGCTCCATCGTAGCTGCTTCGATGACCCCTGGACGAAGACGGATCTGGCGCACCTTCTGGCCCTGCCCGGCGGCCTCGGCCTCATCGTCCGGACCGAGGGACTGCGACGGTTGGGCTTCGAAACGCGGCGATCGATCGGCTTCAGCCTCTGCCGCGTCGCGCGCGACGAGAGCGAGCTCCTATCGCTCGGCGTCGCGCCTTGGGCGCGACGGCTCGGAATTGGCACGCTGCTCGTCCGCGATTCCACGCGTCGCTGCCAGATGGCAGGTGCCCAACGCATGTTCTTGGAAGTCGCCGTCGATAACCCGGAAGCCCATGCGCTTTACCGGCAGGAGGGCTTTGAAGAGGTTGGCCGTCGCGAAGGATACTACCGTCGAGCGAACGGCCAACGAGTGACGGCGGTAACGATGCGCGCAGACCTTTGAAGCCGAGCTTATCGATTCATCGTTCATATTTGCGCACGATTACGGAACAGCAGCCGTCTTCGAGCGTCCGCTCTTCTAGCACCTCGTAACCATGATCCTTAAGGCTTTGCGGAACGTTGCGACGTGCCTCGGCGCCGCGCAGGCGAATCATCAACAGGTCGCCCGGAGCGAGTTTTTCGAGCATCAGCTTCGTTTTTACGAGTGTCATCGGGCAGAGTTCGCCCGTGATATCGAGGGTGTACTCAACCTTCATGACAATCGATTGCTTTGCAAGGCAGGTTAACAAAAAAAGGGGTTGCACGACCGCTATAGCCAAATATATATCTGCGATGTTCCACTGCCAAGCGCGTCATACCAGGATCAATCAACGATGACGGAAAAGATGAGCCAGAACGAGTTGCTGGCACTCACGACGGAGGTCGCGTCTTCCCACGTCTCCAACAACACCGTGCCGGTCGGGGACGTGCCGGAACTGATCAAACAGATCTATACGAGCTTGGCCGCGCTGGGCGCTCCGGCGGAGGAGGAGCCGGCGGAAAAGCCAACCCCGGCGGTGCCGATCAAGCGTTCGGTCACTGACGAGTACATCGTGTGCCTCGAAGATGGTAAGAAGCTGAAAATGCTGAAGAGGCATTTGAAGACTCGCTACAACATGTCTCCCGATGACTATCGCAAGCGGTGGGGCCTGCCCGACGACTACCCGATGGTGGCGCCCGCTTACGCGAAGCAGCGCAGCAACCTCGCCAAGAAGATCGGTCTGGGGACCAAGCCGCGGGCGCGCTGAGCGCTCGCGCATCGCTTGACGGCCTGGCCGACGCCCAGTCATAAGACGAGCATACGGTCGCGCTGCCGAAGCGCGGCCGCCTTGCTCATTTTGGCTCGGTTTTGACAAAGCGGCTGCATATCAAGACTTATGGCTGCCAGATGAACGTCTACGATTCGCAGCGGATCGTCGACGTCCTGGCGCCGCATGGCTATGCCCCGACCGACACCGTCGACGATGCGGATCTGGTCGTCGTCAACACCTGCCACATTCGCGAAAAGGCGGCCGAGAAGGTCTATTCGGAGCTCGGCCGCCTCCGTCAGCTGTCGGGGCGACGCGAAAGTGAGGGCAAGCCCCGATTGTCCTTGGCCGTGGCGGGCTGCGTAGCGCAGGCCGAAGGCGAGGCGATGGCGCGCCGCGCGCCCTTCTTGGACGTCGTGGTCGGCCCGCAGGGCTATCACCGCCTGCCAGAGCTGCTCGCGCGGCGCACCCGTGCGTCCGGGTGCGTCGTCGAGACCAGCTTTCCGACCGACAGCAAGTTCGATCATTTGCCCACGGCCGCGTCCCCCGCCGGGGTCAGCGCGTTCCTCACCGTGCAGGAGGGCTGCGATCGCTTCTGCACGTTCTGCGTCGTGCCGTACACGCGCGGTGCGGAGGACAGCCGGCCGGTGGCCGCCGTGATCGCCGAGGCAAAGGAGCTAGTCGCCAACGGCGTGCGCGAGTTGACGCTGCTCGGCCAGAACGTCAACGCCTATCACGGCGTGGGACCGGACGGTCGCTCTTGGAGCCTTGCCCGGCTGCTCGCGGCGCTCGCCGAGATCGATGGCGTCTGGCGCTTGCGCTACACCACCTCGCACCCCGCCGACATGGCCGACGATCTGATCCGTGCGCACCGTGAGCTCCCGCAGCTGATGCCCTTCTTGCACCTGCCCGTTCAGGCCGGCTCGGACCGCGTGCTCGAGGCGATGAACCGCCGAGGCAGTGCCGACGACTATCGGCGGCTTGTGGATCGCCTGCGAAGAGCGCGACCCGACTTGGCGCTCAGCTCCGACTTCATTGTCGGTTTCCCAGGCGAGAGCGATGCCGATTTCGAGGCAACGCTTGCGCTCGTGCGCGATGTCGGCTTCGCCCAGGCCTTCTCGTTCAAGTACAGCCGGCGACCAGGAACGCCCGCAGCGGTGCTGCGCGGGCAAGTAGCCGAAGCGGTCAAAGCGGAGCGATTGGACCGGCTGCAGGCGCTCTTGAGCGATCAGCAGCAGTCGTTCAACGCGGCGTTCGTCGGTCAACAGGTCGAAGTGCTCGTCGATCGACCGGGTCGCAAGCCTGGCCAGGTGGCGGGACGCACGGCCCACCTGCAAGCTGTGCATTTCGACGGCCCGGCGACGTTGGTCGGTGGGCGTGCCGTCGTGAAAGTGCTGGCGGCGGAAAGGCACAGCCTTAGGGCGACACGTCCGGCCGCCGACCGCGTAGCCCTGGGAGCGGTGGCCTGAAGCTCGTGCTACCGGACAACCGCTTGGCGGCCGTCGTCTTCGGCCAGCATCACGAGCACTTGGCGCAGATCGAGCAGCTACTCGACGTTCACTTCGTCACCCGCGGCAACGAAGTACAGGCGGAAGGCGACGACGCGCCCGTCGCCCTCACCATCGTCGACGGCCTCTATACCCGTGCCGAGCGCGGTGAGGACATCGGTCCGCAAGAGGTGAAGGCAGCGGTGCGCTTGGCCGATCAGCCGCGCCCACCCAATGGCAAACCGCTCGAGACCGGTGCCATCGAGATCCGGACGGACAAGCGCGCGATCCGGCCGCGCTCGCGCAACCAGGCGAGCTATCTCATGGCGATGGCGGCCAACGAGCTCGTCTTCGGGCTCGGCCCTGCGGGCACCGGCAAGACCTACCTCGCCGTCGCCCAGGCCGTCAGCCTCTTGAAGCGTGGCGAAGTGGAGCGGCTGATCCTGTCGCGGCCAGCGGTCGAGGCCGGCGAGCGGCTGGGCTTTTTGCCGGGAGATCTGAAGGAGAAGGTCGATCCCTATCTCCGCCCGCTCTACGACGCGCTCCAGGAGATGCTGCACGAGGGCAAGCTCAATACCAAGATCGGCTCCGGAGAGATCGAGATCGCACCCCTCGCCTTCATGCGAGGCCGAACGCTGAGCCGCGCCTTCGTCATCCTGGACGAGGCGCAGAACACCACGCCGGCACAGATGAAGATGTTCTTGACCCGCCTGGGCGAGGGTTCGCGCATGGTGGTGACGGGTGATCCCTCCCAGACCGATCTGCCGGCGGGCGTGCCGTCGGGCCTCCTGGCGGCGACCACCCGCCTCGAGGCGATCGAAGGCATTGCATTGCAGCGCTTCGATCGCAGCGATATCGTACGCCACCCATTGGTTTCACGGATTCTCGAAGCGTTGGATGACGACGCTGCCCTCGAGACCCGAACCGGCGCATGAGCGAAGACCCACCAAGTCCTGACATCACCGTCGATGCGGCGTGGCGCGAGAGCGGCATCGACCTGGTCGCTTGCGCCAAGGCGTCGGTCCGCGCCGTGCTCCGGCACCACGGGCTCCATCAGGCCGACGTCGAGATCGGCATTCGCTTCGCCGACGATCCGACGGTCCGAGCACTCAACGCCGAATGGCGCGGCCAGGATAAGGTCACCGATGTGCTCGCCTTTCCTGTGACCGACACCCTCAGCACGCCGACGCCCGGGCAGACGTTCCTCTTGGGCGATGTCGTGCTAGCCTGGGAGACCTGCGCGCGCGACGCGGACGAGCTCGGCCGACCGCTCGCCGATCATGTCCGCCATCTCCTGGTCCACGGTCTCTTGCACCTCCTCCACCACGACCACGACACGCCCAGGGCGGCGCGTGCGATGGAGCGGCTCGAGGTGATGATCCTGGCCGATCTGGGTGTTACCGACCCTTATGCGGACCGCCCGCTTTGCGAGGAGACGTCATGATGCCCGACGAGGCGTCCGGCGCCCCCGGACCGGTCGTCCATCTGTTCCGGCGGTTGCGCGAGCTCGCCTTCGGCAGCGAGGCCGACAACGGCTCGCTCCGCGACACGATCGAGGAGCTCCTGGAGGACGAGGCGGAAGGCCTCAAGAGCGTCACCGAACATGAGCGCCGCCTGCTCCTCAACGCCCTGAGCTTCGGCGATCTCGAGGTCTCGGACGTCATGGTGCCGCGCCCCGACGTCAAGGCCGTCGAAGTAGGTGCCTCGCTGGACGAGGTGATGGGTGCGATGCGCGACGCCGGTCATACGCGCCTGCCGGTGTTTCGCCAGACCCTCGATGAGGTTGTGGGCCTCGTGCACATCAAGGACCTCCTGCCGTTCTGGGGTGACGGCCTGGCCTTCAAGATGGACGACGCGCTTAGGAACATCCTGCACGTGCCGCCATCGATGCGGGTCGTCGACCTCTTGATGCAGATGCGCGACACGGGCACGCACATGGCGGTCGTCGTCGACGAGTACGGCGGTACGGACGGCCTGGTGACGATCGAGGATCTGATCGAGGAGATCGTCGGCGAGATCCAGGACGAGCATGACCGGATCGTGCCTGCGCAAATCATCGAGACGACCGAAGGCGGGCTCGAAGCCGACGCCCGCGTCGAGCTGGAGGACCTGGAGCAGAAGCTGGGCGTGGCACTGCTCGACGAGGACCGGCGCGATGACGCCGACACCCTGGGCGGGCTCGTCTTCATGCTGCTCGACCGCGTGCCGGCGCGCGGCGAGATGATCAAGCATCCCGCGGGGCTCGAGCTCGAGGTGCTGGACGCCGATCCAAGACGCGTAAAGCGGCTGCGCATCCACCGTGCCGCACCGTTCTCGGTCGCCGAAGCCGAGGCGTGAGCGCCACACGCGCATTGCGCTCCAGCTTCTTGCGTATTCCCGGCACGGTGCAGGCGGCCGTCGCTGGCGCCGGCTCGGTACTGGCGCTGCCACCGTTCGACTTCCTACCTGCACTTGCGGCCTATGGCTGGTTGCTGGCGCTGTTGCTCGACGCCTCGCGCTGGCGGAAGGCTTGGTCGCGCGCCGTCCTGTTCGCCTTCGCCCAAGCCGCTGTCGGTCTGCACTGGATTGCCGTCGCGTTCACCGTGGACGTCGAGCGCTTTGGCCCCTTGGCGATCCCGGCCGTCGCCTTGCTCTGCCTGGCGATCGCCCTGATCCAGGGGAGCATCGCGAGCCTCATAGCACTGCGCCCCTGGCGTTCACCTGCAGCAGCAGCGCTGATCTTTGCGACGCTGTGGGTGACAGGCGAGTTCGCCCGGAGCGTCATCGGGCAGTTTCCGTGGAACCTCACGGGCTACGCCTTCGCCGACTGGTCGCTCTTGGCTCAGGCAGCATCGCTCGGCTCCGTCTGGTGGCTGAGCTGGCTCGCCGTCATGCTCGGCACCTTGCCGCTAGCCTGGCGTGCCCAACGGGTCGAGCGCATGACCTGGGTGGCGGCGACGCTCGTGCTTTTTGGCGTGCTTGCCACCTACGGCCAGTTCCGCCTCGCGGCGCCGACGGCGCTTACGGACACGCGCTTCCGGCTCGTGCAAGGCGCTTTCGCTCTGGATCACGGCTTTGCGCCCGACCGCCTGCGTGCCTGGTTCTTCCGCCAGCTCGAGCTGAGTGAAGGCACCCAACCGGTCGACGCGATCCTCTGGTCGGAGGGTGCCACCCCCTACCACCTCGAGCACGACGACGCCGCTCGTGCGCTGATCGCCGACACGCTCCGCGCAGATGGGGCCGATTGGCTGCTCACCGGCGGCGACAACTATGTGCGCGACGCGGGCGGCACGGTCACCGGGGTCACGAACAGCCTCTTCGCGCTCGGCACAGAAGGCCAAGTCGCCAGCCGCTACGACAAGGTCGATCTCGTTCCGTTCGGCGAGTTTCTGCCGTTCAGGCCTTTGCTCGCGCGCGTCGGTCTCCAGAAGCTCACCGCCGGCACGATCGACTATGTGCGCGGCGAAGGGCGCCAGACGATCGCGCTACCAGGCCTGCCGCCCTTCTCGCCATTGATCTGCTACGAGGCGATCTTCGCCGGTCGCGCGGCGGGCGAGCCTCGGCCTGACTGGCTGTTGAACGTGACGATCGACACCTGGTTCGGGCCGACGATCGGCCCTCATCAGCACCTGGCGATGGCACGGCTCCGGACGATCGAGGAGGGGCTGCCGCTGGTCCGCGTCGCCAATTCCGGGATCAGCGCCGTCATCGACGACCGCGGCCGCCTACGCGAGCAAACATCGCTCGGCACGGTCGAGGTGTTGGACGTCACCCTGCCCGCGGCCGGCGCACCCACGCCGTTCGCGCGCCTGGGCTTCACGCCGGTGCTGGCTTGGATGGCGGCGTTCGTCGCGCTCGCGGCACGCATCGAGCGACGCACCCGGCCTTAACAGCTCCCCGACAACACGGCATAGTTTCGCGTTCCCAACGATGGGCGTGCCCGTTGCCAGCAGTGCCCCACCATATCGATCGCCATGTCGGCAGCCGCTTGAAGATGCGGCGCCTGTTGCTGGGCTTGAGCCAGGAGCGGTTGGGCGAACTCTTGGGACTGACGTTCCAACAAATCCAGAAGTACGAGCGCGGCGCCAATCGCCTCGGCGCATCGCGGCTCTATGAGGCCGCACGCGCGCTGGAGGTGGAAGTCGGGTTCTTCTTCGAGGAGCTGCTGCAGCCAGCTTCAGGCCTCGCCGAAGATGCGGCCCCGTACCGTGGATCGGCTGGCGACTACATACCCGAGGGCTCGGGGTCGCAGCTGGACGGTGGTCGCGATACGCTCGAACTCGTCCGCGCTTTCGAGCGAATTGCTGATGATGAGCTGCGTCGGCGGCTGCTTGACGTGGCGAAAGCGCTCGCCGACCTGGATCGGCACGGCCGAGGTGACGCTTGACCCACCCACGCGTGACGCTCGATAAGCTCTGGCGCACGGCTCCCGGGGGCCGATCGTGAAGCGAAAGGTTGGACCGTGGCGGAGTATCTCTTCACTAGCGAATCCGTGTCGGAGGGGCACCCCGACAAGGTGTGCGATCGCATCTCCGACGCGGTCGTCGACGCCTATCTGCGCGAGCACCCCGATGCCCGGGTCGCTTGCGAGACGCTGGCAACCACCAATCGCGTGGTGATCGCGGGGGAGACGCGCGGCCCGGCCGAGATCCTGACGCAGGTCGAGGACATCGCCCGTCGCTGCATCAAGGAGATCGGCTACGAGCAGGACGGCTTTCACCACGAGCACGCGAAGATCGACGTGCTCCTGCACAGCCAGTCCGCCGACATCGCGCTCGGCGTCGACCGGGAAGGCGCCGGCGACCAGGGCATCATGTTCGGCTTTGCCTGCGACGAGACGCCGGAGCTGATGCCGGCGCCGATCCTGTACGCCCACAAGATCCTCCGCCTGATGGCCGAAGCGCGCCGCAGCGGGCAGGAGCCGAACCTCGGCCCCGACAGTAAGAGCCAGGTGACGCTGCGCTACCGCGACGGCGTGCCGATCGGCTGCGACAGCGTGGTGGTCTCGACGCAGCACGCCGAGGGCGCGCACCCCGACGACATCCGCTCGATCGCCATCAAGTACATCGAGGAGGTGCTGCCCGAGGGCTGGCTGCCGCCTCCGGCGCATCTCTACGTCAATCCGACCGGCAAGTTCGTCATCGGCGGCCCGGACGGCGACGCCGGCCTCACCGGGCGGAAGATCATCGTCGACACCTATGGCGGTGCTGCGCCGCACGGCGGTGGCGCATTCTCCGGCAAGGACCCGACCAAGGTGGACCGGTCGGCCGCCTATGCCGCCCGCTATCTCGCCAAGAACGTGGTCGCTGCGGGCCTCGCCAAGCGGTGCCTCATACAGGTCGCCTACGCGATCGGCGTGGCGCAGCCGCTGGCGCTCTACGTCGACACCCAGGGAACGGGTCGCGTGCCTGAATCACGGCTCAGCGAGATCATCACCCGGCGCCTCGATCTGTCGCCGCGCGGGATCCGCAACCATCTGGCGCTCGACCATCCGATCTACGAGCGCAGCGCGGCTTATGGCCATTTCGGTCGCGAGCCCGACGCCGATGGCGGGTTCTCGTGGGAGCGAACCGACCTGGCAGCGGACCTCCAGCGAGAGGCGTGACGGCGGACGACGCGGCGCCGCGGCGCACCCTCTACGGGCGCCGCAAGGGGCCCCGGCTACGGCCGAACGATCGCGCACGGCTGGCGGAAGCCCTACCCGAACGACGCCTCGTCTTGCCTGCCGCTGCGGATCGGCTTTCTGCGGCGGAGCTGCTGCTACCCGGCACGCACGCGCTCTGGCTTGAGATCGGCTTCGGCAATGGCGATCATCTGGTCGCGCAGATGCACGGCCATCCCGATGTCACCCATCTTGGTGTCGAGCCCTATCTGAACGGCGTCGCCAGCCTCCTGCGGCGCGCCGAAGCCATGGGGCTCACCAATGTCCGGCTCCTGGTCGACGACGCGCGGCTCCTGCTCGACGTGTTGCCCGACGGCAGCCTCGAGCGGATCGCCGTGCTGTTTCCTGATCCCTGGCCTAAGGCCCGCCACCACAAGCGCCGCATCGTCAACCGGACGACGGTGAGTGCGTTCGCCAGGCTCCTGCGCCCGGGTGGCGAGCTGCGCCTCGCGACCGATCACGGCGGCTACGCCACCTGGATGATCGAGGCGTTGTCGGCCGAGCCGAGGCTGCAGTGGTGTGCGGAGCGCGCGCGCGATTGGCAGAATAGGCCTAAGGACTGGCCGCCGACACGCTATGAGGCAAAGGCCCTCGCCGCCGGTGCGCGGCCGATCTTCCTGCGCTATCGCCGGGCTGGATCAGAGACTGCATGCGCGAGGGCTTGCAAGGCCAAGGTGACGTCGCCATTATCAAAGAACAAGTGATCACCAAGTGGGCCTGGGGCCCGCTTTTTTGTTTCTGCTGGCGCAGTGCCGATAAACGACGAGCAACCGGAGGCCGATTTCGAAGCTCGCATCGAGGCGCTGCTTCGAGATGAGGTGGAGCCCATGGGCTACGAGCTGGTCCGGGCGAGACTTCAGGCACCGGGAAGGAGCACCTTGCAGGTGATGGTCGAGCGGAACGACCGCGGCACCATGACCGTCGACGACTGCGCGGCCGTGAGCGCCGCCGTCTCCGAGCGTCTCGACGAGGTAGATCCGATCGCCGCCGAGTACACGCTGGAGGTCAGCTCGCCGGGGCTGGACCGTCCGTTGACGACGACCCAACATTTTCGACGCTTCACCGGACTGGAAGCTCGGGTCGAGCTCGACGTGCCGCTCGAGGGGCGTCGGCGCTTCACCGGGCGGATCGTCGAGGTGGTGGACGACACGGCAGGCCCGAACGTCGTGCTGACGGCCGCGGACGGCGAGTTCCGGCTGCCGTTCCGGTCGATTCGCAAGGCCAAGCTGGTGATGAACGACGAGCTGATCGCAGCCGGCCACCGGTGGTCGGAAGCAGGACGGTCGCCGTAACGAGCGGCGAGCTCTAGCGGACCGTTTGATTGAACGAAGGACGAAACGATGACAACGCCAAGCCTAGGTCGGGTGGAGCTGTTGCGGGTCGCGGAGGCCGTCGCACAGGAAAAGGGCATCAGCCCTGACGAGGTGCTGGAGGCCATGGCGCAGGCCATCCAAACGGCGGCGCGCCGGAAGTACGGGCTCGAACACGAGATCGTCGCCGAGGTTGACCGCCGGACTGGCGAAATCCGGCTCTACCGCCAGCTCGAGGTCGTCGAGACGGTCGAAGACACGATTCGCGAGCTGCCGCTGGACATCGCGCGCAAGCAGAACCCCGATGCCGAGATCGGCGCGATCATCCTCGAGCCGCTGCCGCCCATCGACTTGGGCAGGATCTCTGCGCAAAGTGCCAAGCAGGTCATCGTGCAGAAGGTGCGCGAAGCCGAGCGCGAGCGTCAGTACGACGAGTACAAGGACCGTGTGGGCGAGATCATCGTCGGCGAGGTCAAGCGCGTCGAGCACGGCAACGTCCTGGTCGATCTCGGCCGTGGCGAGGCGATCATGCGGCGTGAGGACGTCATCCCCCGCGAGATGTTCCAGCCGAAGGATCGTGTGCGCGGCTATCTCTACGACGTGCGACACGAGCTGCGCGGCCCGCAGCTGTTCCTGTCGCGCACGCACCCGCAGCTCATGGCCAAGCTCTTCGAGCAAGAGGTGCCGGAGATCTATGACAACATCATCGAGATCAAGTCGGTGGCCCGCGATCCGGGCTCGCGGGCGAAGATCGCGGTGATCTCGAAGGACAGCAGCATCGACCCGGTCGGCGCCTGTGTGGGCATGCGCGGCTCGCGCGTGCAGGCCGTGGTCCAGGAATTGGCCGGCGAGAAAGTCGACATCATTCCCTGGTCGCCCGACGACGCCACGTTCGTCGTGAACGCCCTGGCGCCGGCCGAGGTTTCGAAGGTCGTGCTCGATCCCGACAACCGGCGCATCGAGGTGGTCGTCCCCGACGACCAGCAGCACATCGCGATCGGTCGCCGAGGCCAGAACGTGCGCCTCGCCTCGCAGCTCACCGGCTGGGCGATCGACATCATCTCCGAGACGCAGGAGAGCGACCGGCGCAATGACGAGTTCCGCAACCTGACGGACATGTTCGTCGACCGCCTCAATGTCGAAGAGATGATCGCTCAGCTGCTGGCGACCGAGGGTTTCTCGAGCGTCGAGGAGCTGGCGGACACGCCGCTCGATGAGATCGCCACGATTCAGGGCTTCGACGAGGAGATCGCGGCAGCCCTCAAGGAGCGGGCGGAGCAAACCCTCGAGGAGGAGGCGGACCAGCTCCGCGAGACCTGCGAGACCCTGGGCTTGACCCAAGACCTCGTCGACTTCGAGCCGCTGTCGGTCCAGTCGATCATTCGGCTCGGCGAGAATGGGGTGAAGAGCCTGGACGACCTGGCCGATCTCGCCGCGGACGAGCTCATCGACCTCTTGCCCGACTTGGGCCTGTCGACGGACGAGGCGGGCGCGATCATCATGGCGGCCCGTGCCCACTGGTTCGACGGTGAGGAGCCGACCGACGAGGAGGGCGTCGAACCGAGCACGGACGGTGAAGTTCCGCCGGCCGACGACGACACGGGCGACGGCGTCAAGGAGCGGGAGCCGGCTTGAACGAAGAGCCGTTGGGGCAACATGACGACCCCGTTGTCGAGGTCGAGGCGCCCTCACGCCGCCGGCGACCGCGCCGCTGCATCGCCACGCGAACGGCACAGGACCGTCGCGGCCTCGTTCGATTCGTCATCGGCCCGGACGACCGGCTGATCCCGGATGTCGACGGCCGCCTGCCCGGGCGCGGTCTGTGGTTGAGTGCCGATGCCGAAAGGCTTAAGAGTGCGATCGCGCGAAGCTTGTTTCAGAAGGCGGCCCGACGGCGGGTCGTCGTCGACCCTGATCTCCCGGCCCGCCTCGAGGCGTTGTTGGCATCGCGGTGCCGGCAATGGCTCGGTTTGGCGCGACGCGGCGGCGAGGTGATCATGGGCTTCGAGCAGGTGGCGGCCGCGGTCAGGGCGGGCGACGTCGAGATTCTCGTGGTGGCCAGCGACGCGGGCCGCGATGGTCGTGCGAAGCTGGTGGGTGGTGGCGCCGAGAGCTACCGCTTGGTGGGCATGCTGGATCGATGGGAGATCGGGCGTGCCGTGGGACGCGAATCGTTGGTCTACGCGGCGCTAAGGCGCGGGCGCCTGGCGCAACGGTTCTGGAATGACGCAGTCCGGCTCGCCGGGCTGCGCGGCGACGAAGCGTCGGTTCGACCGGCGTCCAAGGAGATGATTGAGACGGCATGACCGACAACAAGGGGCAGGATCGCGGCGAGCGGATTTCGCTGCGCACGGGAAGTGGACGACGGCTGGACGCGCGTCGCGGTGAAGGGCAGACCGTGCGGCAGAGCTTCTCGCACGGACGCTCCAAGGCCGTTGCCGTCGAGGTGAAGCGCGCGCCGACCGGACGGCGGCCTGGCTTGAAGGGCGGCGCCGAGGACACGGCGACGGCGCCGGCAACCGAGGCGCCCAAGCAGCAGACGACGGGTCGCGGCGGGGGCCGGCGGCCGATGGTGTTGAAACCGCTCACCGAAGAGGAGCGGCGCGCACGGCAGCAGGCTTTGGTCGAGGCGCGTCAGCGTGAGGACGAGGAACGCAAGCGCGCCGAAGAGGAAGCGCGACGCGAAGCCGAAGAGGCCGCCAGCCGTGAAGCCGCGGAGGCAGCCGAACGCGAGGCCAAAGAAGCCGAGGCGGCCCGTGAGCAGGCGGATGCCGACGCGCGCGCTAAGGCCGAAGCCGAGGCGCGTGCGTTGCTCGAGGCGGAGCCGGCGGAGAGCGAACCTGCAGCCGCAACCACAGCCGATGCCGACGTGGCACCGGTTGCGCCGCCCGAGGAGCGAGCCGCCAAGCCGACACCGACGCGCCCGGTCGAGGACGACGAAGGCGCTCGCGGCAAGACCAAGCGCGCGAAGACGGCGCCCAAGGTGGCGCGTCGCGACGACAACCGCCGCGGCGGGCGCATCGTGATCGATGCCGAGGAAGGCGATCTCGTCGAGCGGCGCGGCCCGAGTCTGGCGGCGCTGCGCCGGCGCCAAGAGCGTGAGCGGCGCCAGCGGCACGTGCAGAGCACGGAACCACAGGTGCGTGAGGTCGTGCTGCCGGAGACGATCACCGTCTCGGAGCTCGCCAACCGCATGGCCATTCGCGGCGCCGAGGTTGTGAAGTCGCTGATGAAGATGGGGGTCATGGCCAACGTCACGGCCACCATCGACGCCGACACGGCCGAGCTCATCGTCAGCGAGTTCGGCCACACGCCCAAGCGCGTCTCGGAGGCGGACGTGCTCGAAGGTCTCGAAGGGCCCGACGACGATGCCGGCGACCTGCAGCCGCGGCCACCCGTGGTGACGGTGATGGGGCATGTCGACCACGGCAAGACGTCGCTGCTCGACGCGCTCCGCAACGCCAACGTCGTGGCCAGCGAAGCGGGGGGCATCACCCAGCACATCGGCGCCTATCAGATCGACATCGGCACCGGCATGCCGGTGACCTTCATCGACACTCCCGGCCACGCAGCCTTCACCGAGATGCGGGCGCGCGGCGCCAAGGTCACGGACGTCGTAATCCTCGTCGTCGCGGCCAATGACGGGGTCATGCCGCAGACCATCGAGGCGATCAGCCATGCGAAGGCCGCAGGCGTGCCGATCGTCGTGGCGATCAACAAGATGGATCTCCCCGACGCCAATCCGGACCGCGTCAAGAACGAGCTCCTCGAGCACGAGCTCATCCCCGAGGACTTCGGAGGCGATGTCCAGTGCGTGCCGGTGAGCGCGGCCGCGCGGACGGGTCTGCAGGAGCTGATCGAGGCCGTGCAGGTTCAGGCCGAGCTGCTCGAACTGAAGGCGAACCCGGATCGCGAGGCGCAAGGCGCCGTCGTCGAGGCGCGCTTGGACCGCGGGCGCGGCGTCATCGCCACGATCCTCGTGCAAAGAGGCACGCTCCACGTCGGCGACATCCTCGTCTGCGGCGCGCATTGGGGCCGCGTGCGCGCGATGATCGACGATCGCGGTGAGCAGGTGGACGTAGCGGGGCCGTCGGTGCCGGTCGAGGTGCTTGGCCTCGACGGTGTACCGACCGCCGGCGACCGCTTCGACGTCGTGGACAGCGAGAAGCGCGCCCGCGACATCTCAGCCTACCACGACCGCAAGTTGCGCGAAGCGCAGATGGCTGCCGGCGTCGTCGCCAAGGGGTCCGTCGACGACTTGTTCAAGGCACTGCAGGAGGGCAGCGCCTCGGAGCTGCCGGTAGTCATCAAGACCGACGTGCACGGCTCTTTGGAAGCCATCCGCGCGGGCCTCGAGCGCCTGTCGACGGACGAGGTCAAGGTTCGTGTGCTGCATGCCGGCGTCGGTGGCATCACGGAGAGCGACGTGACGCTCGCCCGTGCGTCTAAGGCGCTCGTGCTTGGCTTCAACGTGCGCGCCAACGCGCCGGCGCGCGATCTCGCCAAGCGCGACGGCGTCGACATCCGCTACTACGCGATCATCTACGAGCTGTTGGACGAGATCAAAGACATGCTCGGCGGCATGCTGGCCCCGGAATCGCGGGAGACCATCACCGGGCATGCCGAGATCCGCGAGGTCTTCAACATCACCAAGGTCGGCAAGGTCGCGGGCTGCCGCGTGGTCGACGGCTTGGTCAAGCGCGGGTCGCGGGTGCGGCTCTTGCGCGACGACGTGGTCGTCTACGACGGTGAGCTCGCCTCGCTGAAGCGCTTCAAGGAGGACGCCCGCGAGGTCAAGGAAGGTTTCGAGTGCGGCATGTCGATCACCGGCTACAACGACATCAAGGAAGGTGACGTCATCGAGGCCTACGACGTGCAGGAGGTGGCGCGCTCGCTGTAGCGAGGCGCCTGATCGATTGCCCTTGGCTCAACCGTCGCCCACCGGACCGAACCAGCGCCAGCTCAAGGTCGCCGAGACGATCCGCCACCAGCTCGCCGAGTGGCTGATGCGCGGCGAGCTGCACGATCCGGCGCTCGACGGCACCAGCGTCACGGTCTCGGAGGTAACGACGTCACGCGATCTGAAGCATGCGACGGCCTATGTGGCGCTGCTCGGCGTGGAGCAGGTCCCGCCGGCGGTGCTGAGCGCGCTAAACCGCGCGGGGGGTAGGCTCGGTGGCCGGCTGGCCCGTGCACTCCACCTCAAATACGCGCCACGACTGCGGTTCGAGCCGGACGTCCGCTACGCCAACGCGGCCCGCATCGACGCCGCGTTGCGGCAGAGCCGAACGGAGAGCGACCATGGCGGCTAGGCGCCAGGGCGGTCTGCCGGTCAATGGCTGGCTCGTGATCGACAAGC
This sequence comes from Geminicoccaceae bacterium, assembly GCA_028279345.1. Lineage (GTDB taxonomy): Bacteria > Pseudomonadota > Alphaproteobacteria > Geminicoccales > Geminicoccaceae > JAAAPF01. The sequence goes on from JANQNY010000030.1 coordinate 84,047, forward strand.
CGCGCGGCATCACGTCCACGGCTGCCGTCGGCGCGGTCCGTCGGCTGACCCGCGCGCGCAAGGTCGGCCATGGCGGCACGCTCGATCCGCTGGCGACCGGCGTCCTGCCGATAGCCCTCGGCGAGGCGACGAAGACGGTGCCCTATGTGATGGCCGCAAGGAAGGCATACCGGTTCACCGTGCGCTTCGGTGCTGCGACCGCGACCGACGACGCAGAGGGCGAAGTATTGGCCGAGAGCGACGCGCGCCCCGACGAGGCGGCGATCGAGCGCGCGCTCGATGGCTTCCGCGGCGAGATCATGCAGACGCCGCCATGCTACGCCGCGGTCAAGATCGACGGCGAGCGTGCCTACGACGTGGCGCGCAGCGGACGCGATGTCAGGCTCGAGCCGCGTCCGGTCGTGGTTTACGATCTCCGACTGGAAACGCGCCCCGACGCCGATCGAGCGATCTTCACGATGACGTGTGGCAAGGGCGCCTATGTGCGCGCGCTTGCCCGCGATCTCGGCGCCTTGCTCGGCTGCTTCGGGCATGTCGAGGCGCTGAGACGCTTGGCGGTCGGCAGCTTTCACGTGGAGGATGCCGTTTCGCTCACCACCCTGGAGCAGCTCGTCGAGGACGACGCCCTGCCCCAGACCCTGGTCTCGTTGACAACCGCGCTGGCCGACATCCCGGCGCTGGCCGTCACCGAGCCGCAGGCGCAGCGGTTGCGCTCGGGTCAGGCGATCCGAGCGGCACGACGGCTCGTCACCGGCGAGGGTGACGCGGACACCATCCGCGTCCAGCTTGCCGGCGAGGTCGTGGCGCTCGGGCGCTTCGACGGCGAGTGGGTCGCACCGGTGCGCGTCTTCAACCTCTAGCGAGCCCGCCTGAGCCGGGCGACCAAGGAGCATACGATGTCGGTGACCGCAGCACGCAAGCAAGAGCTGCTCGCAAGCTACGCTACCAAGCCCGGCGACACGGGCTCGCCGGAGGTGCAGGTTGCGATCCTCACGGAGCGCATCGTCAACCTCACCGAGCATATGAAGACGCACAACAAGGATTTCGCCTCCAGGCGCGGCCTCCTCATGATGGTGGGCCAGCGGCGGCGACTTCTCGATTATCTGAAAAAGAAGGATGCGCAGCGCTATATGAAGCTCATCGAGCGTCTCGGCCTGCGCAAGTAACGATGGATGCCCGGCGGCACCGAAGGCGTGTCGCGGGCGCGAAAGGTTAACGTACACATGTTCAACATCACGCAACGTGAGGTGGATTGGGCCGGTCGTCGGCTGGTCCTGGAGACCGGTCACATCGCCCGACAGGCCGATGGCGCCGTCCTTGTCACCTATGGCGATACGGTCGTCCTGGCGACGGCCGTGGGCCTCAAGGATTCTCGCCCCGGCCAGGACTTCTTTCCGCTCACCGTCAACTACCAGGAAAAGACCTTCGCTGCCGGCAAGATTCCCGGAGGCTTCTTCAGGCGCGAAGGACGGCCGACCGAGAAGGAGACCCTCGTCTCGCGGCTGATCGATCGGCCGATCCGGCCACTGTTCCATCCGCGGTTCAAGAACGAGACACAGGTCATCTGCACGGTCCTGGCCTACGACCAGGAGAACGACCCGGATGTCGTGTCGATGGTCGCGGCGAGTGCGGCACTGACGCTTTCCGGCATGCCCTTCCTCGGGCCCATTGGTGGCGCCAGGGTCGGCCTCGTGGACGGTGAATTCGTCGTCAACCCGACGCTCCAGCAGATGGCGGAAAGCCGGCTCGACCTCGTCGTCGCCGGAACGACCGACGCCGTTATGATGGTCGAGAGCGAGGCACACGAGCTCTCGGAAGCGGAGATGCTCGAAGCCGTCATGACCGGGCACCGCGGTTTCCAGCCGGTGATCGACGCGATCATCTCGCTCGCCGAGGTGGCAGCCAAGCCGATGTGGGAGGTCACCGAGGTCGACCACAGCGCCTTGCTCGAAGCGGCGCGCGACCTCGTCGAAGGCGATCTCAAGGTGGCCTATGCCGAGCCCGACAAGGTCACGCGACTGGACAAGGTCGCGGGCATCAAGGCGAAGGCGCACGAGGCGCTCGACGGCGAGGACGGCTCCGCGGCAGCGGCCGTGAGCCAGGTGCTCAAACAGCTCGAGCAGGACGTCGTTCGTGGCGCCATTCTCGAGACCGGCCTCCGGATCGACGGGCGCGACACCAAGACGGTGCGGCCGATCGTTTCCGAGGTCGGCATCCTGCCGCGCGTCCACGGCAGCGCGCTCTTCACCCGTGGCGAGACGCAGGCCCTTGTGGTCGCCACGCTCGGCACGGGCCAAGACGAGCAGATGGTCGACGCGCTCGAGGGCGACTACCGCGAGCGTTTCCTCCTGCACTACAACTTCCCGCCCTACTCGGTCGGCGAGACAGGCCGAATGGGCTCGCCCGGGCGTCGCGAGGTTGGCCATGGCAAGCTCGCGTGGCGGGCGACCCGTCCGCTGATCCCCTCGAAGGAGCAGTTCCCCTACACGCTCCGGGTCGTTTCAGAGGTCACCGAGTCCAACGGTTCCTCCTCGATGGCGACGGTCTGCGGGACGTCGCTGGCGTTGATGGATGCCGGCGTGCCGATGCCACGACCGGTGGCCGGCATCGCCATGGGTCTGATCAAGGAGGAGGAACGCTTCGCGGTGCTCTCCGACATCCTCGGCGACGAAGACCATCTGGGCGACATGGACTTCAAGGTCGCCGGCACGACCGAGGGTGTGACCTCGCTCCAGATGGACATCAAGATCGCCGGCATCACCGAGGAGATCATGCGGATTGCCCTCGACCAGGCACGGGCCGGGCGGCTGCACATCCTGGACGAGATGAGCCAGGCGCTGATCGAAGCCCGGCCGGAGATGCGAGAGACGGTGCCGCGGGTCACGACGGTCAAGATCCCGACCGACAAGATCGGCGCGGTGATTGGCCCGGGCGGCAAGATGATCCGCGAGATCACCGAGACCACCGGCTGCAAGATCGACATCAACGACGACGGCACGGTACTCGTCGCCGCCACGTCGAGCGAAGCTTCGCAGCAGGCGGTGAAGTGGATCGAGGGGCTGACGGCAACGCCGATCGTCGGCAAGATCTACGAAGGCAAGGTGGTCCGCGTCGTCGACTTCGGCGCCTTCGTGAACTTCCTGGGCGGCCATGACGGTCTGTGCCACATCTCCGAGCTCGCCAACGAGCGCGTCGGTAAGGTGACCGACGTGGTCAACGAGGGCGATGTCGTCAAGGTCAAGATCCTCGCGATCGACGACCGCGGCAAGGTCAAGCTGAGCATGCGCGCGGTCGACCAGGAGACCGGCGCCGAGCTCGAGGTCAAGCCGAAGGGACCGCCCCCGGCCTCGGGCGATGGTGAGGGCAATGGCGGGCGGCGCCGGCGGCGGGCGAGCTGACCCGCCTTCTCGCTGGCGGCCTGCACATCTTTTGGGGAGAGCCGCGATGAGCCTGATCAAGGCCTTGCGCATCTCGGGCGCCGACGTGCTACCGCTGATCGAGGGCGGCAAGGGCGTCGCCGTCTCGAACGGCGTCAGCGCGGGCGCATGGGCGGCCGCCGGCGGCGTCGGCACCTTTTCCGGTGTCAACGCCGACTTCATCGACGAGCTCGGCCGTCGCGTGCCGCTCATCTACCGCGGGCGCACGCGCCGAGAGCGGCACGACGAGCTCATGGAGCACTCGATCAAGGGCGGCGTCAGCCAGGCGCGGATCGCGCACGACCTCGCCGGCAATCGCGGTCGCATCCACATGAACGTGCTGTGGGAGATGGCCGGCTGCGAGCGTGTGCTCCACGGCGTCCTCGAGCAGGCGAAGGGGCTGATTCACGGCATCACCTGCGGTGCCGGGATGCCCTACAAACTCTCGGAGATCGCTGCGCAGTACGACGTCTACTACCATCCCATCGTCTCGTCGGGGCGCGCCTTTCGGGCACTCTGGAAACGCGCCTATCACCGCTTCTCCGACTGGCTCGGCTCGGTCGTCTATGAGGATCCGTGGCTCGCCGGCGGGCACAACGGCCTCTCCAACAACGAGAACCCGAAAGAGCCCGAGCCGGCCTACACGCGGGTCCGCGAACTGCGCCAGACGATGCGCGGTTTCGGCCTGGAGCGCACGCCAATCATCATGGCGGGGGGCGTCTGGTGGCTACGTGAATGGCACGACTGGATCGACAATGACGAGCTGGGGCCGATCGCCTTCCAGTTCGGCACGCGCCCGTTGCTTACCCAAGAAAGCCCGATCCCGGAGGTCTGGAAACGGCGGCTGACGAGCCTCCTGCCCGGCGATGTGCTGCTGCAGCGCTTCAGCCCCACGGGCTTCTACTCGTCCGCCGTGAAGAACGACTTCATGCACGGCCTGATCGAGCGCAGCGGCCGGCAGGTTTCGTTCAGCGAGGCGGCCGACGACGAGTTCGATTACGCCTTCAAGCTCAATGCGCGCGGCAAGGAGGTGTTTCTGCGCACGGCAGACGCGCCACGCGTGGCCGATTGGGCCGAGCTCGGCTTCACCCAGCCGATGCGCACCCCCGACGACACCCTGATTTTCGTCAGCCCCGCCGAGGCGCGCCAGATCAAGCGCGATCAGGCCGACTGCATGGGCTGCCTGTCGCAGTGTCTCTTTTCGAACTGGGCAACCACCGAGACGCACACGACGGGTCGTCTCCCCGACCCGCGCTCCTTCTGCATCCAGAAGACCCTGCAGGAGATCAGCCATGGCGGCGACGTCGACAACAACCTGATGTTCGCCGGGCACAACGTCTTCAAGTTCCGCGAAGACCCCTTTTACGCCAACGGCTTCGTGCCGACGGTCCGGCAGCTGGTCCAACGTATCCTTTCCGGCAACTGACGTTGACAGTGCTCCTAAACCGTACCAGTTAAGGTCTGTTTCAGGGAGGCGGTCACGTCATAGCCGCCGGAGTGGGTATGGGCACGTTCAGCGAGACCATCGTCGACCTCAAGCGTGCGGGCCTGCGCCCAACGCGCCAGCGCGTAGCTCTGGCGCGTCTGCTCTTCACGGGCGGTCATCGCCACGTCTCGGCGGAAGAGCTGTTTCAAGAAGCCAAGGCCGGCGGCATTCAGGTGTCACTAGCGACGATCTACAACACGCTTCACCAGTTCACCGACGCAGGGCTGCTGCGCGAGGTGCCGGTGGACAGCGGCCAGTCCTATTTCGACACCAATATCAGCGATCATCACCACTTCTTTGTCCCGGCAACGGGCACCGTCATGGACATCAGCGACGGCGCGCTGGAGCTGGGGGAGCTGCCGACCCCACCCGACGGCTTCGAGATCGACCGGGTCGACGTGGTGGTCCGGTTGAAGGTGCTGAACGGCTGAACCGGCGCGTTCGCCGGTGTCCGCCGTCGAAGAGGCTCGCATCGGCCCCAATGCGATCACGAGGCTCGCAGAAGCCCTCCGAGCGTGCGCGATCGACCCTCAGCCCATCTTCAGCGCTGCAGGGCTAGAGGCCGACCTGGTCACACCGCCGTCGACGATGGTGCCGGAGGCCCATGTGAGCCGCCTCTACGGAGCACTGCACGCCCATCTCCCCACCGATGAGGCGTGTCGTGTGGGCTTCGATGCCGGCGAGCGGACCGGACGCTATCTCCTGGAGCACCGCATTCCGCAGCCGGCCCAGATGGTCCTGAGGCTCTTGCCGCCGGGCGTTTCGGCATCGCTCCTGCTCTCCCTGATCGAACGGCACGCCTGGACCTTCGCTGGATCCGCCAAGCTCACCATCGAGCGCGGCAGGCCTGTTCGGCTGCGCTTCGAAGGCAGTCCCCTCTGCCGTGAGGTGCGCGCAGCGGTTCCCGTCTGCGACTTCTATTGCGGCACGTTCCGCTGCCTCTTCCGGGCGCTCGTCTCCCCAGGCGCCGAAGTACGTGAGACCGCCTGCAGCGCCATGGGTGACGAGGCGTGCATGCTTGAGATCGCCTGGTAGCGCTTTGTACACCCAATCGGCGGAGCCAAGCCAACCGCACACCCCGCCGACCGCCCATGAGGAGCTGCCCCGGGCGGTCGGGCGGGGTGCGCGGATGGTTCAACATGGGCGCGTCACGCGCCAGCTCAGGGCATGACCCCCCAGAGGGTCTCCGCTGCGAGCCAACCACGTCGCCGGTTGACCTCGACGAAGCACCAGGCGCCCTCGCAGGCGAGCAGCGTGGCCACGACGCGCGGCTCGATACGCGCGATCGCCGGCGCGGCGGGGGCGGGCGCGCGGCGCAGCACAGCGGCGTCGCTCATGACGAGCACGGTGCGGCGGCCCGACAGGAGGCTCGTGTGCACCCAGCCGCTCGCTCCCTCGAAGTCCTCGATCAGCCGCCAGTTGTCCTGCTCGTCGACGACCTTGAGCGGCAGGCCACGGCGGCGGTAGACGGCCACAACATCGTCACTGGCGCGCGGGCCGAGGCGGACGTTGGCGCGATCGGCGGCGAGCGACACGAAGCGGGGTACGGGCAGACCGGTTTCGCGGCCGACGTCGGCTAGCGCCGGGCCCATCGGCGCCAGCATAAGCAGCATGACGAGCAACGCAGCGCGCGCCGGCCGCTTGGCCCACCCGATCAGGTCTGCTAGGGCCTTCCAGGCCCGCCCCGAACGAGGAGCACCCGTCAGATGTCTCGTCAGCGCCCACTCGTCATCGTCACCCGTCGTCTGCCGGAAGCCATTGAAGCTCGGCTGATGGAGTTGTTCGACGCTCGCCTCAACCCGACGGACACGCCGATGAGCAAGTCCGACCTCATCGAGGCGGTCAAAGAGGCGCATGTGCTGGTACCGACCGTCACCGATCGGATCGATTCCGCGGTCCTCGCCCACGCCAACCCGGAGCTGCGGCTGATCGCCAACTTCGGCAACGGCGTGGACAATGTGGACGTCGATACGGCCTACAAGCGTGGCATCACCGTCACCAACACGCCCGATGTCCTGACCGAAGACACCGCCGACATGACCATGGCGCTGGTGCTCGCCGTGGCGCGTCGCCTGGTCGAGGGCGAGCAGGTCGCGCGCTCGGGTGAATGGACTGGCTGGTCGCCCACCTCGATGCTTGGGCACCGGATTCACGGCAAGCGGCTCGGCATTCTCGGGATGGGGCGGATCGGCACTGCCGTGGCCCGGCGCGCCCGTGGGTTCGGTCTCGCCATCCACTACCACAATCGCAATCGCGTCCATGCGCAGATCGAAGAAGAACTCGAGGCAACCTACTGGGACAGCCTCGACCAGATGCTCGCGCGTATGGACATCGTCACCGTCAATTGCCCGCACACGCCGGCTACCTACCATCTGCTCTCGGCACGTCGCCTCAAGGTTTTAAGGCCGCATGCCTACGTCATCAACACGTCGCGCGGCGAGGTCATTGACGAGCTCGCGCTCACCCGGATGCTCCGCAGCCGCGAGCTGGCCGGCGCCGGCCTGGACGTGTTCGAGCATGAGCCGGCGATCAACCCGAAGCTCCGCGACTTGCCGAACGTCGTGCTCCTGCCGCACATGGGGAGCGCCACGCTCGAGGGTCGTGTCGACATGGGCGAGAAGGTGCTGATCAACATCAAGACGTTCGTGGACGGCCATCGCCCGCCCGATCGGGTGCTGCCGGCCCAGGCCTGAGCGGCAGCACCACCGAGGGCCGGCTAGCCCTGATTGGCGATCGCCAGATGGACGGGCGGGGCGAGCAGATCGGTGAGCGGGACGTGCGGGTCAACCTGGGCGGCGCGTTCTAGTAGCCTCGCCAACTCGTGCACGCGGATTTGCCAAACGGCGTCGGCCGGCTCCATGGCTCGCAATACGGCACTGATCGAGGCGATCAGCCGGCGTGATCGTTCGCCTTCGTCACGCGCGTGATTGCCCATCAAGGACCTCCGACTAGGCTCTTTCGACCAAACGCGCGCGGCACATCCCCCAAGCGGCAGCGCGATACCCGACCATAATCGTTCAGGTTGAGAAATCCAAACCCTTCCGTAAAAAAGTTTGGCGGATGAGGGAATAAGTTTCGACGCCTTTGACCGTTGATCCGCATGCCGGAGGCGGTCTCGCGTCGAGATCAGCACGCCAGCGGATCGCTCAGTCGGCGGCGTCCGCGAGCTGCACCGGGGCCGCCCGCTGCGGCCGCGACGGGTCGGGTCGCGTACCGCGCCACCAATGCCGCAGGTGCGTCGGCAGGTAGAGCAGGCACGGCGTCAAGAGGAGCGTCAGCAAGGTGGCGAAGGCGAGCCCGCCCGCAACAGCGCTTGCGAGCTGTGACCACCAGTCGGTCGACGGCCCGCCGACCGTGATCTGCCGGGTGAACAGATCGATGTTCATCTTGAGTACCATCGGCATCAGGCCCAGGACCGTCGTCACGGTCGTGAGCAACACGGGCCGCAAGCGCTGCGCACCGGTGCGCAGGACCGCCGCGTGCGGCTCCAAGCCGTGCCGGCGCAGCTCGTTGTAGGTATCGATCAGGACGATGTTGTTGTTCACGACGATGCCGGCGAGCGCGATCACGCCGACCCCGCTCATGATGATCCCGAAGGGCTGATCGGTGACGAGCAGGCCCAGCAGCACGCCGACGGTCGAGAACACGACCGCCGAGAGGATCAGCGCCGACTGATAGAAGCTGTTGAACTGCGTCACGAGGATCATCGCGATAAGAAACAGCGCAACACCGAAGGCCTTGCCGAGGAACGCCTGTGCCTCCTTCTGCTCCTCGTCCTCACCTTTGAAGGTGAAGCCGACTTCGGCAGGCCAAATCTGGCTGTGAAGCCAACCGCGAAGCTCCTGCACCTTGTCATCGGCGAGCACGCCGGGCGCCAGGTCGGCACCGACGGTGAGGACACGCGTGCCATCGACGCGCGCGATCTCGGCGACGCGCGGCGCCGCGGTCCGCTCGACGAAGTTGGAGAGCGGCACGGGCCCCTCGGCCGTCGGCACGCGCAGATTGTCGAGCTGGCCCAGGCCGCGGTCCGTCGCGGGATAGCGCGCCCTGATGTCAATCTCCTCGTCGGCGTCGTCCGGCCGGTATTCGCCGACCTTGACGCCGGTCGTCACGAGCTGGACCAGCGGACCAACGGTCGCGACGTCGGCGCCGTAGCGGCTCGCCTGCTCGCGGTCGACGTCGAGTTCCCATTCGATCCCCGGCACAGGTCGGCTGTCGCTGATGTTGACGAGGCCTTCCATCCCTTCGAACTGCGCCCGCACCTGGTCGGTCGTTTCCTCTAGCACATCCGGTCGAACCGCGGCGACCTGCACCTGCACGGGCTTGCCGACCGGAGGTCCCTCCTCTTCCTTCCGCACCTCCACCTCGATGCCCGCGAGCGGTTCGGTCGCCGCCTCGATCTCGGCCATGATGACGCTCGCCGGCCGCCGCTCGCGCCAGTCCTCGAACTCCAGAAGCGTGATACCGACGACGTCCTCGTCGATCCCGTCGCCTTGAAAGTCGGTGTTGGTCGTCGTGTAGAACGCGCGCACGCCATCCGTGCGAAGGATTCGATCCTCGACCTCCGCGACCAGCGCGTCCCGTTCCCAGATCGACAAGTCGCCGCGCGCGTGAACCAGGACCTGGGCGCGCTCGGGCTCCACGTCCGGGAAGAACTCGACGCCCTTGCCGAATGCGCCATAGGCGACATAGACGCCGACGGCGATCGCGAGCGCGGCCACCACCACCTTGATCGGATGGGCGAGCGCCACGTGCAGGGTGCGCACGTAGAAGCGAACGAAGCCGCGGCTCTGCTTCAGCAGATCCTCGCTCTCGTCGTCGATCGCCTTGAGACTCGGGCCGGCAGCGGCAGCGCTCTTGCCGACCAGCGCACCGACGTTCGGCACGAAGATCAGCGCCATCAGGAGCGACGCTGTGAGCGTGGCCAGGAGTGTGATCGGCAGATAGCGCATGAACTCGCCGACGATCCCCGGCCAGAACACGAGCGGCAAGAACGCCGCCAGCGTGGTCGCCGTCGATGCGGTGATCGGCCAGCACATGCGGCGCGAGGCGGCGAGATAGGCCTCGCGCCGGGGGACGCCTTCGGCCATGCGGCGGTCGGCGAACTCCGTGACAACGATGGCACCATCGACCAGCATACCGACCGCGAGGATCAGGCCGAACAGCACGACGATGTTGACCGTCAGGCCGGCGAGCCAGATCACGAGAATGCCTGCAAGGAACGAGCCCGGCACCGCAAAGCCCACCAGCAGCGCCGTCCTGAAGCCGAGCGCTGCGACGACGACGATCATCACCAGGATCACCGCAGAAAGAACGTTGTTCTGCAAGTCGGTCAGCATCGAGCGGATGTTGTTGGACTTGTCCTGCAGGAAGCCGATCTCGAGACCGGCGGGAAGGCTCGGCTCGGCGGCGGCGACGACGGCACGCACGGCGGCGACCGTCTCGAGGATGTTGGTGCCGAGCCGCTTCTTCACCTCGAGAGCCAGCGCCGGCTGCCCGTCGACCCGCGCAAAGCTCGTCGGGTCCTTGAAGCTGCGCCGTACCGTGGCGATGTCGCGCAACGTGACGACCGTGTCGTCGACCGCCTTCACCGGCATGCTCATGACGTCGCCGACGTCCTCGAACAGCCCGGGCACCTTGATCGCAAAACGACCTTGGCCCGTGTCGAGCGTGCCGGCCGCCACCAGTTGATTGTTGCGGCTCACGCTGGAGACGATCTCGTCGGCGCGGAGCCCGTAGGCTTCGACCTTGACCGGATCGACGACGATCTCGACCTGCTCCTCGCGCTTGCCCTGCACGTCGACTTCGAGCACCGACGGCAGTGCCTCGATAGCTTCCTCGAGGCGATCGGCCGCGCGCACCAGCGTTCGTTCGGGAAGGTCGCCCGCGAGCGTCACCACAAGCACAGGAAAGAGCGCTAGATTGACCTCCTCAACGACCGGCTCGTCGGTGTCGTCCGGCAGGTCCGGGCGAACGGTGTCGACCTTCGCCCGCACATCGGCGAGCGCGGCGTCGATGTCGGTCCCGATCTCGAACTCGAGGGAGACGGACGCGTGCCCCTCGGCTGCCGTCGAGCGCATCTCCTTGACGCCTTCCAAGCCCCTGAGCTCGGTCTCCATCGGGCGAATGAGCAACCGCTCGGCGTCTTCGGGCGAGATGCCGTCATGCGTCATCGAGACGTAGAGGATCGGAATCTGGATATCCGGATCGGCTTCCTTCGGGATCGTCGCATAGGCGATCGCGCCGGCGACAAGGATCAGCACGAGGGCGACGAAGACGGTCCGCGAGCGCTCGAAACTGGCCTGGATGAGCGTGTTCACTCGACCGCGTCCTCCTCCGCGTTCCAGGCCACCTCGGCGCCGTCCACGGCGGTCGGCGCTACCCGCTCGCCATCGTGCACGAATCCCTGACCAACGACGATGAGCCACGCCTCGGACGGCAGTCCGGCAAGCCAGACCGCCTCGGCGTCGGCGCGCACCACTTCCACGGGCACGAAGCGCACGACGTCCTCGTCATCGACGATCTTGACGCCCAGGCGATGCGCCGCGTCGAGTGTCAGAAGCGCGGCGGAGACGCGGTGCGCCTCGACCTCGGCGAAGTTGAGCCGCAAGGTGGCGCTCATGCCGGCGGGGACCGCCGCGTCCGCGTTGTCGATGAGCGCCTCCACGCGGAAGGTGCGGGTCGCTTCCGCCGCATCGGCCGAGATGAAGCTCAGCGTCCCGACACGCCGCTGACCATCGGCCAGCTCGACCGCGACTTGCATGCCGGGTGCCAGCAAGCGGCGCTGCGTCTCGGCGATCTCACCCGTGACCAGGAACCGCTCGAGTTCCATAACGTGCAACAGCGGATCGGCCGTGTCGACATAGTCGCCGATCTCCACCACCCGGTCGGTGATCAAGCCGGCAAAGGGCGCCACGACGCGCGTGTTCTCCAGCTCGACCTCGCGGGCCCGGAGCTCGGCACGCGCTTCCTCCAGCGCCGCCGCGGCGCCGGCAACCTGCGTCTCCGCCTGAAACCCGCGCGCGCCTAGCTTGGTCGCCGCGTCGAACTCGAGGGTCCGCTGATCGATCAGCGCCTTGGCCTTGTCGAGCATCGCCTCGCGCTCGCGCGCATCGAGACGCAACAATGGCTCGCCGGCCTCGACCCGCTCGCCCTTGTCGACCAGCACATCGGTGATGCGACCGTAGGTCTCGGCGCGAACGGTCACCTCGCGCTTGGGCTCGGCGCGGCCGTAGATCACGACCTCGCGGCTGATCGGGCTGGCCTCGCTCGCCACGACCCGCACCCGCGGCAGCGCACGCTCGGCCGGCTCCGTCGGAGGTGCCGTCTCCTCCTCGGCGGGTGCACTACTAGCGAACCATTGCTGCACGAAGGGCTGGCCCGAGGCCAGCCAGCCGACGAGCACGACGGCGAACAGCAAGGCCAGCAACAGCGAGCGACGCATCTCAGTCTCCGGCAGCGGCGAGGCCGCCATTACGCAGTTCAGGGTCCACAGCCTCGGTCGGCTGGAGCTCGCGGAGGAAGCCGCCACGCTGCCGGTGCAGATAGCCCAACGCCGCAGTCAACATGGTTCGGCCGTAGCCCAGCGCAAACCGCTGTCCGGGCGTCAGCGTGTCATAGACCTGCTCGAGCGCCTCGAGGTCGGCGTTCAAGATGCGATCGAACTCGGCGGTCATCGCGTCGATGACCTGCGTCACACGCTCGGCCGGCAAGAGGTGCGCGAAGTACATGAGGACCAGGAATTCGGAGCGCACCACGTGGCGCGGATCCTCCGCGACGAGCACCTCCTCGAGCGTCCGCCTTCCAGCATCGGTGATGCGATAGACCTTCTTGGCCGGGCGCCGCTGCTGCTCTACCGCTTCACAGACGACGAGCCCGGAACGCTCCAGTTCCTTGAGCGCCGGATAGATCGAGCCGTAGCCGGCGCGGAAGAAGTGCCGGAATCGCTCCTCCAAGGTCTTTTTGATCTCGTAGCCGCTGCGGTCCTCGGTCGCGAGGACGCCCAGGCACAGCGTCTTGACGTCCATGGATCACCTCCGGTCGTCGAGGTCGGGTGGTATATCGAGCCGATACATCGGAGCAAGGGTTATATCGGCTCGATATACGAAGGTCAGAGTTGCGCGCATGCGCGTCCTCCGTTGCGCAAAGCGCTGCTTGACCTAAGCTCACGCCACGTAAAGAGGGAGGTGCCATCATGCGGATGCCCGAGCCGAAGGCGGCCGTGATCGCCCGTCGGGATACGATCGTGCGCGAGCTGAAGCGGCTCTGTCCGGCGCCGGAAGCCGTCATCGACGGCGACGATGCGTTGCGCCCCTACGAGACCGATGGGCTCTCCGCCTATCGCCAGGCGCCGCTGGCGGTCGTGCTGCCGCAGTCGACCGAAGAGGTTGCGGCCGTCCTTCGCTACTGCCGCGACGAGGGCATTCCCGTGCTGGGGCGCGGTGCCGGGACGTCGCTCTCGGGTGGCGCGATGCCGACGGCCGACGGCGTCGTCATCAGCATGATGAAGATGCGCGACGTGCTCGACCTCGACTTCGAGAACCGCACCGCGACGATCGAGGCGGGCACGACTAACATTGCGATCACGCAAGCCTGCGAGCACGAGGGCTTCTTCTACGCGCCCGACCCCTCCTCGCAGCTCGCCTGCTCGATCGGCGGCAATGTCGCCAACAATGCCGGCGGGGCGCACTGCCTGAAATACGGCGTCACCACGAACAACCTCTTGGGCGTCAAGCTCGTCACCCTCGACGGCGAGGTGCTCGAGATCGGCGGCAAGTATCTCGAGCCTGCCGGCCTCGACCTCCTGGGTCTCGTCTGCGGCTCGGAAGGACAGCTCGGCATCATCACCGAGGTGACCGTGCGCATCCTCAGGGCACCCGAGGGCGCGCGGCCGATGCTTCTGGGTTTCCAGAGCAACGAGCAGGCGGGCGCCTGCGTCGACGCCATCATCAACTCGGGCATCATACCCGTGGCGCTCGAGTTCATGGATCGCCCCGCCATCCACGCCGTCGAGGCCTTCGTCCACGCCGGCTACCCGCTCGATGTCGAGGCGGTGCTGATCATCGAGGTCGAGGGATCGGAAGCCGAGATCGACACGCTGCTCGAGCGGATCGCCGAGATCGCAGCACGCTTCGAGCCCGCCTTCTCGCGCATCAGCCGCGATGCGCAGGAGGCGGCGGCGATCTGGCTGGGACGCAAGTCGGCCTTCGGCGCGATCGGCCGCATCTCGCCCGACTACATCTGCATCGACGGCACCATTCCCACCTCGAAGCTGCCCGAAACACTCCACCACATCGGCGACCTCGGCCGAACCTACGGACTGGAGATCGCCAACATCTTCCACGCCGGCGACGGCAATTTGCACCCGCTGATCCTCTACAACGCCAACGCCGAGGGTGAACTCGCCAAGGCGGAGCGGTGCGCTGCCGACATCTTGAAGCTCTGCGTCGACATGGAGGGCTGCCTCTCCGGCGAGCATGGCGTCGGCATCGAGAAGCGCGAGCTGATGCGCTACCAGTTCACAGCCGCCGAGCTGGCACTCCAGGAGCGGGTCAAGCACGCCTTCGACCGCGAGGGCCTGCTGAATGTCGGCAAGGTCTTTCCCTTCGACGAGGACCGGCCGGCCGAGGCGGCCTGACGGGTGGCCGAGTTCGCACCGGCCGACGAAGCCGGCGTCGTCGATGCCGTGCGCGAGGCGCGCGCGTCCGGCGAAGCGATCGAGATCGGGGGCGGCTGCAGCCGGCAGGGCTTCGGCAGGCCCGTTCAGGCCGGGCACACCTTGCGCCTCAAGGGCGTCAGCGGCGTCGAGCTCTACCGGCCAGGCGAGCTGGTGCTTCGGGTTCGCGCCGGCACGCCCTTGGCGGAGGTCGAGGCAACGCTCGACGAGGCCGGCCAGGCCCTACCCTTCGAGCCGCCCGATCTGCGCGTTCTCTTGGGCAGCGATGGTGCGGTGCCGACCGTCGGCGGCCTCGTCGCCACCAATCTCTCAGGCCCGGCACGGATCGTCGCCGGCGCGCTCAGGGACAGCCTGATCGGCGTCCGCTTCGTCGACGGGGATGGCGAGGTGAACCGCTCGGGCGGGCGCGTGATGAAAAACGTCACGGGCCTCGACCTCGTCAAGCTACAGGCCGGGGCGCACGGCACGCTCGGGGTCTTGACCGAGGTGACGTTCAAGGTGCTGCCGAAGCCCCAGGACACGCTGACCATCGCCCTGGTCGGCTTGTCGTCCGAGGCCGCCGGCGAGGCGATGCGTGCAGCACTGGCGACACCCTTCGAGGTCTCGGCTGCTGCGTACTTGCCGAACAGCGTGGCGGCGCGATCGGGTGTCAACGAGATCGCCCGCGCCGATGCGTCGGCCGTGCTGCTCCGCCTCGCCTATTTCGGGGAGTTTCTGCCGCGCCGAGGCCGCGATCTGATCGCCGCACTCGACCTGGCCGCGCCGATCGTCGAGCTTCCTGCCGACGCATCGGCCGTCCTCTGGCGAGAGGTCCGCGACGCGACACTGCTGACGGAACCGCGCGAGCGTGCCGTGTGGCGCATCTCGACCGCGCCCACGGCGGGGCCGGGTCTGCTGACCATGCTCGGCCGCGAGATCGGCGCCGAAGGGTTCTTCGACTGGGCCGGCGGCCTTCTCTGGCTCGCCACCGACGCCGCGGGGGACGCTGGTGCGGCGCGCATCCGGGCAGCACTCGAACCCTTGGGCGGCCATGCGACGCTCGTGCGCGCGCCCTCGCCCGTGCGCGCGGCCGTGGACGTCTTCGAGCCGCAGCCCGAGCCGGTCCTCGCGCTCACCAAGCGCATCAAGGCGAGCATCGATCCCGATCGCCTCTTGAATCCGGGCCGCATGTACGCTGGAGTTTGAGGCGACTGCCGCGCGCCCAGGGAGCGACGCAATGACCAAGCGATTGCGGGAGAGCGAATTACTCGGCCTGCTCGCTGCCGATGAGATCGAAAAGAGCGTCGTCATCACCGATCCGCATCTGCCGGACAACCCGATGATCTTCGTGAGCGAGGAGTTCGAAGACCAGACGGGCTATGTGGCCGCCGAGGTCATCGGCCGCAACTGCCGCCTCCTGCAGGGTCCCGACACCAATCCCGACGCCGCCCGGGCGATCCGCTACGCATTGTTGGCGGAGACGACGTTCGTCATCGACATTCTGAACTACCGCGCCGACGGCTCGCCGTTCCTCAATCGTCTGCGCATCCGCCCGCTGTTCGACGAGCAGGGGAAGCTACTCTACTTTGCGGGCGTGCAGAACCCGATCTAAACAGGCCGGTCCCGTTCAAGCGCAGCCGGCGCCACCTGATCGTAGCTCCGCTTCTATGTCTTGGCCGAACGGCGTCCCAATGGCGGGTTTGTGCTATAGGCGGGACAACGAAGCGCCGACTTTGGGTGATCGACGGGAGGTGCCGATGCCGCTCCGCAGGCTGACGCAGGGGCTGCGCGAGTTCCAACAGCAGACCTTCGCCCAGCGCCGCGCGTTCTTCGCGCAGCTCGAACGCGAACAGCGCCCGAAGGTCATGATGATCGCGTGCTCGGACTCGCGGATCGATCCGGGCATCGTGCTCAAGGCCGAGCCGGGTGAGCTCTTCATGGTGCGCAACGTCGCCAATCTCGTGCCGCCGCACCTGCCCGACCAACAGCACCACGGCACCAGTGCGGCCCTCGAGTTCGGCGTGAACGGCCTCCACGTCGAGCACATCATCATCTTCGGCCACGCCGGCTGCGGCGGCATCCGTGCCCTGCTGAGCCGCGACCGAACCGAGGTCGATCATCCTGGCTTCATCCATCCCTGGCTCAACATCGCCGACGAAGCGCGCCGACGCACCCTGCTCATCGCGCGCGACCGGCCGGTCGAAGAGCAATTGCGGCTGTTGGAGGAGGAGGCAATCAAGACCTCGCTCGCCAATCTCTTGACCTTCCCCTGGATCGAGGCAGGGGTGGCCGAGGGCCGACTGCGCGTGCATGGCTGGCTCTTCGACCTGCACGACGGCGAGGTCCGCGCCTACGTGCCTACCAAGAACACCTTCGAGCAGCTCACCCCCGAACTCGCAGCCGAACTCTCGGTCCTGGCGGGCGAGATGACATAGGCGGCAGGCGGTTCGGCTCGCCGTTCCCAGGCCACCGACGGTCGCGTTCACGGTCTGCAGCAGACACGACGATGTCCGCGCGAACCGGTGCCGGACACTCCTACCGAGCGCCGGCGGCTCGGCGGGTGTTCAAGGACCGCAACACGCGCAGCCGACCGCCCGATGCCAACGTGCGCTCTCGGGCGGACCGGCGTGGGTCATTCCAGCCGAATGGGAATGGCTCTGGTGCGCCAACGCGTTCGGCTGATGCACCTTGCCGTCGTGGGGCATGGGGCGTCGCCGTAGCGGGCGATCCTCGGTCATCGCACATTCAGTGCTCCGGTTCAGTGGGCGAGGTGTGCCACTTCTGAGACACCCACCGGCGACGACCGTACGACGCCTTCGGACGGCGAGCGGACCTAATGATCGGCAAGTGGTAAATCCGGTCACTACCTCGATGCCGACATTCTGGTTCGTCAAGACAACAAGTCTGGGAAACATCATCCCGCTTCGGTTGTGATCGGCGGCATTCCGAACATGCTGATTGCGAGCACATCGCATCGAGGGCGAGGACCGTTGCCTCCGATGTACGTATTCGGTTCACTTCGTTAGCAGATCGTGTGAGCGAGAAATCTCCTTACTTGCGAACAGAAACGCGAATGATTGCAAGCGGCCACACTCAACTTGCGAAGGCGGGCTCGGCCGAGGCTCGCCCGAGCCCGCACCGGACGGCAAGCGTTACGATGAGGTCCGCATGGACGCCTCAATCATCGTCATGGTGGCGGTCGTAGAGATAGCCGCCAGCGGCACCGGCGGCGGCCCCCAGGCCGGCGCCGAGCGCCGTGTTGCCGGCCGCCGCACCGACCACGGCACCGCCGGCAGCGCCAGCCGCGGCGCCGGTAAGCGTTCGCTGTTGAGTGTCGTCGAGACCGGCGCAACCCGCCGTCAGGACACTGAACGCGAGCACGGTCGCAAGCGCGAATTGTTTTCTCACGTGAGCCTTCCTTTCGCTTAGAGGCGGGGCCACAACGTCAAAGGCCCCGCTACGCGCCGACAACGCACGAAGTGGCTCATTTCTTCCGTAACGCCCCGCAGAAAGTCGGCAGCGTATCGATCGCGCTGAACGTGCCGCCGAGGAAGGCCAAGGGCGCCACGACCATGAGCCGCCGATTGTCCACTTCACACTCGTTGGGCGAACGGGTCCGTTGTTGGCGCATGGCGGTCTTGGTCAGGCGTGACGAGGCTATGGCGTTGTCGCCGCCCCATGACTGGGTCCTCGGTGGCGACGGTCCGAAGCAAATTGTCGAACGTGCGCGCCTCAGAGCTTCAGCCGCATGTTGACGACGCGTGGGTCGTCGCCACCGAAAGCACTCGGGTCGGTGTATCGATCGAAGCCCATGGATTCGTAGAGCGGCAAGGCTTCGACGTGGCGGTGCAAAGCGTCGAGGTAGAGCGTCCCATAGCCCAGCGCGCGCGCTTCTTCGACGGCAGCTTCACAGAGCTTTCTCCCGAGACCCAATCCGCGCGCCGAGTCCCGGACGTACATCCGGTTCAAGTCACCACCGCCTTCAGTGCGCGGTTTCAACAAGACGACGCCGACAAAGACATGATCGCGTCGTGCCAGAAAACACTCGCCGTTTGGCGGAAGAAAGTAATCGCCGAAGCGGTCGAGCTGCCCGGCGACGTCGTGGTCCTCGATATAGCCGTTGATGATCTCGATCATGTCGGGATAGCGGGCGCGTACCGAGTCGAAGAGCTCCCAGACAAGGCCGCCCGCCGCATCGATGTGCTCCGAGCTCCTCGCCTTGATGATCGCGCTCGACATGTCGACCCACCACGATGGCGTGTTGGTTTCGGGGAGCCGACCTATCGCGCGGGATGGCGTATGCCCGCAATAGGCTGATAGGAGCCGAAGGCGGCCGGTGCTTGGCGCGACACGCGCGCCGCGCCTGCTGCACGCCACGCAGCTGGAAGCACGTGACTGCCGGCACGCAACAACGACGCACGCCAATCCCTATTGAAGGAAAGCCGGAAGGGCCGGGACCTGCTCGTCGCCCTCCGCCAACACGAGCACGGAAGCGGTCGTGCCGACCCGGAGCTCGATGTTCTCCGGCAGCGCGTCGAGCTCGACGCGAACGGGCACGCGCTGGGCGAGGCGGATCCATTGAAACGTCGGTTGGATCTCGAGGAGCAGGTCCTCGCCGGTCACGCTGTCGGGCGTGGCAATTCCCCACCCGATGCTCTGCACACGGCCGCGGAGCGGTTGTCCGGGGTAGGTCATGAGCGTCACATAGGCGACGTCGCCGGGCTGCACGTCCTTGAGCATCGTCTCGCGGAAATAGCCGTCGATCCAAAAGCTCGCCGCGTCGACGAGGGCGAGCGCCGGCTCGTTGGCCACGGCCTGGGTGCCCAGCTGGAGCCTGAGGTTGGTGACCCAGCCGCTGACGGACGCCCGGACCTCCGTGAACTCCAGGTCCAGCTCGGCCTGCTCCAGCGTGGCACGGGCGGCGCGCAGCCGCGCGTTCTCGTCGCTCGGATCGCCGAGATCGGCTTGCGCGGATGCGAGCGCCGCTTGCGCCTCGGTCAGCGCCTCTTCGGCCTCGGTGACCGCCGCTTCAGCGCGGGCGATGTCAGCCAGGACAACACGTTCGGACGCCTGCGCCTGATCTAGCCTCGCCTGGGGGAGGTCGCGGGCCTCCACCAGTGCCGTAACGCGCTCCAGATTCCGGCTGATCTCCACCTCCTGCGCCTCCGCGCTCGTGAGGTCGGATTGCGCTTCCGAGATGCGCTGTTCGAGCTGCCTGACCGCCGCTTCCTTCGCGGCCACATCCTCGATCAGCGACGCGATGGTGTTGCGGGCGAGCTGCAAGTTGGCGCGGGCCTCATCGCGCGCAGCGACGTAGGTCCTGGGATCGATCCGGAACAACAACTCGCCCGCGGACACGTGTTGGTTGTCGACAATCGGCAGGTCAACGATCGGTCCCGTGACGCGCGGTGCCACGCGGATGATCTGGGCGCGCACTTGGCCGTCGCGGGTCCAGGGATTGCGAATGTAGTCGATGTACTTCCAGGAGAAGGCGGCAATGGCTAGCAGCACGACGAGGCTGGTGAGCGCGACGCGAAGCAACTGACGAGTCCTCAGAACGGAACGACGAAGGTGCCGATCGCGATGGTATAGAGCACGCCGAGCGACAGCAGCACCAACGGTGGGTAAGCGAACCAGCGCGACAAACGAAAGCGATTGAGCAGGTGCGCCGTGACCCAGGTCGCCGCCATGCCGAAGCTCGCTGCCACGAGGAGCGGGGCGAGATACACGCCGTAAACGTCTATTTCGCTTGGGATTAGGTTCACAATCTGGACGTGCTCAAGCTCAAAACCGCGCCTCGCGCAAGCGTCGCCAGTCGACGACGGTCGCCCGCTTGAGGAGTTCTGCCACGGAAGCGACAACTTCGCGATAGACGCCAAGTAGACGATAGAGCCGGACCCGGTGCTCCGCGTCGATCTCGGATGCGCGAGGCCCTTGCAGTAGGGCTTCG
The DNA here is from genome assembly GCA_028279345.1 of Geminicoccaceae bacterium. GTDB lineage: Bacteria > Pseudomonadota > Alphaproteobacteria > Geminicoccales > Geminicoccaceae > JAAAPF01. The sequence goes on from JANQNY010000030.1 coordinate 104,554, forward strand.
AGGCTGTCCTCGAGCCTTCTCGTGTCGGCGATCGAACGCGCACCTTCGATGCGGACGCCACGAACGTCGGCAAGGGTCAGTCCGCGCAGTGCACGCTGCAGTTCGACCTGGTAGCTGCGCATTTCGCCCCCGAGTTCATGCAAGAAGACGGTAGATTGCGGCCGGGAACGGGCGTCGACCAAGTCGACCAGCCCGAAACCGAAATCACCGAGCGCATGCACGAAGTCTGCAAACTTGGCTGCATTTTCGGCCGGCAGCTTGGCCGGAGGCAGCAGCTCCTGCCATTGCCGCAGTTGCTGTGGAATGGTCGCCAGTTCCTGCAGATGTCGCCGCCGCCATGCCCGGTGCCAGATCGTCGGCGGGTGCCCGTCCGGCCAGTGCAACGATCGGAGCAGGAAATTCGCACTTCCGCGGTAGCGCGCCAGCAGCCAGTCGATCTGTGCCGCCGGCGCCGTTCGACACGGCACAAGGCGGCCGATGCCCAAGAGCGCAAAGAACGCGACAAACATCAGCATGTTGTCGGCAAACCGCTCAGCCGAGTACGCTTGGTAGTTTTCGATGTCGAGCGCAATGAGAAAGAAGGCAAGACCAATTGTTCGCGGTAGAAATTGACTGTCGTACGGCTTCCAAGCGAAGGCAACGAAGGTCGCGAGGAAAAGCACGATCGCCAGTTGGTGAAACGTCACGAGGCTGGGCATCAACGCAACGTAGACGACCCCGGCGGCGATGGAGCCGACCAGCGCGGCCGAAATCAATTTCGACATGCGCACCTGGGGATAGACGGCGAGCGGTATCCCCAAGAAGCACACCGTGATCACCAATGCCGTGCCGCCCGGCGTATCGGGAATGAGCAAATAGGTGAGTGAGACCAGCCAGGCGGTGATGAAATGGCGCACGGCTGCGTTCAGCCTCCCCGGATCCGGGGCGATGACGAAGTCCAGCCACGGACCATCCCTCGGCGCAGACCGTGGCGCGGGAGCCAGGCCGTAGATGGCCCGCACCGCCTCCAGCATTCCTCGCGTCGTCTGCTCGACATGCGCCAGCCGGACGCGTGCGGCCTCGAGCACCGTGCGGTCGAAGTGGCTGAGCGACGCGGCCGCCGCCTCGTCGATCACGAGCTGCACGTCAGCGGCCGTGCGGGTCGGACGGTCGCCGCGGTGGAGCGCCTCGATCGTCTCCAGCCGACCGGCGATCTCTTCGAGGAAGGCGTCCAGCGCGGGCAAGAGCGCGCGCACATCAAAGCTCGCCGCGTCGTCGAAGCTCTGTCGCCAACGGCCGAGCGAGTCCCAATAGTCCTGGAAGTGCCGCCGGTAGGCGAACCAGGCCGTATGCACCTCCCAAACCCGGTAGGTGTCGGTCTCAGCCGCCTCGATCAGGCTGGCGGCGCGACCCTCCGCGGCGAGCGATGCCAGTCGCCGGGCGGTGAGGTCGCAATCCTGCGCACCGCCGCAGAACCGCTCCGCATAGAGGCGGAACAGCTCGGTGTGCAGGGCCGCCGCTTCGCGCACGGCACGTGTGAGCTCGACGCCCGTCGAGCGGGGCCAGAGCAGCGCTGCCACGAGGCTGACCGCCAACACACCGAGCACGGTCTGTTGCGCGCGTAGAGCTCCGACGTCGAAGGCTGCAGCGCCTGCCGCGGCCCCGTCCCACGCGACGACGGGTGCCGAGAGGCCAGCAACGAACCAGAAGTAGGGGCCGTGGCGTCCCCCCATCATGTAGGTGCAAAAGGCGAGGTGCGTGGCGAGGGCGAGGATGAACAGCCAGCGTTCCTGGGCAAATAGGCCGATCACGACGAAACCGACGACGATGCCGAGCAGCGTGCCGCCGACTCGGAGCGCGCCCTTGTTGATCGCGAGGCCGACGGTGACCTGGCCGATGACGATGACGGTGAATGCCGCCCAGATGGGCCGGTCCCAGCCCATCCACATGGCGACGCCATAGGCCAGCACCATCGCGACCGCACTCTTGCAGGCGAGTTGGCAGCGCAGCACCCAATCCATAGCGGCGAGCCTAGCCGCAAGTGGCGATCCGCACAGCTGCCATCTGCGCGGCCTCGCGCGCGGCACTCGATGCCAGCCTTGCGGGACCAGCCACGGCACAACCTGTGAGCTGTACATTCCGCACGTGGAGCCCATAGATCCTTCGCGCGGCGGCTTGGAGGAAAGCTATGGCGATCTCCCCCACGGAGCAGCGCGTGCTCGATTGGCTCGGTGCACGCGAGGCCCAGATGATCGAGCTCTTGGAGGAGCTCGTTAACATCGACAGCGGCACCTTCGACGTCGCCGGCGTCGACCGGGTCGGCGACGTCCTGCGCGCATGGCTCGAGGATGCCGGCTTCGAGGTGTGCGTCTCGCCTGGGCGAGATTTGGGGTACACGTTCGAGGCGCGGCTCGACGCCTTTGATCGCCGCAACACGCCGGGCCACGTCCTGCTCATGGGGCACCGCGACACAGTGTTTCCCGAGGGCGAGGCGGCGCGCCGTCCGTTCCGCGTGGAAGGCACCCTCGCCTATGGCCCGGGCGTCTGCGACATGAAGGCGGGCCTCGTGCTCAACGCTTTCGTCATGCGCGCGCTCCGGGATGTTGGCGGCGCACCTCGTCCGGTGGTGATGCTCTGCACGGCCGACGAGGAGATCGCTTCTCCCGAGGGACGCGCGGTGATCGAGGCCGCAGCGGCGGGTGCCCGTGCCGTCTTCAACAGCGAGCCCGGTCGCGCCGGCGGCGGCGTCGTCACCAGCCGCAACGGCGCGCTCTTCTGCGGCGTGGAGATCACCGGCCGGGCGGCGCACTCGGGCGCCAGTCATCGTCAGGGGCGGAGCGCCATCGATGCTCTCGCGCGCAAGGTTCAAGCGCTGCACGCGCTCACCGACTACGAGAAGGGCGTGACCCTCAATGTCGGCCTCGTCAGCGGCGGTGAGGCGGTCAACACCGTGGCCCCGAGCGCGCGCTTCGAGTTCGACTGCCGCTTCCCGACGCAGGCCGCGTTCGCGGCCATCGAGCCGGAGATCGAATCGGTCCTCGCTAGGGAGGACGTCCCCGACACGACGACGAAGGTTGTCTCGCGCAAGCTCTTCCTCGCCGTCGAGGAGCAGGCGGCCAATCGCGGGCTCTTCGAGCACTACGCCGGAGCCGCGGACGACCTGGGCATGGATACTCAACCGACCTTCTCGGGAGGCTCGGCGGACTCTGGCTACACGAGCGCGATGGGCGTGCCGACGCTCTGCGGTACGGGCCCGGTAGGCGAGCACGCCCACACGCCGGACGAGGTCTGTCACCTAGACACGTTGGTGCCCCGCGCGCAGGCTCTGGCGCTGGGAGTCCTCCGCCTTGCCGACTGAGGTTCGAGCGTAGCGGAGGACAGGCGCGCCGGATCGCCGATTGACCTTCTCCGGCTTTCTGGGCAAGTCGGCCGCAGCCTGATTTCCGAGGTTCGATGGAGCAGCTAGCCCCGATCGTGGCGCTGGGCGTGGTTGCCCTCGTCTTCTTGCTGTTCGTATGGGAGCGCTACCCCCCCGACGTGGTCGCCGTCGGCGGCACCGCACTCCTGTTGGCTACCGGCGTGCTGGAGACCGACAGCATGCTGTTGGTCTTTGCCAACAGCGCGCCACTGACCATCGCCGCGATGTTCGTCCTGTCGGCGGCGCTCGTGCGAACCGGGCTGCTCGAGCGCCTGATCCGAGAGGCGCGCGGCGGTGCGCAGAGCCGGCCGGAGCTGATCATCCCGGCCGTTCTCGGCGCGACGATGGTCGCCTCCGCCTTCGTCAACAATACGCCGGTGGTGATGGTTCTCATCCCGGTGCTGGTCGCCCTCGGCCGCGACCTCGAGCAGCCGCCGTCGCGCTTGCTCATTCCGCTCTCCTACGCGGCGATATTGGGCGGTAGCTGCACCCTCATCGGCACCTCCACAAACCTTTTGGTCGACGGCGTCGCCCGAGGCGAGGGGCTAGCACCATTCCATCTGTTCGAAATCGCGCCGGTCGGCATCGCGGTCGCCCTTGCCGGCGGGGCCTTTCTTTGGTTCGCCGCGCCGCGACTGCTGCCAGACCGACGCGCCCTGCACGGCCTGTTCGACCAACCGGTGCGCCAGCTCTACCTGACCGAAGCGCTGATCAACCAGGGCTCGCCATTGGTCGGCAAACGGCTCGACCAGATCGACAGCCTGAAGGGTCGCGACGTGCAGATCATCGACGTGGTCCGCAACGACTACTCCAGGCGACCGGAACTCGCCGAGATCCAGGTGCAGGCGCAGGATCGCCTCGTGCTGCAGAGCAGCGCGCGCGACATCATGGGCCTCAAGAGCGAAGGTGGCTTCCTTTTGGGTGGCGGCGTCTCGGCCGTCGGCGAACGGTCGGCGGTCGTCATCGAGGCACTGGTGGCACCTCGCAGCCGGCTGGTCGGTCGGCAGCTGCGCGCGATGCGGCTGCGCCGCCGCTACGGGCTCTACGTGCTCGCCATCCATCGGCACGGCGAGGACCTCAAGGGCCGGATCGCCGACACGACGGTCGAAAGCGGCGACACGCTCCTCGTCGAAGGCAATCCCGACGACCTCAGGCGCTTCGCCGACGACATGTCGCTGGTCAATCTCGTCGAACCGGACTTCGAGCCCACGCGCCGCGACAAGGCGTGGATTGCGGGGTCGACGCTCGCCAGCGTGGTACTGCTGGCAGCGCTCGGGGTGATGCCGATCGCCGGTCTCGCCGTGATCGGCGTAGGCGTCGTGCTGTTGAGCCGCTGTATCGACGCCGAAGACGCCTTCGAGGCGATCGACTGGCGTCTCTTGGTGCTCATCCTCGCCATGCTGGCGATCGGCCGCAGCATTGTCGACAGCGGTGCCGCAGCTCTCCTGGTCGATGCGGGCCTGCCGCACCTCCGCGAGCTGGCACCCCAGACGGTGCTGATGCTGGTCTATGCGGTGGTGGCCACCGCCACCGCGTTGCTCACCAACAATGCCGTGGCGGTCATCGCGACGCCGATCGTCATCGCGCTCGCGGGTGATCTGGGGCTCGACCCGAGACCGTTCGTCGTGACGGTCATGCTCGCCGCGAGCGCCAGCTTCGCCACGCCCATCAGCTATCAGACCAACACGCTCGTCTACGGCCCCGGCAGCTACCGCTTCCGCGACTTCCTCATCGTCGGCATCCCCATGACGCTCATCTGTGGGCTTGTCACGGTGCTCGTCGTGCCGTGGGTGTGGCCGCTCTCACCCTGAGCCAGGCGACCACGTCGGCGGCGTTCCGGTCGGGCGGGAACACCGGGTAGAAGACCTTTCGGACCACGCCTTCCTCGACAATGAGCGTCAGGCGCTTCAGGAGTTTCAGACCGGCGACGCCGAAGGTCGGCAACCCGAGCGCCTTCGCCAACGCGCCTTGGCTGTCGGAGAGCAATGCGAACGGCAGATGGAGCCGCGCCGCGGCTTCTGCCTGCTCGATCGTCGGCTGGGCCGACACGCCGAACAGATAGTCGACGCCGAGGTCGCCGAGTTCCGCCGCATGGTCGCGGAACGCGCAGGCCTGAGGCGTGCAGCCACGCGCGCCGGGAATGTCGTCCCAGCCCGCGGGCACGCGGCCGTCCGAGCCGGCCGTCATAGGGTAGACGTAGAGGACGCCGAGCCCGTCCAGCCGATCAAGCGGGACACGACCGCCGGCGGTCGATGGCAGTGCCACGGGTGGCAACCTCCCGCCGGCGAGGTGCGAAGCGGCGCCATCGTCCTAGGGCGCCGGCAGCTTGTTCCAGTCGGGCGTCACCACTACTGGGCGAGCATCGCTCATCCGCTTTGGGTCAAAATGACCGCGCTGTAGGCGCCGAGCCCGACCTCGCCGCTGCAGCCGAGCCCGTCGGCGGGTTCCGGATGCGCCCAGCTCTCAGGGGTGGGCTGGTCGCCGAAGTCGACGCTGTAGCCTCGCCAGTCGCTGTTGAAGCGAACCTGCCAACCGCCCTCGCGCGGCAGGCCGATACGATAGCCCTCATAGGCCCGATTGGCGAAGTTCAGGAGGACGACCACGTCGTCGCCGGGCCCACCCTCTTCCCAGCGATGAAAGGCTAAGACCTTGTCCGCATCGTTGACATGGAAGACGTTCACATGCGGTCCGCGCAGGCCCCGGCTGTCGTTCCACCAGTTGCGGCGCAGACGAATGAGGTCGCGGTACATCGCGAAGATGCCGGCGAAGCGATCCTTCTTCGACCAGTCCAGCGGATCGACATCGCGGAACCACTCGTCCTCGAGGAACTCCTGGCCCTGAAAGAGCATCGGTATGCCGGGTGAGGTGAAGACGAGCACGGCACCCAACGTCGAGCGCTTGCGCGAGAACCAGCTGTCGGGCTGGCCTGGCCAGATGTCGTGGGGCAGGCGTGCGCGGCCGTTCGCGACCTCATCGTGCGACTCCGTGTAGACCACGCGGGCAAGCGCGTTCGGCCCATAGCTGCCGGCCACGGCATCACGGATCGCCCACATGCTGCGCGCCTGGTCGTCACCGACCGTGAGCGCATGGCGCACCGGATGGACGAAGTTCGCCGCCCACTGGGCATCAAAGCCCGCACCGCCCTCAGCAGGTGAGACCGTCATCCACGGGTCGTCCTGCAGGTCCTCGGCTATGCTGATCTTCCACGGGTAGCGCTCGTCGATCTCCGCGTTGATCCAGCGCGCCAGGCTCCAACCGGCCTCCAGCGCCTCGCCCGGGTCGTGCGGATTGCCGCGCACGGTGCGGATGTAGAGGGTCATGTCCCAACGCAAGCCGTCGGCGCGGAACTCGTCGAGCCAGTAGAGCGCGTTGTCGCGGAGGAACTGGCGGACTTCGCCGCGGCCGTAGTCGGGCCGGGTGTGCCCCCACGGGGTCTCGGCGCGCCAGTCGTTGTAGAAGTAGATGCCCCCCTGGTCGCTCTCTTGCCAGCCGTCGAACTGCCAGAGATCGAGGTCGGAGGGCCCGAGGTGGTTGTAGACGACGTCGACGACCACGGCGATGCCGAGCGCATGCGCGGCCTTGACGAACGCCTTCAGGCCACGCGCGCCGCCATAGTCGGTCTCGACCGCGAACAGGTCCGAGGGGTTGTAGCCCCAGGAGTAGGAGCCGGGAAACTCGGTCGCCGGCATGATCTGGACGACATTGACACCAAGCTCCACGAGATGTGGCAGGCGGGCGATGGCGGTCTTGAGGTCGCCCGGCGCACCGCCGGGCGTGTCGTTGTACGTGCCGATGTGCATCTCGTAGATGACGAGGTCATGCCAGGGCGGCATCTCGAACGCGTCTTCGCCGGTCCAATCGAAGTTCGGATCGACGACGATCGAGTTGCCGTTGGAGTGATCGACGTCGCGACCGTAAGGGTCCTTGCGCGACAGGCGGCCCTCCGGACCGTCGATCAGGAAACGGTACTCGTCACCGGGATGGGCGTCGACCACATCCGTCGACCAATAGCCGTGGCCCTCGGACGCCAGCTCATCGGCATCCTCGCTCCAGTCATTGAAGTCGCCGGTGACATGCACCGCTCTGGCGTGCGGCGCCCACACGCGGAAAGCGACACCATCCTCGTAGAGCATGGCCCCCATGCCCGCGTGCTGTGACGTCCCCGGACGCGGTTCTTCGTCCACCCTTGCCTCCCCTTCCGGCTTGATCGACGAGTGTACACACACTTCCCGCCGCCCGCGACGCCGCAACCGGTCCGCGCGGCGCCGGCTCCTGGGACCTAGCAGAGCGATCGCCGTGCCGACCATCGGGGCTCGAGCGACCGACGCCGCCTCCCCGCTTCCCGCACGGTCGCATGGCGGCTAGGAAGCGGCATGACCGATGCCAGCATGCCGCCGTCCCCGCCGATCGTCTCGGGCATCCTGCCCGACGTCGCGCTTAACGCCGCCTTTGCCGCCGGATGGCTCGCCGGCGCGCCGCCGCAGCCGGGCCAGATCCAGCCCGCCAGTCTCGATCTCCGGTTGGGCGCCAAAGCCCACCGGCTACCCTTCAGCTTCCTGCCGGGCCGTACGCGAAGCGTTGACGACGCGGTTGCGGACTATGCGATGCATACGCTGGCCTTGGAGACCCCCACCGTTCTCGAGCGCGGCTGCGTCTATCTGGTGGAGCTCGAGGAGTCTCTGGCGTTGCCCGCCCATGTCGGCGCCAGCGCCAACCCGAAGAGCTCGACCGGAAGGCTCGATGTGTTCGCCCGGGTCATCGCCGATCGCGCGAGCGAGTTCGATCGTGTGCCCTTTGGGTATCGGGGAAGGCTCTGGGCCGAGGTGTCGCCGCGCACCTTCTCGATCCTCGTCCGCCGCGGCTCGAGGCTCGTCCAGCTCCGGCTGCGCGCGGGCGACGCGGCATTCGGGCCGGGCGAACTCGACGCCCGGCACGAGACCAAGCCGCTGGTCCACCCGGAGGCCCCGCTCCGCGACGGGTCCGTCGCGTTCCACGTCGACACGCTCGGTGGTGCGGAAGGTCCCGTTGCCTACCGCGCCCGCAAGCACGCGGGTCTCGTCGACGTCGATCGCGTCGCGGGCCACGAGCCGGACGCGTTCTGGGAGCAGGTCCGTCCGCGGCCCGGAGGCGGCCTCGTGCTCGATCCCGACGACTTCTACATCCTGGCGTCCAAGGAGCGGGTGGTGGTCCCGCCCGACTGCGCCGCCGAGATGGTCGCCTACGACACGCTGGTGGGCGAGTTCCGCGTGCACTATGCCGGCTTCTTCGATCCGGGCTTCGGCTGGCCGGACGGCACGCGCGCGGTCCTGGAGGTGCGCTCGCACGAGGTGCCGTTTCTCTTGGATGATGGTCAGCTCGTCGGTCATCTGAAATACGAGCGCATGGCGGCGCAGCCGGCAACGCTCTATGGTCAGGGCCTGGGCTCGCACTACGCCCAGCAAGCGCTCACACTGTCGAAACACTTCCGCTGACCGGTCTAAGACTCGGACGCCTGAGATGCGCATCGCTTTCGCCGCCGATCACGCCGGCCGCCGCCTCAAGGACCATCTCCTCGACCGCGCCAGAACGGCGGGGCACGAAGTGCTGGACCTCGGGACCGACGATGATGGAAGCGTGGACTACCCGGATTTCGGCCGTCGCTGTGCCGAGGCGGTGGCCGATGGCCAGGCCGAGCGTGGTGTCGTTGTCTGCGGCACCGGCCTCGGCATCGCGATGGCCGCCAACCGCGTTGCGGGCATCCGGTGCGCGCCGATCCACGACGTCACCACGGCGCGGCTGGCGAGGCAGCACAACGATGCTAACATGGCGGCCCTGGGCGAGAGGATCATCGGCATGAGCACCGCGGCCGACTGCCTCGACGCCTTTCTCGCGACCGAGTTCGAGGGTGGACGTCACAGCCCGCGGGTCACGAAGCTCGGTTGACGCCCGTTCGCCCTTGCCTGGAGCCGCCTCGATGGATGCAACCCTCGCCTCTCGCCCCCTCGCCGGCAGCGACTTCTTCGAGCGCGACCTCCAGACCGATCCGGAAGTCGAGGCAGCGATCGACGCCGAACTCCTCCGCCAGCAGACGGAGATCGAGCTGATCGCCAGCGAGAACATCGTGAGCCCAGCGGTACTTGCGGCCCAGGGCTCGGTGCTGACCAACAAGTACGCCGAAGGCTATCCCGGACGCCGCTACTACGGCGGCTGCGAGCATGTCGACGTCGTCGAGCGGCTCGCCATCGACCGGGTCAAGAAGCTGTTCGGCTGCGGTTTCGCCAATGTGCAGCCGCATTCGGGCGCGAACGCCAACACGGCCGTCTTCATGGCGCTCCTCAAGCCCGGCGACACCATCCTCGGCCTCTCGCTCGCGCATGGCGGTCACCTCACCCATGGCGCCGCACCGAACGTCTCCGGAAAGTGGTTCAACGCCGTGCAGTACGGGGTGCGGGAAAGCGATCAGTATCTGGACTTTGGGCAGATCCGGGCTCTCGCGCTGGAGCATCGCCCCAAGCTCATCGTCTCCGGCATCACCGCCTATTCGCGCATCGTCGACTTCCAGGCCTTTCGCGCCATCGCCGACGAGGTGGGCGCCTGGCTGATGGCGGACATCGCGCACATCGCCGGGCTCGTCGCCGGCGGGGTGCACCCATCGCCCTTCCCGCACGCCCATGTGGTGACCTCGACCACGCACAAGACGCTCAGGGGCCCGCGCGGCGGCATCATCCTCACCAACGACGAAGCGCTCGCCAAGAAGATGAACTCGGCCGTCTTCCCGATGCAGCAGGGCGGCCCCCTGATGCACGTCATCGCCGCCAAGGCGGTGGCCTTCAAGGAGGCGCTCGATCCGTCCTTCAGGGCCTACGCGCAAGCAGTCGTCGACAATGCGCAGGCGCTTGCGGAGGCGCTCGTGGAGGGCGGCCTCGACCTCACCACGGGCGGCACCGAGAACCACATGGTGCTGGTCGACCTGCGCCCCAAGCGCGTCACGGGCAAGGCGGCGGATGCTGCGCTCGGCCGTGCTGGCATCACCTGCAACAAGAACGCGGTGCCCTTCGATCCCGAGCCGCCGATGGTCACCTCAGGCGTGCGGCTGGGAACGCCGGCCGGCACCACGCGTGGCTTCGGGACGGCCGAGTTCCACCGGATCGGCGAGCTGATCGTCGAGGTGGTCGACGGCCTCGCGGCCGGTGGTGAGACCGACAATGGCGGCGTTGAAGCGCGTGTGCGCAAGGAGGTCGCCGAACTCTGCGACCGCTTCCCGATCTACCCGCGGCACAGCTGACGCCTCGAGCCTAGGGCGATGCGGTGCCCCTTCTGTGGTGCCGGCGACAGTCAGGTGAAGGACAGCCGGCCGGTCGAGGACGACACCGGCGTGCGCCGCCGGCGGCTGTGTGGCGCGTGCGGTGCCCGGTTCACCACCTTCGAACGGCCCCAGCTTCGCGAGATCAGCATCGTCAAGCGTGACGGACGCCGCGTGCCGTTCGACCGCGAGAAACTCGTCCGCTCGCTCACCATCGCCACGCGCAAGCGCGGCATCGAGCTCGAACGTATCGAGCGGGTCGCAAGCGCCATCGTCCGCCGGATCGAGACCACAGGCGAGAGCGAGATCGCCAGCGACCGGCTGGGCGATCTGGTCCTCGACAATCTGAAGGCGCTCGACGAGGTCGCCTACGTGCGCTTCGCGAGCGTCTACAAGGACTTCGCGAACGCCGAGGACTTCGTCTCGTTCATCAAGGATCTAGACGAGCCGGGACCGGACTGAGGCCGCCGCCGCGGCCGCCACTCGACGCGTCGCCGCCGATTTGGCAGGTTGCGCGCGAACTCACACCTGCCCGCCCTCACGACGCCCACATTGGGAGACAACCATGGTCCAGATCGCCTGGCTAGGCCACAGCGCCGTTCATATCAAAGGGTCCGCGCTCGACATCATCGTCGACCCATTCTTCACCGGCAATCCCACGCACCCGGAGGGTTACGCCGACGGGCTCAACAAGGTGGATGCCATCGTCCTGACCCACGGCCACGAGGATCATCTGGGCGACACGATCGAGCTCGCCAAGCGCTTCGATGCGACCCTCATCGCCATGTACGAGGTCTGCATGTGGGCGGGTGCACAGGGCATCGAGAAGCTGCAGCCGATGAACATCGGCGGGACGATCGAGATGGGGGGCGCCAAGTTCACGATGGTCCATGCCCAGCACAGCTCGGCGATCATCCGTGACGGCCAGCCGATCACCATGGGCGATGCGTCGGGCTTCGTGATCAAGCTGGACCACAAGTCGCTCTACCACATGGGCGATACCGAGATCTTCTCGGACATGGCGCTGATCCAGCGGATACATCAGCCGACCGTGGGCTTCGTGCCGATCGGCGACCGCTTCACCATGGGCCCGGAAACGGCAGCGATGGCGGTCAACGAGCTTCTGTCGCTGGAGACCGTGATCCCGGTCCACTGGGGCACCTTCGACCTGCTCTCCGGCACACCCGAAGCCTTCAAGCGCCTGGTCGAGCGCTCGAACGTGCTGACACCTGCGGCCGGCGAGCTGGTCGAGGTCTAGGCGGTCGGAGGCAACCGCGTTCAGAACGGGCGCGCCTCCATGCCGTCGACGTAGCGCCGCAGGTACTGACCTACGAAGTCGTGGTCGACGAGCCGCGCGTAGGCATCGGCCAGACGTCTGGTGATCGGGCCCCAGACTTGCCCCTCGGGCCCGATGTCCGCACCGTTCAAGCGCGTCACCGGGCAGAGGCAGATCGAGGTCGAGGTGATGAACGCCTCCTCGGCGTTGTAGGCATCGTACAGGTCGATGTCGGCCTCGCGGAGCGGCAGGCCTTCTTCGTGTGCGAGGTCGATCACCGTCTGCCGGCTCACGCCCGGCAGCACGAACTGCTCGCGCGGCGTGAGGATCTCGCCGTCCTTGACGACAAAGATGTTGGAGCCGAGCCCTTCGCAAAGATTGCCGTTGACGTCCAAGAGGAGCGCCCAAGCCTCGGGATCCAGGCTGCGAACCTCCTGATCGGCGAGCACTAGGTTTAGGTAGTTGTGGGTCTTGGCGCGCGGCGTAAGCGAGTCCGGCGGCACGCGGCGCTGCGACGGCACGACCACGCGGATGCCGTGCTTGAACATCTTGGCGCGCTGCTCGAGTGGCAGCGGCATGCATTCGAGGACCACGTTGGGTCCGTGGTGCTCCAGATTGTCACCCGGCACCATGCGCACGCCTCTGCTGATCCTCTGGCCGACCCAGAGATCGTCGTCGTCACCGAGCAGGTGGCGGTTGCGCTCGAACAGCTCCTCGGTGAGCTGGCACATCCGCTCAGGTGCTATGCCCGGATCGATGCGCAGATATCTGAGCGACCGGTAGAGGCGCGCGACGTGCTCCTTCACCTTGAACAGGCGATGACCGAAGGTTCGGGTCATGTCGAAGCAGCCGTCGCCGAACACCCAGCTCGAATCGCGGAAGGGTATGCGCACCTGACTCTCCGGCATGAACTCTCCGTTGAACCAGGCGACGCGCTCGTTGCTCAACATGCCGCTCTCCCTCCCCGCTGCGCATGGGCATTTGCGGTGACGATAGTACCGCCCCGCGCGCAAAGCTACGGTCGGTCGCGACTAGCCTCGGCGCCGTGCCGGCCGGGAACCCGGCTCACGTCGACACGCTCAGCACCTCTCGGAAATGGGTGCGACGCTCGATGGTCTCCAAGATCAGCCGAGCGAGGTCCGCGCGCGGGACCGGCCGCACCGGCTGGTCCGAGCCCTCGAAACCCGTGACAAGCGTGTGCCGTGCGGATGATCGTCCAGTCGAGCGGGCTTTCATGTAGCGCCGCCTCCTGCCGCGCGTGGTCGGCGAGCGTGTCGGACAGGAGCAGCGGCCTGCCGAGCGTGACGACGATGGCATCGCCACCTTCGAGCGGAGTTGGCAGCGTCAACGGCTCAAGCACATCGCCGATGACCATCCGCAGGCGCTCATGCGGTTCGGGTTGCGGTGCACCCGGGCGGAGCAAGGCGGTGACGTCGTGGCCCGCGTCGAGCGACATCGGCACGAGCAGCCGCCCGGTCCTGCCGCTCGCGCCGAAAACAACGAGGCGCATCTCACTCGCGCCCGAAGCGCACGCTCGTGACCCTGCCGACCCAGAACGGATAGACCTCTCCATCGGCCACACGGCCGATCTCGAAACTCAGCGGCACGCGCACACGGTCGACCAGGGTGTAGTCGCCGCGGGCGGCGTGCTCACCCGAGCCGTGATAGGGCGTGGTGAGGTCGCCGTCCTCCTCGGCACCGAAACTAGTGAGCGCGCCACCGGGTGCGAAGGAGGCGATCAGTGACGCCTCCTGGCCAAAGCCGGTCACGGTCGCGCGGGCTTGGGCATCGTCGATGGACTCCCACGTCACCGGTCCGCCCGGCAGCAGCGCCATGGGATAGGTTGGGCTTTCGAGGAGCCAGCGCCGGAGCGAGCTGCGGTTGAGCTCGGGCGTTGCTTCCTGCTCCATCACCGTCAGTGTGGAGAGCAGCCGTGCACGCATGGCCATCTCACCCGCGACATAGGCGTCGTAGGCGATGGCCCAGGCGGGCCAGGCGACCGTCGTGTCGATCGAGAACACGAACTCGGGTGCGCGCGTGCTCACCACCTGGCGGGCGGTGGCCGCCTCGAAGCCATCGGCGAGCGGACGACGAAAGCGGCCCTCCATCTCCAGCTCAGCGTGGGTCACGCCTGCCGGCGGCCCGTCGGGAAATGCGAAGGCGAAATAGCGCCGTACGGGTGCCGGCAAATCGTCAAGCGATGTGGGTCCAAGCGCTGCTTCGGCCGATCGTTCCACGACCGTGCGCTCGAACGCATCGATCTGCCGCCGCGTCGACTTGGCCGACCAGACGAGCACGACGGCAGCGGTGACGACGACGATGACCAGCGCGCCACCGACCGTTCGCCAGAGCGACATCTCACCTCGCCTCGGTGCCGGCGGGGGTCAGGAGGGCCATCGTCGTGTCGACCGCCTCGTGCGCGCGTGCCCAGCGCGCCGCGTCTGGCCCGGGCAGCTGGCCGTCGAGTGCCATCAAGATCGCGCCATGGACCATGAACCAGAGGGTGAGCGCGACAGTGCGAGCGTCCGCGCCTGGCGCGAAACCCGCCATCTGCGCGGCACGCACACCGGCGGTGAGCGCCTCGAGTGCCGCCTCGGAGATCGCCGGCGGCTCCGCACCCGCATCATGGCGCGGTGCGTAGAGCAGCCGGTAGAGCGCCGGGTTAGCCGCCGCGAACGCCACCTGCTCGTGGCCGCCGGCGCGCAGCCGCGCGATCGGATCGGCGCAGGGCGTGGCATAGCGCGCCGCCTTGGCTGCCGTCAGGCGCGCAAAGACCTCCGCGCGTACCGCACGCAGAAGATCGTCCTTGCCGCCGAAATAGGCGTAGAGCGCAGGCGCGCTGCAGCCGATCCGGCCCGCGACCTCGGCCAACGAGAACACCCCGCGGCCGGAGCCAAGCAACGCCGTCGCCTCGTCGATCGCGCGGGCTCTGATGTTGAGGGCTTCGTGCTTCCGCGGGCGCGCCATACGCACCTCCACACATAACCGAATGTCATTAAATTAACATTGTTAAATTGGACTGGCAAGGCGACGAACGGATCGGTTCCCAGCGCATTGACAGCCGCAGAGCGTCCTTCGGCGGGCAAACTGCTTGATCAGCGGACGGCGGACTAAGTGCTTGAAGAGCGCGATTTGGCGCTCCGACCAGCCCGCCAGTCGGCAATCGCCCGGACAATCGCGTCGAGCCCGTCCGTCAGGGCAGCGGGGCCGGGCTGGAGGATCAACGGCGACTTGATCTCGACGACGGCACCCTGCTTGACGGCCGGCACTTCAGCGAAGCCCGGTCGAGCGGTGATGCGGTCCTTGCGGACCTTCTTTCCGCACCAGGAGGCCAGAACGAGGTCCGGCGCCTGCTCGACTATTTCGGCCGCGCCGACGATCCGACCTGAGGCCGCGGGAGCGAGCGCGCGATCGGCAAAGATGTCGTCGCCACCGGCGATCTCGACCAGTTCGGACCACCAGCGAATGCCGCAAATGAGTGGGTCGTCCCACTCCTCCAGATAGACGCGCGGTCGCGGTTCGCCCGCGGCTCCCCGCACTGCGTCGAGCCCACTCGCGTAGCGGTCGACCAGCCGCTCGGCGCCGGCCGCTTCGTCGACCAGCCGCCCGAGCGTTCGGATCATCTCCAGGATTCCCGCAACGGACCGCTGGTTGAACAGGTGCACGTCGAGGCCGGCGCGCGCGAGATCCGCCACGATCTGTGCCTGCAGATCGGAGAAGGCGAGCACGAGGTCCGGCTGCAATGCCTGGATCCGCTCGAGATCGGCGCTGGTGAATGCCGAGACACGCGGCTTCTCGCGTCGTGCCTGGGGCGGGCGAACCGTGTAGCCCGATATCCCGACGATCCGGTCCTGCGCACCCAGCAGGTAGAGCGTCTCCGTCGTCTCCTCGGTCAGGCAAACGATCCGCTGAGGTCCACGCATCAGGCCAGCAGGCGCCGCGGACGGATGCGGGTCGCGAGCAGCGCGCCCACGAGGAAGCCGCCGAGATGGGCGGCATTGGCGATCTGGCTGGCCACCGGCAAGACGAAACCGATGAGGCTCGTCAGCAGGAAGAGGCTCGCAAAGAGCGCCATGAGCTGGCCGTGCCGCCCGAGCTGCTGGCGCCGCGCGAGCACAAGACCGGCGCCGGCGAGCGCGCCGTTCCCGGCCGAAGCGCCCAAGACGGGGGCCGAATCGAAGGCGGCATGGGTCAGTGGCCCTGCGACGGCACCTGCAACAAACAGCCCCAGGAACCAGCGTCCCCCGACCCGCGGCTCGAGTACGCTCCCGAAGATTGCCAGAGCGGCGACGTTGAGGGCGAGATGCGCCAACGAGGCGTGGACAAATGCCGAGGTGAAGGCGTGCCACAGCACGAAGGGGCTCCACTCGAAACCCCAGAAAAGCAGCGCGAACGAGATATTTCCGCCCACGAGCCAGTCGACGGCGCCGATGCCGATCAACAGGAGGATCAGCGCGCGCGTCATCGGCGGCAGGTTGAACACGGGCTCACGCCTGCCCGAAAGCGGAGGCCTCAACCGACGGATCTCCGAGAATGCGGCGCGTGCCGGGTGGAGCGGTTGCGCCAACGCGTTAGGTGGCATGTGCCGCAGGTGCCGACAACCCGTGCGCCGACCCTAGCCTCGGCATGCCTAGGGCCTAAGTTCACTGCCAAAGGTTCGAGAGGCCCAACATGATCGACCCACCGATCGCCTTCCTCGTGTTCAAAGCGCTGTTGGGCTTCGGCCTGCCGATTGCCGTCTGCATCCAACAGCTGGTGTCCATCAAACGCTCGATCCACGCCGATCGGGAAGCCGCAGCCCAACAACAGGCTGCGGCAAGCCGCGCGGTAGCACCCATCGAACGGCCGGCCAAAGCCGCTTGACCGGCAACGCCTATCACGGATGGCCGGCCTCATCGTCGAAGCCGCGGCGGTGAGAGTAGAACACCAACGACATGAGCCCCGCGGCGAGTGCCACCGTCAGCACGACACCGAGGCTGAGCGCGATCCACCCATGGACGCTCAGCACGCCTTCGAGCTGCCACCAGGCATAGGCGACCGCTCCGGCGCTCAGCGCCAGTCCGAGAAGTAGTCCCGCGATCACACTTCTGGCCCGCACGCGGCCTCCTTTCCATCCGCACGACGGCGGTCTACGACCACCGCCTGAACGACGCGTGGAGAACATAGAGCCGTGGAGAAGCGCCGTCATACGGAGGTCGTCGCGAGCTTGCTACCCCTCGCGGGCAGGCGCTTGCTCGATCTCGGCTGCGGTCGGGGCGGGCTGGCGACGTGGCTCCTGCGCCAGGGCGCGGATGTCATCGGTATCGACGTCCAGGCTGAGGCACTCGTGGTGGCACGGGCGGAAGGGCTCAAAGTCGCAGCGGCCTCCGCAAGCGCGCTACCCCTGCCGACCGGCGCCTTCGATGCTGTGATCATCTTCAACAGCCTGCATCACTTCCCCGAATTGCGGGCGGCCCTCGCGGAAGCGCGCCGCCTCCTTGCGACCGAAGGTTTGCTCTACATTGCCGAGCCGCTCGCCCAAGGCCCCTACTTCACCTTCATGCAGCCGGTCGACGACGAGACCGAGGTCCGCGCGCATGCGCTCGACGCCATCGCGGACGCGCGCTCTCTAGGCCTCACCCTGGCCAGCACAACCACCTACACGACCGACATCAGCGTCCCATCGCTGGATCGTGCCGTGGCGGATTGGCTAGCGGTCGACCCGAAGCGCGCCGAACGCATCGCCGCCGCGCGCGACGAGCTCACCACGCGCTTCGACCGCCACGGGTCAGTCACCGAACGCGGCTATGCCTTCGCCCAGCCGATGCAGGCGTTCCTCCTGCGGCCCGATCACTGACCGGGCAACTCGTGGAGTAGAGGATGAGCGAATCGTCGCGGGCGCTCGAAGATGCGCCGACGATCGAAGCCGTGGTCTTCGACCTGGGTGGCGTGTTGATCGATTGGGATCCGCGGCACTTGTACCGCAAACTGATCGACGACCAAGCGCTCATGGAGTGGTTTCTGGAGGAGGTCTGCTCGCCGGCCTGGAACGCCGAGCAGGACGCCGGCCGCTCGTGGAACGAGGGCATCGACGAAGCCAAAGCGCGTCATCCGAAGCACGCGGAGCTCATCGAAGCCTACGCCGCACGGTGGCCCGAAATGATCGGCGGGGACATCGCAGGGAGCGTCGCACTCCTCGAGGAGCTGGCCGCCATAGGGGTCCCGCTTTTCGCCCTGACCAACTGGTCCGCGGAGACGTTTCCCTTCGCCCGCGATCGGTTCGGCTGGCTGCGGCTGTTTCAGGATATTCTGGTTTCTGGCGAAGTGCGTATCAAGAAGCCCGATCCGCGGATTTTCCACTTGCTGCTCCAGCGTATCGGCGTAGAACCCGCGGCTGTCGTCTTCATCGACGACATGCCAACGAATACGGCGGCAGCGAAAGCGCTGGGTTTGCGCGCCGTTCGGTTTACGACGCCCGAGGCGTTGCGCGCCAGCGACGAGATGCAAGCGCTTCTGGCGCGATCGTAACGGCCACCGCACCCTTCGCCTGGGGCGCCGCCCCGTGCCTTGGATGGTCATGCCCGAGTTAGCAGAAGTCTTGGCCCCAGAGCAGGTTCGCCTGACCGTGCGGGCCTCAAGCAAGCGCCAGCTGCTGGCCGAGATTGCCGATGCCGCCGCTGCTGCGACAAAGCTCGATGCGCGGACGATTCTGGAAGCGCTGCACGAACGGGAACGACTTGGGCCGACCGGCGTGGGTGCCGGCGTTGCGCTGCCGCACGCGCGACTGCCTGGCCTCGATCGGCTGGTGGCCCTGTTCTGGCGCTTGGCACAGCCGGTCGCCTTCGAGGCGCTCGACGAAGCACCCGTCGACCTGGTCTTCGTCCTGCTCGTGCCGCCCGACGCGGAAACGGCCCACCTGAAGCTCCTGGCGAAGATCGCGCGACGGCTGCGTCAACCCGCAACGCGGAACCGCCTTCGCGAAGTCACCGAAACCGACGAAGCATGGCGCACGCTGACCGCACCGGGCGATCACTCGGAAGCGGCCTGAGCGAGCTGAAGCGCGTCACCCACGCCGGGTGACAGGGCGCGTCCAGCAACCTAGGTCTCGTAAGATCGTCGATGCCAGGCGCGGGGCGAAAGGGCAGCGATGGGCGAGGTCATCATTGTCACCGGGATCGCAGGCGCCGGCCGCACCACGGCCTTGCGCGCCCTCGAGGACCTCGGTTGGGAGGCGGTCGACAATCTGCCGCCGTCCTTGCTCAGTACCGTCATCGCGGCGCGTGACCGGGCGGACGAGCCGCTGGCTGTCGGTATCGACACCCGCACGCGCAATTTCAGGCCGGAAACCTTCCTCCAAGCGATCGACGGCGTGGCGGCCAATCAGGGGGTGCGCCCGCTCATCCTCTATCTCGAGTGTGACGACGACGTCCTGATGCAGCGCTTCGCGGAGACGCGGCGGCGTCATCCCATGGCCGATCGGCCGGTCGTGGACGCCATCGGGCGCGAACGCGAGATGATGGCGCCGGTGCGCGCGCGGGCCGATGTCTGCTTCGACACGACCCGGCTGACGGCGCAGGACCTGCGCCGCGCCGTGCATCAGCGCTTTGCCGCCGATGCGCTTGACAAAATGCGGATCGAGGTCGTCTCATTCTCTTATCGGGTGGGCGTGCCACGCGAGGCGGACCTCGTGATCGACGTCCGCTTTCTGCGCAACCCTCATTGGGAGCCGAAACTGCAGCCGCTCACGGGCCTCGATCCGGACGTCCAGCGCTTCATCCGCGAGGACCCCCGCTTCGACACCTTTGTCAGCCGGCTTCAGGCGCTTCTGGAGCTGTTGGTTCCGGCGTACCGCGACGAGGGCAAGAGCTATCTCACGCTGGCCTTCGGCTGCACCGGCGGCAAGCACCGTTCGGTGTTCGTGGCAGAGCTGGTGACCGACTGGCTGGCGAGCCGGGACTTTATCGCCGCGCTCAGACATCGCGAGCAGGGCCGGTATCAGCCTCCCGCTGCCGACCCGCCACGCCCGGAGCCGGTCTCTTGATCGGGCTCGTTCTCGTTACCCACGGGCGCCTCGCGCTTGAGTTTCTTGCCGCGATGGAGCACGTCGTCGGCCCGCAGGAGCAGGTGCGAACCGTCTGCATCGGTCCCGACGACGACATGGAGCAGCGGCGTGGCGACATCCTCGCCGCCGCGGAAGCGGTCGACACCGGCAACGGCGCCATCCTGGTCACCGACATGTTCGGCGGTACCCCGTCCAACCTAGCGATCTCGGCCATGCGGCGTGGCTCCATCGAGGTGATTGCCGGGATGAACGTGCCGATGCTCATCAAGCTCGCGGAGCTACGCGGCGAGGGTAACCCGGCCGAGGTGGTGCGCCAGGCACAGGAGGCCGGCAGGAAGTACATCGCGGTCGCGAGCGCCCTGCTCGACGTCGGCTGATGGCTGCCGAACGGGTCGTCACCATCGCCAACACACGGGGGCTACACGCCCGCGCCGCGGCCTTGTTCGCGAAGACCGCCCAGCAGTTCGACGCCTCGGTCTCCGTCCGCAAGGCTGACCTCGAAGTGGACGGAACATCGATCATGGACCTGATGATGCTGGTTGCCGGTCCCGGGTCCCGGCTCTATCTCCACGCCGACGGTCCGGAGGCCGACGCTGCCCTCGAAGCGCTCGAATCCTTGATCGTAGCGCACTTCCACGAGCGCAGTTGAACAGATTTGGGTTGACGCGAGCGGTGGAAGCCATACCCCCACCGCGGCTTATCGTATTGGGCGCGTGGACCCGCCAGTCGACGAGAGGTGAACGGTGGATATGAGCGGCGACTTCAAGGTGAAGGACATTTCGCTCGCGCCCTGGGGGCTCAAGGAAATCGAGCTCGCTGAGCGCGAGATGCCCGGGCTCATGGCGCTGCGGGAAGAGTACGGCCCGAGCCGACCGCTGGCCGGGGCGAACATCGCCGGCTGCCTGCACATGACGACCGAGACCGCGGTGCTGATCAAGACGCTCGTCGAACTCGGCGCCTCCATACGCTGGTCGTCGTGCAACATCTTCTCGACGCAGGATGAGGCTGCCGCCGCCATCGCCGAGCTCGGCATTCCTGTCTTCGCGTGGAAAGGAGAGACGGAGGAGGAGTACGACTGGTGCATCCGTCAGACGATCGAGGGCGACCCGAACTGGCGGCCGAACATGATCCTCGACGACGGCGGCGACCTCACCTTGATGATGCATGAGGAGTACGCGCCGTTGATGGCCGACGTCCGCGGCGTCTCCGAGGAGACCACGACGGGGGTTCACCGCCTTTACGAAATGGCGCGCAACGGAACGCTGCTGTGCCCCGCCATCAACGTCAACGACAGCGTGACCAAGTCCAAGTTCGACAACCTCTACGGCTGCCGCGAGAGCCTCGTCGACGGGATCAAGCGGGCGACCGGCGTGATGCTGGCCGGCAAGACGGCGGTGGTCGCGGGCTTTGGCGACGTCGGCAAGGGGTCGGCGGAGAGCCTGCGCTCGCAGGGCGCCCGGGTCCTCGTCACCGAGATCGACCCCATCTGTGCGCTACAGGCGGCCATGCAGGGCTACCAGGTGGTGACCATGGAGGACGCCGCACCGATCGCGGACATCTTCGTCACGGCGACCGGCAACAAGGACATCATCACCCTCGACCACATGCGTGAGATGAAGGACGGCGCGATCGTCTGCAACATCGGCCACTTCGACAATGAGATCCGCGTGGTCGACCTGCAGAACTACAAGTGGAACGAGATCAAGCCCCAGGTCGACGAGGTGCAGTTCCCGGACGGTAAGCGGCTCATCGTGCTGGCCAAGGGACGGCTGGTGAACCTCGGCTGCGCCACGGGCCACCCGAGCTTCGTCATGAGCGCGAGCTTCACCAATCAGGTGCTTGCCCAGATCGAGCTCTGGAACCACGCCGACCGCTACGAGCGCAAAGTCTACGTGCTGCCGAAGCACCTCGACGAGAAGGTCGCGTCGCTGCACCTGGAGAAGCTCGGCGTGCGGTTGACGAAGCTCTCTTCGGAGCAGGCGTCGTACATCGGCGTCGACGCCACGGGACCCTACAAGCCCGACGCCTACCGCTACTGAGCGCCTTGCGGCTGACGCTTACCGACGAAGGCGCAACGAAGGCTCTGGGTGCGCGCCTCGCGGGTGTCCTCAGGACCGGAGACGTCGTCGGTTTGGAGGGCGACCTCGGGGCAGGCAAGTCGACGCTGGCGCGCGCTTGCCTGCGGGCGCTGGCCGATGCGCCGATCGAGGTGCCGAGCCCGACCTTCACCCTGGTGCAGGCGTACCGCTTCGCGCATCTCGACGTCTGGCACGCCGATCTCTACCGGCTCACCGCACCGACCGAGGTCGATGAGCTGGGGTTGGAAGAGGCACGCGAGCAGGCGGCGCTTCTGATCGAGTGGCCCGATCGCCTGCCGCAGGGCCTCTTCCCCGATCGGCTGACCATCCGCCTCGAATGGCAGGCGGAGGGGCGCTTAGCGCTGATGGCAGCGCCGTCGGCCTGGCAGGAGCGTTTGTCCGCGCTCAGCTTGGGCGATAAGGCCTGAGCCGAGGCAGCAACGCGGGCACCTGGCGCCGGTACGCGCGATAGGGCTCGCCATAGACGTCGGCCAGCCGACGTTCCTCGACCCAGGTGCCCAAGCCCAGATACGCGCTTCCCCAGAGCGCGGTGGCGAGGCTCAGGGGATCGGTGACCAAACCGAACAGCAACAGGCAGGCGCCGGCGTAGAGCGGATGCCGCAGATATGCGTGGACCCCGTCAACGACGAGGGGCTCGGGCGTGTCGCCCGGCCGGTCGGGGGAGGTGCCGAGGAAGCGTCCGAGATCGTAGCGCCGCCCGCCGGCCCAATAAAGGACGACCGCGAGCGCCAACGCCGATAGCTGCACGACGACGAGCGCCGGCGGCCGGTCATAGGGAACGGCGTTAGCCCCAAGCACCAAGCGGCCGACGGCGAGCACGACCGCCAGATGAACAACCGCGATCAGGTTGTAGGCGAGCCGACACCACTGGCCCGCCAACGGCCGCAGGGCATGGTGGCCACGCCTGCCGGCGAGTAGCGAGTGCAAAAGCCCGAAGCTCAACCAAAACAACGCGTAGAGCGCATGATCGAAGCACGACACGCACGTTCTCCCGTCGCACGGTCTGGGCGCTAAGGCTTTGTTAACGTGTCGGCCGCATACCTCATCGTCACAACGCTTTGTAGCCGGCCTGGAGCCTCGTCATCGATGCCGTCGCGACTGACGCGCCACGCGAACCATCGGCACGCGCTGATGGTGCTTGTGCTTGCGCTGCTGACGCTTGGCGTCGTTCTCGCTCAACATCACGTCGTCGAGCGCGATCTCGCGCAGGGAGAGCGGATCGCCGCCTTCGAGCGCGCCCGCCAGACATTTGAAGATCAGCTTTCCCGCCTCGACAACAAGCCGCCATCGGCGACGCAAAGCGAGCGCATCCGCGAGAGCTGGGTAAGCGTGCAGCACGAGGCTAGCCAACTTGCTGCGGAGCTTGACGCCCCCGCGGTTCTCGGCGCCTTGGCGCGTGCCGACGCAGCACTCACCCGGGCGCTCCTAGCGGACCCACGCGTGGCGCAACGCGCGCGGAACGGCGAGACGACCGCTGAAGCCCTCGCGGACGGTGCCCGCGCGCTTCAGGAGGCTGCGCTCGACGATCGGGCCGCAGCGCTTGCCCGCTACCGCATGCTAGCGCTGGTGACATTGCTCATTCTGGTCGCCGGCGCCTGCTGGCTCATCCTGCCGTCGATGCGACGCCTTGCCAGGATCGAGACCGAGGCCAAGCAGGCTGAGGCTCGTCTCAACTATCTTGCCTACCATGACGAACTCACCGCGCTCGCCAATCGACGCGGGCTCAATCGCCGGCTAGCCGAGCTGGCCGAGCGGCCGGACGCCCGCTTCGGCCTAGTGCTCTGTGATCTGGACGGCTTCAAGCCCATCAACGACGTCTTCGGGCACGATGCCGGAGATGCGGTCCTCAAAGCCGTCGCAGGGCGACTGGAGAATGGGCTCAGGCCGGACGACCTGGCGGCGCGGATCGGCGGCGACGAGTTCGTCCTGGTCATCGCCGATGCGGACGACCCGAACACGATCGGCGCCATCGCGCAGCGCCTCCGCGAGCGGCTTGCCCATCCGGTGCGTCACGGGCCGCACCAGCTTCGCTTCGGCGCCAGTCTCGGCACGGCGTTGTTCCCGGAGCACGGCGCCAACACCAATGCGCTCATCAGCGCCGCCGATGCGGCCATGTACGAAGCCAAGCAGGCCGGCGGGCAGACCGTGCGGCGATACACGCGGGCGCTCCGCGAGCGGGACGAGATGCGGCACGAGATCGCCTACGAGCTCGAGGCGGCGATCGCCAACGGCGCCCTCGGTCTGGCGCTGCAGCCGCAGCTCGAGCTCGCCACCGGCCGCATCATGGGCTTCGAGGCTCTCGCCCGTTGGCACAGCGGGACGCGCGGGCGCATCGCGCCCGACGTCTTCATTCCGATGGCGGAAAGCGCGGGCTTGCTGACGCCGTTGACCCACTGGCTCCTCAAGGAAGTGGAGCAGCGCCTCCTGCGTTGGCGGCTTGCGCACTTGCCGCCGGTGCAGATCAGCGTGAACATCGCGGCAACCGGCCTCGTGAGGGACGATCTGGTCGAGGCACTCTGCCGAGTTGGTCGCCATCGCGACCCGCAGCTCGGTCGGATCGGCATCGAGATCGCCGAAGACGCCATGTTCGGGCGCAATGCGGAAGCGGTGCTCGAGAGCCTGAATACGCTGCACGAGCACGGCGTCGGCATCGCGATCGACGACTTCGGGACCGGCTACGCGTCTCTGAGCCATCTGGCCCAGATCCCCTTCGGCCACCTCAAGATCCCCGGCAGCTTCATCCGCCAGCTCGAGCATGGAGCGAACTCGGCCGCCGTCGTCGGGACGGTTATCGAGCTCGCGCAGCGGTTCGGCGGTCGGTCGATCGCCACTTGCGTGGAGACCACGGCACAGCTCGACCTGCTCAGCGCGGGGGGGTGCGACGTCGTTCAAGGATTCGTCGTAGCGCCACCCTTGACATGCCGCGCGGCGGAACAGTTTCTCCAGCGGACGCAAGTCGAGTCGCAGGTCCTAATATCGCGCCCTGCGGCGCTCTGACAGTCTCGCCACCAGTCGGTCCGCGACGGTACGGTCCGCGCTTGGCATACGAGGGAGTCATGAATGAAGGAGCACGGCCTGGTGCTCTTCACGGTCGATGGCGTGCTGGTCGACAGCGGTGCGATCCGGGCACGCTGCTGGGCGCAGACGCTGGTGGACCACGGCTACCGCTTGGATCGGGCCGCTTTTCAGCGGCGGTTCGAAGGGCGGAGCGATGCCGCCGTCGTGCGCAGCATCGAAGCGGAGCTTGGCAAGCCTCTGCCGGTGGCCGCCCTGACCGACTTCGAGACGCGAGCTCGCCGCGCCTTCGACCGTGAACTCTCTCCCATTCCCGATGTCCGTGGCACGCTGAAGCGCCTGCGCCTGCCGATCTGCGCGCTAGCCGGCGGTTCGTTCGGGCTCGCACGGCACGGCCTCGAGGTCGCGGGGCTCTGGCGGCTCTTCGCGCCGAATCTGTTCACGATGGCCATGGTCGCCCAGGAGCACCCCGCCCCCGACCTGCCACAGTACGCGGCATCGCAAATGGGCGTATCGGTGCATCGCTCGCTGATGATCACCGCGACCGTGAACGGCGTCCGAGCCGGCCGAGCGGCGGGCATGACGGTGTTCGGCTTTGCCGGGGCACCGCACGCGAAGACGGAGGAGATGAGCCGCAAGCTAGCCGAAGCTGGCGCGATGCTCGTCTTCGATCGTATGCGGGAGCTGGCTCCACTCGTCCACGCCCGGGCGGCTTAGGCTCAGTCCGGCGGCCGCGCGCCGGTCCGGCTCGTGATGAGCCCGTAGTGCTCGGTTCGGCGATGCCGCGCGAAATCGAAGATCGTCTGCTTGCCGAACCTGCAGGCGTCGAGATCACAGTCGTAGAGAACCAGCTCGTCCTCGAGTGTCGCACTCTCAGCGACGATCTCACCGTTGGGGTCGACGATCAGCGTGCCGCCCATCAGCGCGTGTCCATCCTCGACGCCGGCCTTAGCGACAGCAACCGCCCAGGTGGCGTTCTGATAGGCGCCCGCCTGCATGCTCAACCGATGATGAAACAGCCTTTGCGTAGGGCCTTCCGCAGAGTCCTGTGAGTTCACGCTCGGCGTGTTGAAGCCGAGCATCACGAGCTCCACCGATTGGAGTCCGAGGACGCGCCAGGTCTCGGGCCAGCGGCGGTCGTTGCAGATGCACATGCCCATGATCCCGCCCAGCGTCCGCCAGACGGGAAAGCCCAAATCGCCGGGCTCGAAATAGCGCTTCTCCAGATGCTGGAACGCGCGATCGGGATCGTACGCGACGTGCCCCGGCAGATGGATCTTCCGGTACTTGCCGACGATCTCTCCGCGCTCGTCGACGAGGATCGACGTGTTGAAGCGGCGCCCCTCCGGCGTCAGCTCCGCATAGCCGAGCGAGAAGCCGATCCCAAGCTCGCGCGCGCGGTCGAACAGCGGACGCGTGGTCGGGCTCGGCATGGACGGCTCGAACCAGGCCAGCACGTCCGTCTCCTCCTCCATGTACCAACGCGGAAAGAAGGTCGTCAGCGCAAGCTCCGGAAACACGACCAGGCGCGCGCCGCGGCGGGCCGCCTCTTCGAGCAAAGCCACGAGCCGGCGGACCACGTCGTCGCGCGGCTCCGCCTTCTGGATCGGACCACTCTGTGCGGCGGCAACACGGATGGTGCGCATCGGCTGGTCTTCCAATTGCCGGATCAGTCGCGCCGCGCCGAAGGCATGAGCAGCAGCACCGACCAGACGGCGACAATATAGACGATCACGGCCACCAGCGGTGTGCCAAGCGAGAACGCAGCGCCCAGCAGCCAAGCGATGCCCAACGCCTTCCACCCCGGCAATCCGAGAT
This sequence comes from Geminicoccaceae bacterium, assembly GCA_028279345.1. Lineage (GTDB taxonomy): Bacteria > Pseudomonadota > Alphaproteobacteria > Geminicoccales > Geminicoccaceae > JAAAPF01. Next base: position 131,482 of record JANQNY010000030.1, read on the forward strand.
CGCGCATACGCTTAGCGATGAGGTTGGCGAACGCGAAGGTGAGCACCCCCGCCGCAAGCGCCACCGTGCCGGCGATCACGAAGCCGATCAGCTGCGCGATCAGCGCGACACCGGTGACGGCGCCGTCGGCGCTGAGCCCCTCGGCAAACGCGAAGAGCATCCCGAACAGCCCGACAGCTAGGGCGAGCAGAACGGCCACAAGCACCAGCCCGAACAGGAAGTCGAAGCGATCGGCACGACCCGTGCCGGGCTCCGCCAGCAGCAGGCGCCGCCATTCCGCACGCACACGAAGCGCCCTCGCCTCAATCATCGGCCGCAGCCTCCACCACCACGCCGAGCGCGGTCCCGACCGCCGCCTGGGTCGGATCCACAACGGCGACACCGAGCCGGTCTTCGAGCCGACGACGATAGCGTGCCATGCCGGCACAACCGAGGACCAGCACGTCGGCGTGGTCGATCTCACGCAGCTCGCGGCCGACCTCGACCAGCCGGTTCCAGGTTCGCCCCTCGTCGGCGAGTTCCACCACGGTGAGCTCCAGGGGCCGCTCCCCACCGACGCGCTCGCTGATGCCGAGTGCCCTCAAATAGCGCATGTGCCGCGCGATCGAGCGTCGCAGGATGGCGACGACGCCGATCCGTTCACCCCGCTGCAGCGCCGTCAGAAGGCCGCTTTCGGCGATACCGAACACCGGCGTGACCGTCGCCTCGCGGCACGCATGAAGCCCGGGGTCCGAATAGCAGGCGATCACCCAAGCATCGGCATCGCCCGCGAGCACGCGCTGGCGCAAGAGCGGGGCGACGGCTTCGACGTCACCTTGCGTCTCAATTCCGATGGGGCCATCGGCGAGCGTTTCGCAGACGATCTCTGGCCCGTCGGCGAAGCGAAGCGGGGCCAGCGCACGATCGATGCCGGCCGTCACCTCATCGTTCGAGTTCGGGTTGACGACGACGATCCGCGACGCGGCCATGGCTCCCTCCGGGCGAGCGTGTTAGCGCGTGGTGTGGGCCTCCAGACCTAGACCGGACCTCTCCCCATGACCACGCTCGACCTCGTCATCAAACGCGGACGGCTCGCGACTGCCTCGGACGTGTTCACAGCTGACCTCGGCATCAGAGACGGACGCATCGCGGCGATCGGCGAGGATCTCCGGGGGATACGCACCCTGGACGCCGCGAACCGGCTCGTGCTGCCGGGCGGCGTCGACAGTCATTGCCACATCGAGCAGCTTTCAGCCGCCGGCATCATGAACGCGGACACCTTCGAGAGTGCCACCCGCTCCGCGGCGCTCGGCGGCACCACAACGGTCATTCCGTTCGCCGCCCAGCATCGGGGCATGCGTCTCGCCGACGTCGTCCGCGACTACCACCAGCGCGCCGAGGCCGGCGCCATCGTCGACTACGCATTTCATCTGATCCTCGCGGACCCGCGGCCCGACGTGCTCGAGGGCGATCTGCCCGCGCTCGCCGCCGCAGGGCACGGCTCGCTCAAGATCTTTCTTACCTACGACAAGCTTCGCCTCGACGACGCACAGGCATTGGCCGTGCTGGAGGCGGCGCGGCGCCACGGCCTCATGGTCTGCGTTCACGCCGAGAACCACGCGATGATCGCCTTGCTCACCGAGCGGCTCATCGACCGCGACTACCGCCACGCACGCTATCACGCCGTCTCCCATCCCCGCGTCGGCGAGGCGGAAGCGATCTACCGTGCGATCGCCATGGCGCGCCTGCTCGATCAGCCGGTGATGATCTTCCATGTCTCGACGGTGGAAGGGCTCGACGAGATCCGCCGCGCCCGTGCGGCCGGCGTGAAGATCTGGGCCGAGACCTGCACCCACTATCTGGTGCTCAGTCGTGATGACCTGGACCGGCCGAGTGGCGAAGGCGCCAAGTGGATCTGCAGCCCGCCGCTGCGTGAGCCGCACGATCAACGAGCGCTCTGGCGAGCGCTCATCGAGGGGACGCTGAGCACCGTCAGCTCCGACCACGCGCCCTACGCGGCCGACGCGTCTGGCAAGTACGCGGCCGGCCCCGATCCCGACTTCAAGTCGGTGCCGAACGGGTTGCCGGGCCTCGCCTTCCGGTTGCCGATCCTGTTCGACCGGATGGTCAGCCGAGGTCATATGGGCGTCGAAGCCTTCGTCCGGGTCACCGCCACCGAACCGGCGCGGCTCTACGGGCTCGACGATCGCAAGGGCTCGATCGCGATCGGCAAAGACGCCGATCTGGTCCTCTGGGACCCGGAGCGCGAGGTCACGCTGGATGCGGCGCTCGCCCAAGACCGCGCGGGCTACACACCCTTTGCGGGCATGCGCGTCCGCGGCTGGCCGGTAACGACGCTGCGCCGGGGCGAGATCATCGTCGACGATGGGAAGATCGAGGCTCAGCCTGGTTCCGGCCACTTTCTCGCGCGGGCCGGCGGCCCGGCCGCCGCTCCCGGCGGCCGTCCAGCACCCGAGCTGGACCCGGCAAGGAACGGCGGTGCCGAGCTGCTCTGAGCGGTTTGGTCAAGCGAGGCGCGCGTAGATGTCGCCCGAGCAGTCCTGGCCCGCGAGGTCCTTGAGCCAAGCGTCGAGGTGCTCCCGATCGCACCATGCTTCGAAGACCAGGTCGAGGCTTTCGCCGAGCGACGCGTTGAACCGGTAGTCGCCGAGTTCGGCGAGGCGATCGAGGCACGCGTCGGCACGCACCGGCGTGCCTGCGAGGAACTCGAACGACAGGAGGGGAACTGCGCTGGTCAGGCCACGCAGGACGGCCAGCTCGTGCCCCTCGACATCGATCTTGATGAAGTGCGGTCGGCCGTGCCGCGCGATCAGCTCGTCGACGGTGGTCGCCGGGACGGTGACCCGCTCGCCCCATTCCACATCGCCGAACGAGGGGATGGTCTCGACGTCGCTGAGAAAGGTGGTCGACGTCGTGCTCACGGTCGGCGTCGCGTGGCTGAGGTGCAGCTCGATCGAGCCCGGTTGCTCGTCGACCGCTGCCTCGACCAGCTCGACGCCGTTGTCCTTGCCCAACCACCACCTCAGGAAGCGTGCCAAGTCCGGCTGCGGCTCGACGGCGATGACCCGCGCGCCAAGCCGCCGCCACGACGCCGTGCGCCCGCCGACATGCGCGCCGATGTCGAAGCAGAGGACCCCGGGCGCGATCAGCGGTCGGTAGAAGCGGTCTAGCGCTCGCCGCTGCGACGGCGGCCAATGATAGAGGTAGAGCGAGCGCGAGAGGCCCCGAAGGCGCGCCCAGCGATTCTTGGCTGCAGCGAAGGGCACGCGGTTGCGCCGCGCGGTCAGGCGGCCCGCTCAAGCAGCGGCCGCGCGCGTTCCAGGTAGATGCGCAGCCAAGGCGCGTACTTTTCTGGCCGCTGGAGGGCGTCTCGGCGCAGGTCCGCGACACCCATCCACCGCACCTCCATCACCTCGTCGGCGTTGGGGCGGACCTCGACGACGGTCCGATCGATCTCGGCCGCGAACAGCTGAACGGCCTCGTTCTCGACGAGATCGTCGCCCACCGGCGCGGCATAGTCCACCTCGCCCACCGCCTCGAAGGTGACGTCGAGCCCTAGCTCCTCACGCACGCGCCGGTGGACGCAGGCAACGGCGCTCTCGCCCCACGCCGGATGGCTGCAGCAGGTGTTCGCCCACTGGCCGCCACTGTGGTACTTGCCCAGCGCGCGGCGTTGCAGCAGCAGCTGATCATCGGCGAAGAGAAAGGCCGAGACAGCGACGTGGCGCGCACCCGTCCGGTGCGCCTCCAGCTTCTCGACCGGATAGAGCTCGCCATTGGGTCGGATGCCCTGAATGATTGGTGCAGACCCGGCCATCCTCGTCCTCCACGGGCCGGCGGCGCACAGCCTCGACCGCTATCGTTGCGACAAACGCGATGGTCGCATCATGGCCTCGGCGAAGTGGGCTTGCCAGCCGCGATGCGCTCGCGGATCGTCAAAAACGTGTCGAGCGTTCGGGAGGCGGGCAATGGCAGAAGCGCCACGGGTGGTGGTGATCACGGGTGCGGGGACGGGGATAGGGCGCGCAGTCGCCCAAAGCCTTGCGGCGTCCGGCTTCGCCTGCGTCCTCGCCGGGCGACGCGCTGCGGCGCTCGAGGAGACGGCAGCACTGCTCGGTTCGGGCGCCAAGAGCCTCTGCGTCCCGACCGATGTCGGCGACGTCGCAGCAGTGCGCGCCCTGTTCGACACTGCAGTCGACCGGTTCGGCCGCGTTGATCTGCTGTTCAACAACGCCGGTGCGGGCGCGCCGCCAGTTGCGGTGGATGAGCTCGACGTCGCGACCTGGGATAACGTGGTGCGCGTCAACCTCTCGGGCGCGTTCTACTGCGCGCGCGAAGCGTTTCGCGTGATGCGGCAACAGAACCCACGAGGCGGGCGGATCATCAACAACGGCTCCATCTCGGCGCACACGCCGCGCCCGTTCTCCGCACCTTACACCGCCACGAAGCACGCAATGACCGGGCTCACGAAGTCGCTGGCCCTCGACGGGCGCGGCTTCGGCATCGCGTGCGGGCAGATCGACATCGGCAACGCCGCCACGCCCATGACCGAGCGGATGACAGAGGGCGTGCCTCAGGCCGATGGCAGTACGCGGGTCGAGCCGCGCATGGACGTGGCGCATGTGGGCGCGGCCGTCGCGCACATGGCGGCCCTGCCGCTGGACGCCAACGTGCTGTTCATGACGGTGATGGCGACCAATATGCCCTTCGTTGGGCGCGGCTGATCAGGCGACCCCGGCGAGCGGCGTCGGCAGGTCGAGGGTCATCTCGTCGATGCCCAATGGGCTTACCCAGCGGATCGTCCCCTCGGTGAGGTCGGTGACCACGTGCGCTGGGACGTCGCCATGCAGGCTTCCAGGGTTAACGACGAGCGTGTCGCCGACCCGGTCCCACCACCGGCCGCCCGGCAGAAACGGCGATTCGTGAAGGTGGCCCGCGAAGACCACCGTTGGACGGTGCCAGCGGATCCGCTCGACCAAGGCGCTGCTGCCGGCCTCGGGGCGACCCGGCGGGCACCGGCAGACGCGCGTTCTGGCGGGAGGCTCGTGGTGGACCCAGAACCACGGTCCTTGATCCGCAGCGTGCCGCCGTGGCGTAGGCAGGTGACCCGATTCAGCCGACCAGGGCCAGAGCGTGACGGTGAGCTGCTTCCACGCAACGGTGCTGCCGTCCACGAACACCCGCGGCGCGGCGGACGCAACCAGCCATGACGCTTCACCATCGGGCCCGTCGACGTCGTGATTGCCGCTCACCGCGAGGACGGGCACGCGACGCGAAAGTCGCCAGAGCGTCTGCCGCATCGTGCGTCGCTGCTGCTCGATCGGCACATGGCCCGTCAGGTCGAGCAGATCGCCCGCCAGGATCACCGCCTCATAGTCTTCTGCGACCTCTTCGATCCACGCTAGTTGACGAAGGTTGAAGTGTATGTCTGCCACCGTCAGCAGGCGCATCGCCGCTGGCTCCCTGATGCTTTCGAAGTTCTTTATACGATTTGATCCGAATGCGCCATCATAACTTAATCAATGCTGCAGCGCACACAACACCCGAGTATGTGCACTGCAAAAAACGCGCACGTGGCCTCTATGAATATTGCAGCGCAGCATTCGCCGTCGGCGCCGTCAGCCGGCGATGCTGACCAGGTCGAGCGTGCCGTCGACACCCGCCACTTCGCGCGCGGGGCGTTGCTCCGTGGGCCTTGCGGGCGCAAATCCCTCGCTCAGGGCGCGCTCGAAGGTGGGCGCGTCGGTGAGCGCGCGTGAGCCTTCGAGCTTGTTGTGCTTTTCGAGCTTGGCCGCCAGGTTTGCGGCCGCGCCGATGACCGTGTATTCGAGCCGGTTGCCGTGGCCGAGTGCGGCGAACACGACGGGGCCGGCGACGACTGAGCCGTTCACGGCGAGGCCCGCTTCACCTGCTTCTGCCCAGTCTGCCGCCTCACCGATCACGTCTTCGAGCGCCTCGAGACCGTTGCGGGCGGCGGTCGGCGACGGCGTCACCGCGCCGAAGGTGGCCATGATCCCGTCGCCCATGAACTTGTCGACGACACCGCCGCGTCGTTGGATCAGGGGAATGGCGCGGGCATGAAAGCGCGTGAGCATCTTGACAACATCGGCGGGCGTGCGCTGGCTCGCGAAGCTCGTGAACCCGCGCACGTCGAGCATCAAGATCGCGGCATCACGCGCCTCGGCGCGACCGGCCGCGACCTCGATCTCGGCATCGGTGACCGCATCCGCCACGCCCTCGGACAGAAACCGCCGTAGCTGCCGGCCGGCCGCCTCCTCGCGCACGGCCGTCACCAGCATGCGCCGCGCGCGGAAGACGGCCAAGCTCAACACCGCCGTCACCACGACGAGGGTGAAGACCTTGTCGAACTCGGCGCCGATCAGCACGTACGGCCCGGTCATGTAGTCGACGAAGTTGCGGGTGATCACCTCCTCGCCACCGTCGTCGAGCGCATAGGCGACGACGATGATCCAGCCGATCGCTGCGAAGGCGCCCATCGACAGCACGAACCGCGGGTCGAAGCGCAGGGCACGGATCGAGATGAAGACGAAGATGTAAGCGAACATCGGGATCTTGAGGTAGAAGGCCGCCGGTTGACCATAGTCGATGTGGAAGCTCCACAAGAGCGTCCAGAGCATCCCGACGTCGATGAGCATCGACAGCACGAGAAACCAGCCCGGCGCGAAATCGCGATGAACGAGATAGAGGCGCAGGAGAGTGAAGAGGAAATAGGGACCGAGGATCAACGGCACCGGCTCGAACATGGTCAGCGCCGCGTCGGCGGGCTTCGGCGCGATGAAGTAAAGCAGCCCGAAGATCAGCACGACCGTCAGCTGGACGTAGGTGATGAGGCGCTCGCTGCGCGCCTCTTGATCGACGATCAGCTGCTGCACCCGCCTCGGCAGGCTGGGCATGTCGCCCTGCATGCCGAGATGCGAAAACAGGCTGCGCGGCAACCAGCGGCCAGTGCGCACCTTCGGCTCGGTCTCCACCAACGGCGGACTTGCTTCCGACTTAGCCATCGTAGCCCGTGATCAAGCGAGAGCTCTTCCGCCACGTCAGATAGGCCCACGCCCATTCGAGACTGACGGCGACGCGGTGGCGCGGCTGCGCCAGAAACAGCACATGCACGACACCCCAAAACCACCAGGCGACGGGCCCGGTGAGGCGAACACGCCCCAGATCCGCGACAGCCGCTGCCCGACCGATCGTCGCGAGGTTGCCGTGGTGCGTGTAAGAAAAGGGCGCCGGGTCGGACGCACCGCGGAGCCGGGCGCGCAAGAGCCGCGCGATGTAGGCACCCTCCTGCTTAGCGGCAGGCGCGATGCCCGGCACCGGCCGTCCGCCCCAAGCGCTTGACTGCGCCGTATCACCGACCGCGAACACGTCAGGCAGTCCCGGCACCTCGAGCTGCGGGTTCACCAGGACCCGACCTGCGCCATCCTGCTCGGCGCGGATCCACTTGCCGGCCGGTGAAGCCATGACGCCGGCCGCCCAGACCACGGTGCGCGTCCTGATACGGCGATCGCCGAGGCTCACACCTTCGGCGTCGATGTCGGTCGCCCGTTCGCCGCACAGCACTTCTACGCCCAACGCTTGGAGGCTGCGTCGCGTGGCGTCCGAGAGCGCTTCCGGGAAGTTGGGAAGCAGCCGTGGCGCGCCCTGGACGAGGATGACGCGCGCGTTCTCCGGGCGGAGCTGGCGGAATTCGCCGCGCAGCCCGTGCTGTGCAAGCTCGGCAACGGCGCCCGCCATCTCGACGCCGGTCGGGCCGCCACCGACGATCACAAAGGTGAGCAGCGCTTGCCGCTCGTCCGGATCCGCTGCCTGCTCGGCACGCTCGAACGCGAGCAGCAACCGCCGCCGAATGTCGGTCGCGTCGTCGATCTTCTTGAGGCCCGGGGCGAACGCCTCGAACCGATCATTGCCGAAATAGGCGTGACGGGCGCCGGTCGCGAGGACCAGGTAGTCGAAGCGCACCGAGCGCTCGCTCAACCACACCTGGCGGCGGTCGACGTCGACGCCAGTGACACGGCCGAGAACCACGCGGACATTGGGCTGATCGCGCACCAACTCGCGGATCGGCGTCGCGATGTCCGCAGGGGAAAGGCCGCAAGTGGCGACCTGGTAGAGCAGCGGCTGAAAGAGGTGGTAATTGCGGCGATCGACCAAAGTGACGCGACAGCGGGCGTCGCGCAGTCCGGCAACCACGGCGAGTCCACCAAATCCGGCGCCGACCACGACGACGTGCGGCAGCCGTTCGTCGTCCCAGGTGGATGGCGCCACTAGTCGCTCAAACCGCGCTTCCAGGCTCGCGTCCACGGACCAGCGGCCGGCACCCTGCAGGCAGAGGATCCCGGCGAGCGACGCGCCGTAGAGCAGCGCGATCGATGGCGCCCCACCGAACCAGGCTGCAGCCACGGCCAGCAGGAAGCCAAAGGCGGCGACGCCCGTTAGGATACCGAGCGCCAAGCTGCAGGCGATGAGCCAGGCGAGCGGGAGAGCCAGCGTCGGCGACCATGGAAGGAGGAGCGGCGTCGTAGCGCCGCCTATCCAAACAACCCCGGCGGCGGAGAGCAGCGCAGCAGCCAGCACGAGACGAAGCATGAGCAGTAGAAGCGGTCGCCCCAACCGCGTCAGCGCCGCATAGAGCCGCGCCAGCCCCTTGTGCAGTGGCAATGCGGAGCGCTCCGCACCGGACGCTAACACGCTGTCGAGGGCGAACGGGCCGGCGCCGACCACGAGGAACCAGACGAGCAACGCAGCGCAGTGGAGCGGTTCTGCGCCGCCTCCAAGAGCGGCAGCCGCCAACGCCTGGAGAAGCAGTGGCACGACGGCGAGCCGCGTCAGCAGACCCATGGCGAGCAGCGCCGCGGCGGCCAAGACGACGCTGTTGGTCACGAACCCACCCACCACGGCCGACGACCAAGCGAGCTCAGGCGGCAACATGCCCCCAGCGTGGCGCACGAAGACCCAAGCGATCCACAGGCGCAAAGTGAGTTCGAAGTGTGGCCAGACGAAGGCGCGGGCCGCCTCGCCAAAGCGGGCGAGTCCGCGCAGTCGCTGCGCCAACGCCGTGTCCTTGGCAGATGGCTGAAACGGCTTGGCCAGTTCCCCCGCCACGGCGGCGCCCGATGTGAGCGTTGCGCTCAAAGGAAAGCCTCGATCTGCACGGTGCTGTCGACGCCGACGCGATCATAGTTCCGGTCCAGCCAGTCGCCGGCGCGACGTCGACCGAGATCGAACAGCCAATCGAGAAAGGCGCGATCGGCGTTGAGCTTGGAGGACACGTTCAAAGCCGCGAGGTCCTGCTCGGCCTCGACCATGTGAATGTTCAGGCGCTTATAGCGGTCGCCGTCGAGATGGCCCTGGTCGATCAGCTTCGTCACGAAGGCGATGGCGCGCAGCTCACGCATCAGCGAACTATTGAACGAAAGCTCGTTCACCCGATCATAGATTTCTTGGGCACTACGCGGCACCTCTTCGATATTGATCGGGTTGATCTGGATGATCAGCACGTCCTTGCTTGCCGTGTTATAGATTAGTGGGTAAATTGGCGGGTTGCCCATATAGCCACCGTCCCAGTACGCCTCGTCGTCGATCTCCACGGTGTGGAAGAGAAACGGCAAGCAAGCGGAAGCAAGGACTGCCTTGGCTGAAATATCTTTTCCTTTAAAAACTCTAATCTTGCCGGTTTTGACGTTGGTCGCGCTCAAGAAAAGTTTGACGACATCGTGCTCGCATTGCTCTGCAAGCCAGTCAAAATCGACGACGTCGGTGAGGACCCGCTCGAGCGGGTTATAGTTCCAGGGATTGAACTGATAGGGAGAAAAGGTGCGGCTCAGATTGTCGAACCAGAGCCAGCTCGGGGAGAAATCCATGTTCCCGACGCTGATCCAGCGGTCGATCAAGCTGGGCTGGATCGGCGACAGGCGCGCCGCTTCGCTGGTCTTCGTCCAGAACTCGCTCAGGGCGTCCCGCGCGCCCTGATTGCCGCCGCGGGCGAGGCCGTAGGCCAGCACCGCCGCGTTCATCGAACCCGCACTGGCCCCCGAAATCCCGTCGAAGGTGAGACCGCCATGCTCGAGCAGGCAGTCCAGGACGCCCCAGCTGAACGCGCCGTGCGCACCGCCCCCTTGGAGGCCCAAATTGATGTGTTTCGGCGCATGCGCCATCCGCTTGTCCCGATAAGCTCGTGGTATTGTTGAAAGGCCTAGCAGTGCCGGAACGCACGCCGGGTCACGAGGACGTGCGCCCGGCTGCTACTGGGCGGTCCAGCCACCGTCCATCGCAAAGGCCTGACCGCGCACCTCGTCGGCACCCGGCGAGCACAGGAACACCGCCAGATCGCCCAGCTGCTGCGGCGTGACGAACTTCTGGCTCGGCTGCTTCTCGGCCAACAGGTCGCGGGCCTCGTCATCGAAGCTCGTGCCCTTCTCGGTGGCGCGGTCCCGGATCTGCGCCTCAACCAGCGGTGTCAGCACCCAGCCGGGGCAGATGGCATTCGACGTCACGCCGGTCTTGGCGCTCTCCAAAGCCACCACCTTGGTGAGCCCGAGGATGCCGTGCTTTGCTGCGACGTAGGCCGCCTTCTCGGCGCTGGCGACGAGCCCGTGCGCCGAGGCGATGTTGACGATGCGACCCCAATTGCGCTCGTACATCTGGGGGATGGCCGCCTTGATGCCGTGGAAAACGGCCGATAGGTTGATCGCCAGGATGGCGTCCCACTTCTCGTCCGGGAACTCGTGCACCGGCGCCGTGAACTGGATGCCGGCATTGTTGACGAGGATATCCACCTTGCCCAGTTCGCGGGTCGTGTCCTCGACCATGAGGCGGACCTCGGGTGGCCTGGACATGTCCGCGCCCGAATAGCCAACCTTCACGCTATAGCTCTCCGCGAGCTCCTTCCGCGTCTCTTCGATCTCGGCGGCATCGCCGAAGCCGTTGAGCATGATGTCCGCGCCCGAGGCCGCAAGCCGTTCGGCGACGCCCAGGCCGATCCCGCTGGTCGACCCCGTGACGATCGCCACTTTGCCTTTCAACATGACTGCTCCTCCGTGTATGCCGGTGCGCGTTCTCGACCAGGCGGCACCAAGCCTCAACCGCAAGGGGTGGGCCGCCAATAGACGGGCGCGATGACCGAAGCGTTACAACAACACTCCGACGAGTCACTGCTCGATCGTCTCCGCGCCGGCGACGATGCAGCGTTCGCCGAGCTGGTCGAGACCCAGGCACCGCGTCTACTCAGCGTCGCCAAACGGTATCTAGGCGACGTTGCCGCTGCGGAGGACTGCGTCCAAGAGGCGTTTCTGGCGGCGTTCCGTGCGCTGGACCGGTTCGAAGGGCGCAGCACGCTCTCGACCTGGCTGCATCGCATCACGGTCAACGCTGCCCTGCAGGCGCTGCGTCGCAAAGGGGCACGGGACGAGGTGGACATCGAACCACTGCTACCGACCTTCGACAGCGATGGGTTCCTGGAGGGCCGGACGCAGACGACCGCCGCCGACGCCGAGACGCTGCTCGCCGACGACGACGTCCGCCGGCAGGTGCGCGCGGCCATCGACACGCTGCCGCTCGGGTATCGTAACATCCTCATGCTGCGCGACATCGAAGGGCTGTCGATCAAGGAGGCTGCCGAAATGCTGGAGCTGACCGAGACCAACGCGAAGGTTCGGCTGCACCGCGCCCGGCAAGCTCTGAAGAAGCTGTTGGAACCACTGTTCGTCGAAGGAGCGCTCTAGATGTCGCCTTGGCGGGTTCTGAAGCGCCGGACGAAGGCCCTGATGATGCGGCACGCGCCGGGCATGCTCACCTGCGCCCAATTCGAGAGCTTCGTCCTCGCCTATCACGAGGGAGAGCTCGATAGCTCGGCCCGGGAAGCGTTCGAGAGGCACATGCGCATGTGCCCGCCCTGTCAGGTGAGCTTCGCCGACTACTGCCGCACGGTGGCCCTTGGTCAGCGCCTGTTCGCCGAGCAAGACGCCGCTGAACCGGCACCGGTCGATGACCGGCTCGTCGCCTCGATCCTGGCAGCACGGCGCGCACGCTGAGGCGGTGGCGCCGGCGTCGCCCTGAGGGTATGAGAGCGCAACCCGACGCGGATGGGAGACGCGATCATGCCTCGTTTCTCGGCCTGGATGCTGGCCTGCCCGCTTGCTCTGCTTGCCCTGCCGGGCTTTGCCACGACGGTCACCTTCCTCCACAACAACGACGGTGAAAGTAGGCTCTTGGCGCCCGAAGGCGCCGAGGGACGCGGTAGCTTGGAGGCATTCGTCGCGACCCTCCGAACCGCTCGGGCCGTAGCCGCGGAGCAGTCGGAAGCCGTCATCACCTTGTCCTCCGGCGACAACTTCCTCGCCGGGCCCGTCTTCGAGGCGAGCATCGCCTCCGGTGATCCGGGCGAGCGCCGCTTCTTCGATGTCGAAGCACTCGACCTCATCGGCTACGACGCGATCGCGCTCGGCAATCACGACTTCGACTTCGGCCCGGAGCTGCTCGCCGAGTTCATGCCGCAGGTGGTCGACGCCGAGGGGGTGCCGGTTCCCTATCTCGCCGCCAATCTGCGCTTCGACGAGGCGAGCCCCATGGCACCCGCCGTCGCGTCCGGCCAGCTGCTGGCCAGCACCGTCGTCGACAAGAACGGCGTCGAGGTCGGGGTCGTCGGCGGTATCACGGAGGAACTCGCACGTATCTCTAGCCCGGGCGACGGCACGCGCGTCGAGCCGCTGGTCGCCTCGATGCAGGCCGCTATCGACGAACTCGTCGGTGCCGGCATCAACCATATCGTGGTCATCAGCCACGCACAGTCGATCCGCACGGATATCGAGACGATCATACCCCAACTCACCGGCGTCGATGTCTACATCGCCGGCGGCGGCGACGAGCTGTTGACCCACGCGAGCAAGGTCGACGCGGAGGGTGAAGACGTCTTCGGCCAAGAGCGCTTCGGCGACTACCCTCAGCTCGCCTTCGACGGCGCCGGAAGGCCAGTGGTCGTCGTCACGACGCCGGGCGAGTACCGCTATGTGGGCATGCTGACGGTACGTTTCGACGATGCAGGCGAGGTGCTGGCGGCCACGGGCGGCACGCTGGTCGCCGACCCCGACCGCTTCGGCACGGCAGAGGACGCTGCGGCGCTCACCGCCGACGTGCAGGCGGCCTATGACGCCTTCGCCGCGCAAGAGGTGGGCGTCAGCGAGGTGCCGCTCAACGGCGTGCGCGGCGACGTGCGCGGCCGCGAGACAAATCTCGGCTCGCTCGTAGCCGACGCCTTGGCCGCCGATGCCACCCGCACGTTCGCCGAGCAGATCGACAACCCGCTGGTGGCGTTCCAGAACGGTGGCGGTATCCGCAACAACAACGTCATGCTCGAGGACGCGAGCGCCGATGCCCCCGGCACCTTCACTGCGCTCAATGCGTTTGAGGCGGTGCCCTTCCCGAACTTCACAGCACTCATCGAAGACATGGACGCGGCGGCCCTCAAGGCAACGCTCGAGCATGCGGTGTCGGAGGTGGAGAACGCCAAGGGCCAATTCCTTCAAGTCTCCGGCCTCAGCTTCGCTTTCGACCCGACCTTCCCCGCGGGCGAGCGCGTGCTGGAGGTGACCCTCGATGATGGAACCACCGTCGTCCAGAACGGCCAGGTCGTGGGCGATGCGGTCGTCGACGTCGCGACGGTCGACTTTCTCGCTAAGGGCGGTGACGGCTTCGACACCTTCGCCGAGCGCACCTTCGCGCGCGGCACGAGCAGCCAGCAGCAGGCGCTCTCACGGTTCATCGAGGAGGACTTGGGCGGCCGCATCCCAGCCGACCGCTATCCCCTCGGCGGCAGCGGCCGCATCGAGCAGCGCTGAGGCGGCACGCCTCGAGGGCTCCAGGCCCACGGCGGTGGTAGTTCCGCAGCGCAAAGTTGAAAGCCCGATCAGGTTCTCGGATCGGTCGTCGCCTGAATGCCGGGGATCTGAACGATGGCGTGCTTCATGTGGTCGAGGAGGGCCCGCAAACGCCGCTTCTGTCTCGCCGCCGGCAGAAACGAGGCGGTGATCGTCAGGGTGGCTGCCCGCCACGCGGGCAAGACATCAACGAGTCGGCCGGACGCCAGATCGCTCTCGACGAACCATCGCGGCATGACCGCGTAGCCGATGCCCATAATCGCCGCTTGGTAAGCCGAGAAGATGTTGTTGGTGCCCACCGCGACTTGCGCTTCGATGAGCGCCCGAGTTCCCTTGGGTCCTGAGAGCGAGATCGCCGCACCTTCAAAGGGTCCTAGAGCTGCGCACGGCAGCGCACTCAGCTTCGACGGATGCGAGATCTGCAACCCGTCGGTGAGCTTGGGCGCGGCGACTACCAGCCGCTCGACACGCCCGATCTCGTGGACGACGAGCGTGTCGTCATCGGGCTTGCCGGCCTTGATCCACAGATCGCAGCCGATCTCGGCGAACCGGATGGGCGCGTCGTCCAGAAGCCAGGTGATCGACACTTTGGGATGCGCCGCCTGAAAGCGCAAAACCGCATCCGCCAGGTAGAGCTGCCCGAGCGCGACGGGCACCACGATCTTGAGGCCGCCCGAGAGTTCACGTTCGTCCTCGATGAAGCGCTCGACGAGTGCATCCCAGCCGTCCAATAGCGCACGCGCTTCGACGAGTGCCGCCGCGCCGGCCTCGGTGAGCGCTAGGCTGTGGGTCGTCCGCTGGATGAGCTGCACGCCGAGCTGCTGCTCGAGTGCCGCAAGCTGACGGCTGGCGGAGGCCTGGGCCATCCCAAGATCGTTCGCGGCGCCGCTGATCGAGCCGCGCTCGGCGATCCGGGCGAAGGTGGCCAGCAATGTGAGCCGGTCGAGGCTTTTGCTCATCCGCTAGGCGGATAATAGAAACTCGAACAAACCGTCTACTGCAATGATGTCCTGAGGGGCACCTTCGCGCCGTGAACGCAAAGGAGACACTGATGGCCCCTTCACCAACCTTCACATTCGCCGACGGCCGCCAAATCACTCGGCTCGGCTTTGGGGCGATGCGGCTGACCGGCCAGCCTGGCAACTACGGTCCATACGAGGACTGGAAAGGTGGCCTCACCTTGCTGCGGAAGGCCCACGCCCTCGGCGCCGGTCACATCGACACCGCGCGCGCCTACGGCCCCCACGACAACGAGCGACTGATCGGCGAAGCGTTTGCCGCCATGCCCGCCTCGGAACGACCATTTCTGGCCAGCAAGGGCGGAATCGAGAAGCTCGGGCGCGGTGCGGAGTTTATCCACCCGGACGGCCGCCCAGCGGCGCTGGAGCGCCACGTGGAGGAGAGCCTAGCGGCGCTCCGTGTGGAGACGATCGACCTCTACTATCTGCATCGTCCCGATCCCGCCGTCCCCATCGAAGACAGCGTCGGCGCGCTCGTTGATGCAAAGGCGGCCGGAAAGATCGCGCGCATCGGCGTCTCCAACGTGACGCTCGACCAGTTGAAGCGGGCGCAGGCCGTGGTCGCCATCGACGCCGTGCAGAACCGCTACAATCCCGCGGAAGGCGGCGACGATGCCGTTCTCGAACACGCCGTCGCACACGGGATTGCCTTCGTCCCCTGGGGGCCGCTGGCCGCCAAACCACTTGAGCATGGCGCACCGCTGGCGGCGGGCGATGCGGACGCCCACGGCGCGACGCCGTCGCAACGGGCGCTCGTGGCGCTCCTGCGGCGCGCTCCGAACGTCCTGCCCATCCCTGGCACCACGTCGCTCGATCATCTCGCCGAAAATCTCGACGCTCGGTCGATTGCCCCGTGACGACAGGCGGCGATGAATCAATGCAAAGCGCGCTGCAGCATCAGGTGCGTCAGCACGCTAGCCTTTCGGCCCGTCGCTCATGTGCCCACTGGCAAGCGCTACCCCGTGGCGCAAACCCTAGCGCTCGTGGCCGCCACCGCCGTGCCCGTGTTGGCCGTTGAACTCATCCCGAGCTTCATTCTCCTCCATCACCGATTCCGTTCCGAGTTCGTTATCCTCATCCGCGGGCGTGGGATCCGCGATCAGATCCGCATCGCTGACATTTGCACCAGCGCAAGCCAGCAGCATGAAGCATGCGACCACCGGCAGCATTCGGAGGAACCCGGACCACGCCAAGAACGGTGCACGTGTCACGGTCCCAGCATCTAAGCTGGTCATCGCATCGTGCGCTTTATTGCGACCCCAAATGACCATATCCCGCACTCCCCACATACGTTCGCTGAACTGCACCTCGTCTCTCGTGTATTCGCTGCGTTTCAGCCCTGCAACCTCAGTCTTGGCGCCGAAGCGACGCGCTGCCAGCAGTGGCGCGGCTACTCGGGGCGACTCATGCCGCAGCGCTCGGTCGGTGGCGCTGCAGCTCCACTACGTGCAACAGACGCATGGGCTCGCGGTTCGTGCGTCAGCCGTCGGTCCGGAGGCGACGCTGCACCAGCGCAAGACGCGCTGCACTACCTATGCGTCATGACACTAGCCGCGCGGCCGGTCGCTCTCGTGCCACTTGGCGAGCGCCGCCGCGTAGCGCGGCATCACGTGGGGCATGATGCTCCGCCCGTCCGCCGGCCGGTCGACGCCGAAGACCACCTTCGGAAAGTTCAACGGCTCCTGGCGCGCCCAGATCTCGTCGTGCGCACCGGGCGGCAGGATCGCTGCCGGATCACCTACCGCGATCCAGCCGATGGGCACGCTGGTGCGCGCGGGGAGCCGCGTCTTCAAGTGGACGACGCCGTTGATGCGCACCTCGGCACCGGCACCGATCTCCGCCCCGTTGAACACGGTGGCACCGGTCGCGAGGAACGCGTCGGCGGCGACCAGGCAGCCGCTCAGATAGGCCCTGGGACCAATGAGGACGTTTTCGCCAATCCGAACGGGGTGGTCGCGCACGCCGCGAACGACCGCCGTGTCCATGATGACGACGTTGCGGCCCACCACGATCGAGCCGCTTTCCGCCGTGAGCACGGTGCCGAAGCCGATCGAGCAGCCAGCCTCGATGGTGACATCACCGCAGACAACGGCTGTCGGCGCTATCCGCGCGGATGAGTCGATCGTGGGTGCCACCCCGCGGTGCTCAAGGATCATCGATCTTTCTCCCCTTCTCGGGACCGCACCGCCGAGCCGACGGGACAGTCGTCGCCGCTGCAAATCTCGTGGTCGCAGAGCCGGCAGAGACGGCGGCCCTCGGCCGCGCTGTCGGCCGCGCTTGCCAGCACCCGGGAGACGAGGTCGTCGAGTGCCGTGCGCTGCTCGTCGCTCAGACAGCCGAGCTGGCGCGCCACCGCGCTGAGCCGACGGTCTTGGGTCACGCCTGCGGCGCGCGTCCCCGCCCGAGTGAGCCGGAGCAGGCGCTCGCGTCGTGCCGGCGCCACGCGGTGGACCAAGCCCTCCCGTTCGAGCGCAGCCACCAGCCGCGTAGTGGCCGGCTGCGACAAGCCGAGAACGGCGGCGAGGCCTGTGACGGTGATGTCCCGGCGGTGCAACAGCGAGAGCAGCGCCGCGTCACGCGAGCGCGAGCCCGTGCTGGTCGCATCGGCCAGATCGGCGACTGCGACCGAGAGTGCCTGCAGCTTGCTAGCAAGAAGATTTATATGCATACTGCATGCATATCATAATTTCACAAGAAAACAAGCAGCCGCGCGCTCAATCGCGGCGGCGGTTCACGAGCCAAATGCCCACGGCGACCAGTGCCAGAGCGACCAGCAGCGCCGGCGTGATGGGCTCGGCGAGCAAGAGGCCGCCGGCGGCGACGCCGAAGAGCGGCGTGAGGAAGGTGAAGCTCGCCATCTGCGAGGCCGGGTAAAGACGAATGAGCCAAAACCAGGTGAGGTATGTGATGGCGACGACGATCACGACCTGATAGGCGAGCGCCAGCAGGACGAGGGGTGCGGGATCGACGATCCGGACCGGGCCGAACAGCAGTGCCGCGACGGCGAGGATCGGCAGCGAGAAGAAGAGCTGTTGGAAGAGCACGCGTTCGGCCGGCGCGCGCACCAGCGCCGTCGTCTTGATCACCAGCGTGGTGAGCGCCCAGAGCAGCGCCGCGAGAAGGCACAAGAGGTCACCGAGAAGGGCGCCGGGCGCGGCGTCGACGCCGTCGTGCAGGCCCAGGACGACACCGCCGAATGCCAAGACGAGACCCACGGCCTGCGTTGGTGTTAACCGCTCGTACGGCAACCAGATTGCCGCCCCGAGCGCGACGAAGAAGGGCATCGCATAGAGGAAGACGACGCCGCGCGAAGCCGTGGTCTGATCGAGGCCCAGATAGAGCGCGACGAATTCCGCCCCGAAGAGCACGCCGCAGAGGACGCCGGGTGCGAGCGTGTCGTCGCGGACGAACAGCCGAATGCCACGCCAACGCGCCCAGGCGGCGATGAGGACGCAGGCGAGCGCCGAGCGCAACAGCGCCTGGAAGACCGGCGGAATGCCCGCATTGGCGACCTTGATCGCCACCTGATTGAGCCCCCAGCAAAGGCACAACACCGTCAGCACCGCGAAGGCGAAGGTGTCGAGGCGGTCGTGCAGCGGTGCTGCAGGGCTCAGCCGAGCCGCCAACGCACCCGCTCGCCGGCGAAGAACGGGCGCACGCCTTCGCTGTCTCCGCCTACCGGGATCAGCTCGGGTGGCTCCCATGCCTCCTCGTGGAGGGTCAAGGTGCCCTCGTTCGGGGGGAGCCTGTAGAAGCGGCGGCCGTGGTTGGCGGCGAAGTCCGTCAAATGCCCTAGACAACCGATCTCGTCGAAGGCCTGGGCATAGGCCTCGAGCGCCAATGGTGCGGAGAAGACACCCGCGCAGCCGCACGCGCTTTCCTTGGCGTGGCGCGGATGCGGGGCGCTGTCGGTGCCGAGGAATACCTTGGGGGTGCCGGTTGCGACGAGCCGCCTGAGCGCCTCGCGATCGGCGCGCGCCTTGAGGACCGGCAGGCAGTAGAGGTGCGGACGGATGCCCCCCACCAGCATGGCGTTGCGGTCGAGCAGCAGATGCTGGGGCGTCACCGTCGCCGCCAGCCGTGCGTCCGCGGCTTCGACGAAGGCTGCCGCGTGCGCGCTCGTGATGTGCTCGAGGACGATGCGCAACTCGGGGAAGTCACGGCGCAGCGGGATCAGGACCTCGTCGACGAAGACCGCCTCGCGGTCGAAGATGTCCACCTCAGACCGCGTCACCTCGCCATGAATGCAGAGCACCATGTCGAGCCGCTGCATCCGCTCGAGCACGGCAGCGACACGGCGGATGTCGCCGACGCCGTGCGCCGCGTTGGTGGTGGCGTGGGCCGGGTAGAGCTTGGCCGCGATCACGACGCCGCGGCTGTGGCCGTCGGCGAGGTCGTCGAGATCCGTGGTGTCGGTCAGATAGAGCGTCATCAGTGGCTCGAACGGCGCGCCCGGGGGCAATGCCTCGAGGATGCGTGCGCGATAGGCGATGGCGTCGGCCGTCGTCACCACCGGCGGCACGAGGTTGGGCATGACCAGCGCCCGGGCGAACCGCTCGACCGTGTAGGGCAGCACCGCCTCAAGCATCGGCCCGTCACGCAGATGCAGGTGGAAGTCGTCGGGCTTCGGCAACTCTATCGTGCGCGGCATCACCTTTTCCCACCGACGACGCCGCGCGCATCGCGCCCAGGCATCTGGCATCGCCGTCAATGGCGGCCTAGCATGGCTGCATCATCCGCGTCGCCGGCACTGTCGAACGATGACCACCACCGCCCAACGCGCCGCCCGTCTGTTGCTCGAAGCCGAAGCGGTGCGCTTCAGACCGCACGTGCCCTTCGTGCTCGGCGCCGGCCGAGAGAGCCCCGCCTATGTGGATGGCCGGAGGCTCATCGGCATGCCGCGCGCCCGGCGCCGGCTCATGGATCTGGCGACCGGCCTGCTCGCCGATCGGGTCGGCATGGAAGCGTTCGACGCAGTCGCGGGCGCCGAGACGGCCGGCATCCCGTACGCCGCATGGCTCGCCGACCGGCTCATGCTGCCGATGCTCTATGTCCGGAAGGCGCCCAAGGGCTTTGGGCGCAATGCGCGCATCGAAGGAAGGCTCCACGAGGGGAGCCGAGTCTTGCTCGTCGACGATGTGGCCACCGATGCCACGAGCAAGCTCGCCTTCGCCGACGCGCTCCGCGAAGCGGGCGCGGTCGTCGAGCACGCGCTGGTCGCCTTCGCCTTCGACCTCTACCCGGAGAGCCGTCGAGCGCTCGACGACGCGGGCGTGACCCTCCATGCGCTAGCGACCTGGCGCGACCTGCTGATCGAAGCGCGCAGCCAGGAACGCTTGCCTCGAGACATGGTCGACGCGATCCAGCTCTATGTCGACGACCCAAGCGGTTGGCCCACGGCGCGCGTGGATTCACGGTGACCAGAAAGCGCACATGTTGACGCTATTCTGCGCAGATCACTCAAGCATCGCTCAAAAGTTCAGCACATGATCGCGGCCGGCGACGCGCGGGTGGGTGTGCATTCGCTGGTTTCCTGGCTTGGCACAGTTCTGGCGAGGATATGAACGACCCTGAGAAGGGTGCCACCCAGCAGGAGCATTGCGGCTCCTCATTGGGCCCGCCGGCGAGCCTCCCTGCCGGCGGGCTTTTTGTCTAAGCTCCCGACCATGGTCGAGCGGAGCACGCGGTTGGTGACGATCGAGGGACGCGTTCAGGGCGTCGGCTACCGCATGTGGCTCGAGCGACGCGCCGTCGCAGCCGGCCTGGACGGCTGGGTTCGCAACCGCCGTGACGGCAGCGTCGAAGCGCTCATTCACGGCCGAGAGCGCGAGCTCCAAGCCTTGGTCGAAGCCTGCCATGACGGCCCGCCGCTCGCCCATGTCATCCGCGTGAACGCGCGACCGGCAGACCCGCCGACGGAAGCAGGCTTCCGCGTCCGACCGACGGCCTAGCCGCGCCCGCCTTGGCCCTGCCGCGTCGCTGTTCTAAGTGGAAACGAACGGCACGGGGGGCAAGCAACCTTGCAAACGAACTTCACGGACGAGCAGCTCCAGGACCCGGACCTGCGCGAGTCCAACAAGATCCTCCGCACCTGCGTGCATTGCGGGTTCTGCACCGCCACCTGCCCGACCTTCGTGCTCCTGGGCGACGAGCTCGACAGCCCGCGGGGCCGCATTTACCTCATCAAGGACATGCTGGAGAACGGCAAGCCCGCGACCGCGCGGGTGGTCAAGCACCTCGACCGCTGCCTTTCCTGCATGTCCTGCATGACCACCTGCCCGTCCGGCGTGCACTACGCGCATCTTGTCGACCACGCCCGGGGCTATATCGAAGCCACGTACACGCGGCCCTGGCACGATCGGGCGCTCCGCTGGCTGCTCTGCGAACTGATCCCGCGGCCAACGCTGTTCCGCTGGTCCTTGCGCAGCGCCCAGCTGGCGCAGCCGCTCAAGGGCCTTATGCGCGGGCGGATGCGCGCCATGCTGGAGTTGGCGCCCAAATCGCTCCCCAAGCCGTCACCGGTCGACCGGCCACAGGTGATCCCGGCGGAGGGACCGCGCCGCGCGCGCGTGGCGATCCTCACGGGCTGCGCGCAGCGGGTGCTCGATACCAACATCAACGAGGCTACCGTCCGCCTTCTCACGCGCCACGGCGTCGAGGTCGTCGTCGCTGACGGCATGGGCTGTTGCGGGTCGCTGCCGCACCATCTGGGCAAGCTCGAGGACAGCCACGCCAAGGCAGCCGCCAATATCGAGGCCTGGTGGAAGGAAACCGAAGCCGGCGGCGGTCCCGGGCTCGACGCCATCGTCATCAATGCGTCAGGCTGCGGCACAACCGTCAAGGACTACGCGTTCGTCTTCCGCGAGGACGCCAAGCTCAAGGACAAGGCCGAAGCCATCAGCGCACTCACCCGCGACGTGACGGAGTATCTCCTCGAAATCGGCGTGATGCCGCCCACGCGGCGCACCGGACACACCGTCGCCTATCATAGCGCCTGCTCGATGCAGCATGGCCAGCAGCTCAAGACCCAGCCCCAGCGTCTCCTGACCGAGGCCGGCTTCAAGGTGAAGGGCGTCCCCGAAGGCCATCTCTGCTGCGGCTCGGCCGGCGTCTACAACGTGCTGCAACCCAAGATCGCCAATCAGCTGCGGACGCGCAAGCTCGCCAATATCGCCAAGACCCAGCCCGCGATCATCGCTACCGGCAATGTCGGCTGCATGACCCAGCTCGGCCCGCACAGCGAAGCGCCCGTGGTCCACACGGTCGAACTCATCGACTGGGCCACCGGCGGCCCGCTGCCCAAGGGACTCGCGGGACGGATCGAGGAGACGGCGGCCGAGCCGGTGCAGGTGGCCGCGTCATAACTGAGCCACGCGTTATCCAGCGCAACCTCCGACGGCCGACGAGTGGGTCAACTCTGAGCGACGCACACTACTCTCCTGCCAACGAGCGTGCTAATCGCGAGCTGAGCTGCCGCCCGTTACATCAGCGTTCCGGTTGGTGGTATTGGCGCGCGGCGCTTGAAAGAGCCACCCAAAGATAATTATGACTGTCGATGCTGAATCCGTATCATGGTGCAGTTTCAGCTGTTGTTTATCATCTTTGCTTCTAAACCTCTTTAACCTTATCACTCGACCGGCTAATGAATCAGCTACACTCAATTTCTTGCTGGACAGCCTTTCGCGCCATGATACGGAAACCAGGCTGCTTGATCCCATTGCTCATCGGCTGCTGCGTGCTGATAGGTGGATTTCTCCTCTTGTGGCCGCCCTTGCCGCGGCCACCGGAGTTGGGCCGGGATCTGCCCAGAGGATTTCCGGAAGCAAGCGCCGAGCTTGAGCGCCGCGTCAACGCACGGTTTCCCGTTCCAATCGATCAAGAGGAGCTCGTGGCCGGACTAGAGGCGGAAGGATTTGAGACCAACACGGAGCGGGAAGCCGCATGGTTTTACAAATCGATGTTTCCATGCCAACTTAATTGGGGAATTTACTGGGACACAGAAAATAGCACAGTTACTGCAATACGCGCAAAACACGGCCAATCATGTTTGTAGATCATTTCACCACGATGCCAGATTCAGCATGTGTGAATTTGACCCGATGAGAAACAAGCTAGCAAGCGCCCTCTAACTGCAATGACGTGCTAGTTCTCCTGATAAGCGCAAAGGTGGTCGTCGCGGGTCCAGCCCTCGACGAGGAGGCTCGTATACGCGCTGCGCTTGCCGTCCGGCGTGAAGCTCCGGTCTGCGGCGACGACGCGGATCCAGCCGTCCCGGCGCTCGCTCGTGTCGACCTCGACGGTGATCATGGGCTCCAACGCGGCCGTGACCGGCGCCGCAGCGTCCGGGGCATCGTGCACGGCCAAGGAGCCACCCGCCGGGAGGCCGCAGGCGAGCGTGTAGTCGTAGCCGGGTGCCGTGTGCGACCAGGTCACGTCGCGCGCGAGGCCAAGCAGCGTCACGTCCCCGACCCGCCCCTCGTCGGCGCAGGCGCCAGCCCCCGACGTCATCAGTCCCGCAAGCAACGCCAGCGTCCGCCCGACGCCTCTTGCCCACATCTCTTCAACCCTCCGTAGCGGCATCGCCCTCTATCTCGTGCATCAACCCACACGCGAAGAACCCGCTACGATGCTTCGGAGCGTCTGTCGACGTCGTCGCAAGGGAGCAACGAGCGAAACTGGGGACGCCTCGCCTACCTGACGACGCGCCGCCGGTAGCTCAGGGCCTCGGCAATGTGGGGCCGACCGAGTTCGCCTGTCCCCTCGAGATCGGCGATCGTGCGCGCCACCTTGAGGACCCGGTGATAGCCGCGCGCGGAGAGGTGCAGGCGCTGGGCGGCGTTCTGGAGGAGCGCTTCGGCATCGGCGGAGCGGCGGCCAACGGCGTCCAGCAGCTCGCCATCGACCTCGGCGTTGGTCTTGAGGTGCGGTGCGCCGAGCTGGCCGAGCCGCTCGGCCTGCCTTGCACGTGCAACTTCGACCCGCGCGCGCACCTCGGCCGAGCCCTCGGCAGGCGGTGCCAGGGCCAGGTCACCCGGCATCACGGCCGGCACGTCGATGGTGAGGTCGATCCGGTCGACGAGCGGCCCGGACAGCCGCGCCTGGTAGGTCGAGCCGCATTTGGGCGCCTGCGCGCATGCGAGCCGCGGATCGTCGAGATGGCCGCAGCGGCAGGGGTTCATCGCGGCGACGAGCTGGAAACGTGCGGGATAGGTGGCGTGCACTTGGGCGCGGGCGACCGTCACCTCGCCAGCCTCGAGCGGCTGGCGCAGCGCTTCGAGCACCTGGCGGTTGAACTCGGGCAGTTCGTCGAGAAAGAGCACGCCCTTGTGCGCTAGCGACACCTCGCCCGGTCGCGCCTGCGGCCCGCCGCCGATGATCGCCGCGCTCGATGCCCCGTGATGTGGGCTGCGAAACGGCCGCTCGGGCGAGAGCGCGCCGTCCTTAAGCCGGCCGGCGACGCTCTTGATCATGCTGACTTCGAGGATCTCGTGAGCGTCCAAGGGCGGCAGGAGCCCCGCCATCCGTTCGGCCAGCATCGACTTGCCCGCACCGGGCGGGCCGATCATCAAGACATTGTGGGCGCCGGCAGCGGCGATCTCCAGGGCCCGCTTGGCGCTTTCCTGGCCCTTGACGTCCCTGAGGTCCGGGTAGCGGGCCGTCCGCTCGGCGACCGCCGGTTCCGGCTGCGGCAAGAGCTGATGCCCTTGCGCATGCGCGACCAGCGCCGGCAGATCGGGTGCCGCCACGATCGCCAGCTCCGCAC
Source organism: Geminicoccaceae bacterium (assembly GCA_028279345.1). Classification (GTDB taxonomy): domain Bacteria; phylum Pseudomonadota; class Alphaproteobacteria; order Geminicoccales; family Geminicoccaceae; genus JAAAPF01. Next base: position 156,156 of record JANQNY010000030.1, read on the forward strand.
CCAGCCACGCCGCCTCACCGCCCGAGGCCTGCGGGCAGACGAGACCGAGCCCGTCCGCCGCCGCGGCGACCGCCGCTGGCAGCACGCCCGGCACCGGGCGCAGCCGACCATCGAGCGCCAGCTCGCCTAGAACCAGGCAACCGCGAAAGGCGTCCTTGGGCACGACGCCGATCGCTTCGAGCACGGCGAGCGCGATCGGCAGGTCGTAGTGGCTGCCTTCCTTCTGCAGGTCGGCGGGCGCCAGGTTGACCGCGATGCGTTTGGGTGGCAGCGCCAGCCCGAGCGCGGCGATCGCCGCGCGGACGCGCTCCCGGCTTTCCGTCACCGCCTTGTCGGCGAGCCCGACGACGGCGAACGCCGGCAGTCCCGCCGAGAGCTGCACCTGCACCTCGACCGGCCGTACCTCGACACCTTGAAATGCCACCGTCCGCGCCCTGGCGGCGGCGAGCCCAGCCGGCAGCGCCCGGGCCATGCTCAATCTCCCCAATAGATTGCGCGCTCAAATCGCGATGGAGGCTAGCCGGGTGATCGGCGTGGCACAGCACGACCTAAGGGCGGCCACCAGGGGCCATGGCTTGACCTGGGGCGTGGCGCGCCCGACAGAGAGCGACTGATGCCTGCGTCCGACCTCCTCATCGACCGTCTAGCCCTCGACCGAGCGGGCACCGCTTTGCTCCGGCTGCTGCCGCCGGAGACCTCGCATGGGGCGGCGCTGCGTCTGCTCACCGCCCTGCCCGCTCCGGGACGCGTCCCCACGCCCGAGCTGGCGCGGGATCTCCTGGGGCTCCACTTCGCCAACCCGCTCGGCATCGCCGCTGGTTTCGACAAGGGTGCTGAGGTGTTCGAGAAGGCGCTCGCCTGGGGCTTCGGCTTCGTCGAGGTGGGCACGGTGACGCCGCGCCCGCAGGCAGGGAACCCCCGGCCGCGGCTCTTTCGGCTCCACGGCGAACGCGCGCTGATCAACCGTCTCGGCTTCAACAATCCGGGCCACGACGTGGTGCGCCGCCGCCTCGAAGCGCGAACGCCGGGCCTAGGCATCGTCGGCGTCAATATCGGCTCCAACAAGGACGCTGCGGACCCGGCGGCCGACTTCGCCGAGGGGGTGCGGGTGTTCGCGCCGCTCGCCGATTATCTCACGGTCAACATCTCCTCGCCAAACACACCGGGGCTGCGCGATTTACAGCACGACAGTAAGCTCAGGCAGCTGCTCGCCGCGGTACTCGACGCGCGGGCAGCGGCGTGTCCTGTCCCCATCCTGGTCAAGCTCGCCCCCGACCTCGACGAGCGGGCGCTCATGGCGACCGTCGAGCTCGTGGCCGGTACGGACGTCGACGGACTGATGTACGCGAACTCCACGATAGCCCGCCCACCCGGCCTTCGCGGCCGCGCCGCAGCCGAGCCAGGCGGCCTGAGCGGGCCCCACCTGTTCGAGCTGACGACAGCCGCCCTCACCCGCATCCGCGCTGCGCTGGGTCCCGAGAAGGCACTGATCGGCGTCGGTGGGGTGCGTACGGCAGCGGATGTCAGAAGCAAGCTCGCCGCCGGCGCCGATCTCGTGCAGCTCTACACCGGCCTCGTCTATGGCGGCATCGGGCTCGGCCGCCGCATAGTTCGCGCTTTGCGCGAAACACCCCTCGACGCGCGGCCTTTGACGTCCGCGTCCAGCCCGCCTATGGAGACCCCTCTGCCGGGGCGGTAGCTCAGCTGGGAGAGCGCCAGATTTGCATTCTGGAGGTCGTGGGTTCGAGCCCCATCCGCTCCACCAACCAGATCAACTGCTTACCCAGCACGACGGCCTAGCCCTGCTGAAACGGGCACCCACGGGGCACCCACGAGAGTTGATATCGTGTCGTTGGCTTGTCCGAACGTACTACGGTCCCGGATGCCCGGGAGAACGATCCAACCATGTGCGGTCGCTATCTCCACTACGCCCCCGTGGAAACGCTCGAACGCACGTTCGCCCTCGACCTCGGTAGCCAGCGGCCGAACCTGGAACCGCGCTACAACATCGCGCCGACACAGTACGCGTCGCGTCTTCAACGCCGGGCTGCAGCCCTGCCGCGTTCATTTGACCAGCAATATGCTGGCCTATACGGCACTCAAGCAGCGCGCCGCCGTTGCCGCGATGATCCGAACGATCTCCGCGCAGGAGACCAACGCCGAGGCGTACGCCCAGTGGGATAAGGTCGCCGACGCGCTCCGCGACCAGCACGCGAAGCTCGGCTAGCTCATGGATGCCGCCCGCGAGGACGTCCTCACCTGTCTCGACTACCCCGAGGATCATGAGGCCCAGATAGCCTCGACCACCACCCCTCCCCCTCGAGCGGCTGAACAAGAAGATCAAGCGCCGCAACGACGTCGTCGGCATCTTTCCCAACGACTCCGCCATCGTCCGCCTCGTCGGCGCCATCATGCTCGAGCAGTCCGACGAGTGGGCCGTGACCGTCGCTACTTCAGCCTGGAATGCCTCGCCAAGCTCAACGATACTCAACCCCGTCAGCTCGCCGCCGTAGCCGGCTGACGAACACTCAGGCGTCACCGAGGACCGGAGTTCCTACACCACGTGGCAGGGCACAACCCTCTTGGCATGACTTGGTTTAGCAGGACAGAAAGATGACTAAAGAATTGAAAATAAAAGAGCCCTTTGATATTTCAACTGCAATCATAGGTATTTCCGCATTTCTCAATTTTCTTGAAGCGGACTCCAGGGCTCTATCGCGACCTGACTATTTTGCGCTAGTGAGCTTAGTTGCGTCGATAAAGTCGAAAAACGCATCAAGCCAAAAATACTCTTCTGAAGAATTGCAAATTGATATTGCCTTTGCGCTTCAAATCGCAAATAGGATCTTAATCGAAACGATGGAGGTGAAACTAGATAAGACCTTGAACGAGCTAAGAAAAATTCGTGATATGGAATTTGCTTGATGTCTTGGTTCAGTGAACTTCTTGCATTCAATAGCAAAATTGCAACGCTACTTCTTCGAGTGGACGATGTTGTGGCTCATGCGGCAAAGCTCGACGACAAAGCTCATGCGAACGCCAAAGATATCGCTGAGATAAGGGGGCTTCTTCAAGGGTTGCCAGCATTGGCATTGTTAGACAAGCTTGAAGATCAAAGCCAAAAAATCATTGAGCTTGAGACAAAGATATTGAGCCTAGAAACACTCCTGCAATCTTCTGCATTTGAAGCTCACCCGGAGACAGACCGCAGCATCGCGGAACGTAGCCTAGCTCGCCTCCTTGAAGAGCCGAAACAAGTGCATTCTCCAATGCTTACTCTTCCCCTTACTGATGCCGAAAGAGAAAACCGATTAAGAGCACTGGAGAAAGCAAGAACGCACAGGAGAAACTTGAAACCCAAACCCGCGGCAAAAAGATAGCCAAACTCTAGCGGTCAGTTGTCGCTTTTGGCGCGCTCGAAGAATACATGAATCTAGCGAGAGTTTTCATTTGAAGTATGATGGTTAGCGCGCACTAGTCTTGATCTCGGAACACGTACGATCGCCGTTTCGCTTAGTGCAGATTATCGCTCGCGATGACCCGGCATCGCTTGCGACCGCCCCTTTCGCGGAAGAGACATGGGTGATCGCTGCTCGGAGGTCCGCTCCCCGTCCAAAGCGCCCATGCGCCAAGTGCTCAAGGCACCCGCCCCGTCGGCTTCATCCTCCGCAACTCCCCAATAGCCGCCTCCACACGCCGCCAGAACGCCACGCCTTCGACCACGCCGTTGCGCTGGCAGTGCTCCAGCGATCGCCGAGCCCTGACTTCGGCATTGCCGCCGTGGTTCGTGATGAGCAGCTGAGCCACGCGCCAGACGTCGATGTTAGGGGGCATCTACAATATGGAGCGCCGGTCGGGTTTCAGGCAACCACGGCGCCTTCGGGCGGCTCAACGCTGTTCCACCGCTCGGCGATGGACAGCATCGCCGCTTCGATGTTGCGAAACGAACTTAGCGCCTTTCCGTCGGTCGGATAGGCAAGCCCGGTGAGGGCATCGATCGTGACACAGAGTTTGGCTTCGGGTTCGGCCTCGTTGCCATCATCTGCACGAACACGGCAGCCGAACAACAGGCTCGACTGCCAGTACGCCGAGTCCTTCGATAGGGGCCTACCCTTCGCGTACCGCAAAGCGACGAAACCAGTTCGCACCCTATTCGTGCGCGTCGTTCGCTGGAGCGCAAATCGGATGTCAGGGTTAACCTCAACACCCGAAAGTGTGAGGCGCATATCGGGCTCTACGGCCATTCGTTGTGCATCAGGCAGTTCAATTCTTGGAAAAGCTTCCACAAAGGCATCAATGTAGTCAGCGTTGTTGTCCAACACCTCGCGCTCAAAATCAGTGTCCGTCATTTGGCTTCGAAGCTTCGCAGCTTCCTGAGTCAGGATGTCGCAGTCAGTACGCTCATCACGCAGAAAAGCAGAGATTGCAGTCTTGGCACGCTCATGTTGTATGAGACGAGCAATGGGACGGTACTTGCTGTCTCGGACGATCGTCCGCCTCGCGCGTTCCGAGCCGGCCATATAGTCAGCAACGTGCCTGCCCGTCATCTTTGGGCGCCTTACAAGGCGATGAGTGGCTTTCTGCATCATAACAAGCTCCGGAGACGTTCAAATGGAAAGTCTCTACCTCACGTCCAAAGTAAGCGAGGATAGGCGGCGTCTGACCATAGCGCCCCTGTCCAGCCAAAAACTCACGAGGTGCGCCGAAGCGCCATCCGATACGAGCGGCCACTTCCTGTTCGATGAGCCTGTGGACGACGACTTCGGCGAAATCAAGATCCTAGCCCAAATCCAGGACAACGAAGCGGCTCTCAGGCTAGCTGCAATGTTTGAAATGGAGTAGCGCGCCCGAACTCGTATGGCCCGCATTCCTTTGGTCTGGGCGTGATTCAGGTCTCCGTGTCTTCGCATACACTTCGGCGTACCAGTGGCCAACCGCCTGGCCTTCGCGAATGCTCACGGCCCGCGCTCAACTGTTGCTTTCCATTCCAACCGCCACCTCATCCGCACCCGCGGTCCGGCATATCCTCGCGCCAACGACGAGGGCACCATGGCCACGATCACCGCATTCCGCGAGGTCGAAGATCGCGAGCGCACGGAGCGCGATGACGCCAGCGCGCCGGGTTCCCTGGTGTACCTACCGACGCTGTTCATCGTCCGCGTCGAGCGGCCCACACCGCTTGAGGCTGCCCTAGAACGGGCTCTGAGCCGCGCCCTGGAACCGTGGTGGCGTCATTGGCTGCATATCGGGAAGCGTTCGAGACAGGAGCGCCAACACCCGTCCTGAGCCGTCCAGCGCGGGCTGCTCGACGCGCTCGGCTTCACCTTGATGCGGAGCGCGAAGCTCAACGGGGTCGATCCACAGGCGTGACTCACTGACATCCTCAGCCGCGTCGCCGACCACAAACTCACACGGATCGGCCGATCTCGTGGCCTGGCGTTACGCTACGGCACCGGCGCAACTAAGCCACCGACAAGCCAACCATAACGGCGACGCCAGACAGTCACCGCGGGTTAGCGAGGTCGCGTTCTGCACCGAAGGCAGGCTCTAGCGGGCGCGAGCTTGCGCCCAAGCGAGCGAGGCCAAGTCGTCTTCGTCCGCCTCTTCGCCGTCTTCCTCAAATATGCGGATAGTCTGCTCGGCCCAACGGACGAGCGCCGCCGCAGCGGCTCCCCGCTCGCCGTCGGGCCAATCGTCAATCCCGGCCTCTTCGAGCTTCTGACGCACCAACCAAGTGTCAATCAAAGAGCCGCCGCTTAGGGCGGACGCAAAAAACTCAGGTAACAGACCCTTCACCGTATTCGAATCGCCTATCGTCGTTAGGCTACTGCGCATCATCTCTCCAATGTCTTCGTCGGAACACAACGATAGCGCTCGTCCCGCTATGACATCGACGAATTTGTTGCAGCCGCAAGGACACCAGTTGCCGTCCAGCTCTTCCCAAAACCGGTCGGCCCTATCCGCGAAGACTGACGCGAGGCGGTCAACGATCTCGCGCTCGTCTCCGGCAAGGCACGTCCGCCGACGTCGACCGGCACGCAAGAACGCACTACCGCTCATCTGCTTGCGGTTCGCCCCAACATGGAAAGCCCCGACTTGATCGCGCCGACTGGAAACCGAGGACCAAACCACCAATCAGCAAGTGCGGAGCACATACGTCACAAACCGTCGGACTCGGCAAGGGAGGCCGCCGACGTTGGGCAAGCTGCGAAGCTAATGGCTCTGTCGACGTTGCTCACGCGCACTTCGACACAGCCGCGGCATAGATCTCGAACGGGGTGCGTTATCCGAATGTTGGTGCCGCCGTGCCCCCCTGACTTCGCAACAAGGCTCCGGCTGAGCCGGGAATGGCAGTGGTGAGATACCGGCGCGGAAGCAGACGACGAACGACGCGAAGACGCCCAAGCGCTGGGCCGCTGCCGACATTCCGGCGCAGGCGCACGCCGTGGCGGCTTCTCGTCCCGCTCGGCATCGTCGGCTGCCTGTTCCTCGCAGCACAGACTGGCGGCTGGTTCCCTGATGTCGGCGCGAAACTCCAGCTCACGCAAGTCTCGCAGGGCGGCTCCCAGGCCTCTACGGTCTCCGGCACGGCCCGCGTGGTCGACGGCGACACGCTGGACGTCGCTGGCACGCGCGTGCGCCTGAACGGACTTGCAGCGCCCGAGAGAGGCGAGCCAGGCGGGCGCGAGGCGACGCGCTTCATGGTCGACGCCGTGCGCGGAGAGACTGTCTCCTGCCAGCTCAAGGGCGAGCAGAGCTATGACCGCATGATCGGCGTGTGCTTCGTCGACGGCGAAGACCTCGCGGCGCTGGCGGTGGCAGCTGGTGTGGCTAGGGATTGTCCGCGGTTCAGCGGCGGGCGGTACGCGGCGCTAGAGACTGACGACGGGCGGCGGTTGGTGTTGCCGGGGTATTGTGAGGTGCGGTGAGTGCTGTACGCCGCTGGGGACCCTAGTCGTGCCAGCAAGATGCGCCCACCCGGCAGTTCCGCGCGCGTTTCGGGTTTCTCCCGACCGATGTCGTCGGCAGCGCGTTTGCTCCGCTATCGACGGCAACGCTACCTACGAGCGCCGCGCGACGCGCACATTGCCTCTCGTCTCGCCCCTCGCGCGCCTGGTCGCCTGAGCCACGCTTAAGCATGCCGCCGTGTTCGACGGCCGTTCCGCACGTGAGACGAGAGCGCCTAGGGCACAACCGCTTAAGGCCTCTGAAAAGCGGCATGTCAGTCACAAACAGTCACCGCTTGGCTCGACGTTTGCTGTGAGGCCCGCCAAGGCGGGCCCGTCGCCGAGTTCAGCTGGGACGGCGCCGACGAAGGTGATCCGCTCGCCGGCCGCAGTTGGCTCAGTCCCGGCACCGCCGGCCGCATCGTCGGCCACATCCACTTCCACCTCCACAAAGGGGACGCTTCCGGCGTCGTCTGCCAGCCGGCGTAGTTCTTCAGCAGCCTGTTAGAGGGGATTTGAGTGACCCGCCCCCAGCAGTCGGCCCCGGCGCGGTGTTAGTAAAGCGCGGATGACGCTGCTGCTTGCGTAATAAGTGGAAAAGAACCTAG